>JBBRQU010000006.1:0-128957 GCA_038225855.1 Burkholderiales bacterium | reverse complement strand
TCCCGTCACGAACTGGTCAATCCATTCCTTCGGGATCGATGGCAACATCCTTGCGGCCGCAGCCGCCTTCTTCGGTTTGCTTGGCATACATGCTCCTTTTCAACATGCTATGCCTCACACACAAAATTTCTGACAGGCTCCTCTTCGCTGGCCAGGTGAGGAGGCTACAGCCATGACACCGCTTCGCACTGGCATCGCGCTAGCCATCACAGTGGGAGTCTTCTACATCCTGTGTACTCTGGTTTGGGCCGTAGCGCCCGGCCCGTTCCTGAGCTTCATGAACAACCTGTTTCACGGCATGGACTTCACCGGCATGGTCCAGCCTCGTCCGTTCGGCTGGGAGGGGTTCTTGACTGCGCTGCTCGTGATGTGTGCGTGGGCGCTGTTCGCCGGGTGGTTCTTCGCCTGGTTGCTCAACCGCCTGACGCGTTGATCATCGTCCGACCTCAGGAGAATCGAATGAATCACGACCACTCTGAGCGCGCGTCCGAACCGAATAGCTTCTGGGGTTCTCGCTATTCGATCGGACTGATCGTCTTGGGCGCCGTTGCCGCGTACTTCCTGCTCAGTGAGCACCGCGCTCACTTCTTCGGCGCTCTGCCGTTCCTGCTGCTACTGGCCTGCCCGCTGATGCACGTCTTCATGCACCACGGACAACGCGGTCACGACAAGGGCCAACCGCGTCCAGACCCCTCTGCGCCAGCGCAGGCATCCAAGACCGAAGAACTCTCATGAGCCACGACGCCCCCGCGTACGGACTATGGACACTCGTCGTGTTCAATTCGGTCATCTTCCTGATGTTTGCATTCAGCTTCTTCAAGCCGCGGACGGCGCGCGACTGGCGGACGTTCGGGGCGTTCGCGGCCTTCATCGTCGCGCTGTTCGTCGAGATGTACGGCTTCCCGCTGACGATCTACCTGATGTCCGGCTGGCTGCAGACGAAGTACCCGAACCTCGACTTGCTGTCCCACAACACCGGCCACCTGTGGTCGACCCTTCTGGGTGAAAAAGGCAACCCGCACTTCGGACCGCTGCATATCGCCAGTTATGCCTTCCTGGGGTTCGGCTTCTACCTCCTGTCCAGCTCCTGGAACGTGCTGTACCACGCACAGCAACGCAACAGCTTGGCGGTGGCAGGCTCCTATGCGCGAATTCGCCATCCCCAGTACGTGGCTTTCGTGCTCATCCTCGTCGGCTTCCTGCTGCAATGGCCTACGCTGCTGACCTTGGTGATGTTCCCGATTCTGCTGATGATGTACGGACGCTTGGCGATCACCGAAGAGGCTGAGATGCGCAAGCAGTTCGGCGCGGAATTCGAAGCCTATGCGACGCGCACGCCACGCTTCCTGCCGTCGCTGCGCAAGGAGGCGGCGACTGCCTGAAACCGCGCGGTGCGCCGATGGCGCGCTGAACCGGGCCTGACGAGGAATCATCGTGAAAACGAGCACCGTCGAAGTCGGCGAGTTGGTCTCCACCCTGAGCGCGGCCGGCGTCGAACGGCAGCTCTCGACGCTAGCCGGCGTCCATCACGTCGATGTGAACTACGTCGCCGGAAGCGCCACCGTGCACTACGACGAAGCGAAGACCACGCTGCAAGCCATTCGGCAGCGCGTCGTCGATTGCGGTTACCACTGCCGGGGAGAACTCGTTCCCGCTCATATCTGCGATCCCGAGGGCCATAAGATGACCGGGGATGCGCACGCCGGCCACATGGTTGGTGGCGGTCAGCCGCCCATGTCGAAACCCGTGGAGGCGAGACACGCAGGACACGGCGCGTCCGCCCAACCAACGAGCGACATGATGCACGACATGGGGCACGCACCCGGCATGTCGATGCAGGACATGGCCAACGACATGCGCAACCGCTTTTTGGTGGCGCTGCTGTTCGCGATTCCCGTATTCCTCTACTCGCCGATGGGCAAGATGTTCGGCGACTTCGCGACGCCATTCGGCCTCGACAACAAGCTGTTTTTGTTCATCGTCGCGAGCGGCGCCATCATCTATCCGGGCTGGCCCTTCTATGTCGCCGCCTGGCGCGCCGCGCGCAACAAGGTGGCCAACATGGCGACCTTGATCGTGCTCTCGGTCGGCACGGGTTACGTCTTCAGCGTGGGCGCCACGTTCTTCTACGAGGGCGAGGTGTTCTACGAAGCAGCGGCGGTGCTGCTGGTCTTCATCCTGCTCGGGCATTGGCTCGAGATGCGTGCACGTGCCGGCGCCTCGGACGCGATTCGTGCGTTGATGGACCTCGCCCCGCCGATGGCCACGGTGCTGCGCGGTGGCGTCGAGATCAAGGTGGCGACTTCAGAGGTGCTGGCCGGCGAGACGGTCGTCATCAAGCCGGGCGACAAGATCCCGGTGGACGGCGAGATCATCGACGGCGGCTCTCAGGTCGACGAGTCGATGCTGACGGGCGAGTCGATGCCGGTGAAGAAGTCCGTCGCAGACACCGTCATCGGCGCGACGATCAACAAGAGCGGCAGCTTTCGCTACAAGGCCACCAAGGTCGGCGCCGACACGGCGCTCGCGCAAATCGTCAAGCTGGTCCAGGAGGCGCAGAACTCCAAGGCGCCGGGGCAACTGCTGGCCGATCGAGCCTCGCAATGGCTGGTGCTTGCGGCCATCGCCATCGGTCTGCTGACCTTCGGCGTGTGGTTCTGGATCATCGGCCAGCCGCTGCTGTTCGCGCTGACGCTGACCATCACGGTGTTCGTGATCGCCTGTCCGGACGCGCTCGGACTGGCTACGCCGATGGCGATCATGGTCGGTACCGGGCTCGGGGCGATCAACGGCATCCTGTTCAAGAACGCGGCCGCGCTCGAGAACGCGACCAAGCTCACTGTCATCGTCTTCGACAAGACCGGCACGCTCACGCTCGGTCAGCCCGATGTGGTCGAAATGGTTACCGCAGCGGGTGTTGACGAGGGACAGTTGCTGGCGCTCGCCGCAGCCGTCGAGAAGTTCTCGGAACATCCGTTGGCGCTGGCGGTACTCAAACGTGCGGGCACCGCGCCGACCGAGCTTGCCTCCGGGTTCACCAATATCGATGGGCAGGGCGCTCGCGCCACCATCGGCAGCGACGTGGTGTTGCTGGGCAACCGCAAGCTGATGGAATCCGAGGGGATCGCCCTGGATGCGCTGGCTTCCGAGGCAGCAAGACTCGAGGGCGGCGGCCGGACCGTGGTCCACGTCGCTCGCGCCAGCAAGCTGATCGGCCTGATCGCCATCGCCGATGCCGTCAGGCCGACCTCACGGGCCACGATCGCCAAGCTGCAGGAGCGCGGCGTAAAGGTCGCGATGATCACGGGAGACAATCAGGCGACCGCCGAGCGCATCGGCAGGGAGCTCGGCATCGACATCGTGCTGGCCGACGTGCTGCCCGGCCAGAAGGCTTCGAAGATCAAGGAACTGCAGGACCAGGGGCAGAAGGTCGGCATGGTCGGCGACGGGATCAACGATGCGCCTGCGCTCACGCAAGCCGACGTGGGCTTCGCGATCGGCGCGGGCACCGACGTGGCGATGGAAAGCGCGCAGGTTGTGCTGATGAAGAGCGATCCCTACGACGTGGTCGGCGCCATCGAGCTGTCGCGCGCCACCTTGCGCAAGATGCACCAGAACCTGTGGTGGGCGGTCGCCTACAACACCATCGCCTTCCCGATTGCGGCCGGTGTCTTCTATCCGTTCACCCTGTCACCGGAGATCGCGGCGCTTTCGATGTCGGGGAGTTCGGCCATCGTGGCGATCAACGCGCTGATGCTCAAGCGCAGCAAGCTTGCGGGCATCAAGAACCCGAGGCCGCAGAGTTCCCCGACCCAATGAGACTTCGACCTTACTCGGCAACGGTTCTGGCGCTCGGTGGCACGGTCCTCATGGCCCTCGGGGTGTACTTCGTATTCGTGCGACCTCCCTTGCTGCCCGAAGACCCGCGCTTCATGGGCACCTCGTTGGCGGAGCTTCAGGCTGCGGCGCCCGGTCTCGCGATCTGGCTTCGCCGCGTGTTCTGGGTCATGGGTGGTCACATGTTCGCCGCCGGCCTGTTGACGTTCTACGTAGCGCTTACCAGCTTTCGTGAGCGGGGCCGCGGCGCTGCAGTCGTTGTGACGCTCGCCGGCTTGACATCCATCGGATTGATGGCTGCCGTGAATTTCGTCATTGCCTCGGACTTCAAGTGGCTGATCCTGTCCTTCGTAATCCCGTGGGCAATCGCACTGATCCTCTACTGGAGCGAGCGCAGCGACCAGGCAGCGACATCGTGGCCCAGCTGATCAGTCCGCTGGCCGGCAAGACGGCGCCGCCCTCGGCGCTGGTCGACCTATCGAAGCTCGTCACGGCGTATTACACCGAGGTGCCCGACGCATCCGTGCCTGCGGAACGCGTCGCGTTCGGAACCTCGGGACACCGCGGTTCCTCGTTCGACCTCTCGTTCAACGAGTGGCACGTGCTGGCGATCACGCAGGCGATTTGCCAATACCGCAAGGGCCAAGGCATCGACGGGCCGCTCTTCCTCGGCATCGACACGCATGCGTTGTCGCAGCCGGCGTGCGCCAGTGCGATCGAGGTGCTGGCGGCCAACGGCGTCGACGTGATGCTGGCGACCGATGACGAATACACGCCGACGCCCGCTGTCTCGCACGCGATCCTCGCGTACAACCGCGGCCGCACGACCGGACTCGCCGACGGCATCGTCGTGACGCCGTCGCACAATCCGCCCGAAGACGGCGGCTTCAAGTACAACCCGCCGAACGGCGGACCGGCCGGCGCAGACATCACGAGCGGCATCGAAGCCGCGGCGAACGACTTTCTACGAAGCGCGCTCCGCGGTGTGCGGCGCATGCCGTACGCGCGGGCGTTGCACGCGGCAACGACCCACCGCCACGATTTTCTCGCCGGCTACGTCGCCGACCTCGACAACGTCATCGACATGGACGCAATCCACGACGCGAAGATCCGCATGGGTGTCGATCCGCTCGGCGGCGCAGGCGTGCACTACTGGGCACGAATCGCCGAGCTCCATCGGCTCGACCTCACGGTCGTCAACGAGGAGGTCGATGCGACGTTTCGCTTCATGTCGCTCGACTGGGATGGCCGCATTCGCATGGACCCGTCGTCCCCCTACGCGATGAAGCGCCTGCTCGACATCAAGGACCGCTTCGACATCGCGTTCGCGTGCGACACCGACCACGATCGGCACGGCATCGTTACCGCAGGGGCCGGCCTGATCGCACCGAATCACTATCTGTCGGTGGCAATCGACTATCTGTTTTCTCATCGGCCGCAATGGGGATCGAACGCCGCGGTCGGCAAGACCGTCGTCAGCACGCGTCTGATCGATCTGGTCACAGCGCGACTCGGACGCACGCTCTACGAAGTGCCCGTGGGGTTCAAGTGGTTTGCCGCAGGGCTCGTGGACGGGTCGCTCGGTTTCGGCGGCGAGGAGAGCGCAGGCGCTTCCTTCCTGCGTCGCGACGGTTCAGTGTGGACCACCGACAAGGACGGCATGGTCGCTGCGCTGCTCTCGGCCGAAATCACCGTGCGTCGCGGGCGCGACCCCGGCATGTTGTACGCAGAGCTCGCGCGCGAGTTCGGCGATCCGGTCGCCGACCGGGTCGAGGCGCCGGCGACGCCGCAACAGAAGAAGCAGCTTGCCGCGCTCGCCCCGCAGAGCATCGACGCCACCCAACTCGCCGGCGAAACGATCACGGGCATCCTCGGCAATGCGCCCGGCAATGGCGCGCCGATCGGCGGCGTCAAGGTGATCACAAAAAGCGGCTGGTTCGCCGCACGACCATCGGGTACCGAAGATATCTACAAGATCTACGCCGAGAGTTTCAGCGGGGCCGATCATCTGCACCGCATCCTGCAAGAAGCGCAAGCCATCGTCGACCGGGCGATTGCGTCGCCGTCTCCCACGCCTTGAGGACGCTTGCACGGGCTCCGGGCGATCGCAGCATCACTCATATCAATGCGTATGCCGGTGATGGATGTGCGAAGTGCAGGAACGCATCGCGAATGTTGAGATCTTGTTTGCGTCCCGACACGCGCGCTGCTCGCGGACGCCGCCAGCCTCCCCGTCGGACTGCTTACTTCGGCCCAGACATCAAATATTTGACCAGCGCGACGACGACAAGAACCAAGACGATAACGACCAACAATCCGAAGAGACCCATTCCCAGCATCGTGCCCATGCCCATATTCATATTCATCATGTCGTTCTTTCCTTTTCTGCTCCCGCCGGATCTTTGGTCAGCGGTGAAATATGCCCCATCGGCGACGTTGTCTATCGCAATCGCGCCTACAGGAAGCTGTTGAACTTACCGCGATAGGTGCGGTCATCCTCACGGGCGGTAATATGACCTGAAACGGGACTCGTTTTACCATTTCCATGTCGCGCTGCTACTATTCTAAGCACTGCTTTTGGGTCCGTCCCAGACAACCAAGCTACGGATAATGCCCTTCCTGCGTAAGCGTCTTGGCCGTGCCGCGTTGACCGTGGTACTGCTATTAACGACCCAACTTGCCATGGCCGGCCAAGTCTGCCGCGCTGTTATGACGGGCGACGCGCCGAACGGTCAAGTCGCGCATGTACTCGTTCGAGCGGCCGAAGTCTCAATAGCGGTTGAGGACTCGCGTCCGTGCTGTGAAGCCACCGCGATTCCTGAAAGCACATGCCTTACCGCCCTCGGCGGAATGGATAGGATTGTCCTCGCCTCTGCCACGGTGCCCCTGTTTGATTTGGCCCCACCTCCTTGTGATCGTCCGATGGTCGTCCTTGACGCATCGTTGGCACCGATCTCACCTCCCACCCACTCGGTGGGACCTCCGCTTCGCGCTTATATCCTCTTTAGCCGATTCCTGAGTTAGGCAGCATCGCAACTCAGCCCTTGGTCCGATTGCGACACGCGTTCGCACTTTGGTCAAGGATCATCTAGTCGTCGGCTAGTTCTCGACCCTTGCAGTGGTTGACCTGAAATTCACGGGTCTGCGTTTTTCGCATGCGCCGTCCGTTGACTTGACGGCGCGCTGTCTGCGGGCTCGGCTTCATATAGATACACCTTCGCTGGATCAACCGGAGTATCGCAATGCAGCCTAAATCGATATTGATAATGCTTGTGCTCGCAACGCTGGCGAGCGCAAGCAGCCTCGCCGCTGCCGCCGACAAGAAACAAGGCGGTCAACCGGTAGGGAACATGCCCGGCATGGAAAAGATGGACACCGACCACGGAATGATGCGTGGCGGAATGATGGGCGGCGGAATGATGGACATGATGCAGGGGTGCAGGCAGATGATGAGCAGCGCAACGATGCCGCAGTTGCCCGCCGGCAATGAGAAGCTGCAGATGCAGATGCAGGCCGAGATGATGCAGAAGACGGGCGAAATCCTTGGCAGGTACGCCGACAGGATCAAGGATGAAAAGGGGGGCGGTCGTTGAGCATCATGTTTGGTTGTTTCAGGCGCCATCTTCGCGTCGCTGCAAGCGCGTTGCTCGGTGGGTTGTTCGCGATCGGCACCGTTGCGGCCGCCGGCGACGTTGGTCAACCGCGCGAAGAGATCGTCGCGCTTGGTTTTGACGCGGGTAGCCACAGCCTCGTCAAAGTTTATCCCCGGGCAATCTATCGCAGCACCAACGAAGGTCGGGACTGGAAGGCCATCGGCCTGCCGCAAGCGGTCGAGCGCGGCCGCATCGTCGCGCTCGCCATTCCCGCGCACAGCCAGGGCGTTCTTTACGTGGCCGGTCCAGGGATCGGCGTGCAACGTACTGCCGATGGCGGACGAACTTGGGTTGCGAAAAACGACGGCCTGCCGACCCACGAGGTTGTCGCTCTGACGTCGCATGCGGATCAGTCGAATACGCTCTACGTTGATGTGGCGGGACATGGCATCTTCCGCAGCAAAGACGCGGGTGGCCACTGGCGGTTAATGGATACCGGGCCGCGGGAAAAGGTTCGGCAGTTGATCCATTCGAACATGCCCGGAAGCATGCAGACGGGCTGGTTTTTCGCGGCCACCGCCAAGGGCGTCGGCCGCTCGATGGACTGCTTCTGCGGCTGGCGGGATGCGGGTGGCCTCGAGCATGCGGTGACCGCCATTGCCTACAATCGGCAGCAACCCAAGCAGGTTTACGGAGCCACCCAGGAGGGATTGTTCGTCAGCGCAGACGGCGGCGAACAATGGTCGCGACTGCAGTTCCCCGGACCTGACATCACTGCGCTGCTCGTGACGCCAACGGAGGTGCTGTATGCCACCGCCGGCAAAGGGGAGTTATTTCGCAGCGCCGACCATGGCACCACCTGGCGTCGCGTCGATGCGTAGCGTCTTGGCCAACACGATCGTGGGCCTGAGCGGAATGGTTGCGAGCGCCACGTTCACCGACGTCATGGCATCGCCGCCTGGCCCTGCGCTGGTCAATGCCGGCCGTGCGGTCTATCAACAATCCTGCGCCTCATGCCACGGTGCGCGCGGCGAGGGATCTCCCGCATGGCAGCGACCGGATCGGCAAGGCGAGCTGCCCGCACCACCCCACGATTTTGAAGGGCACACCTGGAAGCACTCCGATGCCATGCTGTACCGCGTCGTGCAGCACGGGTGGCGGGATCCGTTCAACAAGACCCAGCGCCTGACCATGCCCGCATTCCAAGGGCAACTCTCGCGCCGCGAGACGATCGCCGTGATCAGCTATCTGAAAACCCTCTGGACACCCGAGCAACGGCAGTTCCAGAAGAACGAAAGCCGGCGCCAGCCATTCCCGCCGGAGGCGCCATGACTCGCATGGTTTCGACCGACAAACGACGCACCGATCCATAACCAAAGAAGGAGCACGACCATGCGCTATTGGAAACCAGTAGTGATCACGCTTGCCGTCGCATTTTCAATGCCGGCCCTCGCGGCGAATATTCCGGTGAAGGTCTACCGCAATCCCAACTGCGGTTGCTGCAACGTCTATGCCCAATACCTCAAGAGCAACGGCTTCGACGTCACGCTGATCGACACTTTCAATGCAGCCCCGATCCATGACAAATATGCGGTTCCGGAAAGATTGGCGGGTTGCCACACCGCTGTTATCGGAAGTTACGTTTTCGAAGGGCTGATCCCGGCGGAATACATCAAGCGCGCGATCGACGAGCATCGGCCGATGAAGGGCTTATCCGTTCCGGGCATGCCGGTCGGAGCCCCAGGCATGCCGGGCGCCAAGCAGGGGCCGATCAACGTGTATTACCTGGAGGCAACGGCGTCGCCACGAATCTTCGCGACGTTTTAAGCGTGTCTCTTTCGCCCACGCGACCAATATCCGATGACCTCGGGCTGGCGCCGGTCAAATCGGCATAACGAACGGTTCTCGAACTTTCGCAATTTAAACCAGGAGAATGACTGATGGAAACCCTCAAGACGAGCGCTACCACGATCGACCCAACAGGCGATGCGCCGACTCCGTTCGCGTTGAGCGTTTGGCAGATTCTTACGTTTGGTGATCGCCTTGGGCGCCGCGCCGCCGTCGTTGTTTGGTCGATGGCCGTGATCGCATTGAGCCTTTTTTTAGGGTGGGGCTGGCTGGTCGCCGCGGGCTTGTCGTCGATCGTTCTGGCGTTTCTGCCGTGCGCCGCAATGTGCGCGTTGGGTTTGTGCGTCGGCTCCTCGGGAAGAAGGGTTCCGACCAGATTGCGGCCAAGGCTCCGCCTGACGTGCAGCGATGAGCAAATGTGCTGCTGATCTCCTATTGGCTGTTGGACATGTTTCCCGCGTTGAGCCGTATCGGCTGATGCGGAGCGGCACGCGGCATGTTGCCACAACGCTCTTGCCAGCAACTCGGACACGGGGGCACCCACGGGTTGAATACGAAAGCGTCCATTCAGGACGGCGCTGCTCCGGGCAAGGCCTCGGTTCCGGTGCGCAGATGGAGAAACCGCTCGACGGGCAGCACCGCGACGATCCCACCGCCCGAGGGATCGGCACGCGCCATGTCCAGCAACGCATCGATCAGTGCATCCAGTCTCGGTTCTTCTATGAAGATCTCGACCTTGGCGTGCTCGCTCATCCAGTCGATCGAGTACAGGTTCTTGTACTCGCCGTAGCCCTTCACACGCGATACGGTGACCCCGCCAACCTGAAGCGTTTTCAATCTCGCTTCCAGCTTCTTCAGCACATCGGACGGGACGATGACAATGACTCGTTTGATACTCATAATTTTCTCCGTCCTGGGTAAGTGACGACCGCAGCAAGATCACGAGGACAAGCCCGGCAGGCGATACAGCTCATCCCGGTTCATGACGACTTCTCCAGAACATCCGTCGCGACGCCGTCTGTTCGCGCCGTCGCCGTATCAACAAGTACACCACCGGCACGACGAACATCGACAGTAGCGGCGCGGTGATCATCCCGCCCACCATCGGCGCGGCGATGCGTTGCATGACTTCGGAACCCGTGCCGTGGCTCCACATGATCGGCAGCAAGCCGGCAATGATGACGGCGACCGTCATCGCCTTGGGTCGCACCCTCAACACCGCACCTTCGCGGATCGCATCGAGCAGGTCGTCGTTGCTGGTCTTCCCCACTGCGATGCGAGCTTCCCAAGCCTGCTTCAGATACAGCAGCATGATCACGCCGAACTCGGACGCGACGCCGGTCAGCGCGATGAAGCCCACGCCACTTGCCACCGAAAGGTTGTGGCCGAGGAGCAGCAGCAGCCAGAAGCCGCCCACCGCAGCGAACGGCAGCGTTGCCATGATCAGCAAGGCTTCGCCGACGCGGCGAAAGGTCAGGTACAGCAGCATGAAGATGATCACGAGCGTGGCCGGCACCACGATCTTGAGCCGCGCCGTGGCGCGTTCGAGATACTCGAACTGACCGGACCACGAGACCGAATAGCCCGGCGTCAGCTTGACCTTCGCTGCGACCGCGCGCTGCATGTCGACGACCGCCGATTTCAGGTCGCGGCCGCGGATGTCTACATACACCCAACCCGAGAGCCGGGCGTTTTCACTCTTCAACATCGGCGGCCCATCGGTGATGGTCAGCCGCGCGACGTCGCCCAGACGGATCTGCGCCCCGCGCTCGGTCAGGACCGGCAGGTCGCGTAGCTTCTCGACCGAGTCGCGCAATTCCCGGGGATAACGCAGGTTGATCGGAAAGCGCTGCAAGCCTTCGACGGTCTCGCCGATGTTCTCGCCACCGACCGCCGACGAAACGACGCTCTGCACATCGGCGATGTTCATGCCGTAGCGCGCCGCCGCGTCACGATCGATATCGACATTGACATAGCGACCGCCCGTGAGGCGTTCGGCGAGCGCCGACGACACGCCCGGCACATCCTTGACTGCGCGTTCGACCTCGCCCGCGATGCGGTCGATCTCGGCCAGATTCGCGCCGGCGATCTTGACGCCGACCGGGCTCTTGATGCCGGTCGCGAGCATGTCGATGCGGTTGCGGATCGGTGGCACCCAGACGTTCGACAGGCCTGGGATCTTGACGATGGCATCGAGCTCCTGGATCAGCCGGTCGGTTGTCATGCCGGCGCGCCATTCGCTCTTCGGCTTGAACTGGATCGTGGTCTCGAACATTTCCAGCGGCGCGGGATCGGTCGCCGATTCGGCCCTGCCGGCTTTCCCGTAAACGGTCTGCACTTCGGGCACGGTGCGGATCAGGCGGTCGGTCTGCTGCAGGAGATCAGAGGCCTTGCTGGCCGACAGCCCCGGCAGCGCGCTCGGCATGAACAGCAAGTCGCCTTCGTCGAGCGGCGGCATGAATTCGCCGCCGAGTTGGGATGCCGGATAGATCGTTGCAACGGCAATGATCGCCGCGATCACCAGCGTGAGCTTGGGTCGTCTCAAAACCGCATCGAGCAACGGCCGATAGGCCGCGATCAGAAAGCGATTGAGCGGATTGGCCGTCTCGTTCGGGATACGCCCGCGAATCAAGAGACCCATCAGTACCGGCACCAGCGTGATCGACAGGCCGGCCGCGACCGCCATTGCATAGGTCTTGGTGTAGGCGAGGGGCGCGAACAAGCGACCTTCCTGCGCTTCGAGCGTGAACACCGGAATGAACGACAGCGTGATGATGAGCAGCGAGAAGAACAGCGCCGGCCCGACTTCGGCTGCCGCGTCGCCGATGACGCGCCATTGTTCTTGTCCCTGCAAACGCTGATCAGGATGCGCGTGATGCCAAGCCTCGATGTGCTTATGCGCGTTCTCGATCATCACCACCGCGGCATCGACCATCGCCCCGATCGCGATCGCAATGCCTCCCAGCGACATGATGTTTGCGTTCACCCCTTGATAACGCATCACGATGAATGCGCCGAGCACGCCGAGCGGCAGCGTCACGATCGCGACCAGCGCCGAGCGCAGATGGAACAGGAACAACGCGCACACCAATGCGACGACGATGAACTCTTCGATCAACTTGTCGCGCAAATTCTTGACGGCGCGCTCGATCAAACTGGAGCGGTCATACACCGGTACGATCTCGACCCCCGTGGGCAGGCCGGGCTTGAGCGTCTCGAGCTTGGCCTTCACCGCCGCGATCGTCTCGAGTGCGTTCTTGCCCGAACGCATCACGATCACGCCGCCGGGCGCCTCGCCTTCGCCGCCGAATTCTCCGACGCCGCGTCGCGCCTCGGGGCCGACTTGGATGCGCGCCACGTCGCCGAGCCTGACCGAGACACCGGCATCGGTCGCGGTCAACGGTATCTTGCGAAAGTCGTCGAGGCTTTGCAGATAGCCCGATGCGCGCACCACGTATTCGGCTTCGCCGAGTTCCAGCACCGCGCCACCGGCTTCCTGGTTCGCGCGCTGTACTGCGGCGATCACCTTGCCGTGCGTGATGCCGTAGGCGCGCAGCTTGTCCGGGTCGAGCACGATCTGGTATTGGCGCACGAGGCCGCCGACGCTCGCGACCTCAGCCACGTTGACGACCGTTTTCAATTCGTACTTCAGAAACCAGTCCTGCAGCGCGCGCAGCTGGCTCACATCCATGCGGCCGCTGCGATCGATCAACGCATATTGATAGATCCAGCCGACGCCGGTCGCATCGGGGCCGAGCGCTATTTTCGCTTGCGACGGCAGGCGCGACTGCACCTGGTTCATGTATTCGAGCACGCGCGAGCGCGCCCAGTATGGGTCGATGCCGTCGTCGAAAAGAATGTAGACGAAGGAATCGCCGAAATAAGAATAGCCGCGCACCGTCTTCGCGCCCGGCACCGACAGCATCGTCGTCGTCAGGGGATACGTGACCTGGTTCTCGACGATCTGCGGCGCCTGCCCTGGCCATGTGGTGCGGATGATGACCTGCGTGTCGGACAGGTCGGGCAGCGCATCGAGCGGCGTCTGGGCCAGCGACCAGATGCCGAGCGCAGTCAATAGCGCCGACATCAGCAGCACCAGAAAACGGTTCGCGATCGATGCGCGTATCAGGTGCGCGATCATGGTTTCGCGCCGGTGGATGGAGCACTGCGCGGCTGGATCGTCACGATCTGGTACTGACCGTCGTCCATCGGCTGGATTTCGAAGTCGACATTCGCGCCGACTGCGAGGTCTTTCGGTGCGCCCTTGGTCGGCGCACGAAAGCCCATCGTCATCGCGTTCCACTTGAGCGCCGGGATCGGCCCATGTGACAACGTGATCTGGTCCTTGGCAATGGCCTCGACCTTGCCGGTCCCGTGATAGCGGGGCGGCTGTTGAGCCGCAGGCGCCACGCTGGTTTCGGGACTCGCGCTTTGACGCGCTTCGACGCCTTTCAGGCTGGCTTCCGAATCGAGCAGGAACTGGCCCGACAGCACTACGCGCTGGCCCGCCTTCAATCCTTTCTTGATCTCGGTCTTGCCGTTTGACTCGACGCCCGGCGTGACCTCGACCGGCGTGAAGCGCCCGCCATCCTCGGCCAGCATGACGATGGTGCGGGTGCCGGTCGCGATGATCGCTTCGGTCGGAATCAGCAGCATGTCGTCACGCGCGGAAGGCTTGAATCGCAGCGTCGCGAACATGCCAGGAAAGAGCTTCCGTTCCGCGTTGTCGACTTCGATGCGAACCTTGAGCGTGCGCGTCTGCGCGTTGACCTCCGGCAGCAAGGCGCCCACCTTGCCCATCACGACCGCGCCGTCCGGTGACTTCGCCTCGACTCTACTACCGGGCTTCAACTGGGCGGCAAGCGCCTCGGGCAACTCGGCGTTGATCCACACGGTCGAGAGCCCATTGATGCGCGCGATCGGCATGCCGAGCGTCACTGCGGCGCCTTCCCGCACATTAAGCTCGCCGACCACGCCGGCGATCGGCGCCACCATCGTGATGCGCGGCTCGACTTTGCCGACGGACTCGACCCGTGCGATCTGCGCGTCGCTCATGCCGGCCAGCCGCATGCGCTGCCGCGCGCCATCGACCAGCGGCTTCATGTCGGAATGCGAGGGGTCGGACGCGCTCATGCGTCGCACCGCCAGGTATTCCTCCTGCGCGGCGACCCAGTCCGGAACATAGAGCGCTGCGAGCGCTTGCCCCTTCGCGACCGGATCGAGCGGCGCGCGCACGAACAGCTTCTCGACATAGCCGTTGGCGCGCGCGGCGACGACTGCGACATCGCGCTCGTTCCATGCCACGCTGCCGACCGCATCGATGCCGGGCGCGAGCGTGCCGGTCACGACTTCGGCCGTACGGATGCCGAGGTTCTGTTGCGCGCGTGAATTGATGGTGACACCGCTTGCGTCCTTGCCGCCCGCGCCGCCGTCGGCATACACCGGCACCAGTTGCATGTTCATGAAGGGCGACTTGCCGGGCTTGTCGAACTTCGGTCCGGGCACCATCGGGTCGTGGTAGTACAGCACCTTCTTGCCATCGTTGGACGCGGCATCTGCGGACTTGGGGGCGGTGGCGACCGCGGCATCGATTGCCTTCGATGGTGACGACGGAGCATTGCGCGCGCCCTGCCGTTCGCCGAGCGCATAGAGTCCCCAGCCACCCGCGACGAGCAGCGCCGTGATCGAGACCGCGACGAGTTTATTGCGCATCATCGTTCTCCTTGTCGCGTTCCGATTGCGGCCTCGGGCGCATCGGCGGAAAGCCAGTAGTCGAGTTGGACGGCGGTTTCGGCCAGCTCGCGTTCGAGCTTGAGTTGGTCGAGCCGCGTCTCGATTTCCGCATGCCGCGCGTCGAGCACTGACGCGAGATTGCCGGCCCCGCCGCGCCACGCGGCGAGCGCGGCACTGCTGCGTTCCTGTGCGAGCGGGATGAAGGCTGCGTCGTAGCGCGTCAGCCGTTCGCGATCGTGTTGCCAGGCGTCGCTCGCCGCGCGCAAATCGCTGACGGCGATGCGGCGTGCCTCCTCGAGTTCCACCGCCGCCGCATCGGCCTCGGCGCGGCGCGCTGCCCATTCGCGATCCTGGCGCTCGGCGCGATTCCACGTGATCGGGATCGAGAAGTTGATCGTGCCGAGGTTCGAATACGTCGGTCGACGCACGCCGACCGCAAGCTCGACGCTCCAGTCGGCGCTGCGTTCGGTGCGTGCCATCTCGGCCTCGGCGCGCGCGCTTGCTTCTTGTGCGGCCAAGCGCTTGAGTGCGGGATGCGCATCGAGCTTTCTGGGCAGCGCGCCTCGCGTTTCGGTGAGATCAGGGCGCGCGTCGATCGGCGAGCGCTCGGCCAGCGGTTGCGCTTCGGCTTCGCCGATCCAGCGCGCGAGCCGGGCATGCGCAACCGCGAGGTCGCGCGCGTTCTGGCGCTGACGATCGGCGATGCGTTCGAGTTCGGTGCGAATCGCAATCGACTCGCTTTGTGTGCCGCGCCCGCCACGATAGGCAGCATCGACCGCTTCGATGTGATGCGCCACTTCGCGTGCCGCATTGTCCAACAAGACCACCGTGCTTTCGAGATATGAGCGCGCAAGCCACGCCAGGCGGGTATCGCGCGCGATCTCGACCATGGACAGAGCGCGCGCAGCGTCGCCTCTCTCGGCCTCGCGTGCATAGCGCTCGGCGCGCGCGGCCAATTTGTCGCGGCTGGTCAGCTCCTGCTTGATGCCAAACGCCGTCATCGTGAAGCTGTCGTTGTGAAGCTTCAGGCGATCCGGTCCATTGAGCGGCACCGACTGGAGGCCCGTGGTGAAGACCGGATCCGGCCGCTTGCCTGCGGCAATTGCGCGGTCGCGTGCCGCATCGATTTGCAGAGTGCTTGCGACGATGCGTTGCGAGCGGCCGATCGCGAGCCGCACCGCGTCGTCCGCGCTCAGCGTTGGAGCGGATGTTTGCGCGGAGACATGCGTATCCGGCGCTGTCGACGGCAGCGTCGAGCTGAACGTCGGCGCTTCTGCGCAAGCGCTTGCCGCGCCCATCGTGATCACGACGGTGATCACACTGCGAGCGCATCGCGCGCCCGCCGATTCCAAACGATGCATGGTGTTCCCCAAACGTCGATGCCGACAGCGCGACGCATGCCGCGTCGCGTACGAATCTACCGAGTGCGAAGCGGGGAACTAAGAGAGAAAGCGACCCAGCAGGATGGCAATGGCCGGTGCGATCGATCTCCCCATGCCTGGCGCTTCTGAACACACCAGCGTGTCGAACGCAGGGTCGAGCGCGGGAAGAACGAAGAAGATCCCGAGCAGCGGGGCGGAGAGCCAATGCAGCACGGCGGCGTGTGCATCGGCCGTCGCCTGCGTGGCGTGAGTGCAGTGCTCGACGCAAAGCGGCGATGAGGTGAGGCCGCGATCGCTTCCAGCCGCCTGCATTTCCTCGCAGCCCGCCATCGCGCCGGATGACTGGTCGACCATCGAGAACGCAATGAACTCATCGGCGGCAGACGATGCCTCACGCGCGCAGGCGTGGGCTGCATTCGCGACTTGCACGAATAGCAGGGCAACGAAGAGGAGCCACGCGAGCGGGCGGCGGTGGGCAGTCATGGCGCGCGAACTATAGCAGCGGCACAGCGAGCGGAGGGGACCGGCCGGCGCGGTCTCGAGAAAGGGCTCGACCATCGGCGGGCGCTTCGGACGCGACTTAGAACCTATTCACGGATAGGTTCTTAGTTGCGCGTCGCTTCGATCTGGATCAATAGCCTGGTGTCGTCCGACATGAAGGGAATGCCGCCATTGATGTTCCACTCGCTGCGCTTGATGCTGGTGACGTAGTCGCCGCCGCAAACCTGCTTCTTTTGTACGGGGCTCTGGTAGCAGTTGTAGTTGGTCCCATTCAGGGTCACCGGGTTGGTCTTGCCGATCATCGTGAGACTGCCGCTGACCTGTGTGATCTTGTCGCCATCGAAGCGAAAGTCGGTCGCGACGAAAGTCACGTCCGGGTAGGTTTCGACGTTGAAATATTTCGCGCCCTTCAGAATGTCGTTGAAGTCCGGCAAGCCTGAGGCCACCGATGCGGCATCGACGACGATGTCGGCCTTGCCGGTCTTCGCCGCAGGATCGATCGTGATCGTGCCGCTCTTGACGTTGAAGCGCGCGCGAATCGTCGATGTGCCGAAGTGCTTCACTTCGAAAACGACCGACGAATGCGCGGGTTCGATCATGTAGCCGGCCGACTCGGCATGTGCAAACGTCGTTGCCGCGAGGAGCGCGGCGCCCATCGATGCGGTGATGATTTTCTTCATGATGTGTCCCTTCGTTGATGTGAGTCGGGTCGGATCTGATGGGTGCTGCCGAAACGCCTCAGGGCGTCGCAGCGCCCTGAATGGTCAGGCGCGGCTTCACCAGAACCTCGTTCGCGACAAGGCTGGTGTCGCCCCATTCGCCCGCGCCGATCTTGTAGTCGAGCCGCTTGATCGTGAACTCGCCGCTGACCTTCAAGGTGTCGCCCTGCTGCGCGAGCGTCATCGGCACGTGGATCTCGTTGCTGATGCCTTTGATGGTCAGCTTGCCGGTCATGTCGATCTTGCCGTTGCCCAGCGACTTGATGCTGCTCGACTGGAAATTCGCCGAAGGAAATTTCGCGACGTTGAACCAGTCGGGCTTCTTCAATTCGGCGGCGGCCTCGGCTGTGCCGATGGCGGCGCTGGCCAGATCGACCGTGAACGATACCTTGCCGGCTTCGGGTCTGGCGGGATCGACGTTCACCTGGGCGTCGAAGCGTTCGAATTTGCCTTGCACCGGAACGCCCATCTGCTTGCTCGTGAAGGCGACCTCGCTTTGTGCGGGCACGAGCTTTTGCGCGGCCGATGCGGCAGCCGGAACAAGCACGGCAACCAGCGCGCAAGCGAAGGCGGGCGCGAGCGTGCAAGCGAGCGGCGGCAACGGGCGATGGCGATGCATGGCTTTCCTCATGACGGTGGCGGAACCTGGGCGCGGGATGGAAACATCCGACGCATATAGCTCTCGGGTCGGTCTTCAGACGCGTGCTTGATGGCGGCCGCGATGTGCAGCAGCACCACGGCCGCGAGACTGTACGCGAGCATCGCGTGCAGCGTCGCGAGCAGTTCCGCGAGCGCCTCGTCGACCGGGACCCAATCGGGCAGCGGAATCACAGCGAGATACACGACCGGAAATCCGGCGGCCGACGTGAAGGCCCAACCGGCGAGCGGCACCGCGAAAAAAAATGCATACAGCAACCAGTGCGTCGCATGCGCAGCCCGCTGTTGCCAATACGGAAGATCCTCGGGCAACGGCGGCGGCCGATGAAAGAGTCTCCACAGCAAGCGCGCCGCCGCCAGCGACAGGATCGTGATTCCCACCCACTTGTGATAGTTGAAAAGCCTGACGCGGGTGGGCGTCAGCGGCAGATCGGCCATATACCAGCCCACGCACAGCGCGCCCAGAATCAGCAGCGCCATCGCCCAATGAAGCGTGATGGCGGTAGCTGTGTAGCGCGTGCCGGTGGTCGCCTTCATCGCGAGCGGCGGCCATCCAGACTCCACGAGCCGGGGCCCGCGAACGCCAGCAGCAGCATCCCGCCCATGATCGCGACGTTCTTCAGGAACTGGATCTGCTGCACCGCGGCCTGAGCGGCAGGCACGTCCCAGAAGTGATGTAACGCGAGCGAGACCGGGATCAGGAACAGGAACATGACGATGGCGACGATCCTCGTGAAGAGCCCGAGCGCGATCAGGAGGCCGCCGCCGAGCTCGATCAGTATCGTCAGCGGCAACAGCAACCCGACCATCGGCAGGCCGGCGCCGGTCATGTAGGCCGCCGTTCCGGAGTAGCCGGTGAGCTTGCCGAACCCCGACAAGATGAATATCAGCGCGAGCAGAATGCGGCCGACCAATGCGATGGCCGGGTGTGCGGTATCGGTGACGATAGTCTTCATGGCATTCACTTTCCGGAGTTGGTGATCAGTCGAGATCGAAGAGCAGGATTTCGGCAGCGCGGCCCGACTCGATGACGATGTCGCCGGGCTCTTCGATCTTCAGCGCATCGCCAGCCGTCAGCGTCAGCCCATCGACGACGATGGCGCCGCGAGCGACATGGAGATAAGCCTTGCGCCCGTCGGCGAGAGGGTAGGTCACGCTTTCTTTGCCTTCGAAAAGCCCCGCGTACAGCGCCGCATTCGCATGGATCGTGACCGAGCCGTCGCGCCCATCGTTGGACGCAACCAGACGCAGACACCCACGCTTGTCCGCATCCGAAAAACGCTTCTCCTCGTAGCTCGGCACGATCCCGGACACGTTCGGCACGATCCAGATCTGCAGCAGGTGGACGGTGCGGTCATTCGAGCCATTGAACTCGGAGTGCAGCACGCCGGTTCCGGCGCTCATGCGCTGCACGTCGCCGGGACGAATCACGGCCCCGTCTCCGCCGCCCGACGACATCGAATCCTTGTGCGTCAGCTCACCCTCGAGCACGTAGGTGATGATCTCCATGTCGCGGTGCCCGTGCGTGCCGAAGCCCGACGACGGCGCGATGAAATCCTCGTTGATTACCCGCAGCGGCCCGAAGTTGACGTGTTCCGGGTCGTGATACTCGGCGAACGAGAAGCTGTGCCAGCTCTTCAACCAGCCATGCTCCGCAAAACCGCGATCAACACCGCGACGAACTTGTGAACCTTCGATCACTTCAGACATTTTCAACCTTTCCCCACCCGGCGAAAGTCGATCATTGCGGGGAGAGACTGAAGATATATCCGCTGCTCATGAAATGATAGGCTAGCGATTTGACGAACTCATTCATATTTTTTGAACATGTTGAGCCTCGATGCATTGCAGGCCCTCGATGCGATCGACCGCAAGGGCAGTTTCGCTCGCGCGGCCGAGGAACTCGGTCGAGTGCCGTCGGCCCTGACCTATCTCGTGCGCAAGCTCGAAGGCGATCTGGACGTGTTGCTGTTCGATCGACGCGGACATCGCGCCAAGCTAACGCCTGCGGGAGTCGAGTTATTGCATGAGGGCCGACATCTTTTGCACGCGGCCAACGAATTGCAGCGACGCGTGCGGCGCGTGGGTCATGGTTGGGAAGTGGAATTGCGCATCGCGCTCGACACCATCGTTCGCATCGAAACCATGCTCGATCTGATTGCGACCTTCTATGCCGAAGAGCCCGGTACGCGTTTGCGCCTGTTCACCGAAGTGCTGTCGGGCACCTGGGAAGCTCTGCTGTCGGGTCGGGCCGATCTCGCGATCGGAACGTTTTCGAGCACGCCTGGCGGCGAGCGCGTGGCGAGCGGGTATCAGAGCCGGCCTCTGGGCGAGCTCGAACTGGTGTTCGCGGTCGCGCCGCATCACCCGCTCGCCGCCGCGTCCGAGCCGATCAAGCCGGAAATCGTGAGACGTCATCGCGCCGTTGCGGTCGGCGACAGCGCACGCAACTTGCCGGCGGTCACCATCGGCTTGCTCGGCGGACAGGACGTGCTGACGGTGCCGAATATGCACGCCAAGATCGCCGCGCAGGTGGCCGGGCTCGGTTGCGGCAACCTGCCGGTCGGCTTCGCGATGCCGCATATCGAAGCCGGCCGGCTGGTGCCCAAGCTGCTGGCCGAATCGCGCATGACCGGCACGATGTATTGCTCGTGGAATACCAACGTAAAGGGCAAGGCGTTGCAGTGGTTTCTGGAGCGCCTTGCCGATCCGGCTTTGCGTCGCGCGCTGCTGCCTTGAAGGCGCTCCTTCGGTCCGCCGCTTCGGTCCGCCGCTTCGGTCCGCGGCTTCGGTCCGCCGCTTCGGTCCGCCGCTTCGGTCCGCCGCTTCGGTCCGCCGCTTCGGTCCGCCGCTTCGGTCCCCGCCGCTTCGGGCTGTTACTTCGCCGCTAGGACTTCGAGCTTCTCGATCACGGGCGGCTTGGCAAGCAGCGTGTCAGCATTGGCCATCAGCGCCTTTGCGATCTCGCCCGACAGATGCGCGTCGCGTCCGGCTTCATCGTCGAAGGTGTCGAAGATGCCGAAAGTCTTCGAGTCGATCTTCCACGCATACCAGGTCCGCGTGCCGGGTTCTTTCTGAGCGAGCGACAGTGCGCCCTTCAAAAAATTCTCGACGTCGTTTTCCTTGCCGGGCTTCGCTTCGACACGGGCAAGCAGTGCGTACTTGACCATCATGGATTTCCTTTCGGATGGTTGATGAAATTGTTGCTCAGGGTTGAAGGCGTGCTGGATCGAAGCGCTTCTCCTCGGGATATGGAAACACGTCCTCGATGTACCCCTGCTCGATGCGCTCCTTGAGTCCCTGCCAGTAACTCGCCTCGAAAATCTCGGGATGAAGCTCGAGCATGGTCGCGCGAATCCGCGGGTCGCCGAGAAGAAAGGTCTTCCACTCCTCGGGAAAGACATCGTGCCTCCCCACCGAATACCAGGGCTCGCTCGCCATCTCCTCTTCGGGCGTGCGCGGCTCGGGCACCTCGCGGAAATTGCACGCGGTCATGTATTCGATCTCGTCGTAGTCGTAGAACACCACGCGGCGATTGCGCGTCACGCCGAAATTCTTGTAGAGCATGTCGCCCGGGAAAATGTTGGCCGCCGCGAGCTGCTTGATCGCGAGTCCGTATTCGCCCAGCGCATTCTTCGCATCCTCGGGCTGTGCGTTCTGCAGGTAGATGTTGAGCGGTGTCATGCGGCGCTCGATGTAGCAGTGGTTGATGACGATTGACTCCGCCTCTTCGGACACCATGCTGGGTGCCTTGGCGCGCAGCTCGGCCAGTAGCTCGTCGGAGAAGCGCTCGCGCGGAAACGCCACGTCCGAATATTCGAGCGTGTCGGCCATGCGGCCCACGCGGTCATGCAGCTTGACCATCCAGTATTTCGTCATCACGCCCGCGCGATCGATTTCCTTGGGCGCCGGGATGACATCGTTGATCACCTTGAAGACGAAGGGGAAGGACGGCAGCGTGAAGACCGTCATCACCAGGCCCTTGATGCCGGGCGCGATCACCAGCGCATCGGTCGAATGCGCGAGGTGATGGAGGAAGTCGCGATAGAAGAGCGCCTTGCCGTGCTTCTGCAGGCCGATCATGTTGTAGAGCTCGAACTTCGGTCGGGCGGGCAGCATGTCGTGAATGAATTGCACATAGGCCGCGGGCACTGACGTATCGACCATGAAGTAGGCGCGCGAGAAGCTGAAGAGGCTCAACAGATCGACCATGTCGAACAACGCTGCATCGATCACGAGACGTCCGTCGCCCGCGCGCAGGATCGCGATCGCGAACGGCACGTTGACGTGGCCGTTGATGACCTTGCCGATCGCGTACGCGCCCTTGTTGCGAAAGAAGAGCGAGCTCAGCAGTTGAATCTGGTGATTGGGCGCGCTCTCGAACGGCTGCGGAAAGCGAGAGATCGCCGCCTGGACGATCAGGCGCAGGTCGCGGTCGAGGTCCTGAAACGGCGTCTTCAGATCGAAGTCGGAGAACGCGCGATGCAGCGCGGCGAGCACGCCTTCGCTACCGGGGTAGTAGGCGCGGTAGGCGGGCGGATCGGAGTCGAGGTGCTCGGTCGAGATCGTCGGCCGCACGAACAGGAAGGCGTTGTTGTAATAGTTGCGATGCAGGATGCGGCAACAGACCGAATTGAAGAAGGTCTCCGCGCATTCGGGTTGCAGATGATCGAGCAGCAGGTTGATGTATTGAAACTTGACCTGTTGCCAGAAGTCGTTGACCAGCGTGTCGGTCTGAAATTCTTTCTCGAGCCTCTCGACCGTTTCAGCGACGCGCCTGTCGTAGAACTGCAAGCGTGCGCGCGAGGCTTCCTGCACTTCCTGCCAGCGCGCCTCCTCGAAGCGCGCCTTCGCCCCCTGCGTGATTTCGCGAAACAAGCGGTAGTGCTTGTTGAAGCCCCACAGCACGACTTGCGCAACCGCGAGGGCGATGCCGCCGCTGCGCTGCGAGGGCTGCGCGAGGGTCTGCCTCGGGGGGGGTGCGACGAGAGTGGGGTGGCCGCTGTCCATCGAGCGAGTTTAGCTGCAACCGGTAGGGCCACAAAAAGAAGGGGCCGAAGACCCCCTCTGTCTGTCGTTCCCGCGCACGCGGGAACCCCGTGTCGTTCGATCAAGCCGCTGGGTCCCTGCGTTCGCAGGGACGACCGCTGTTTACTCGACCTTCGCCTTGTCGCGCAGGTCCTTCAGCATCGCTTCGAACTTCGCCTGCTGCCACTGCTGGTTGGCCATCATCGCGGCTGCAATCTGCGGCTTGGCTTCCTCGAAGCTCGGCACCTTAGCGTCGCGCGAGTCGTCGAGGCGAATCACGTGATAACCGAACTGCGTCTTGACGGGCGTCTGCGTGTATTGGCCCTTGGGCAGCTTGGTCAACGCGTCGGCGAACTCCTTGACGTAGGTCGATGCCGGCGCCCAGTCGAGGTCGCCACCGTTGGCCGCCGAGCCCGGATCTTTCGACTGCTTGGCAAGGTCCTCGAAACGCGCGCCCGTCTTCAGCTTGGCGATGATCGCCTTGGCATCGGCCTCCTTCTCGACCAAGATGTGGCGCGCCTTGTATTCCTTGCCGCCGGTTTCCTTCACATACAGATCGTATTGCTGCCTCAGTTCGGCGTCGGTCGGGGGACTGGCCTTGAAGTAGTCCTGCGCCAGCGCGCCGATCAATACCTGCTGACGCGCGCGCTCGAGTTGCGCTTGCACTTCGGGGTCGGCAGGAAGCCCTTTCTTTTCGGCTTCCTGAACCAGGATCTCGCGACGAACCAAATCCTCGCGCACGGCCTTCTGGAGTTCAGGGTTGTCCTGCTGACCCTGCTTGACGAGTTGCGCGACGATCGCGTCGGCCTTGGCCTTGGGAATCGGTTTGTTGTTGACGACGGCGATGTTCTGGGCCGCGGCGATAGCCGGGCAGAACATCAGGGAACTCACGAAGAGCGCGGTGAACGCGGTCGCAACGAGGCTCGAACGGGAACGCAAGGGATTCATGAATGATCCTTCAGAGTGCAGACAAGGCAGGTGGTATGGGGCCGCGGCTCGACCGGGAGGTCGCCGCGAGCAGCGCGATGGTTCAGTTCGAGTAGCCCTTCGGAGCAGCCGATGAAGCGGGAGCTTCGTCGGGTGTCAAGGCCTCGATGGTGAGCGCATGGATCGCATTGCGCATCAAATCGGACAGCCGATCATACACGAGCCGATGGCGCGCGACTCGCGACAGTCCGGCGAATCGCGGCGACACGATACGCATCCGATAGTGGCCTCCGCCGCCGGCCGCGCCCGCGTGTCCCGCATGCAGAGCGCTCTCGTCGATCAGGTCGACCGAAGCCGGCGCGAGTTGGGCGCGCATGCGTTGCTCGATCTCGCGCATCGTGGCTTCGGCCATCACGCGTGCTCCTTCGCATGCTCCACCTGATGCACCGCGACTGTTGCCGCCGAGGCGCCCGGAATCGCGCGCGACGCGGCGTCGCCATCGCCGCTGGTTTCGGCCTGCGCATCGATGCGATCGAGATAGCGCGAAATCAGCAAGCCTTGTGCGAGCGCGAACACCACCGTCAGCGCCGTCAGTCCGAACGACTTGAACGTCACCCACGTGGTCCGCGAAAAATTGAACGCGACGAACAGGTTCAATACGCCGATCAGCACGAAGAATGCGATCCACGCCTGGTTCAACCGCGTCCACACGGCGTTCGGCAGTTCGATGCCGCCCGGCTCCATCAGCGCGCGAATCAGGTTCTTCTTGAATGCGAGCACGCCGACGACGAGCGCGGTCGCGAACAACCAGTAGAGCACCGTCACCTTCCACTTGATGAAGGTATCGCTATGGAAATAAATGCTCGCGCCGCCGAACACCAGCAGGATGGCGAAGCTCACCCATTGCACGACGCTGACCTTCTTTCGCGTCGCAAGCAGCCATGCGATCTGAACCGTGAACGCGACGATGGCGACGGCGATCGCGAGGAGTATCGACGCCTGTTCGGCGGGAATCGCTCCCCCGCGCGTGAGCCCGCCCAGCAGTTGCCCCGCATAGCGCTGCGCCTGCTCGGGAAATTGTTCGCCCAGCAGATAGACGACGAAGAACAGCAGCAGCGAGAAGAAATCCGAAACGAATTTCATGCCGATTCCAGCCTGTCGTTCCGGGGCACGTGGGAATCCAGCGTCTTGCGGCAAACGCCGCTGGGTTCCTGCGTTCGCAGGGACGACAATCGATTCGATCGCGCGGCCGTCATTTCGGATCGAAGCGCAGCGACGCCGAGTTGATGCAATAGCGCAGGCCGGTCGGCGGCGGACCGTCGGGGAAGACGTGGCCGAGATGCGCATCGCAGACGTTGCAGATCACTTCGATGCGCCGCATGCCGTGGGCGTCGTCCGGAATCTCGCGGACGTTGGCGGGGTCCAGCGCCTTGAAGTAACTGGGCCAGCCGCAGCCCGCATCGAATTTGGTGTCGGACTCGAACAGGGGAGTGCCGCAGCACACGCAGGTGTAGATGCCGTGCTGGTTGTGGTCGTTGTACTCGCCCGTGAACGGGCGTTCGGTCGCGGCGTGCCGCGTCACCTGGTATTGCATGGGCGTGAGCTCCTTCTTCCAATCGCTGTCGCTCTTGACGACCTTGTCTACGACCTTTTCCATTGTTTGCTCCTATCCATTGGTTTGACCGTGCGCCATCACGATGAGCAGCTCACCTCGAGTTGGCTCGCCCATGTGGGTGGCAGGTCCGCGTAGCGCTCGTTTTCGGGCTGGTCTTCGAAGGGACTCTGAAGCACCTTCAGCAAACCAGCGACCTCGGAGAAATCCTTGCCGCGCGCCTTGACGATCGCTTCCTCGGCCAGATGATTGCGAAGCACGTACTTGGGGTTGACCGCGCGCATCGCAATGCGTCGCGCCTCGGGGTCGCTGGATTCGTGCGCAAGTCGTGCGCGATAGTCGACCGCCCAGCGATCGAATCGTTCGCGATCGAGAAAGAGATCGCGGACTTCGGCGCCGGGACGAACGGGCGCCGTTCGCGGCGCATCGAAATCGCACAGCCGACGAAAGAAAATCGTGAAGTCGGCGCGGCTTTCCTGCAGCAGCGCGAAGAGGTCGCTGGTCAACGTCTCGTCTTCAGGGCGGGTGCTTGCGAGCCCGAGCTTTGCATGCATGGCTTCGTCCATCGCGTCGCTGAAGATCGTCGTGAAGGGGCCGAGCGCGGCTTCGGCGCTTTCGACATCCTCGATCAACGGCATCAGCGCTTCGCCCAGACAATAGAGGTTCCAGCGAGCGACCGCGGGCTGGCGCGAGTAGGCGTAGCGGCCTTGCTCGTCGGAGTGATTGCAGATGTGATGCGCGTCGAAGCCGTCGAGAAATCCGAACGGACCGTAGTCGAGCGTGAGTCCGAGGATGCTCATGTTGTCGGTGTTCATCACGCCGTGGCAGAAGCCCACGGCCTGCCATTGCGCGACCAGGCGTGCGGTGCGCGCGGTCACTGCGGTGAGCAGCGCCTGATATGGATTGGCCGCCTCGCGAGCTTCAGGATAAAAACAGTCGATGACGTAGTCCGCGAGCACGCGCAGTTCATCGTGGCGATGGCGCGATGACCAGTGCTCGAACGATCCGAAGCGCACGAACGACGGCGCCATGCGAACCAGCACGGCCGCGGTCTCGACCGTTTCGCGCACCACCGGCTGATCCGATCCGACCACCGACAAGGCTCGCGTCGTCGGAATGCCGAGCCCGTGCATCGCCTCCGAGCAAAGGAACTCGCGGATCGACGAACGCAATACCGCGCGGCCATCGCCCATGCGCGAGTAAGGCGTCTTGCCCGCGCCTTTCAGTTGCAATTCGACAAGGCCGGGCGATGAGGGTATGCACGAAGGGACGTCGCCGAGCAAATGCGCTCGACCGTCGCCGAGCTGGCCCGCCCACACGCCGAACTGATGGCCCGAATAGACCGCGGCCATCGGCTCGGAACCACGCGCGATGCGATTGCCGGCCAGAATCTCGATCGACGCTTGCGTCGAAAGTTCTTCGACCGACAAGCCGATCGATGCGGCGGCGTCATCGCTGATCGCCACGCGATAGGGCTCGGGCAACGGCGTCGGAGCGAGCCGGGTTCCGAAAATCGGCGGCAAGGCGGCGAAGCGATTGTCCCAATCGAGGCGATCGAGCGCGCTCGTCTCCACTATCGATGGCGAGATATCGGGCGCGGCATCGTTCAGCAATAGGGCGGTTGACGTCATCGCACGATTCTAACGGCTAGTCTCGCCGCGCGTTCATCAAGCACATCGTGGCACTTGTGAATCTGCGCGCCAGCATCAATAATCGGCGACCCGTCGCACTCGCGGCTTCGAAAATACATACCGCCAGGGAGTCGTTCATGCAAGGTCTGATGATGAGTACGCCGCTGCTCATCTCTTCGCTCATCGAGCACGCGGGTCGCCACAACAGCGATACCGAAATCGTTTCGCGCCGCGTCGAGGGTGACATCCATCGCACCAATTGGGGCGAAGTGCATCGCCGTTCGAAGCGGCTCGCGAATGCGTTGATCGCGATGGGCGTCAAGCCCGGCGACCGGGTCGCGACGCTCGCGTGGAACGGCTATCGCCACCTCGAGTTGTACTACGCGGTGTCGGGCATCGGTGCGATCCTGCACACGCTCAATCCGCGCCTGCATCCCGATCAGATGTCATGGATCGCCAATCATGCCGAAGACAATCACCTATTCTTCGACGCGACCTTCCTGCCGCTGATCGAAGCGATCGGCTCGCGTTGCCCGTCGATCAAGAGCTGGGTGTTGTTGGCCGACCGCGATCGCATGCCGGTCGCTTTCAAAGGCCCCGATCTGGTCTGCTACGAAGACCTGATCGCGTCGTCGTCCGAGGACTTCACATGGCCGACCTTCGACGAGAATACGGCTTCGTCGCTGTGCTACACCTCGGGTACCACCGGCAATCCCAAGGGCGTGCTGTTTTCGCATCGCTCGACTTTGCTGCATGCCTTTGCCGCGGCGTTACCCGATGCTCTGGGCATTTCGGCCGGTGAGGCGATTCTTCCCGTCGTGCCGATGTTTCACGTCAATGCGTGGGGTCTGCCGTACACCACGGCGCTGGTCGGCTGCAAGGTGGTTTTCCCCGGCCCGGCGCTTGACGGCAAGTCGCTCTACGACTTGTTCGAAGCCGAGAAGGTGACGTTTTCGGCGGGGGTGCCGACGGTGTGGCTCGGCCTCATCAACTACATGAAACAGAACAGCCTCAAGTTCACGTCCTTCAAGCGGACCGTGATCGGCGGCTCGGCGTGTCCGCCGGCGATGATCCGCACGCTCACCGACGACTTCGGCGTCGAAGTGATCCACGCCTGGGGCATGACCGAGATGTCGCCGCTGGGCACCACCTGCAAGTTGCAGAACAAGCATCTGTCGTTGCCGCACGAAAAGCAGTTGCGCATCCTCGAAAAGCAGGGCCACGCGATCTTCGGCGTCGACATGAAGATCGTCGATCCGATGGGCCTGGACTTGCCGTGGGACGGCGAGGCCTTCGGCGATCTGCTGGTTCGCGGACCGTGGGTGGTGCGCGAATACTTCAAGGGTGAGGGCGGTGATCCGCTGGTCACCGACGAAGCGGGAACGCAATGGTTTCCGACCGGCGACGTCGCCAACATCGATGCCGACGGCTACATGCAGATCACCGATCGCAGCAAGGACGTGATCAAGTCGGGCGGCGAGTGGATCGGCTCGATCGATCTCGAGAACATCGCGATGTCGCATCCCGCGGTCGCGATGGCCGCGGTGATCGCGTGCGCGCATCCCAAGTGGGACGAGCGGCCGCTGCTGATCGTGGTCAAGAAGCCCGATGCCACGGTCACGCGAGAAGAGTTGATCGCGTATTACGACGGCAAGATCGCCAAGTGGTGGACGCCCGACGACGTTGCATTCGTCGACGCGATTCCACTCGGCGCGACGGGCAAGATGTTGAAGACCAAACTGCGTGAAGCGTTTCGCGATCACAAGTTGCCGACCGCTTGAAAGACTCGAGAGCGCGCTAGCATTCGCTCGCATTCGATGACGCACGCGCACGTCGTTGGGGTATGTCCTAGATGCCCTTGCGCCTGCGATTTCAGTAGACTGCGCCGGCCTGCTGCCGCGCATTCAGCCCGACCGCCTGACCACGGATTGATGGAGACCCACATGAAACAACCCTTACGCGCGCTTGCCTGTGGCAGCGTCCTCGCACTCGCCGGCGGCTACTCGATGACGGCTTCGGCCGAGGTCGTCAAGATCGCATTCATCGATCCGCTGTCGGGCATTCTCGCCAACGTCGGACAGAACCAGTTGAAGAGCTTTCAGTTCCTCACGGAGAAACTCAACCAGAAGAAGGCGGCGGGCGAAGGCGTGACCTTCGAGATCGTTCCCTTCGACAACAAGGCGAGCCCGCAGGAAAGCCTGACGCAATTGAAGGCTGCGCAGGATCAGGGCATCCGCTACGTCACGCAGGGCAATGGCTCGGGTGCAGCCGGCGCGATCCTCGACGCGGTCAACAAGTACAACGAGCGCAGTCCCGACAAGGCGATGCTGTTCATGAACTACGCGGCGGTCGACCCCGATCTCACCAACAGCAAGTGCAGCTTCTGGCACTTCCGCTTCGACGCCGACACGTCGATGAAGATGGAAGGCCTGACGACCTACATGGCCAAGGATCCGAAGATCAAGAAGGTCTTCCTGATCAACCAGAACTATGCGCACGGCCAGCAGGTCGCCAAGTTTGCGAAGGAGTTGCTGGCGAGGAAGCGTCCCGACATCCAGATCGTCGGCGAGGATCTCACGCCGATCGCGCAGACCAAGGACTTCTCGCCCTACGTTGCGAAGATCAAGGCTTCGGGCGCCGACACCGTGATCACCGGCAACTGGGGTGCGGACCTGACGCTGCTGATCAAGGCCGCGAAGGAAGCCGGCCTCGACGCCAACTTCTACACCTACTACGCGGGCGTGACCGGGACGCCGACCGTGATGGGCGCGTCGGGCGCCGAGAAGGTCAGGGCGATTGCCTATTGGCACAACAACGTCGAGAACAACGCGTTCGAGCCCTACTACGTCGAGTTCAAGAAGCGTTACAACGACGAGCTCTACACTGCGGCAATCTGGGTCGAACTGACGATGCTCGCCGACGCGATCAAGAAAGCCAAGTCCACCGATCCGACCAAGGTCGCGTTCGCAATGGAAGGCATGACGGTCAAGGGACCCGGTGCGGGCGAAGAGACGATGCGCAAGACCGACCACCAGGCGCAGATGACTCTCTACATCGCGACCTGGACCAAGGCCGACGGCAAGAAGCTGAAGTACGACGTCGAGAACACCGGCTACACGTTTCGCACCGATGCGATCCTCGACCCGTACGTGTCGTCGACGCCGACTTCGTGCCAGATGAAGCGCCCGTCTGCGACCTGAGTTGATCTGGACCACCTGGCGATCGCTGCGATCGTCAGGTGTCGAGCGGGACGATATCGATGGGGTTCTGCGTGGAATGCGCGCAGCCTTGAGGTCGCGGGGTCTCAGCGAAGGAACGTGTTGGAGTTCTTCCTCATCTCCCTTCTGAACGGCGTGAGCTACGGGCTCCTGCTGTTCATGCTCTCGAGCGGGCTCACGCTGATCTTCAGCATGATGGGCGTGCTCAACTTCGCGCATGCGGCGTTCTACATGCTGGGTGCGTACATCGCCTATCAGATCAGCGTCGCGGTCGGCTTCTGGCCCGCGCTGGTTCTGGCGCCGATCGTGGTCGGCATCGGCGGCGCATTGTTCGAGCGCTACGCCTTGCGGCGCGTCCACAAGTTCGGCCATGTGCCCGAATTGCTGGTCACCTTCGGCCTCGCGTATTGCATCACCGAGTTCGTGCAATTGATCTGGGGTCGCGCGCCGGTCGACTACCGCATTCCTGCCGTGCTCGAAGGGCCGCTGTTCACGATCTACACGACCACCTTTCCCGCGTACCGCGGCTTCATGATGCTGGTCGCCGTGTTGATGCTGATCGCGGTTTACCTGCTGTTCACGAAAACGCGTATCGGCCTCGTCATCCAGGGTGCGCTTTCGCATCCCGACATGGTCGAAGCGCTCGGCCACAACGTGCCGCGCGTGTTCATGATGGTGTTCGGCGGCGGCTGTGCGCTCGCGGGTCTCGCGGGCGTGATCGGGGGCAACGCCTTCGTGACCGAGCCCGGCATGGCCGCGACGGTAGGCTCGATCATCTTCGTCGTGGTGGTTGTCGGCGGCATGGGATCGCTGGTGGGCGCCTTCATCGCGTCGCTGCTGATCGGCATTGTGCAGACCTTCGCTGTCGCGCTCGACTACTCGTTCGTCACCCTGTTCGCGAAATACGGCGTGGCCCTCACGCCCGACTCGATCGGTTATCCGGTGTTGAAACTCACGATCTCGCAGGTCGCACCGATCCTGCCGTATCTGCTGCTGGTCCTGATCCTGATCTTCAGGCCGCGCGGGATCATGGGGAAGCGCGATGACTGAGAGCGGACGCACGTTGAAATTCGCCCCTGTCGAAATCGGGCGCTGGGCCCTGTGGCTGGTGTTCGTGATCGTGCTCGTGATCGCGCCGCTGATCTTCAAGTCGAGCTTGTCGCTGACCATCCTCTCGCAGATCGGCACGCTGATCATCGTCTGTCTGTCGTACAACATGCTGATCGGCCAGACCGGCATGCTCAGCTTCGGGCACGCGGTCTATGTCGGTCTCGGCGCCTTCGTGGCCATTCATGTGATGAACGCGGTCGCGCACGGGAAATTCAACGTGCCGACATCGTTGATCCCCTTGATCGGCGGAATCGCCGGCGCCTTCTTCGGCGTCCTGTTCGGCTACGTGACGACCAAGAGGTCCGGCACCACGTTCGCGATGATCACGCTGGGCATCGGCGAACTGGTCGCGGCGAGCTCGTTGATGCTGCCCGAGTTCTTCGGCGGTGAGGCGGGCATCACGACCAACCGCGTGATCGGTCAGCCGGTCCTCGGGCTCACGTTCGGGCCGCAGATCCAAGTCTATTACCTGATCGCGATCTGGACCCTGATCTGCACGGTGCTGATGTATGCGTTCACGTTGACGCCGCTCGGGCGCATGGCGAACGCGGTGCGCGACAACCCCGAGCGCGCCGAGTTCGTCGGCTACAACACGCAGCGCGTTCGCTTTCTGGTCGTGATCATTGCGGGCTTCTTTGCTGGCATCGCCGGCGGCCTCGCCGCGATCAACTTCGAGATCGTGAGTTCGGAAAACGTCAGCACGGTGCGCTCGGGCGCATACCTGCTCTTCACCTTCCTGGGCGGCGTGGGCTTCTTCTTCGGCCCGATCATCGGCGCGGTGATCTTCGTGCTGTCGTTCGTGATGTTGTCCGAGTGGACCAAGGCGTGGCTCCTGTATCTGGGCATCTTCTTTCTCTTGATGGTGATGTATGCGCCGGGCGGCATCGCGAGCCTGATCATGATGAATCTGCGCGTCGCCAAGTTCGGCAAGTTCAAACGATTGTGGGCGCCGTATGCGGGCGTAGTCGCCGCCGGCGTCGTGCTCTTCGTAGGGATCGTGTCGCTGATCGAAATGATCTATCACTACCAGCTCGAATCCGGCAGCGACACGCATATGAGGCTGTTCGGCGTCACGATCGATACCGGCTCGTCCGTGACGTGGATCATTGCGGCGATCATCACGGTCGTGGGAGCCTTATTGATGCGCATCGCGTCGCGTCGCTTCGCGCACGTGTGGGGCGGCGCCCAGTCCGAGATCCAGCAGCAGATCGAAAGGAGCCTCGCGTGAGCAGCGTGACGGCCTCGATGCCAGAAGCCGTTGCGGATGCGGCTTCGACGCGCTGCTCGGTCGAGCTTCGCGAAGTGAGGAAGAGCTTCGGCAAGTCCGAGATCATCCGCGGCGCGTCGCTGGCGATTCCGGCGGGCGAACGCCACGCGGTGATCGGCCCCAACGGCGCCGGCAAATCGACGCTCTTCAACCTGATCTCGGGCCGCTTCGAAGTCTCGTCGGGCGACATCCTGCTCGATGGTTCGAGCACCCTCGGCCTCACGCCGTTCGAGATCAATCGCCGCGGTCTGTCGCGCAGCTTTCAAATCACCAACATCTTTCATCGTCTGTCGGTGTTCGAGAACATCCGCTGCGCGGTGCTGTGGTCGCTCGGCTACAAGTATTCGTTCTGGCAATCGCTCGCGAGCCTGCGCGATGCACGACTGCGCTCCGAAGAAGTGCTCGAACTGATCGGCCTGAAAAGGAGGCACGATGTCGCGGCCGGCATGCTGACCTACGCCGAGCAACGCGCGCTCGAGATCGGCATCACGGTCGCGGGCGGCGCCAACGTCATCCTGCTCGACGAGCCGACCGCGGGCATGAGCCGCTCCGAGTCGGACCATGCGGTCGAGCTGATCCGTCGCGTCACGGTCGGCAAGACGCTGGTGATGGTCGAGCACGACATGAGCGTGGTGTTCGGCCTTGCCGACCGCATCTCGGTGCTGGTCTATGGCGAAGTGATCGCGACCGACACGCCCGAGAAAATTCGCTCGAACCAGAAAGTGCAGGAAGCCTATCTGGGTGCGCATGCTTCGGAGACGCACGCATGAACGCAGCGATCAATGCGACCACCAGCGCGGCTGCCGATCCGCTGCTCAAGCTCACGGATCTGCACGCCTATTACGGCAAGAGCCACGTGCTGCACGGCATCGATCTGCACATCGGCGCGGGCGAGATCGTGAGCCTGCTCGGACGCAACGGCGTGGGTCGCTCGACGACGGTGAAGTCGATCATGGGGCAGGTGGCCAATACCGGCTCGATCACCTTCAAGGGCGAAGAGATCAGCGGCCAGAAAGCGTTTCGCATCGCGCATCGGGGCATCGGCTACGTCCCCGAGAATCGCGACATCTTTCCGCGCCTCACGGTCGAGCAGAATCTGATCCTCGGCGAAAAGAGCCGAAAGCAGAGTGGCCGCTGGTCGCTGGCCGACATGTACCAGATGTTCCCGCGGCTGAAGGAACGCGAGCACGTGCCGGCCGGCGTGCTGTCGGGTGGCGAGCAGCAGATGCTCACGCTGTGCCGCACGCTGATGGGCGACCCGGACCTGATCATGATCGACGAGCCGACCGAAGGCCTCGCACCCAAGATCGTCGAGCTTGTGGCCGACTATCTGAACGAGCTCAAGAACCGCGGCATCTCGGTGCTACTGGTCGAGCAGAAGCTCGCGATCGCCCTCGAAATCTCGCAGCGGGTCTACGTGATGGGCCACGGACAGATCGTCTTCGAAGGGACGCCGGCGGAATTGAAGGCGAACCCATCCGTGCGCAAGGAGTGGCTCGAAGTTTGAAGCGCAGGCGGAAAAACGAACGATCGTTCTATTTGTTATGATCTCGTCCCGGTTGCGAGCGCTCGATATGAAGCTTGTCGTCCCTGCGGCCTTTGGTCCCCGCGAAAGCGGGGAAGGGACCCAGCGGCGTGCGTGGCAAGCCACTGGATTCCCGCCCCGCGTGCGCGGGAACGACGCGAGCGCGGCAAGAACTTTCACTCATTCGAAGTGAGCGCGGGCCGAACAACGACATTTCGAGGAAGCTTCCATGACAGCAACAACCCAGGTGCAGAACGGCATCGCCGTGATCACGATCGCCAACCCGCCGGTCAACAGCATGAGCCATGCCGCGAGGAAGGGCGTCGTCGACGGCATGCAGCAGGCGCTGGACGACGCATCGGTCAAGGCGATCGTGCTGATCGGCAAGGGCAAGGCGTTTTCCGCGGGTGCGGAGATCAAGGAGTTCAACTCGCCGGCCGCGACCGCCGAGCCGTCGCTTGCGACCGTGATCGACATCATCGAGAGCGCAAGCAAGCCGGTGGTTGCGGCGATTCACGGCGTCGCGATGGGCGGCGGCCTCGAGCTTGCGCTCGGTTGCCACTATCGCGTCGCGTCGCCGGGTGCGCAGATCGCGCTGCCCGAAGTCAAGCTCGGCATCCTTCCAGGCGCGGGCGGCACGCAGCGCCTGCCACGCGTGGTGGGCGTCGAACTCGCGTTGAACATGATCCTGGGCGGCACGCCGATTGCGTCCGAGAAACTCGCGAAGACCAAGCTCTTCGATCGCATGATCGATGGCGACTTGCTCGAGGGCGCAATCAAGTTCGCCAACGAAATCGCCGACAAGCGCCCGCTGCCCAAGATCCGCGACATCAAGATCGACTTCCCGCTCTACGAAGGTTTCTTCGCGTTCGCGCGCAACACCGTCAATGCGGTCGCGAAAAATTATCCTGCGCCGAAAAAATGCGTCGATGCGGTCGAGGCCGCGGTCACCAAGCGCTTCGACGACGGCATCGCGTTCGAGCGCGCGTGCTTCATGGAACTGGTGCAGACGCCCGAATCGAAGTCGTTGCGCCATGCGTTCTTCGGCGAGCGCGCCGCGAGCAAGATTCCCGACGTCCCCGAAGATACGCCCACGCGCGAGATCAAGAGCGCAGCGGTGATCGGCGCGGGCACGATGGGCGGCGGCATCGCGATGAACTTCGCCAACGCCGGTATCCCGGTGAAGCTGCTCGAGCTGAAGCAGGAGGCGCTCGACAAGGGTCTCGGGACGATCAGGAAGAACTACGAGAACACCATGAAGAAGGGCAAGCTGACGCAGGAGAAATTCGATCAGCGCGTCGGAGCGATCACCGGCACGACCAGCTACGACGACATCAAGGATGCGGACATCGTGATCGAAGCGGTGTTCGAAGAGATGGGCGTCAAGGAGCAGGTCTTCAAGAAGCTCGACGAGGTGATGAAGAAGGGTGCGATCCTGGCGTCCAACACGTCGACGCTCGACGTCGACAAGATCGCCGCCTTCACCAAGCGACCCGAAGACGTGATCGGCACACACTTCTTCTCGCCGGCCAACGTGATGAAGCTGCTCGAGGTCGTGCGCGGCAAGAAGACCGCGAAAGACGTGCTCGCGACCACCATGGGACTGTCGAAGAAGTTGAAGAAGACCGGCGTGGTGTCGGGCGTGTGCGACGGCTTCATCGGCAACCGCATGATCGAGCAGTACTCGCGGCAAGCCGGTTTCCTGCTGGAAGAAGGCGCGCTGCCCGAGCAGGTCGACAAGGCCGTCGAAAAATTCGGCTTCGCAATGGGACCGTTTCGCATGGGCGATCTGGCGGGCAACGACATCGGCTGGGCGATCAGAAAGCGTCGCTACGCAGAGAAGCCGAACATGGTCTATTCGAAGACTGCGGATCTTTTGTGCGAGATGGGCCGCTACGGCCAGAAGACCAGCGCCGGCTGGTACGACTACAAGCCGGGCGATCGCACGCCGCGTCCGAATGCCGACGTCAACGCGATGATCGTCGAGGAGTCCAAGCGCCTCGGGATCGAGCGCCGCAAGATCGCGGATCAGGAGATCGTCGAACGCCTCGTGTTCGCGTTGGTGAACGAAGGCGCGCAACTGCTAGCCGAAGGTATCGCGCAGCGCGCGTCCGACATCGACATGGTGTATCTGACCGGATACGGCTTCCCGGTGTGGCGCGGCGGTCCGATGTTCTATGCGGACACTGTCGGCTTGCCACGCCTCGTGATGACGATGGAAAAATTCGCGCAGGGCCCGAATGCGAAGCGCCAGGGCGATGCGTGGAAACCCGCGCCGTTGCTGGCGAAGCTGGCGGCGGAAAGCAAGACGTTCAATTGAAAAACACACATACGCGGCGCTTGGCGCCGCGCTCCCCGAGTATTGTTAGGAGCATCAAATGACAGACGCCGTCATCGTATCGACCGCCCGCACCGCCCTCGCCAAGTCCTGGAAGGGCGCCTTCAACATGACGCATGGCGCGACCATGGGAGGTCACGCCGTCAAGCATGCGATCGAACGCGCGGGCGTCGACCCGGCCGAGATCGACGACGTCGTGATGGGCTGCGCCAATCCCGAAGGTGCGACCGGCGCCAACATCGCGCGCCAGATCGCGTTGATGGCCGGCTGTCCGGTCACGACCTCGGGCATGACCATCAACCGCTTCTGCTCGTCGGGCCTGCAGACCATCGCGTCGGCGGCGCAACGCATCATCGCCGGCGAGGGCGATATCTACGTGGCCGGCGGCGTCGAGTCGATCTCGTGTGTGCAGAGCGAAATGAATCACCACATGCTGCGCGACCCCAACCTGGTTGCGAAGAAGCCCGAGATTTACTGGAACATGCTGCAGACCGCCGAGCAGGTCGCCAAGCGCTACAAGATCCCGCGCGAAGTGCAGGACGAGTACGGCGTCGAGAGTCAGCGCCGCGCGGCCGCGGGTCGCGAGGCCGGGCACTTCAAGCAAGAGATCGTGCCGATGGTGACCGTCATGGGCGTGGCCGATAAGGCCACCGGCATGCTCGGCACGAAGGAAGTCACGATCAGCGAAGACGAAGGCATACGCAGCGACACGACTTACGAAGGCGTAGCCAAGATCAAGCCCGCCATGCCGGGCGGGGTGATCGCCGCGGGCAACGCGAGCCAGTTCTCCGACGGCGCATCGGCAGCGGTGCTGATGAACGCGAAGACGGCGGAACAAAGAGGCATCAAGCCGATCGGCATCTTCCGCGGTTTCGCAGTCGCCGGTTGCGAGCCCGACGAGATGGGCATCGGTCCGGTGTTCGCGATTCCCAAGCTGCTCGCCAAGACCGGCATGAAGGTCGAAGACATTGGTCTCTGGGAATTGAACGAAGCCTTCGCGGTGCAGGTGATCTACTGCCGCGACAAGCTCGGCATTTCCAACGATCGCCTGAACGTCGACGGCGGTGCGATCGCGGTCGGCCATCCCTATGGCGTGACTGGTTCGCGCCTGGTCGGCCACGCGCTGATCGAAGGCAAGCGCCGCGGCGAGAAGTTCGTCGTCGTGACGATGTGCATCGGCGGCGGGATGGGGGCCGCAGGGTTGTTCGAAGTGGTGTGATGCGGGGCGGCATCATCAACGCAGGGCAACAAGGAGCGCGAACCGCATGGCCCGATGCATCGGGATTTGGATCGAGCCTGGTCGAATCTCTCACGCGTACGCGTGAAACCCGAGTACGCGTGAAACCGATTAACAAACCCGCGCATGACCTCCAAACTTCTCTCCCGTCGCGACATCGCCTTTCTTCTCTATGAATGGCTCGCTGTCGAATCGCTGACGCAGCGTCCCCGCTTCGCCGATCATTCGCGCGAGACCTTCGACGCGGCGCTCTCGACTTGCGAGCGGATTGCGACCGATTTGTTCCTACCGCACAACAAGAAGAACGATCAGCACGAGCCGCAATTCGACGGCGAGCGCGTGACGATGATTCCCGAAGTGGGCAAGGCACTCGCGGCGTTCTGCGATGCCGGCCTGATGGCCGCGGGCCGCGACTATCAACTCGGCGGCATGCAGTTGCCCGCCGTCGTCGAGAAGGCCGGCTTCGCGTGGTTCAAGGCGGCCAACGCCGGCACGTCTTCGTATCCCTTTCTCACGATCGGCAATTCGAATCTCCTGCTCGCGCATGGATCCGAAGAGCAGATCGAACGCTACGTGAAGCCGATGCTGGCGGGTCGCTTCTTCGGCACCATGTGTCTCTCCGAAACGCAGGCGGGCTCGTCTCTTTCAGACGTGAAGACGCGTGCCGTCGAGCAGGACGATGGCAGCTATCGGCTGTTCGGCAACAAGATGTGGATCTCGGCAGGCGAGCACGAACTGTCGGAGAACATCGTGCATCTGGTCCTCGCGAAAATTCCCGAGGCCGATGGCTCACTGCCGATCGGCGTGAAGGGCATCTCGCTTTTCATCGTGCCGAAGTTCCTGGTCGATGACGACGGCAGCGTCGGCGAGCGCAACGACATCGTGCTCGCGGGGCTCAATCACAAGATGGGCTATCGCGGCACGACCAACTGCCTGCTCAACTTCGGCGAAGGCAAGTTCAAGCCGCGCGGCGAGCCGGGGGCCATCGGATCGCTCGTCGGTGAACCCGCCAAGGGTCTTGCGCAGATGTTCCACATGATGAACGAGGCGCGCATCGGTGTCGGTCTGGGCGCAACCGCGCTCGGCTACACCGGCTATCTGCATTCACTCGATTACGCGCGCAATCGTCCGCAAGGTCGACCGCCGGCGGGCAAGAATCCGGCGCAGGCGCAAGTGCGTATCGTCGAGCACGCCGACGTCAAGCGCATGTTGCTCGCGCAGAAGTCGTACGTCGAAGGCGCGCTCGCGCTGAACCTGTATTGCGCGAAGCTGGTCGACGACGAACAGACGGCCGAGGACGACAACCAACGACGCGAGGCCAGGCTGCTGCTCGACATCCTCACGCCGATCGCCAAGAGCTGGCCGTCGCAATGGTGCGTCGAAGCCAACAGCCTCGCGATCCAGGTCCATGGCGGTTACGGCTATACGCGCGACTACAACGTCGAGCAGTTCTATCGCGACAATCGATTGAACCCGATCCACGAAGGCACGCACGGCATCCAGGCGATCGACCTGCTGGGACGCAAAGTCGTGATGCAAAGCGGCGCGGCGTTGCAGCTACTCGCAACGCGCGTGCGCGACACGATCGCGAAGAGCAAAGCTGTCCCCGACCCTGGTGCGCAGAAGCTCGCCGGTCAGCTCGCAGCGCAATGGACGCGGCTCGAAGAAGTCACGAGTGCGCTGCATGCCGCGGGTGACTCCAATCGCACGCTCGCCAATGCGACCGTCTATCTCGAAGCCTTCGGCCACATCGTGATCGCATGGATGTGGCTCGAGCAGGGACTCGCCGCGGGACGCAACATGAAAGGCGACGCCGATGATGATTTCTATCGAGGCAAGCTCGCGGCATGCCGGTATTTCTTCGCGTACGAGTTGCCGAAGGTCGCAGCCATGCTGGACCTGCTCGCATCGCTCGACGACACCACGCTGACGATGCAGGATGCGTGGTTCTGATTCTTTGCAAGGGGAGACATCATGAGCATCAAGAAGCTGTTCGACCTCACCGGCCGCACCGCGCTCATCACCGGCGGCTCGCGCGGACTCGGCTTGCAGATCGCCGAGGCGTTGGGCGAGCAGGGCGCGAAGCTGGTGCTGTCGGCGCGCAAGCGGGACGAGCTCGACGAAGCGGTCGAACACCTGAAGAAGCTCGGCATCGAGGCAAGCGCGGTGGTCGCCGACCTCGGCACGACCGATGGCGCGAAGCCGCTGGTCGATGAAGCGATCAAACGCCTCGGCCACATCGACATCCTCGTCAACAACGCGGGTGCGAGCTGGGGGGCGCCGGCCGAGGATCATCCGCTCGAGGCGTGGGAGAAGGTGATGAATCTCAATGTGCGCGGCATCTTTCTCGTCAGCCAGGCGGTCGGCAAGGCGAGCATGATTCCGAGGAAGTCGGGACGGATCATCAGCGTCGCGTCGATCGCGGGATTCAAGGGCAATGCGCCCGGCACGATGCAGACGCTCGCGTACAACACCAGCAAGGGCGCGGTCGTGAACTTCACGCGCGCGCTGGCGGGCGAATGGGGACCCTACAACATCAACGTCAACGCGATCGCGCCGGGGTTCTTTCCGTCGAAGATGACCAAGGGCATTCTGGCGACGCTCGGTGAAGAGCGTCTTGCCAAGCACGCACCCCTCGGTCGCATCGGGGATGACGAAGATTTGAAGGGTGCGGCGCTGTTGTTCGCCTCGGATGCCGGCAAGCACATCACCGGGCAGATTCTTGCGGTCGATGGGGGGGTGTTGGCGGTGTGAGGTAGGTTGAGCACAGCGCACCCCCAACGCCGCCCATGAAAACGTGGGACACGGAATGTTGGGGTACGCGTTGCTTACCCCAACCTACGGAACCTGCAACTCGTTCACCGAACAAACGGTTAGAGCCGCTCTGGATTGGGAATACCGAGATCGCTGCAAATCTTGCGAGCGAGGTGATTGTTTTTTTCGGAGTGACGGGGAACCGCTGAACGTTTGCCCGATACTGTGCTGTGCCACCAGGAATGACGGGCGCCTTCCCGAAGCAACTCGCAGCCGTTTCTGGACAAGTGCGCGAGCAGATCACGCCGCTTCATACAGCGATAGGCAGTTCTTCGTAGTTCGTTCCCGCCGCACCGCGCGCCTCGGCCCGATTCATTTCCAGCGCTTCGGTCAGTGTTGCGCGCATTGACTCGATCAGTTCGGCGCGCGAGGATTCCTGGCAATTGATGCCAGGAAGTTCTTCGATCCAGCCGATCCACCATTCGCCGTCCTGTTTTACGACTGCGGTAAAAGTCTGATTCATGGGGTAGCCGTTCGTGCGATTGGACAGGCATGACTCTATCTTCAATCGCATCGGGTCCGGACAGCTTTTCCCTCATGCATCTCGCTTACACCAGCGGCACGAAGACCTGGCGCTTTCGCGACCTCAAGGACGTGCTTGCGAAAGCGTCACCGCTGCGTTCGGGCGATGTGCTCGCCAGTGTTGCGGCATCGTCGGCCGAGGAGCGAGTCGCCGCGCGTATGTGCCTGGCTGCGTTACCGGTGGCGATCTTCCTCGATGAAGCCATCATTCCTTATGAGGACGACGACGTTACGCGCCTGATCGTCGACACGCACGACGCTGCCGCCTTCGCGACGATCGCGCATCTGACGGTCGGCGATTTTCGCGACTGGCTGCTGCTCGACGCGACCGACAGCGACACCCTCGCGCGCATCGCGAAAGGCGTCACGCCCGAGATGGCCGCCGCGGTATCGAAGCTGATGCGCAATCAGGACTTGATCTCCGTGGCTCGCAAATGCCGCGTCGTCACGCGCTTTCGCAACACCATCGGGTTGCCGGGTCGCCTGTCGATACGCTTGCAGCCCAATCATCCGACCGATGACCTCAAGGGCATCGCGATCTCGATGCTCGACGGCTTGATGTATGGCGCGGGCGACGCCGTGATCGGCGTCAATCCCGCGAGCGACGACGTCCAGGCGTTGATCCGCCTCTGGCACGCGCTCGACGAGGTGCGCGAGCGCTTCGACATTCCAACGCAGACCTGCGTGCTCACGCATGTGACCACGCAGATCGCGGCGATCGAGATGGGCGCGCCGATCGATCTGGTCTTTCAGTCGGTCGCCGGCACGCAGAAGGCCAACGAGAGCTTCGGCATCACGCTCGCGATGCTGGGCGAGGCGCGCGATGCGGCGCTGTCGCTGCGCCGCGCGACGGTTGGCGACGCATCGACCGCGAACGTCATGTATTTCGAGACCGGGCAGGGCAGCGCGCTATCGGCCAACGCCCATCACGGCGTCGATCAGCAGACCTGCGAAGCGCGCGCCTATGCGGTGGCGCGCGCCTATGCGCCGCTGCTGTCGAATTCGGTGGTGGGCTTCATCGGACCGGAATATCTTTTCGACGGCAAGCAGATCATTCGCGCGGGACTCGAGGATCACTTCTGCGGGAAGTTGATGGGCCTGCCGCTGGGCTGTGACGTCTGCTACACCAATCACGCCGAGGCCGACTCGGACGACATGGACACGTTGATGACGCTGCTGGGCACTGCGGGCGTGACCTATCTGATGGGTGTGCCGGGCGCCGACGACGTCATGCTCGGCTATCAGAGCACGTCGTTTCACGACGCGCTCTATCTGCGTTCGCTGCTCGGCCTCAAACGTGCCCCCGAGTTCGAGCAGTGGCTGGAACGCATGGGCATTGCGGACCCGGCGGGTCGCCTGATCGAGGCTTCGACGCGCCATGCCTTGCTCGAAGATTTTTCATCGCGGTGGGCACGATGAGCGATGCGCCTTCACGCACGATTGCAACGCGCGATTTGTGGGATGTATGGCGCGGCGCGACGCGCGCGCGAGTCGCGCTAGGTCGCGCGGGGTCCGCGTTGCCCACCGCCGCGTTGCTTGCATTCGAACTCGATCACGCGCGAGCCCGCGATGCGGTCCATCAGGCGCTCGACGTCGATGCGCTCGATACGGACATCAAAGCGCTAGGCCTCGAAACGTTGCGCGTGAAAAGCGCCGCGAGGGATCGAGCGACTTATCTGCTGCGACCCGATCTCGGTCGCCGTCTCGACGAATCGAGCCGCAACGCACTCGAAGGCCTCTCACGCGATCCCTGCGACGTGGCCTTCATCGTCGCCGACGGCTTGTCTGCGCTCGGCGTGCAGCGTCATGCAGCGCCGCTCCTCGCGGCAGCCGTGCCGCTGCTTGAAGGCCTGTCGAAAGGATCGATCGTCATCGCCGAACAGGGGCGCGTTGCCCTCGGCGACGAGATCGGTTCGCTGCTGAAGGCGCGTGTCGTCGTCGTCGCGATCGGCGAACGACCCGGGCTCACGTCGCCCGACAGTCTCGGCCTCTATCTCACGTTCGCACCAAGAGTCGGGCGCCACGACGCCGCGCGCAATTGCATTTCGAATGTTCGTCCCGAAGGCCTCGCTCCCGCGGCTGCAGCGGCCAGGCTCGCGTGGCTGATCCGCGCCTCGCTGCGGCTCGCGTTGAGCGGCGTCGCGTTGAAAGACGACAGCGCCATGATCGACGCGCGAAAATGAGCCTACGGTAGAATCTTTTCCCGATTCGAACGACCGTTCTAATTTGGGCCGGCTCTCGTCGAATCGTCGGGATCCCCAGCCGATCAACCAAGCCCTGATCCTCGTTCGCAATGAACCCGCTCCTGACCCGCGCCGACGTGCCTTTTCTCGATGATCTCGGCGTCGATTTTCTCGATGCGCCAACCGGTGAGGGCCGCGTCGCATTGACGCTCGAAGCGCGGCATCTGAACAGTTGGAAGGTCGCGCATGGCGGCGTCATCATGACCTTGCTCGATGTCGCGATGGCGATCGCGGGACGCTCGCTCGATCCCGATGCGCGCGGCGGCGTGACGGTCGAGATGAAGACCAGCTTTCTCCAACCGGGCGATGCGGGGAGCCGCCTGACGGCGCATGGCAAGGCGTTCCATCGATCGCTCACGATGTCGTTCTGCGAAGGCGAAGTGCGCGACGCGCACGATCGTCTGATCGCGAAAGCGATCGGCACGTTCAAGACCATCAAGCGCAGGGACGAAGCAGTGCGCGGCGCAACCCGCACACTCAAGGCCGACCCGAACGAAGCCCCGATGTCCGCATGGAAAGGCTCGGGCAGCGACGCGGGTTGAGGCCTCTTCGACCCGACATCGCGCACGACCCCGCCCTCCGCATTCCGACTTGATCAAAGGAGTACCCATGTCCGACACCTATCGCCGCATCGTCCTCGCATCGCGTCCCGATGGCGCGGTGACACCCGACAACTTTCGTCTCGAAAGCCAGGCAGTCCCGAAACCCAAAGAGGGCGAGGTGCTGGTGCGCAACCATTTCCTTTCGCTCGATCCCTACATGCGCGGTCGCATGAACGACGCGAAGTCGTATGCCACACCACAACCGATCGGCGAGACCATGATCGGCGCGACCGTGGGCGTGGTGACCGAGTCGCACAACGCCAGATTCAAAGAGGGCGACACCGTCGTCGGCATGTACGGCTGGTCCGAATACGGATGCTCGGACGGCGCGGGCCTGATGAAGGTCGACACCACGCATGTTCCCGAGTCGGCCTATCTAGGTCCGGTCGGCATGCCCGGGATGACCGCGTGGTACGGCCTCAACAAGATCATCGAACCCAAGGCGGGCGAGACGATCGTCGTCAGCGCGGCGAGCGGCGCGGTGGGCAGCGTGGTCGGACAACTCGCGAAGCAGGCCGGTTGTCGCGCGGTCGGCATCGCCGGGGGCCCCGACAAGTGCGCCTATGTCACCGACGAACTCGGCTTCGATGCCTGCGTCGACTACAAGGCCGCGAAGGACCGCAAGCAGTTGCACGAGCTCGTCAAGGACGCGACGCCCGACGGCGTCGATGGCTACTTCGAGAACGTCGGCGGCGACGTGATGAACACCGTGCTCGCGCGTCTGAATCCATTCGCGCGGGTTGCGGTATGCGGCTTGATCTCGGGATACAACGACAAGGGCTCGATGGCGCCGCTCGAGAATCCGGCGATGTTTCTGGTCGCGCGCTTCAAAATGCAGGGCTTCATCGTTTCGGAGCACATGGAGCTCTGGCCGCAAGGACTGAAGCAACTCGGTGCCGGCATTGCGACCGGCAAGCTCAAGTATCGAGAGAGCATCGCCGAGGGCCTCGCGGCTGCGCCCGAAGCCTTCATGGGGTTGCTCAAGGGAAAGAATTTCGGCAAGCAACTCGTCAAGCTGGCTTAGCGCCTATTCGCAAGCAAGACGGGGCCTTTCCATAAAATAAAATCTGCGGCACGCTCTCGAATTCCGGAGAGACGCCGCGCTTGCAATATCACGTATCTGCGGGAGCGACGCGCAGAGGTCGTGAATGCGCTTTGAGGAGACCCGAATGAATGCACCCGAAAAAATTGTTCCACCCCCGCAAGCATCGGCTACGCCTTCGATCAAGGGCATGGCAGGCTACGGTTCCCTCCCTCAACCTCCGGTCTTCGCAACTGTCGAAGAAGAGCGCCTGCATCGCAAGCAGCGGCTCGCCGCGGGCTTTCGACTGTTCTCCAAGTTCGGTTTCGACGAAGGCGTCGCGGGTCACATCACGGCGCGCGACCCCGAGCACATCGATACCTTCTGGGTCAATCCTTTCGGGGTTCACTTCAGCCAGGTCAAGGTCTCGAACCTGATTCGCTGCGACCACGAGGGCAACGTCGTCGAAGGCAACCATCCGGTCAACACCGCGGCCTTCGTGATTCACTCGCGCGTGCATGGCGCGCGCGCGGATGTGAACGGCGCCGCGCATTCGCACTCCACCTACGGCCGCGCGTTCTCGACGCTCGGTTGCGCGCTCGCGCCGCTCACGCAGGACGCCTGCGCTTTTCACGGCGACCACGCGCTCTACGACGACTTCGGCGGCGTGGTCGTCGATCTCGACGAAGGCGCGCGCATCGCGGAGGCGCTCGGCAACAAGAAGGCCGCCGTGCTCGCCAATCACGGCCTGTTGACCGTCGGCAAGACCGTCGATGAGGCCGTGTGGTGGTTCATCACGATGGAGCGCTCGTGCCAGGTGCAATTGCTGGCCGACGCCGCAGCCGCGCGCACCGGCGTCGCGCCGAGAACCATCAGCGAGGCAGCGGCGCGACAGTCGTATGGCATCGTCGGGACGCCGTTCGCGGGCTGGTTCCAGTTCCAGCCGCTGTATGCGCGCATCGTCAAGGAACAGCCCGATCTGCTCGACTGATCTTTTCGACCGACCGCATCGAGCCGACTTGCCTACCCCATGAATCCCTCCTTCTCCGACAGCCAGGTGATGCAGGTCGATCAACTGATCCTGCATCAGTACGCGAGCTCGCCGTTTTCCGAAAAGATTCGCGCGATCCTGAGCTACAAGGACCTGCCGTGGACCGCAGTCGAGATTCCGGTGGTCATGCCCAAGCCCGATCTGGTGGCATTGACGGGAGGCTATCGACGCACGCCCGTGCTTCAGATCGGATCGAACATCTATTGCGATTCGCCGCTGATCGCGGAAGTCCTCGAACGGCTCGCGCCGAATCCGTCGCTCTATCCGCCCGAGTCGGCGGGGACGGCGCGCATCCTCGCGCAGTGGGCCGACTCGACCTTGTTCTGGACCGTGATCGCGTATTGCTTTCAGCCTGAAGGCGCCGACGCGATCCTCGGACACCCAACACCCGAACAGCGTCAGGCCTTCATCTCCGATCGCATCGCGTTTCGCCCCAAGCTGCCGCGCATGCCGGGGGCCGAGGCGACGGCCGCGCTGCTGGTCTATCTGCGGCGCTTCGAGACCATGCTGATCGACGATCGCGTGTGGTTGCTCGGCAGCGCCGGTTCGATCGCCGACTTCTCGGTCTATCACTGCCTGTGGTTCGTGCGTCGCGCGGGTTCGCTCGCGGCCATCGTCGACGACTTTCCGCATGTCGTGGCGTGGTACGAGCGCATGAAACGCTTGGTGCAGCCGCCGCATTCCGACATGACGAGCGCGGCTGCGCTCGTGCACGCGAGCGACGAGCCGCCGCAGGAGATCGAAACCGATTTCTACCTCGACACGCATGGCATCGCGCTCGGCCAGCAGGTCACGATCACGCCGGTCGATACCGGCTGCGACCCGGTGCAGGGCGAGCTGGTGCTGGCGATGCGCGACGAGCTCGCGGTCCGTCGCTTCGACGATCGCGTCGGTATGGTGATCGTGCATTTTCCGCGGCTCGGCTTCGAGATGAAGAAAGTCGCATGACGGTGGCGCTGCGAGATGGCGCGCGGGTTGTCGCGCCGCGTGTGACGTGGACCTGGAGCCGCTTCGATTCGCTCTCGATCGACGATGTTTACGACTTGCTCGCACTGCGTAGCGCAGTGTTCGTGGTCGAACAGCAGTGCGCGTTTCTCGATGCGGACGGATGCGATCGCGATGCCTGGCATCTGCTTGGACGAATCGCCTCGAAGACCCATGAGGGGCATTCTCACGCGCGTGCGATTCCGCTCGCCGCGTACCTGCGCTCTCTCGATCCCGGCATCAAATGTCCCGAGTCGTCGATCGGCCGCGTCATCGTCGCGGCCCGGTATCGGGGCGCGGGGCTCGGAGCTGTGCTGATGCGCGAAGGCATCGCCCGTGCGCAAGCGGAGCGGCCGGGAGCCGCGATCCGCATCAGCGCGCAACTGCGGCTCGAATCCTTCTATGAGACGCTGGGGTTTCGCAGCGACGGTCTGCCTTATATCGAGGACGGGATCGATCATATCGATATGCGTTTGATGTGACGTGCGGTCTGCAATCTGTAACGATCTTGGAGGAGCGGTAATGAAAGATTTCAGGGGGCGCACCGCAGTCATCACCGGCGCGGGCAGCGGATTCGGCCGTGAATTCGCGCGCATCGCCGCCGGCCTCGAGATGAACGTGGTGCTCGCCGACGTCCAGCAGGACGCGCTCGACGCGGTCGTCCAAGAACTCGAGGCGAGCGGCGCGCGCGTGCTGGCGCACAAGCTCGACGTATCGAAGGCCGACGAAATCGAGGCGATGGCTGCGGCGACCGAGTCGACCTTCGGCGCGACGCATCTGTTGTTCAACAACGCGGGCGTCGGCTCGGGCGGCCTCGTCTGGGAGAACAGCGTTCGCGATTGGGAATGGGTGCTCGGCGTCAACCTGTGGGGCGTGATTCACGGCATCCGCTCTTTCGTTCCGCGCATGCTGGCGGCCGCGAAGAACGACGCGAGTTACGCAGGACACATCGTCAACACCGCGTCGATGGCGGGCCTGCTCAACGCGCCCAACATGGGCATCTACAACGTCTCCAAGCACGCCGTCGTGTCGCTGAGCGAGACGCTCTATCAGGACCTCGGGTTGATCGAGGCGCCGATCGGTGCTTCGGTCCTCTGTCCATATTTCGTCCCGACGGGCATCAGCGAGTCCGAGCGCAATGCGCCGAGCGACGTGGCCGGCCAACCGGCGTCCGCATCCAAGCGCGCGCAGCAGATGATGTCGCAGAAGGCGGTCGGTTCGGGCAGGGTGACTGCGGCCGGGGTTGCCGAAAGCGTGTTCGAAGCGATTCGCGCAAACCGCTTCTACGTGTTCTCGCATCCGCATGCGTTGGGAAATGTCGAGACGCGCATGAAGGACATCATCGACATGCGCAACCCCAGCGATCCGTTCGCGGCACGGCCCGACGTGCGAACCCGTTTGCGGGCCGCGATGGACGAAGAAGCCGCGCGCGGCACGCAAGACGCAGGAGAAGCATCATGAAAGCAGCCGTCACCGATGGGCAGTACGCCGACCTCGCCAACGGCATTCGTCTTCACTACGCGAGCGCAGGCAATAGCGAAGGTCGCAAGCTGATGGTCTTTCTGCACGGCTTTCCGGAAGCCTGGTTCACATGGGAAGAACAGCTCGCCGATTTGGGCAACGATTACTTCGCCGTCGCGCCCGATCTGCGCGGCTTCAATCTCTCGTCCAAGCCGGTCGAGGTCGAGGCGTACCACATCAAGCACATCGCCGAGGACATACGCCTGCTGATCGCCCAGCTCGGCCGCTCGTCGGCGATCATTGTCTGCCACGACTGGGGCGGCGCGGTCGGCTGGCATCTCGCCATCTTCCATCCCGAGTTGGTCGAGCGCCTGATCGTCATCAACTCGCCGCACCCGTGGCTGTTCATGCGCGCCCTGGCCACCGATACGGTTCAGCAGAAGGCGTCGGCGTACATGAATTGGTTGCGCACGCCGGGCTCGGAAGAAGCGTTGGTCGGCAACGATTTCCAGGTCGTCGAACGCTTCATGAATGCCGAAGATGGAACGCCGCCCGCGTGGTACACGCCCGCGGTGCGCGAGCGTTATCGCGCGATGTGGTCGGTCCCCGGGGCGCTACGCTCCGACGGCACGCCTTCGCACGCGATGACGGGCGGCGTCAATTTCTATCGAGCCACGCCGCTGCATCCGCCCACGTCCAACGATCCTGCGCGGCCCGTGCCCGATCCCGCCGACTGGATGGTCAAGGCGCCGGTGCGCGTGATCTGGGGCGAGAACGATCGCGCGCTCACCACCGTGCTGGTCGATGATCTCGAACGCGTTTGCCCCGACTTGCGCGTCGTTCGCATTCCCGAAGGATCGCATTGGGTTGCTCACGAGCAGCCCGCGCGGGTCAGCGGTTTGATTCGCGAGTTTTTGGACGATTGAGTAGCGCGAACGCGCCTTGCATTCGCGTTCCTTCGGACTAGGCCGACAAGCCGATCGGGCTATGACCGACGCTGTAACGACGGTCGAGCGCGCACCCTCGGGTTTTGTCCCTGTCCCCGAGGAGTGAACATGCGTGGCACGATCAAATGGGTCGCTCTCGCGGCGACTCTTGCGGCGCTGGGTGCTTGCAACAAGACCGAGCCGCCCGCAATGCCCAAGACCGATACCAGTTCGACGGTGCCCGCGCCGTCGGCATCGACGACCACCGAAAGCACGTCGACGAAATCCTCCTCGCCGATGAGTTCGTCGTCTTCGACGAGCCCGTCTTCGTCCTCATCGATGAGCCCGTCATCGTCGTCTTCGAGCACGATGCCCAACACGTCGCCGATGCCATCGAGTTCGTCCAGCGGCACGATGTCCAATACGCCGTCCGGCACGGCCCCGAGCAATGCGGACAACAGCGGCGAAACCAACAAGACCAACACGACGCGTCCGAGCGACGTGAAGGGTTGACGCGGCGAAAGACGCGCACGATTGACCCATGGACGCGCATCGGCGCGTCGTTGTGAGAACCGGCCCGGCGTTATCGTCGCGGTCGGTTTTCTTTTTCGGCCCGGGCTGTCGGCAACGCGGTCAATGCGCCGTCAGTACGTCTTGTACGGCAGAAACTTGCCCGACAAGACGACATGCACGCGGTCGCCTTTGGGGTCCGGCTCACGCTGGATATCCATCGAGAAATCGATCGCGCTCATGATGCCGTCGCCGAACTCCTCGTGGATCAGTTCCTTGATGGTCGTCCCGTAAACGCTGACGAGTTCGTACCAGCGATAAATCAAGGGATCGGTCGGCACCGCGGTCGGCAGCGAGCCCTTGTACGGGGCCACCTGCAGCCACGCGATCGCGTCCTCGTTCAAGCCGAACATCTTGCCGACGACTTTGGCCTGCTGCTTGGTCAGCGTCATTTGTCCGAGGCACGCGGCCGTCGTCCATTCCTTGCTTTGCCCGACACGCGCGGCCACATCGGCCCACTTGATGCCCTTGGCGACCTTGACCGCGAGGATGAGCTTCGTGACTTCGCTGCGATCGGTGATGCTCGACATCATGGGTCTCCTGAAGAATTGAATGGAAGGGCTGCAAGGGCGGGGACTCGCGGCGCTCAAGCCGCCACGGCGCAAAGCCGATCGTCGCGCGTCGGCCCGGCGCCGGCCGGTGCGGCCAGACCGGGCTCGACGATCGCCGGCTCGTCGGCGCCGTGATCCTGCCGGCCCGCCTGGATCAGCTTCGAGCGGTTGACGAGAAAATCGACGAGGTGATTGCGGATCAGGTAGTACTGCGGGTCGTGATGCACGGTCGCGCGGACACGATCGCGCGGCATGGTGTTGCGCACGATCTCGGCGATCTTCGCGTGAGGCCCGTTGCTCATCAGGAGAATCTTGTCGGCCAGCAGGATCGCTTCATCGACATCGTGGGTGATCATGAACACGGTCTGGTGTGTGGCCTGCACGATCGCGAGCAACTCGTCCTGGATCGTGCCGCGCGTCAACGCATCGAGCGCACCGAAGGGTTCGTCGAGCAACAACATTTTCGGCTGAATGGCGAACGCGCGCGCGATGCCGACGCGCTGTTTCATGCCGCCCGACAACTCCGACGGCTTCTTGTCGATCGCGTTGGCGAGACCGACCATCGCGACGAAGCGCTCGACGTGCGCCGCGACTTCGGCCGCGCTCCAGCGAGGCCAGCGCGAGCGCACCGCGAATGCGACGTTCTTCCTCACCGTCAGCCACGGCAGCAACGCGTGGCTCTGGAACACCACGCCGCGGTCCAGGCTCGGCCCGGCGATCTCGCGGTTGTCCATGTACGCGTAACCCGAGCTCGCCGATTCGATCCCCGCAAGCACATTGAGAATGGTGGACTTGCCGCAGCCCGAGTGTCCGATGATGCAGACGAATTCGCCGCGCTCGATTTCGAAGTGCACGTTCTCGAACACCGGCGGCAACCCGGGGCCGAAGCTCTTCGACAGATTCTCGACCTTGAGGAAGCTCATCGCGCGCGTCCCCGGTCTGCGTTGCGGTTAATCGACATACGTCACCCATCGTTGAAAGCGCGCGAACGCGAGGTCGAGCAGCATGCCGACAATGCCGATCATCAGCACCGCGAAGATCACGTTGGTCAACGACAGGTTGTTCCACTCGTTCCAGACGAAGTAGCCGATGCCGGTGCCGCCCACCAGCATCTCGGCGGCGACGATGACGAGCCATGCGATGCCCATCGAGATGCGCATGCCGGTCACGATCGTCGGCGCCGCCGCGGGCAGGATGACCTGGAAGGCGCGGCGCAGCGGCTTGACCTCGAGCGTCCTGGCGACATTGAGCCAGTCGCGCCGCACGGCCGCGACACCGAACGCGGTGTTGATCAACATCGGCCACACCGAGCAGATGAAGATCACGAAAACGCCCGAGATCGACGAGTCCTTGATGGTGTAGAGCGCGAGCGGCATCCACGCGAGCGGCGAGATCGGCTTCAACACCTGGATGAAGGGATCGAGCGCGCGACTGATCAAGGGCGACATGCCGATCAGAAAGCCGAGCGGGATCGCGACCGCCATCGCGATGATGAAGCCCAGCGCGACCCGCCCGAGCGAATACGCGAGCTGCAGCGCGATGCCCTTGTCGTTGGGGCCGCGATCGTAGAAGGGATCGGCAAGCTGCTTCGCGATCGCTGCGCCCAGCTCCATCGGCGTCGGAAAGCCGGAGGTCTTGGTCGTACCCGCGCTCTTGCCCATCAGCTTCGCGTACTCGAGCTGCTCGGCCGTCATGCCAACCTCGGAGGTCCGGATCGCGGCGGTGTGGGTCGCGAGAGTCCACAGCGCGATGATCGCGATGAAGATCAGCGCCGACAGGATCGCGGCGCGAACGGCGAGGGGCGCGGTCATGCGCGCTTTCATCGGAAGGGCATCGTCAGATGCTCTTCACGCGAGCTTCTTGATCGCGAAGCTGTCGACATACGCCTCGGGCTTCATCGGATCGAATTCCTTGCCCATGATCCGGTACTTCCTGTAGCCGCTATCGGGCGTGGCCTCGCCCAATTCCTTCATGCGCTTCTTCGCGTCGGTGAGCAGAAAGACGCGCTCGGCGATGTCCTTGTATTGCACGTCGCCCTTGATATAGCCCCAGCGCTTCATCTGCGTGAGCATCCAGACGGCCATCGAATACCACGGCACCGGATCGAAGTCGGCGCGCTCGGGCACGTTGCGCACATTGCCCAGACCGTCCGCGAACTTGCCGGTCAGCACCTGCGTGACGACTGCCTCGGGCTGATTCAGATACGCCGGTTGCGCGATCACCTTGGCGATCAGCTCGCGGTTCTTCGCGTCGTGCGCCATCGCAGCGGCGTTGAGAACCGAGCGGTAGAGCGCTGCGAAGGTGTTCGGGTTCTGCTTGATGAACTCATCGGACACGCCGAACGCGCAGCACGGATGGCCGTCCCAGATTTCCTTCGAGAGGATGTGGATGAAGCCGACCTCGTCGTAGACCGCGCGCTGGTTGAAGGGGTCGGGTCCGAGGAAGCCGTCGATGTTGCCCGCGCGCAGGTTGGCCACCATCTCGGGCGGCGGCGTGACACGGATCTGCACATCGGTGTCGGGGTTGATGCCGTTTTCGGCGAGGTAATAGCGCAACAGGAAGTTGTGCATCGAGTACTCGAACGGGATCGCGAACTTGAAGCCCTTCCATTGTTTGGGATCGCGCTTGTCCTTGTGCTTGACGTGCAGCGTGATCGCCTGGCCGTTGATGTTCTGAATCGTCGCCACGCGCATCGGCTGCGCGACCGAGCCCGCGCCCATCGAGATCGCCAGCGGCATCGGCGAGAGAAAATGCGACGCGTCGTGTTCCTTGTTCAACATGCGGTCGCGAATCAGCGCCCAGCCCGCGGTCTTGTTGAGCTGGACGTTCAGTCCCTGCTTTTTGTAGAAGCCCAGCGGGTCGGCCATGATGAGCGGCGTCGCGCAGGTGATGGCGATGAAGCCGATCTTGAGATCGGACTTCTCGAGCGACCCGCCTTTCTCCTGGGCCATTGCCTGCATCGCGGCTATGGGCAAGAGACTCTGGATCGCCGACAACGCAGTGCCCGCGCCGACCGCCTTGATGAAGCGGCGTCTCACGCTTTCTTGCGGAAAGAGCGCCTTGACGAGACTGGCCTCGATGAAATCCGACGAGAGTGTCTCGGGATCGCGGGCGCGAGCACGATCGACATTCGAACCGACATTCGAAACGCCATTCGAGTGCGCGGCCGCGTGCTCGGCCTCGTCGGCGTGAGCACCGCAACTGCAGCGGGCGAACAAATCCTTGTCGGCGTTGAATGGATCGTAGAGCGAGCGCGACGGTTTCGACATCGAAGGTCCTCAGAAAAATTGCGAAGGCGGGACGTGCGAAGGGCTCATTTCAATTTGCGGTCGGCTTCGGCGATCGGCAGGTCGTTGATGCTTGCGAAGCGCTTTTGCATCAGCCCGTTCGCATCGAACTCCCAGTTCTCGTTGCCGTAGGAACGAAACCACTGGCCCGAATCGTCGTGCCATTCGTATTCGAAGCGCACCGCGATGCGGTTGTCGGTGAAGGCCCAGAGCGACTTCTTCAATCGGTAGTCGAGCTCCTTCGCCCACTTGTGTTGCAGGAAAGCGCGCACCTCGTCGCGCCCGTGAAGGAACTCGGCGCGATTGCGCCACTCGGTGTCTTCGGTATAGGCAAGGACCACGCGATCGGGATCGCGCAGGTTCCATGCGTTCTCGGCGGCCTGCACCTTCTGTGCGGCGCTTTCGGCAGTGAAGGGCGGGAGGGGTGGGCGTGCGCTCATGAGTTTGCTCGTCGGTTGGGAAGAACATTGCAAGTCGCATGCCTGCGTTGAAACCGCGCGCAAGGCCATGCGGAGCGCCGATGGTGAATGAATTTGGTGCGGCCTGCGGCGTGTTGCCCCAATGAGGCGAACGACGCACTGACTTGGGTGCATCGATGCGCAGGTCAGCGCTGGGCCGATGCTAGACTCGCGCCGCCTTGAATGGCCGACTTCCCATCATCGAACTGGAATTGTCCATGAGCTCTGCCTCGTGCCGCATGGCCGGCATCCTTCTCTGCGTTCTCGCATCGACCATGACTTCGATCTCACTCGCCGCCAACACCCCTGACGATCCTTTTCGATATCTGGAAGACGTCGATGGCGCCGCCTCGATGGATTGGGTCAAGGCGCAGAACGCAATCTCGTTGAAGGAGCTGCAAGCCGACCCAAGCTATGCACCGCTCTACGATCGCCTGCTCGCGATCTACGACTCGAAGGAACGCATCCCCGCGGTCGGGAAAATCGGCGCCTGGTACTACAACTTCTGGCGCGATGCCGATCACGTACGCGGCATCATGCGGCGGACCACGCTCGACGAATATCGCAAGCCCGATCCGGCGTGGGAGACGGTGATCGATGTCGATGCGTTGTCCGCATCCGAGAAGGAAAACTGGGTCTGGAAGAGCTGGGCCTGCCGCTATCCCGACTACCAACGCTGCATCGTCTATCTGTCGCGCGGCGGCGGCGATGCGACTGTCGCGCGCGAGTTCGATCTCGAGAAGATGACCTTCATCGCCCCCGAGGCCGGTGGTTTCTATCTGACCGAAGCCAAGGGCAGCCTGTCGTGGATCGATGCCGATCACGTGTATGTGCGAACCGACTTCGGTCCGGGCACGATGACCGACTCGGGTTATCCACGCATCGTCAAGCGTTGGACCCGCGGAACCGCGCTCGCATCGGCCGAGCAGGTGTACGCGGGACAGAAGCCCGACATCAGCGTCGAAGCCACCAAGTATCACGTGCACTTCGATGACCGCGTGGTCGATCGCACGCTGATTCAACGAGATGTGACCTTCTTCACGAACGAAACCTTCTATCTGCGGGAAGACGGCGATCAAGGTCGAGGCAAGCTGGTCAAGCTCGATATTCCCGAGGACGCCCAGGCCACTCCGTGGCGCGACCAGTTGATCGTGACCTTGCGCGGCGCGTGGAAGCTCGAGGCCCACGCGAACCAGCTGCGGGAGTTCCCCAGTGGCGCGCTGCTCGCGATCGACTTCGATCGATTTCTCGAAGGCTCGCGAGATTTCACGATGCTCTACACGCCGGGGCCGCGCAAGTCGCTTGGCCAGACCGAGCCCACGCTCGATCACCTGCTTGTCAACGAGATGTCCGAGGTGCAGAACCACGTGTTCGAGTGGTCGTTGAAGGACGCCCATTGGACCCGTCGCGTCGTCGATCTGCCGCGTGACGGCACGATCGCGATGCAGGCGGTCGATCGTCACGCGAGCGACGATTACCTGGTCTATCTGAGCAACGCGTTGCAGCCGACCACGCTCGCGCTCTCGCGCGTCGGATCGGATCAACGCGAGGCGTTGAAGCACCTCCCGGCATTCTTCGATGCGAGCGGCCTCGACGTCGCGCAGCACGAGGCGCGCGCGGCCGATGGCACGCGCATTCCCTATATCGAAGTCACGCCCAAAGGCTATCGGCAGAATGGCAGCGCGCCGACCATTCTCTATGGATATGGCGGCTTCGAAATCCCCATGCTGCCGCGCGCCTACAGCGCGGGCAACGGCGCCGCGTGGCTAGAGCGCGGCGGCGTGTTCGTGGTGGCCGGCATACGCGGCGGCGGCGAGTTCGGACCCGAATGGCACCACGCCGCCATCAAGGCCGACAAGCAAAAGAGCTACGACGACTTCATCGCGGTCGCCCAAGACCTGATCGCGCGCAAGGTCACTTCACCCGCGCACCTGGGCATCATGGGCGGCAGCAACGGCGGGCTCCTGGTCGGCGCGGTCGCGCTGCAGAGGCCCGAGCTCTTCAAGGCGGTGGTGTGCCAGGTGCCGCTACTGGACATGCGCCGCTACAACAAGCTGCTGGCGGGCGCCTCGTGGATGGGCGAATACGGCGATCCCGATATTCCGGCCGAGTGGGAATACATCTCGAAGTATTCGCCGTATCAGAACGTGGTCGCGGGCAAACGTTATCCGCGCTTTCTGTTCACGACCTCGACGCGCGACGACCGCGTACACCCCGGCCATGCCCGAAAGATGGCCGCGAAGATGAACCATCAGAAACACGATCTTCTGTATTTCGAGAACACCGAAGGCGGACACGCGGGCGCCGCGAACAATACGCAGCAGGCGCGCATGGGCGCGCTCGAGTACACGTTCATGGCGAGGGAGTTGCGCTAGCGCCTGCGCGCGGGCGATCACGTATGCGATCAGGGGAACGCATGCGACTCGCGCGCACTCATCGCGTACTCGCAGGCCCCGCCCATGCGAAAGTCGAAGCGGTGCTCTTCGACGGGCGACTCGGGTTCGCTGCGGCGTTCGATGAAGAGCGCTTCGCCTTCGCGATCGACGAGCAACAGCGTCGAGCTGCGCGTGCCGTAGCCGGGCATGCGGATGAATGCGGCCGAGAGCGCGCGTTCGACGTCGAGCGCGACGCCGGTTTGCGGCAGGGAGTCGTCGCGCGCCGTGTCCTGGTCGGCGAGCAGCGCGAACAGTTGCGCGCACAACTCGTCCCCATCGGCGGCGCTGTGTATGGCAGCTCGCATTGCGCGCGTCGCACGTTCGACCTTGGGCCACGGCGTGTCGAGCACCGCGTTCGAAAGCGCGTGCACCCCGGCGTCGATGGCCTGCGGTCGCGCGTCGGCCCGGCTCGACAGGATCCACATCGCGGCGCGCGATGCCTCCGCATGCCACTGGGCGGCAAGCAGATTGAAGCCGTTGTAGCGCGACGCGTCGCGGCTCATGCGTTCGAGCGCATCGCGCAACGAACCCTCGTTGCCCAGAACGCTGCCAACGAGTTCGCCGCGCGACGGCGCATCGCTACGCTGCGCAGCTGGATCGCGATAATTGGTCAGCGCCGCGAAGCGGCCGCTGCGAGACACGCCCATCCAGGTGCCTCCCGCACGCAGGTCGCGGCCCGCGAGGCGTTCACCGTCGTCCCACCAGCCGGCCGAAGCCGTGGGTCGCGCGAAGAACTCATCGCGGTTCGCCGCGACGATCAGCGGATATTCGGCATGCGCCTGCCACGCGAAGGCGATCAGGCACACGTCAATCGAAATCGATGAAGCGCTCGAGGTGGCGCGGCCCCGCGAGCAAGGCTGCCACACCGCTTTGATCGAACGCATGCTTCAGATGCGCTTCGAACGAGTCGTCGACATGCTCGTAGATTTCCATCCAGGTGCCGCGCTGCTTTTCCTGGTCGACGCGCCGAAGCAGTTGTCCCCGATGTCCATGCGCGAGCGCCAATCGTTCCTGCATCGCTCGAATCGCATCGAGCACGCGCGGCCTCTGGGCGTCGGGTACCTCGTAATACACGTAGAGATGCATCGCTTCGCGGCTCAGAGCTTCGGTCGCACGAACACTTCGTTCTCGGGCAGGACGTACGGCAGGCTTTCGATGGTCAACGCGGGGCCGCTGCTTTCGGCGACAGTCAACCCAGCCGATTCGAAGCGGGCAAGAGGCAGCTCGACGAGCAGCGCGACGCGACCCTCGGGTCCGCGCTCGGCGTTGACCACCAGGCCTGCGGGGCCGCTGTCCTCGGCGGACCAGATGTCGGTAGCCGGTTGCGCAATGACGCCGCCGTCGCCCCACGATGCGTCGGTCGAAGCGAGCGCCATGCGGCGCTTGAGCTTGCCCAGATACTGGCTGCGCGCGACGACCTCCTGACCCGGGAAACAACCCTTCCTGAAGTCCACGCCTCCCAGCGCTTCGAGGTTGACCATCTGAGGAACGAAGCGATCCTGCGTCGTCGCCGTGATGCGCGGGATCCCCGCGCGAATCTCGGACCAGCGCCAGTTCGCGGCATCGACTGGCAAGCCGGGCGCTGCGCTTGCGGCGGTTCCAATGCGCATGACGCGCTTGACGCCATCGGCATCGGGATGACGAATCCACGTGACATCACCATCGCGTCGGACCGACCACACGTCGAGCGATCGCGCGACCTCGGGCAGCGAAGGCGAGTCATGAAAGCCCTCGATCGCATGCACGGCCGTCACGACTTCGATTGTGACCTTGGCGCGCAACACGTACATGCGCAGGCGCTTGGCGACGGTCTCGACGATGTCGCGCGAGGTCAGCATGAAAATCGTTTCGCCACTAGGCGAAAGCTCGCACCAGACGACGAAGCTCGCAAGCAGGCGGCCCTTAGGCGAGCAGTAGCCCGCGATCGACGCGCGTGACACCGATCGCTCCGGCTCGAGCACGGGCACGTTGCGCGTCAACTGACTGTCGAGAAAGCTTCGCACATCGACGCCGCGAGCTGCCAAAAGCGCGAGGTGATCGAGCGTCGGCGGCGATGCGGCTTCGGCCGGGTGATCGAGTGCAGGGGAGACAGTGCGGTCGTTCATGAACGCCTTTCAAAGCCTGAGCGGATCGCTACTGCATGAGGACAGGTCGATGCGCCGAGTATCATTATGTCTGGATACGAACCCGACCGCCGCCGTTGAAATTCATTGCACGATTGCTGCTCTTCGCGTTGCTGATCGCCGCCGCCGCGGGCTTCGGACTTCACTGGTGGGCGCATCGTCCGATCGCCATGGAATCGAACGCGACGCGAGTCGAAGTGACGATCGCGCCGGGCTCTTCGGTTCGCGCGATCGGTACACAGTTGGATGCCGCCGGCGTACCTCTCAGTCCGCTGATGCTGACCTGGCTCGCGCGCGTCGAAGGACGCGCCACACGCCTCCAGGCCGGAACCTATGCGATCGCGCCGTCGATCACGCCCGAGCGCCTGCTCGACAGGATGGAAAGCGGTGATGTCGTGCGCATCTCGCTCGTCGTTCCCGAAGGCTGGACCTTCGCGCAGATGCGCGCGCTGATCGCGAACCATCCGGACATCAGGCAGAGCGCGCTCGCGATGAGCGACGCCGCGTTGCTCGCCGCGATCGGCGCGGACCGTGCGTCTCCCGAAGGTCTATTCTTTCCCGACACCTATGTCTTCACGCGCGGAACCACCGACCTCGAGCTCTTCAAGCGCGCTTACCGCGCGCGGCAGAAACGCCTCGACGACGCATGGGCCGCGCGCGCCCCGGATCTGCCGTTCACCACACCGTACGAGGCGCTGATCCTGGCCTCGATTGTCGAGAAGGAAACCGGACGCGCGGAAGATCGGCCGCAAGTGGCAGCCGTCTTCGTCAACCGCCTGAAGCGCGGCATGCTGCTGCAGACCGATCCCACAGTCATCTACGGAATCGGCGCGCGCTTCGACGGCAATCTGCGCCGAGCCGATCTGGTCGCGGACACGCCCTACAACACCTACGTCAGACCCGGCCTGCCACCCACACCGATCGCGCTTGTGGGCGCTGCCGCGTTGACCGCGGTCCTCAATCCGCCGCGCAGCGATGCGCTCTATTTCGTCGCGCGCGGCGACGGCAGCAGCGAGTTCTCAGGCAAGCTCGCGGATCACAACCGCGCCGTCGATCGCTATCAGCGCAGCGGTCCGCAGCGACCCTGATATTGCCCACTCGCTCGCCCTGATGTCGACTACTCGCTCGCCCAGGCGCCATCCGCGCTTCATCAGCTTCGAAGGCGTCGATGGCGCGGGCAAGAGCACGCACGTCGAATGGTTCGCCGATGCGCTGCGAACGCATAGCAACGACGAGGTGGTCGTGACACGCGAGCCGGGCGGCACCGCGCTCGGCGAATCGCTGCGTGAGTTGCTTCTGCATGTCCCGATGCATCTCGAGACCGAGGCGCTGTTGATGTTCGCGTCGCGCCGCCAGCACCTCGCCGAAGTGATCGCACCGGCTCTCGCGCGCAACGGATGGGTGGTCTGCGACCGTTTCACCGACGCGAGCTATGCCTATCAGGGCGCGGGCAGGGGAGTATCTCGCATGAAAATCGATACCTTGCGCGACTGGGTGCACCCCGATCTCGAACCTAGCCTCACGGTGCTCTTCGATCTCGATCCCGAAACCGCGCAACGGCGCATGGAAGGCTCACGCAAGCACGACCGCTTCGAAATTGAAACGCTCGACTTCGCGAAGCGCGTGCGAGCCGAATACCTTGGCCTCGCGGCCGATGAGCCCGATCGCTATCGCGTGATCGACGCGGCTCAAAGTATTTCCGCGATTCGAATCGAACTTGAACAGATTGTCGCAAGTCTTTGTGCAGACAAATAATATGAAGTCATTTGACATTTCACACACCGCACTTCATGTATCGCAGGAACATCGATCTCCAAGCGCTTCTGGCATCACGATTTGACAATGCTCCCGCCCTGGCTCGACGCGTCTCTGGAAAAAATCGTGGCTCCCGCCGCGCGAGTCCCGCACGCCTTGCTCGTGTACGGACAAGCGGGGATCGGCAAGCGCGATCTGGGCCTCGCGCTCGTCCGTTCGCTGCTCTGCGAAGCGGAGCCGGCAAAGAGAGCACGTGGTGGTTGCGGCGCCTGCCCTTCGTGCCTGTGGTTCGACCAGGGCAATCACCCGGACTTCAGGCACGTGACGTCGGAAGCCATCGCGTTGCAGGCGGGGATCGAAACCATCGACGATGACGGGGACGGGGACGACGCCGAGCGGCAGGAGGCGGCAACGCCGCGACCGAAGCGGGCGCCGAGCAAGGAAATCAGGATCGAACAGATTCGTGCGCTCCACGCCTTCCTTTCGGTCGCCACCCATCGCGGCCGTTATCGGATCGTGTTCCTGCATCCGCTGGAAGCGCTCAACGAGGTCGCATCCAACGCGATACTCAAGATGCTCGAAGAGCCTCCGCCCGAGACGGTCTTCATCCTGCTTGCCGACCATGTCGGCCGCATCAAGCCGACCATCCTTTCCCGCTGCCGGAAGATCTTGGTGCCCACGCCGCCGCGCGAAATGGCACTCGAGTGGCTGGAGGCGCAAGGCGTTACGGATGCGGACGCAGTGCTCGCGGCATCCGGCGGAGCGCCCTTCGCGGCGCTGCGGACGTCGACCGACGAGGACACGATGCGGCTTCATCGTCAGTTCGTCGATTACCTCGCACGTCCCGATGCTGACTATGCGCTGGCAACTGCGGAGGCCTTCGCGAAGCTTGCACCCGCACAGATCGTGGCTTGGATGCAGCAGTGGCTGGCCGACTGCATTGCGATGAGAATGGCGACGCGGGTACGCTATCATCCGGCGCACTCGAGCACGATTGCGGCGCTGGTTCAGCGCTCTCGCATCGACGCGTTGCTGACGATGGATCAGCGCCTCGCATCGATTCGCCGGACCGTCGATCACCCGCTCAATGCGAAGCTGATGCTCGAGACCCTGTTGCTTGCGTACGCCGATGCGATGGCGGCGACCGCGGCTTGACCCGACGACTGAAACGATGACTGACGACGCGAAGACGGCAGCACCCGTAGCCCGACCCAGTGTGCTGTCGCTCAATATCAAGGAAAAGGCCGCGCTCTACGCGGCCTACATGCCATACCTGAAACACGGCGGGATATTCGTGCCCACGGCCCGGCCCTACAAGATCGGCGATGACGTGTATCTGTTGCTGTCGTTGATGGACGATCCGGCCAAGTTGCCGGTTGCGGGCAAGGTTGCATGGATCACGCCGCAGGGCGCGCACAACAACAAGGCGCAAGGCATCGGCGTGCATTTCTCCAACGATGACGGCGGCCGCGCCGCGCGCCACCGCATCGAGGAGACGCTCGGCGCGGCGCTGAAATCGTCGAGGACCACGCACACCCTTTGAGCCCGATGACGCAGTCGATGACGCAGTCGATACCGCGGTCGACGACTCTGCGCGATGCGGTCGAAGCCGACCTGCCTTCGATCGTCGCGATCTACAACGCAACCATCCCGAGTCGGATGGTCACCGCGGATCTCGAACCGGTCGGTGTCGAGAGTCGTCGCGCATGGTTCCACGCGCACAATCGCGAGCATCGGCCTTTGTGGGTCGTCGAGGATGACAAGGGAATGCTCGGCTGGTTGAGCTTCTCCGATTTTTATGGACGACCTGCGTACCGCGCAACCGTCGAGATCAGCATCTACCTGGCGGAGAACGCGCGAGCTCAAGGACTCGGGACGATGCTGCTCGAACGCGCAATCGCGCATGCGCCTTCACTGGCGATCGACAACTTGCTCGGATTCATATTCGGACACAACCAGGCGAGCCTGCGACTCTTCGAAAAGCAGGGCTTCGCACGCTGGGGCGCGTTGCCTCGCGTCGCATCGCTCGACGATGTGGAACGCGATCTGATCATCGTCGGGCTGCGTCTGGATGCGCATCGCATGAACCAAGGCTGACTGCATTCCATCGTGTTCATCGACTCCCACTGTCATCTGGATTTTCCCGAGCTCGCCGATCGCATGCCCGAGGTGCTCGAGAACATGCGCACCCATCGTGTGACGCATGCGCTTTGCATCTCGGTGGATCTCGCCGATTTTCCACGCGTGCTGACGATCGCCGAAAGCGCGCCCTATCTCTATGCATCGACCGGCACCCACCCCGACTACGAAGACACGCGCGAGCCTTCGGTCGATGAACTGGTTCGCCTTGCCGATCATCCGCGCGTGGTTGCGATCGGCGAAACTGGGCTCGACTACTACCGCCTCACCGGCGACCTCGAATGGCAGCGCGAGCGCTTTCGCGTTCATATCCGCGCTGCGCGCGAGGCAGGCAAGCCGCTCGTCATACACACGCGCTCCGCAGCCGTTGACACCTTGCGCATCATGCGAGAGGAGAGGGCGGGGGAGGCGGGCGGGGTGATGCATTGCTTCACCGAAAGCCGGGAGGTGGCCGAGGCTGCGATCGATCTGGGCTTTTACATTTCGTTCTCGGGCATCGTGACTTTCAAGAGCGCGAAGTCGCTGCAGGACGTGGCGCAACGCGTGCCGCTGTCACGCATGCTGATCGAAACCGACTCGCCTTATCTGGCTCCGGTTCCGTTTCGCGGCAAGACCAATGAACCCGCCTTCGTGTCGCATGTCGCGGCCAGGATTGCCGAGTTGCGCGGCATCGCAGTCGACGACGTGGGCCATGCGACGACGCGTAACTTCTTCGAGCTCTTCAAAGCGGCGAGGCCGGCATGAGAACGTGGCTGGCTTCGCTCCTGCTAGCGATGTGCGCGTTCACGCAAGCAGTCGCCGCGTCACCGGTGGACGATTTGTTCGGCGCGGTTGCGATCGACAATCTGCGCGACGTGCGGCGCCTGATTCAGGAGGGCGTCGTCGATCCCAATGCCACCGACGCGAAGGGTGATACGTTCTTGATCGCGGCGATTCGCAACGACGCCCGGCGCGTGACCGAATATCTGATCGCCAACCGGAAAGTCGACATCGAGCGCACCGATGCGCCCCAGGAAACCCCCCTCATGATCGCGGCCTGGCGCAACCAGAAGGGCGCGGTCGAACAACTACTCGCGCGCGGCGCCCAGGTCAATCGAGTCGGATGGACCGCACTCCACTACGCGGCTTCCATCGGCAGCCTCGACATCGTCAAGCTGCTGCTCGATCACTCGGCCTACATCGATGCCGAATCGCCCAACAAGACCACGCCGCTGATGATGGCCGCGCGCAGTGATCATGCGGACGTATGCCGATTGTTGATCGACGAAGGCGCCGATCCCACACTGGTGAACGAGCGCGACCTGAGCGCCGCCGACTTCGCGACGCGCGTCGGCGATTCCGACACCGCCGAATGGTTGCGCGAACGCGAAGGCGCGTGGCGCGCAAAATATGCCTCTCCATCGAGCACGCCGCCCAGGCAATAGAAGGATCGCGAAAGCGCACGCCACTTCGAACAGTACGAACGATGAAACGCGACCACTGGCATGACAGTTCGGCGCACCGGGGCATAGCGCTCGGTCACGCGTCGCAGCGTCCGGCGCGTTCGAGCCGCCTTCGAAAACACCACGGCCGTTTCGTGATGCAGACTCACGCGCTCGGGAAGCTGAAGGCGCCGCCGAGTTCGCTGCTGACCGTCGCCATCGCTGCGATCGTGCTGTACGTGGTGGGCAGACGATTGAGTCGTTGACGAGGATGTGCCTGAAGGGCCGAAGCACTTCGTTGTTTGACTGCGCATAATTTGTATTATGTCAACTGACGGCCACGCACGACTTCGAGGTCTCGAGGCGGTCATCGCTCCGTCCCGGGGGTTCGATCGACCTGCCCCTGAATCGAGCCCGGAAACCGCCTGCGGGTACCCACCAATAGCGCGACGAATCGGAGCTGTCTAATATTCGCACGCCGAACGCCTCACGAACAACGTGCCGGCCGCATGTGAACGGATCCGAGCCCCGACGCCTGGATTCGAATACAAAACCAAGGAGACCCGATGTTTTCGATAGAGATCACCCGATCACACGCGAGCCACTCGCTCGCTCGCGCGCTGGTTCGCTCGCTCGGCGCCATGACCGCACTCGCTTTCGTCGGCGTACTGGCCAGCTGCAATGGCGGCGGCGACTCCAACAACAACCCCAATTCGCCGCCGCAGGTATTCGCGGCGCCGACCATCAAGACGTTGTCGAATCGCGCCGACATGATCAGTGGTAGCGACGCATTGGTCGAGATCGTCCTGCCCTTTGGCGTGGCGATCGAAGCCTTGCGCGTCGACGTCGGCGGTCGCGACATGACCAGCCAATTCGCGGTGCGACCGAGCGCGTCGAACCGCATCGTCGGACTCGTCACCGGTCTCGCCAGCGGCGACAACGTCGTGACGGCGCGCGCCGCAGGCGCCACGTCGACGTTGACGATCAACAATCACGTGATCGGCGGTCCGGTGTATTCGGGCGCTCAGATCCTGCCGTGGGTTTGTGCGACGCCGGTTGCCCAACCCGAGAGCGGCAACACACCCGCGACCAACGCAAGCGGTCTTTCGACCAATGCGGTCGACCCCCAGTGCAATATCGCGACCGAGTTCAAGCTCTGGTACAAGACGACAAGCGCGAACTGCGTCGCTTCGCTGCCCGATCCAAACCCGCCCACGCTTCCCCCGGCCAATCCGTGTTTCAAGCCCTACGATCCGAACGCCGCCAAGCCCGCCGATCTTGCGACGACCACGACCGATGCGGGCGTGACCCTGCCCTACATCGTGCGTGTCGAGCGGGGAACGATCAACCGCGGCATTCTCGATATCGCCGTGCTGTACGACCCCACCGCCGCCGCCTGGACGCCTACCGCGCCGCAAGCCCAATGGAACCGCAAGGTGGTCTACACCTTCGGCGCGAGCACGGGTCAGCCGCGGCGCCAGTACCGCAGTGAACAGACCTGGACCGACAACGACGCTCTGTCGCGCGGCTTCATGGTCGTCGACAACAGCCTGACCGATTCGCTCTACAACTCAAATCGCGTGCTGATGACCGAAACGCTGATGATGATGAAGGAGCACATCGTCGACGCGTATGGCGAGATCAAGTATCTCGCGGGCAATGGATGCTCGGGTGGATCGATCCAGCAGAACACCGCAGTCACGATTTATCCCGGACTGCTCGACGGCATTCAGGTCGCTTGCGACTACCCCGACTCGATCACAACCGGTCTCGAAGTCGGCGACTGCGTGTTGCTCGTGAATTTCTACACGTCGCCCCAGTGGGCCGCGCTGATGACGGGGTTCACGCAAGCGCAGATCAATGCGAAGAAGACCGCAATCAATGGGCATCTCGATCAACTCGGTTGCCACTCCTGGAACAACTCGTTCGGCAACGCCAACAAGCCGGGCAACTACATTCCGCGCGTGGTGCTCAATGCCAACGGAGACATGGCACTCCAGCCGGGCGCGCTTCCGCGCAACAACTGCCAACTTCCGGCGGCACTGGTCTATGACGCACTGACCAATCCGGCGGGACAGCGCTGCACCGATCCTGATGCGGCAAAGCAGGTCTGGGGCCTGGCGCCGGGAACGACGCGGGCGAACCTGACGTACGACAACGTCGGGATTCAGTACGGCCTGGGTGCATTGAAGTCCGGCGCCATCTCGTCCGAGGAATTCGTGACACTCAATGAGAACATCGGCGGCTCCAGTGTCGACAACCTTCTCATGCCCGCGCGCTCCGCCGCCGACGCGGCTGCGTTGCCGATCGCGTATCGCGCAGGCATCGTCTCGAACGGCCAGAACCTCGGCAAGGTCGCGATCATCGATCAGCGAGGCTATGACGAGCAAGGCATCCACTACATCTGGAGAAGTTTCTCGGAGCGCGATCGGCTCGATCTGGATGCGGGCGGCCATGGAAACCAGGTCATCTGGCGCTATGGCACCAGCTTGCTTGCACCCGCCGCCTCCGGCTTGACGCTGATGTCGTTGCTGCAGATGGATCTCTGGTTGACGGCGCTCAACACCAACGTGCCGAAAGCGGCGATCAACGATACGCGGACACAGGCGCAAGTGGTGACGGCCAAGCCGGCGACGGCGTTCGACTTCTGCTACCTGACGAGCGATACGACGTTCTCCACCAAGGTCACGAATCAGGCGACCTGCGATGCGGATGCAAGACTGGCGATCCATGCCTCGCCGCGGCAGGTGGCCGGCGGCGCGAGGACCGAGAACATCCTCAAATGCCAGTTGAAGCCGCTGGCCACAGCGGACTACGCGCCGGCAACGGTGACGGCCGGCCAGCTCGCGCGGCTGCAGACGGTGTTCGGGTTCGGCGTGTGCGACTGGTCCAAGCCGAGCGTCGGTCAGCAGGCTCCTGTTTCACCGCTCGACTTCAGCAACGGACCCGGCGGTCTGCCCTTCCCCGCCGCACCTACGTCGCGTTCGAGCTGAGGCTCTTCAACGCGACCGAGCCGCAGCTCACGGCACGGTCGCGACAGCATCAATCAGGGTGGACTTCGGTCCACCCTTTTTTGTTCGAGGACTGAGCTTGTATATGCTTCATTGTCTTCATTCGCGCGTCGCAGGCCCCTCGACATCCCCAACAGGAATCATGAGCGTGGAAAGAAAACTGTCGGGCAAGCAGATCGTCAGCATCCTGTTCACCTGCCTGATCCTCGCGGGCGCCTTCGTCGTACTCAAGCCCTTTCTGCTCGCGATCATCTGGGCGGCCATCATCGCGATCGCTTCGTGGCCGCTCTACCTGCGTATCGAAACGCATTGCGGCGGTCGCCGCAAGATCGCATCGGCACTGACCACAGCGTTGATCTGCGTGCTGCTGGTCGGCCCCATGGTGCTATTGATCGTGTTCGTGACGCAGGACATCGTGATGGTCGCGTCGTATCTCGTGCGCGTCGATGCGCAGGGCGCGGCCGCGCCCGATTGGTTGAGCCGCTTGCCGTGGATCGGCACCTTCCTGCGTGAGCGATGGGACCTCTATCTGGGCGCGCCCAACCAGCTCTCGACCGTCTTGCGCATGACCCTGTCCACCAAGATCGACATCGTGCAGGCGGCGGCGCAGTTTTTTCTGATCGGCCTGGCGGGCCGCATCGCGACCCTCTTCTTCGCGTTGTGGGTGCTCTACTTTTTTTATCGCGATGGTCCGCAACTGATCGAACGCATCGGCGCGATCGGCAATCGCTGGCTCGGCAAGCGCTGGAGCGAATACGTCATCCGCGTGCCGCAGGCGTTGCGCGCGGCGGTGAACGGGCTCGTGATCGTCGGCTTTGCCGAAGCGATCGTACTCTCCAACGTGCTCTACCTCGCGGGCGTTCCTTCCGCGGTGTTGCTCGGTACAGCCCTGGCGATTCTTGCATTCGTGCCGGGCGCAGCGCCGCTGCTTCTCGCGATCATCGGCATCGGACTGGGCGCCAGCGGCGAAACCTTCGCGGCCATCGCGGTCTTCGTGGTCGGGCTGGTCGTCGTGCTCGGAGTCGACTACACCATCCGTCCGATTCTCATCAAGGGGGGCACCAGCCTCCCCTTCCTTGCGATCATCTTCGGCATCTTCGGCGGCGTGATCTCGATGGGCGTCGTGGGACTGGTGATCGGCCCGGTGATCCTCGTCCTCTTGATGGTGTTCTTTCGCGAAGCCACGTCGGACGAAGCAGGACGGATGCCCGACATCGCACCGGCGGCGCTTGCGCGCGAAGCGGACCCCCGGGGAACGGCGTTGATCGAATGAGACGCGCGATTCGTGCCGGGAGCCGGTTTCAGGGCTTCATGTGCAATGTGCCGCGCGCGCCCTCTTCGACTTCGGCGCGATGCATGCGCATCGGCAGCGACTCCACCACGGCCCACCGCTTGACGAAATTCGAATAGAGCGGCGACAACCGATCGCCCGACTGACCCGTCGACTGAATGAAGCGCGACTGCTCGAGGTCGTTGAAGTCGATGATCTGCCGCAGGCTGGGCCCGTGACGATCGACGAACGGCTCGTCCTCGTTGCGAATCGTGTAGCCAGCGACATTGACGGTGTTGGTGTCGCCACCAACAGGCACGCGCAAATCGAATATGCGGGCCAGCGGCGACACGCGCGCGAAAGGTCGATGCTCGGAACGCGCGACATGCAGCACATCCCAGCGCCATTGATTGCGGTCTGGCCCGATGCGGCGCGTGAGATCGGCGAGCGCGAGATCGAGCGCCCTGCGCTGCATTTCTTCGCAGGTCTCGACGGCCGGAGTCGCGATGTCATCGCACCAGCGCCCCTGGCCGTCGCGATTCGAAAGCACGTTGATCATGAAGACCGTGCGCTGATCCCAATAGTCGGCGAACAGATCGGCGCCGAGCTCGTCGCGCGTGACCAGACGCGTGAGTTCGCGCATCCATGCCGCGAAGATCAGCGGCTCCGGACGATCGGCGCTCATCGTGCCGTCCCATGTCGAGAGCCGCGCGATCACATCCTTCGCGGCGTCGTTCGCGGGAAGCGTCTTCAACAGCAGGGGCAGCAGTCGAACCGCGGCCAGCGATCGCACGTCGCCCTGTATTTTTGCGAAGCTCGACAGGTCGTGGCGCGGCGTCGCGTCGAGCAACTCTTCGATGCGTCGCGCGCGAAACGGCGGCGCCCATTCGGACGTGAGATAGGGACCGTAGTCATCGGCGACGACCTTGTGGTTCGCAGTGACGATGCGACCCTCGGGCGGATTCAAGCGTTGCGGCAGATCTTCGAAGGCAATGAATCCATCCCAGTCGTAGCGCGCGTCCCAGCCGGGCGCGGGTGCCTGTCCCTTGAGATCGTTGCCGGGCTTGCGAAGCGGAACGCGGCCCGGCGCGATGAAGCCGATGTTGCCGTCCACATCCCCATAGACGAAGTTCTGCTGTGGCGAATGAAAGTCGCGGACCGCCGCGACGAAGCTCGGCCAGTCGCTCGCGCGATCGATTGCGAAGCCGGCTTGCATGGTCTTGTCGTCATCGCGCAACGCGACCCATTGAAACGCGATCGCATATTTGCGATTGCCGATCTGACGCGTTGCATCGGTGGCCGCGCGCGAGACATCCGAGATCAGCGGCCCGTGTCTGGATGTGCGCACGACCATCGTCACGTCGGCTTCGCCCTTCACGCGGATCACTTCGGTGAGCGTAGCCAGCGGCTGCCATCCATCGGGCGTTCGCGCTTCGGTCTGGCCGTTGTTGTCGCGCAGCTCCTCGATGTAGAGGTCCTGCGTATCGGGCCCCGTGTTGGTCAAGCCCCAACCGATGCGCGCATTGCGGCCGATCACCACGAACGGGATGCCGGGCAGCGTCGCGCCGATCACGTTCAGATCGTGCGACGACAGATGTGCCATGTACCAGATCGAAGGCGCCGACAACGCGAGATGCGGATCGTTGGCGAGCAATGGCTTGCCCGAGACCGTGCGAGCGCCCGACACGGCCCAGTTGTTCGAGCCCTTGCCTTCGACGTGGCTGGGCGGCGCGAGCGCGATCAAGGATGCAGCCGCATCGGACAACGCAGCGCCCTCGCCTTTCAGGCTCCGATACAGGGCCGTGTAGTCGGCGGTCGCGAGCGGCGCGTCGGGCGCCGCATCGAACTTCGTGCCGCTCCCGTCGATGCGAGGATTGCCTGCTGAGTTGCCAGGATAGGGCGGCAACAACTCGTCGATCTGCTGCTTCGTCAACCGCTGCGAGAGCCGCATGCGCATCAACTCGCTGGACCAGTTGGTCGACAGATCCCACGCCATCATCGTGGTCCATCCCAATGAATCGGCCGGTTTCCACGGCTCGGGGAATGGCGCGCCGGCCAACAAAAATTCAGGAGGCAACGCGAAGCGCGGACGCTGCTTGCGCTCTTCGAGATTCGCATTGACTCCCGCCGCATAGCGCGCGAGCGCGCGTCGCGTGCGCTCGTCAAGATTGGCTGCTATCGCCTCGGCATTGCGATAGACGCCGAGCGTTCGCAAAAAGCGATCGGTATCGAGCGCACCCCGCCCGAGCACTTCGGAGAGTCGACCGGCGGCGGTGCGCCGGTTCATCTCCATCTGCCAGAGACGATCCTGGGCGTGCGCGAAGCCGAGCGCGAACCACGCGTCGTCATCGCTGGCGGCATAGATGTGCGGAATGCCCTGGGCATCGCGCACCACATCGACCGGCGCGGACAGACCCGCGATGGTCAATCCGCCATCGATCTTCGGCAGCGTGAGTCGGCGATAGACGAAGGCGGCGACGATCGCGATCAAGGCGATGATCGCAATCAACCACAGGACGAACCTTCCGACGTGTCGCATTCAGCACGCTCTTGAACGCATCGAACAGTCGCTTGTCATTCCGAATGAATGAGGAATGTCATCGCCCGCTGAATGCGACGCGGATGAGATGCCTCTTCGCTGCGCTCATCGGGATGACAAGGATCAAGCGACCTTCGGCGTTTCCTCGACCGGCCTGGGTTGCGGCTTCAACTGCAGCGACTTGTACTCGAGAAATTCCTCGAAGCCATAGACGCCGCTCTCGCGGCCATTGCCCGATTGCTTGTAGCCGCCGAAGGGCGCGCGCGGATTGTAGGGACCGCCGTTGATGTCGATCTGGCCGGTGCGGATGCGGCGCGCGACCTTGATCGCGTGCTCTTCCTCGCCCCATACGCCGCCGCCCAGACCGTAGGGCGAGTCGTTGGCGATGCGCACGGCTTCGTCTTCGTCGGCATAAGGCAGGATCGTCAGCACGGGGCCGAACACTTCTTCCTGCGCGATGGTGGATTTCGAATCGGTGGTCGCGAACACCGTGGGCTTGACGAAGTAACCCTTCTCGAAGGGCGCGTCAGCGCCGCCGGTCACGAGCTCGGCACCCTCCTTCAGCGCCTTGTTGATGAGGCTCACAACGCGATCGCGCTGCGTACCCGACACCAGCGGGCCGAGTCTCGACCCTTCACCGAGCGGGTCACCGACCGTGAATCCTTCGGCGACTTGTCGCGCGAGGACCTTGGCTTCGTCGAAGCGCGCGGCGGGTACCAGCATGCGCGTTTGCGCGATGCACGCCTGTCCCGAATTGAGATAGCAGTTGCCGATCGTACCTTTGATGGCAGTCGCAAAATCAGCGTCGTCGAGAATCACCGACGCCGACTTGCCGCCCAATTCGAGCGCGACGCGCTTGATGGTCTGAGCCGCGACTTCCCCTACGCGACGACCTGCACGCGTCGAGCCGGTGAACGAAATCATGTCGACCTCGGGATGCTTCGCGAGCGCCTCGCCGACCACCGGGCCATATCCCGTCACGAGGTTGAAGACCCCTTTGGGCAAACCGGCCGAATCGATCGCTTCGGCCAGAATGAACGCTACGGTCGGAGCGACCTCGGATGGTTTCAACACGACCGTGCATCCCGAAGCAATCGCGGGCGCGACCTTCAACGTGATCTGGTTCAACGGAAAATTCCAAGGCGTGATGCAGCCAACGACACCGATAGCCTCGCGAATCACCAGCGATGAGCCGACACGTTTCTCGAACTCAAAGCTCTCCGCGACCTTCGCATACGCAGCCCAGTTCGCGACCGGCCCGTCGGTCTGGATGCGGCGCGCGAGCTTCAACGGCATGCCGACTTCGGTCGCGATCGCCATCGCAATGTCGTCCGCGCGCGCTGCCAGTGCGGCCGAGATCCTGCGCAAGGCCTCGGCGCGCGTCGCGACCGGCGTGTTCGACCACCCATCGAAAGCAGCGCGCGCCGCGGCGACTGCTGCATCGACATCGGCTTCGTCACCCTCCGGAATACGCGTGATCGCCTCTTCGGTCGCAGCGTGATCGGCGTCGATGGTTCCCTTGCCGTGCGGGGCGACCCATTGGCCGCCGATATAAAGCTTGTCGAAAATTTTCATGAGATGAATACCATCCAAAGAGTAAATCCGGGAATCACTTCGAAAACACCGTCCAGGTGGCCAGGTCGTACAGATCCATCTCTTGTCGCCCCAATAGTTTCTTGACGACCTCTTTACTGCGCCTGACGAAATAGGGCTTCAATTTCCTGCGGACCGGTTTTTTTGAATCGGGCTTTTTCAATAAATGGATCAGCTCGCGATGCAGATTCCGGATGGCGTCTCGCTGATCTCTGAATTCGAAGATTCCACCGGAACCGACAAACAGGATTTCATCCCCGAAAACCTGCGTCATGGCCCACTTCAAGTACGATACCCGCGTCGTATAAATGACATCGTAGTCGAGCGCGTTGATGGTCCTTATTTCCTGAAGCAGTATCTTCCGCCCACGCTTGTTTACCGCAATTCCATGATTCCCTCCACGGAAACGGATCAAAAACCGGTAATCGTCGGGAAAATCCAGAAGATAATCACCCCACGCTGCGAGATTCTGTTCAAGCAGGAGTTTCACTTCGGCAATTTGGGCGGCATCGGCGCTGCCATAACGGTTGGCCCTCGCTATCTCCTCGGAATACCCCTGAGTGATCGCTGAATCGTCGAGCGGCACGCGTAATACAGGATTGGTTATCTTTCCGTTCTCGATGGTAAACCCCGGAGCGATATCGACGACCTCGACCGATGAGTCTGGATAGAGCTGCTGGAAAGCGGTTCCAGGTCTTTCGCCATTATGGGTAATCTTGTTCGCCCAGAAGAGGTCTTTTTCCAGAAAGATCACATCCGCCGCGAACGGAAATGCAAAACGGGTATTGAGTCCATGTATCAGCATGGCCCATTTGCGGTTGAAATATTGCTGTCGCTTGAGCGCCGTCTGCTCATGATCTTTTCCCGGAATGACATAGCAATTCGGAAAATGAGATGCGACCCCGTAACCACAAAATAGATAATCGATCTGCGGATGAAGATTATTGAGCCGCCCGATGAATCGAGATTGCACGTCGTCTGGCGCCGAATGCAACGCGTCGTTGATATTCACGCAAACACTGCTGCCGTCGGTCAAGGTCATCAAGGTATCGTCGCCGTGCGTCGGAAGGATACGACATTCAACGCCGGAATCTCCCAGCTTCACCGCTTCGTTTTCCCCGACTTCGATGACTTCGAAGCCAAGTTCCTGCAATGAACGCGTCAATCCGGTATGCGCGGAAACCAGAATTGTTGCGCTCGGAGCAAATGCCCTCAATGTCCCCGGGTGCAGATGATCATGATGTCCGTGAGAAATGTAGATGTAGTCGATTCGCGCGTCGACGATAGCCGCAAGATGCGGGCGGGGATAAACCCACCATTGCGCTCCGAAGCAAGGGCCTTTCCACCACGGATCGGAAAGTATGGTGACGCCGCCTGCTTCGACCAGAATGCAAGCGTGTGCTATGTGCGTGATTTTCATTGACGATGCGTCATGTCGATTTCGAATGCGGCAAGTCTCGCCGCGTCACTCATTCGACCCCTTGCGTAGTCAGATACTCATCGTAGCTGCCCTGGAAATCGACGATGCCCTGGGATTTGATTTCGAGCACGCGCGTCGCAAGCGAGTTGACGAACTCGCGGTCATGCGAGACGAACAGCAAGGTGCCCTTGTATTTGTCGAGCGCGAGATTCAACGACTCGATCGACTCCATGTCCATGTGGTTGGTGGGCTCGTCCATCAGCAGCACGTTGTGCCGGCCGAGCATCAGCTTGCCGAACATCATGCGGCCCTTCTCGCCGCCCGACAACACCTTGACCGGCTTCTTGACTTCGTCGCCCGAGAACAGGAGCCGGCCGAGCATGCTGCGCACTGCCTGATCGTCGTCGCCTTCCTGCGTCCACCGGCCCATCCAGTCGGTGAGGGATTCTTCACTGTCGAAATATTCGCTCGGGTCCTGCGGCATCAGTCCGGGATTGGCATTCTCGGCCCACTTGACGAGTCCGCGATCGGGTTCGACGACCTGTGCCGCGCACGACAGCAGCGTCGTCTTGCCTGCGCCGTTCTCGCCCACGATCGCGATCTTTTCGCCGGCCTCGACCATGATGTCGAAGTTGGAGATGACCGGCTTGTCGTAGGCCTTCGAGAGATGCTGCACCTCCACCGCAAGGCGATGCAGTTTCTTTTCGCCTTCGAATCGGATGTACGGATTCTGTCGGCTCGACGGCTTGAAGTCCTCGATCTTGATCTTGTCGATCATCTTCATGCGACTGGTCGCCTGACGCGCCTTGGACTTGTTGGCCGAGAAGCGGCGCACGAAATCCTGCAGATCGGCGACGCGTTCCTTCGCCTTCGTGTTGGCGGCGGCCTGGCGTTCCTTGGCCTGCACCGACGCCAGCATGTAGTCGTCGTAAGTGCCCGGCCATACGGTGAGCTTGCCGTAATCCATGTCAGCCATGTGCGTGCACACCTGATTGAGGAAGTGGCGATCGTGGCTGATGATGATCATCGTCGACGAGCGCGCGTTGAGCACGTCTTCGAGCCAGCGGATGCTGTTGATGTCGAGGTTGTTGGTCGGCTCGTCGAGCAGCAGGATGTCGGGATTCGAGAACAGCGCCTGCGCGAGCAGCACGCGTAGTTTCCAACCGGGTGCGACTGAACTCATCGGGCCTTGATGCTGCTCGCTCGGTATCCCGGCGCCGAGCAGCAGTTCACCCGCACGCGCTTCCGCCGTGTAGCCATCGAACTCGGCGAACTTCGCTTCGAGTTCTGCCGCGTGCATATAGGCGTCGTCGCTCGCATCGGGATTCGCGTAGATCGCGTCGCGCTCGGTCATGGCGGCCCACATCTCGGCGTGGCCCATCATCACGACGTCCAGCACGCGCATGTCTTCGAACGCGAACTGGTCCTGCCTGAGCTTGCCCAGGCGCTCGCCGGAATCGAGCATGACCGTTCCCGCCGACGACTCGAGGTCGCCGCCCAGAATCTTCATGAAGGTCGATTTTCCGCAGCCGTTCGCACCGATCAGGCCATAGCGATTGCCTTCCCCGAACTTGACCGAGATGTTCTCGAAGAGCGGCTTGGGGCCGAATTGCATGGTGATGTTGGCGGTGGAAAGCACGGCGGATGAAAGAGAGAAAAAGGCGAAAGGAAAATGCGAGCCCCGCCGCCTCGCGACGTGGGAATTCAGCGGAAGGGATCGTCGCAGCCACGTGCAGCGCGGCAGGCGTGTCGACGCGAAGATCGACGCGGCGGAACGGCGCGCATTTTATCATTGCGTCTTCGGCCAATCAGCGGTGATGAAAGAAGCATGATGATCGGCAACACGATTCAACGACTCTGCGTTTACTGTGGATCATCGATCGGGGCGCGTCCCGAGTACCGGGATGCCGCGTCCGCGCTTGGGCGCCTGCTTGCCGCACGCAACATCGAACTCGTTTACGGCGGCGGTCACGTCGGTCTGATGGGCGCAGTCGCCGATGGCGCGCTGGCCGCGGGTGGTCGCGTGATCGGCGTGATTCCGCGCGCCCTGATGGACCGCGAACTCGGTCACACGGGAATACAGGATCTGCGCGTCGTCGCCGACATGCACGAACGCAAGACCATGATGGCCGGTCTGGCCGATGCCTTCATCGCGCTGCCCGGCGGCTGGGGCACGATCGAAGAGTTGACCGAGATGCTCACCTGGCTGCAGCTCGCGATTCATGCCAAGCCGATCGGCGTGCTGAACGTCGCGGGCTACTTCGATCCGTTCCTCGTCTTTGCAGAGCGGATGATCGAGGAGCGCTTCGTGCGCGTCGAGCATCGACATCTTTTTTTGGTGGCGTCCGAACCCGGGACGCTGCTCGACCGGCTGACGCAGCCGATGGCCGCACCGATCGACAAGTGGGTCGATCAGCCTCCGCGCTGATGCATGGCTCGATCACTGCCGAACACGGCGCGGCATGACCGCGATGCCCGCGAGCGCAAGCAGACAAAAAAACGCTCCCGTCCAGAACGTGAACGAGGACCCGAGGCGATCCCACAACCATCCGGCCAGCACGCTGGCGATCAACATCGTCAGACCGCTGAAGAGATTGAAGAAGCCGAACGCAGTCCCGCGCAAGTCGGCGGGAGCGATATCGGCGACCATGGTGGCCAGCAGTCCCTGCGTGATGCCCATGTGCAAGCCCCACAGCGCGACGCCGACGAAGATCACGGGCCACGAATCGCCATGGGCCAGAAGCCCATCGGCCGCGATCAAGACCAACAGCCCGAGTGCGAGCAATCCGGTATGGCTGACGTGGTCCGACCATTTGCCGAACGGATACGCCGACAGCGCATAGACGAGGTTCATCGCCACCAATACCAGCGGCACATAGGCGATCGGCAGGCCCACCTGGTGCGCGCGCAACAACAGGAAGGCCTCGCTGAATCGCGCCAGCGTGAACACGGCGCCGATGCCGACGACCCACCAATACGCGCGGCTCAGCCGCTTGATCTCCCGCCACTGGATCGGATTGATGCGCTTCGCCGTTGCCGGTCGCGCAGGTTCCCGCACGCCGAAAATCAGCAGCGCGACGGCAAGAAACGCGGGCGCCACAGCCACCCAGAACACGGCGCGGAAATCATTGGCCCATGCCAGCATCAAGCCCATCGCCAACAAGGGCCCGACGAACGCGCCGACCGTATCGAGCGCCTGCCGCAATCCGAACGCAGCGCCACGCATCCGTGGCGGCGCGAGATCGGCCACCAGCGCATCGCGCGGTGCGCCGCGTATACCCTTGCCGATTCGATCGAGAAAGCGCGCGGTCAACACCATGCCCACGCCGGTTGCGATAGCGAAGAGCGGTTTGGTCATGGCGCCCAGACCGTAGCCAATCACCGCCAACGCCTTGCGCTTGCCGAGGTAATCGCTCAATGCGCCAGAAAATATCTTGACGATCAGTGCGGTAGCCTCCGCAACGCCCTCGATCAATCCGACTGTCAGCGCACTCGCGCCCAGCACGGTCACCATGAATACCGGCAACAGGCTGTGAATGAGTTCAGACGAGACGTCCATCAGCAGGCTGACGAAGCCGAGCGCCCAGATGCCGCTCGGGAGACGGTTCACAGCTTCGTCGTGTCGGGCGCGCATGGCGCATGCCGTCTCAGGCGGCGGGAGCGTGCATGCTCATGATGACGCTCCGGCGTTGAGATCCCATTGCTGCTGCAGGCGACAACGTCCGCCGCTGACAGCGACCTCGATCATCGCGCCCACGGCGAGCGTCAGCTTTTTCGGGCAATGCCCGAACGGGAGCCCCGTTACGATGGGCACCGAGGTCACCGAACGCACGTAATCGAATACCGCTTCGACGTCGTAACCGTGGTCGTAAGTCACCGTCGCGTAGCCCGAAAAATCCCCGCAAAGCACGACGCGTTGCCGCTCGAGCACGCCGGCTTGAGCGAGCTGAAGCAACATGCGCTCAATACGATACGGCTGTTCGTTGATGTCTTCGATGAAGAGCACGCCGTCCTTGACGGCCGGCATCCAGGGCGTGCCGATCAGGCTCGCGATCATCGCGAGGTTGCCGCCCCAGAGAACACCGTTCGCGCGCACGGGCTCATGCCGCGTCGGGAATTCGGCATCGACGCGACGCTCGATCATCGCGCGCCAGAAGTGCGACTCGGTGAACGCATCGACCGCCGATCCGCCGAAATCTGGACCTGCCATCGGACCTGCAAAGCTGATCGCTCCGGTCTTGGCAAGCAGCCCGAGCTGAATGGCCGTGAAATCGCTATGGCCGACAAAGCGCCGGCCATATCTCGCGATCGCCTCGGCCATCGCATCGAAGTCAATGCGCGGCAACAACCGCGTCGCGCCGTAACCGCCGCGCATGGCGAGTGCAATGCCGATGTCCGGTGCATCGATCACGCGTTGTAGTTGCCGGAGCCGTTCGTCGTCGTCGGCCGAGAAGCGCGCATGGCGCTTGTCGGCATCGAGCGCTGCGATGAAACGATGCCCGCGACTCTCGAAATAGCCACGCGCATTGTTCAGGCGGGCGGGATCTGCATCGTAGCCACCGGGTGCGAAGACCGCGACGGGCTCGGGCGCCTTCAACTCGGACGTTGCCGGATCGCTCGCGCTCGCGCGCGAGGCGTCGCTCATTGTTTCGCGGCGTTCCACTCCGCCATGTCGATATCGGTCACGATCGTTGTGCTGAGGTCGGGGCCGCGCGACGATAGCGGCTTCTCGCGGCTTGCTTCGAGTTGAGCGCGTTGGAGGCGTCGCTCCTCGAAGAACGCCCGCAGCAACGCTACACTCTCGGCGGCCATCACGCCTCCGATCGCCTCGGTATGGTGATTGATCGCCGACTCTGAAAAGAGATTGAGAATGCTGCCCGCCGCACCCGTCTTGCGATCGTAGGCCCCGAACACGACGCGCCGCAGACGCGCATGAAGCATCGCGCCGACGCACATCGCACACGGTTCGAGCGTGACGTAGAGTTCGCAGTCGGGCAGCCGGTAATTGCCGGTTTGCTGGGCCGCCTGGCGAAGCGCGATGATCTCGGCGTGCGAGGTGGGGTCATGGCTGCCGATCGGCTGGTTGAAGCCGGTCGCGATCACCTCGCCATCTCGCACCACCACCGCGCCGACCGGCACTTCACCCACGAACTGCGCGTTCTGCGCTTGGGCGAGCGCGGCTTGCATGTAGATCAGATCGGCGCTATCGACGGTCATGGGAGATCCTGAAGCGATGACGAGCAGTGTCAGACAAATGACTACACGATTGTACCGACAGGATCGCGGGTGGACGAGAGTGTCGTGCGTCGAAACGACATGGATTCGGCTTGCTCGCAGCCGCTCGTGCGTCGACTTCGCCATCGTCGGCCGAGGAGTCGTGAGGGCACCCCAATCCGTAGAGTCGCCGGCTCTTGTCAAGAACTCGCGTGTGTCGTCGATAGAATCTTTGATGCCCCGCTGCGGTGTTTCGTGCACGAGCGTCGTGCCCCACAGGACAATGGGTTGCCGATGATTTCCATCCGAAACTTCATCGCCATCACGGCGATCGCCGGCGTCGTCGTGCCCTTGGCGACCATCTGGTATCCAGAACTGCGGTACTACCAGGTCACTGCGCCCTCCCTGGAGCCGCGAACAGCTCGGGCCGCGCTGTCGGGGCTTGATGCACACGCATGTTCACGAGATACAAAGAACACGCTTTCCGTGATCGCGGGAGCGACCGCAAAAGAAATGGATGCCGCAACCGCGGGGCTTCGAGAATCGATGCTGGTGCTTCCTGGACAGGCTCCTATTCGATTCCATGCCGAATTTTCCAGCGACGATTTCCTCGCGGGGGATAGCTCGGCGCAACTAGCCAGTGCAAGCCTTGTTGTGCCCGATGTCATGCTGTTCGCTTGGCGCCAGACGAGCGACCTGGCTTATCTGCGCCAAGCGCGCACATACATCAACGGCTGGTGGCGGGTTGAGCAGAGCGCATGGCTTCCCCGCGGCCTGCAGTGGAACGATCACGCCGTCGCCGCTCGAGCGTTCGTACTGACCCGCTATCTTTGCGCAGCAAGATCGTTGCCTGGGTTTGACGAGGCGGAAGCAACCGAGGTCTTGCGCATGATTGCAACGACGGGGGAACGCCTGACCAGGCCGACCTACTACACGGCAAAGACGAACCATGGCGTGATGCAGAATTTGGCGTTGATGGATATCGCCGCAAGCTTTCCGGAGCTGCCCAGAAGTCCTCAATTCCGGGATATCGGCGCCGGCCGTTTCGCCGAGCAACTCGATGTCTACGTTTCGCCTGAGGGCGCGATCAACGAACATTCGGTGGGCTATCAGGAATTGGGAGTCGACCTGCTTCGAATCGCCCTCGCTTGCTACGAGGCGCTTGGCATTCCGGCGCCGCCGGATCTTGCACCGCGTTACACCAAGGCCGTTGCGCTTTACGAGACGCTCAAACGGCCTGATGGAACCTTGCCCTTGTGGGGGGACACGGTGCGCGGCGAATCGAATTCATCGCCGGAACACCCGCCCGGCGGGACGCTTGCTGAAGAACGACGATCGGACTGGTGGGGATACGCTTCAGGCCTCGCCGTGTGGTGGTCGGGTGGTCAAACGAACGACGAAAGCGCCGCGGCTCAAACGCTGGTCACCTGGGCAAATTTCGCCACGGAGGCCCACAAGCATGCCGACGAGATGGCGATGTTCGTCTGGACCAGGCGCTCCGATATTCTGATCGGAAGCGGCTACTGGCCCTACGACGGGGCGAACGGAAACGACGCAGCCGGCTGGGCCGGGGCCAATGCTCCCCACTTTTCCGGCGAGAAATCGGGCGTGCGCGGAGTGACCCGACTGCTCGGGGCGGCAAGCTCGAAATGGGTCGAGCTCGCCGATATGGAACGCGTCACTTCGACCGGCAAGCGCCTGCGCCGACAAGTCGTTCACCTGCGTCCGAACATCTGGATAGCGATCGATCAAGCGACCTCGCCGCAAAGCGATTCATTCACCGTGGATTGGATGTTCGATCCCATGTTGAAGCTCGATGCGTCGAGCGAAAATACTGTGCGGGTTCAAGGCGCGGACGGCACCGTGGCTACTGTTTCTCTTTCGGGTTGTCGGGGAGGCGGGTGGCAGATCGTGTCCGGCTCGAAGACTCCGTTTGCCGGTTGGACTGCACCGGCTGGGCACATCGTTGCGGCGCCGACCATCGTCCGGCAGTGTCCGGCAAACGAAATGGCGGTACTGGCCATGATCGCGAAGGAAGGGTCATCGATGCTCGCGGCGCCCATCGATTCCCTGGCGGTGGAGGTTCGCAGCGCTGACCAGTGGCAGGTCCGCACGTCCGCGAACCCCGAACTTCTGTTGTCCCGAGAAGGCCAGCAAATTCGGGTGGCGCGATCGATCTGTGCGGCCGATTGCGAGCCTGTGGAAATTCTCGATACCGCCTCGAGCGAAGCGGCCAAGCAGAAGATCGATCGTGCATTCGGCGACTTGAGCAAGAAGTACATCCGGTATCAGGAGAGCTGGCTTGAATACCGATTCAAGATGACCTTCGTGCTGTTTGGATTGTGGTGCGGATTCCTGGCTCTACTGGTTGGGGGCGCTTTGCTGCAACGTAAATATTCGTATGCCGTCTTGTGCGTCTCTGTTGCGGGAATTGCCTTCTGGCTAGTGGCCGCTGCATGGTTCGGCTGGGTGTATTTCGCATAGCGTGGACATAGCTCGATAGCCCCGACTCTGCCGGCGCATTTCATATCGCACCATGTGATGCGTAGTGCCGCTCAGAAGCGCTCATCGCCTGTCGGCTCGAACATCGCGCGTCCATTAGCCTGGTGCCGAAAATCCGAGTTCAAATGCGAGCATGTCGTGGATACGGTGGCTTCGTTTGCGGACACCCGTGGGCGGCGGCGCCGCAAGTGTCGCTGGTCGTCACGAGCCAAGGACCCATTGGAGACTTCGGCCGAACAGGTCTATCGGTTCAATCCCCTGGCTTCTAGGTTGCCCGCTGCATTCATCAATCGGTCAAGCCGTCTTCGCGACCGCGTCGTTCGCCTTCGCCCATCGCTTCTCGATCTCGGCGTGCTCGGGAATGTTCTGCAGATAGCGCGCCCGCATCGCGTCGTCGCCGATCGCATCGGCCTCCACGCGCAGGGCGCGGCGGGCCTCGGTCAGGACCGCGTCGGCGCGTGGGTCGTCTACGCGGGACCACACGCGATGAAGCGTCAGGCGGATCAGGTGTTGATTGGCGCTCGCGAGCGGATCAGTCCGTGCCGGGTTCGCGCCGCCCGCAGAGTGCCCGGGGTCGAGACCGGCCGCTTCGAGCAGGCGCGTCGCGAAGCGCGTCGCGCCGTGGTCGTCGCCACGTGCGAGCGCAACGCGCGCGTGACCTTCCAGCGCGTTGAGCATCAAGTCGGACTGGCCGACCGCAGGCGAAGCCGCCTCGCTGCGTTCGAACGCCGCCGTGCTCTGCGCGAATCGCCCCAGCGCCAACTCGGCATTGCCCAGGGACCACAGCGCATTGGTCAGGTGATAACGCGAGTTCACCTCGGTCTGGATCGCGACCGCCGCCTCGGCGCGCGTAAGGGCCAGCGCGTCCTCGCCCTGCCGCCACGCGAGGTCGGACAGCACCGCCAGCGTGATCCCCTCCGCTTCACGATTGCCGAACTCGCGATTCGCGCGCAGCGCTTCTTCCAGATGTTGCTTCGCCTGGACGAAGTCGCCGAGGTCGGCGGTCACCTCGCCGATGTTGATGAGTGCGACCGCGACAGCGCGGCGATCGCCCGCCTCGCGCGCGAGCGTCAGGTCCAGCGCGCAATAAGCCAGGCGCGCGACACGATCGCCTTGCACGTCCGCGCAGAGCGTGATCGCACGGGCCAGTCGGCACTGGAGGCCGAGCAGACCCAGGCTCTTCGCGCGGGCGAGACCCGCTTCGGCCATCGCCCGGCCAGCGTCCGGATCGCCGCCGTAGGCGGTGGCGACCGACAGTCGCTGCAATGAGCGCAGCGCGAGTGGTTCGTCGCCCGCCTGCGCGGCCAGCGCCTGTGCGCGACTCGCCTCCCGTACGCCGGTCGACCAATCCGCCGTCCGGATCGCCATGTCCCCGCATCGCCAGGCGACCGCGGCGCGCTTGAGGTCGTCGTCGAGCGCCTCGGCCAACGTCACCAACGCCTCGATGTCCTCCTTCTGCTCGCTGCGTCGTCCGAGCAGATCGAGCGTGCGCTCGCGTGTGGCGAGCAGGCGCCATCGCAACGCATGCGCGCCCGGTGCCGCGAGGCGCAACGCACGCGCCGTGTAGTCGAGCGCCGCCTGGTTGTCGAAGGTGCTGGCCGTGTACTCGGCTGCGCGCGCATAGAACTCCGCCGCGTTGGCCGGATCGCTCGCGCGCTCGTAGTGTTCGGCGGCCGTGCCGAGCAGTCCCTTGGCGCGCACGCCGCTGTGCTCGGCCAGCCATTGCGCGGTCCGCGCATGCGCCTCTCGCTTGATGCGCTTGAGCACCGTGTCGTAGATCACCTGATGCAGGATCTGGTGGCGGAACGCGTACTCGTGGATGTCGTCGGCGTTCAGGTCGTTCGCCTCGTTCGCGTTGACGAGCTCGCGTTTCGTCAGCGGCGCAAGCTGCGATGCGGCCATCGGTTCGACGTGCGCGAGCGCGGCGTCCCAGAAGTGCAGGCCGATCACGCTCGCCAGTTGCAGCGCATGCCGCTCCGCTTGCGGCAGGCCGTCGAGCCGCGCCTGCAGCACGCCGGTCAACGTGGGCGGCACCTTCAGCGACAGCAGCCTGGCGCCGTCCAGCGTCCATTGATCGCCTTCGCCGCCGTGCGTGGCGATGGTCCCCTGGTCTACCAGCATCTTGACCAGCTCTTCCATGTAGAACGGATTGCCGTCGGCGCCACCGGTGATCAATTCGCGCAGCGCCGCGGGGATCTCGGGCAGCTTCTTCAGCAGCTCGTTGGCGAGGTAGCGGCTGTGGCCCTTGTCGAGTGGATGCAGGTCGATGCGCTCGTATGCTGCTTCGTCAACCTCGTGCGCAGAGACCGCGCGCCGCTCGAACAAGGTCGGCCGCGTGAGGCCGAGCAGCAGCATCGGCACGTCGCGGTCCACCTGCGCGAGGTAGTCGAAGAAATCGAGCGACGCCTCGTCGGCCCAGTGCAGGTCGTCGAGGAACACGATGACGGGCAACCCGGTCTGCGCGCCGATGCGTCGCAGCACTTGCGCGGCCGCATGAAAGCCGCGATTGCGGATCTGTCGTCCGTCGTCGCGGATGTCGCGGATGTGGCGGCTGTCGTTGTAGTCGAGGCCGATCAGCTGGCCCAGCAGATGCGCATGCGCTTCGGCCTCGTGCGCGCCTTCGTCCGCGATGAACAGCGGCATCAGCTCGTCTTCGAGCTTCCGCTTCGCGACGTCCATGCTGTCGCCCTCGCCGATCTGTAGGCGCCACGCCAGCAGATCGCGCAGCATCCCGTAGGCCTGCCCCTGCATCTGCGGGGTGGCGCGCGCCTGGAAGACGAAGTAGCGCTCGGACCGAGCCTCGGCCCAGTTGCGGAACTCGTACAGGAGGCGGCTCTTGCCGACGCCTGCGTCGGACACGACCAGCACGCGCTCGAGTCCCGCGCTTGGTCGCACGAGTCGCTTGAACGCCTCCTGCAACGCTTCGAGCTCCGCGTCGCGGCCGATCATCCGCGTGGCCACGCCTTCGATGCCGCGCGCCTCGACGCGGAACGCGCGCTGCTTGACGCGCAACACCAGGTAGCTCGCGACCGGCGCATCGACGCCCTTGACCGTCAGCGCCTCCTGCTGCGTCACGTCGAACACGCCCCGCACCTGCGCGTACGTGTCGTGGCTGATGCGCAGCGCGCCGGCGGGCGCCGTCTGCTCCATGCGCGCCGCGATATTGACCGCGATGCCGCGGATGGTGTCGCCGTCGTCGACGCCGCCGCCGAGCAGCACGCCACCGGTGTGGATGCCGACGCGTACGTCGAAGCCGGCGTGGCCGTGCGCGGCCTTCACTTCCATTGCCAGTGTCTTGCCGAGGGCGAGTAGTGAGAGCCCGCAACGCACGGCGCGCTCGGCGTCGTCTTCCTTCGCTTCATCGGCGCCGAACGCGGCGAGCAGGTTGTCCCCCGCGTATTGCAGGACACGGCCCCGATGCGCTTCGACGAGGGACGTGCCGCGCGCGAGCGCGCCGTCCATCACGCCGCTGATCTCCTCGGGGTCGAGGTGCTGGCTCAGGGTGGTAGAGCCCACCACGTCGAGGAAGAGGATGCTGACTTGCCTGAGGGTCTGCGCTTGCTTGGGCGGCGGCGCGGCTGCGGACCTCAGCGTGTCGATCCTTGTCCTGAGACCGGTGATCGCGGCATCGACGACGGCGTCACCCAGCAGCGCTCGCTGCGCTTCGAGTGCGGCAATTCCTGATTCGAGGCGTAGCAACTCATCGGACATCGGAGGAGAGTAGCAGCGAGGGCGACGGCGAGGGCGATCGATGGGGTTACGGGTAGGTAGTCCGCCCGACGAATGAACGGGCGCAATCGGGCCCCAGCCTTCGCCCGGGTTGCGCGAGTTTGTCGAAGGCCTTACCCGAGGCGCACGCGATCACCCACCCGGCTTCGGCCACCTTCCACGATGCACGCCGTCATGCCGCCGTGCCCACGCATCGCGTTGTATCCCCCCGGGCCCAGCGTCTGCTCCATCCTGGAACATGGATCGTATGGCCCGGTGATGCGACCGCTTCGCCGATCCGCCACAACAGCGACTGATCCGCGTACGGCGAACGCATCGCCAGCAGGTTCCATCCGCGACGACGAGGTTGCGACCGAAGAGGCATACGTCGACGTCGTCGTGACCGGTCGATCGCGCGATGAGCGGCACGTGCTCGGCCTGCAGGATCGTCAGCTCGCGCTTGTTTCTGCGCGACCCGACGCTTACCGGCAGGATTTCCGACGAAAATTCTTGCTTGCCACCGATCGTCATTAATAGATATCGCTGTGGAATTTTTATACGGATCAATCTATTAACGAGAATTCCCGATAGTCTCCGAAAGTCGCCGAAGCACTCCGGATTATTCCCACTCGATCGTCGCCGGCGGCTTGCCCGAGATGTCGTAGACCACGCGATTGATGCCGCGCACTTCGTTGATGATCCGATTCGAGACGCGTGCGAGCAGATCGTGCGGCAGAGGCGCCCAGTGCGCGGTCATGAAGTCGGTGGTCTGCACGGCGCGCAGCGCGACCACCCATTCGTAAGTGCGGCCGTCGCCCATCACGCCGACCGACTTCACCGGAAGAAACACTGCGAACGCCTGCGATGTGGCGTCGTACCAGTTGCGCATGTGTTCTTCGGCCTGCGTGCCGATCGCGGCGACGAAGGGCGTCGCGCGAAGCTCCTCGATGAAGATCGCATCGGCGCGGCGCAGCAGGTCGGCGAATTCACGCTTGACCTCGCCGAGGATGCGAACGCCCAGCCCGGGTCCCGGAAACGGGTGGCGATACACCATGTCGCGCGGCAGGCTGAGGGCGACGCCGAGTTCGCGGACCTCGTCCTTGAACAGTTCGCGCAGCGGCTCGAGTAGTTGTAGATGCAACGATTCAGGCAAGCCGCCGACGTTGTGATGACTCTTGATGGTCGTGGCCTTCTTGGCGCTGCCGACCTTGGCCGATGCCGACTCGATCACGTCCGGATAGATGGTTCCCTGCGCGAGCCACTTCGCATCTTTCAATTTCGCCGACTCGGTCTGAAAGACCTCGACGAATTCGCGGCCGATGACTTTGCGCTTGGCTTCCGGATCGGTCACGCCTTCGAGCTTTTCGAGGAACACGGCGCTCGCGTCGACATGAACCACCTTGACGCCGAGATGATCGGCGAACGTGCGCATCACCTGCTCGGCCTCGCCGAGTCGCAACAGGCCATGATCGACGAAGACGCAGGTGAGCTGATCGCCGATCGCGCGGTGAATCAGCGCCGCGGCCACCGATGAGTCCACCCCGCCCGACAGTCCGAGGATGACCTCGTCGCTGCCGACCTGCGCGCGAATCTTCTCGACTGCTTCTTCGACGTAATCGCGCATGACCCAGTCGGGTTTCGCGCCGCACAGGTCGAGCACGAAGCGCTCGAGGATCGCCCTGCCCTGCACGGTGTGCGTGACCTCGGGGTGGAACTGCACGCCGTAGAAGCGGCGCTCTTCATCGGCAATGCCCGCGATCGGGCACTTGTCGGTCGAGGCCATCAGCTTGAAACCGCGCGGCATGGTCGTGACGTTGTCGCCGTGGCTCATCCACACCTGCAGCATGCCGTGGCCTTCGGGCGTCACGCGATCGACGATGCCATCGAACAATGCCGTGTGACCTCGCGCGCGCACTTCCGCGAAACCGAACTCGCGTCGATCGCTCGCCTCGACTTCACCCCCGAGTTGCACCGTCATCGCGAACATGCCGTAGCAAATGCCGAGCACCGGAACGCCGAGTTCGAACACCGCTTGCGGCGCGCGCAGATCGCGGTCTTCGTAAGTACTTGCGTGACTACCGGAGAGGATCACGCCGCAGAGCGCGCCATCGCTCGCGTAGTCGCGAATGAACGCATCGTCGACATCGCTTGCGTGAACCTCGCAGAACACATGCGCTTCGCGTACCCGTCGCGCGATCAGCTGCGTGACCTGCGAGCCGAAATCGAGAATGAGAATTTTAATGTGCGAGTGCATGCGTTCAGCGTGCGGTGGATTTGGAATTCGCGACGATCGGATCGCTAGCAGCGACCGATGCCGAAAGCTTGATGCGATGCGAACGAAAGTGCCGGATCGCAATGAGCAGCGAGATCGCTTGCAGGATAGCGCTCGCAAAGTACGGCGCGCCGACCCGCCAGTCGTTCGGCGGCAAGTCGCTGACGGTAGCGAGCAACGGCGCGCCGATCAGCGGCGCAAGCACGGTCATGATGCTCGCGAGCGCACTCAGTGAACCCATCGTGATGCCTTGCGCCTTCGGATCGACGTTGTTCGAGATCAAGCCCTGCAACGCGGGACCGACCGCGAAGCCGAGCGCATTGGCCGCAATCACCGCATACATCATCCACCCTTGCTGCGCGAGTCCATAGAGGATGAACGCGATCGCCGCCGAGGAAAGGCCGATCAGCGTCGTGCGCACTTCGCCCCAACGCTTGAGCAACGTGCCGAGCAAAACGCCCTGCACAATCACGGAGGAAAGTCCGACGACAAAAAGCGAGATGCCGTTTTCGCGCGGGCTCCAGCCAAAGCGAAACGTGGTGAACAGCACCCACGTCGAATGCAGAATGAACTGGGCGAGTGTCGTGAAGGCATAGACCCACACCAGGCCCCCGACACCGCGCAACTGCACGAGGCCTTTCAACGCGGAGAACGGATTGGCCTTCGCCATCACGAACGGAGCGCGACGATCGAGCGGCAAGGATTCGGGCAACACGAAGAAACCGTAAGCGACGTTGACCAACGCGAGAGCCGCAGCAACATAGAACGGCAACCGAAGGTCGCTGCCCGCGAGCAAGCCGCCCACCGCCGGCCCGATGATGAAGCCGACGCCGAACGCCGCGCCGATCAAGCCCAGCGCCTTCGAACGTTTTTCCGGCGCGGTGACGTCGGCTATATATGCGCTCGCCACCGAGAAGTTAGCCGCGGTGGCGCCGCCGATGATGCGCGCGACCAGCAACCAACCCAGTGATGGCGCAACCGCCATCAACCAGAAGTCGAGGCCCAGACCCGCGATTGCGAACAGCATCACGGGCCTGCGACCATAACGGTCCGACAGCGCGCCCAGCAGCGGCGCACACGTGAACTGCATGACGCCATAGACCGCGGTGAGCAAGCCGTACCAGTACGCCTGCGCACCGCGCGCGCCGGTGAACTCGCCGGCCAGCGAGGGCAGCACCGGAATGATCAGCCCGAAGCCGAGAACGTCGAGCAGAACGCAGACGAGAATGAACGGAACCGCGGCTTGACGCTTCGCTACCGTTGCGTTGCCGGTTGCGCTTTCGATTTCGTTCATGCGTTCGTCGTGCGGGGCACGCTTCCAGACCGGCGACTACTCGACGCGATAGTTCGGTGCTTCCTTGACGATCTGCACGTCATGCACGTGCGACTCGCGTATCCCCGCCGTGGTGATCTCGACGAACTCGGCCTTGCTGCGCAGGTCATCGATCGTTGCGCATCCGCAGTAGCCCATGCTCTGGCGCAGGCCGCCGACCATCTGAAAGAGGATCGCGACCACCGATCCCTTGTAAGGCACGCGTCCTTCGACGCCTTCAGGGACGAACTTGTCGATATTGTTGGCGGGGTCCTGGAAGTAGCGATCGGCCGAGCCTTCGCTCATCGCGGCCACCGAGCCCATGCCGCGATATTCCTTGTACGAACGTCCCTGGAACAGGATCACTTCGCCGGGCGCCTCTTCCGTGCCTGCGAACATGCTGCCCATCATCACGCACGATGCGCCCGCCGCGATCGCCTTCGAGATGTCTCCCGAATAACGGATGCCGCCATCGGCAATCACCGGAACGCCGCTGCCTTCGAGCGCCTTGGTGACGTTGGCGATTGCCGTGATCTGCGGCACGCCGACACCCGCGACGATGCGCGTCGTGCAGATCGAGCCCGGTCCGATGCCGACCTTGACGCCGTCGGCGCCGCAATCGGCCAACGCCTTGGCGGCCTCGCCGGTGGCGATATTGCCGCCGATGACCTGGATGTTCGGGTATTGCGTCTTGATCGCCTTGACGCGTGCGAGCACGTTGGCGCTGTGTCCATGCGCGGTGTCGACGACGAACACATCGACGCCCGCGGCAGCGAGCGCTTCGGCGCGTTCATCGGTGTCCGCGCCGATGCCGAGTGCCGCCCCCACACGCAGCTTGCCCTGCTCGTCCTTCGACGCGTGCGGATGTTCGACCGCCTTCTGGATGTCCTTGACCGTGATCAGGCCGCGCAGTTCGAAGTCGCCGTTGACGACGACGACGCGTTCGAGCCGATGGCGGTTCATCAGGCGCTTGGCTTCGTCGAGCGAAACGTCTTCCTTGACCGTGATGAGCTTGTCGCGCGGCGTCATCTTGTCGCGTACTTCGGCGTCGAGCTCTTCCTCGAAGCGCAGGTCGCGGTTGGTGATGATGCCGACCACCTTCTTGCCTTCGACCACCGGGAAGCCCGAGATGCCGTGCTGATGCGTGAGTGCGATCACGTCGCGGATCTTCATCGACGGCGGGATCGTGATCGGGTCGCGCAGCACGCCCGACTCGAAGCGTTTGACCCGCGCGACTTCGCGCGCCTGATCCTTGCCGGGCATGTTCTTGTGGATGATGCCGATGCCGCCTTCCTGCGCCATCGCAATCGCGAGGCGGCCTTCGGTGACGGTATCCATCGCCGCCGAGATCAGCGGGATGCTGAGCGTGATGCCACGCGTAAGAAGCGTAGTGAGATCGGTATCGCGGGGGAGGATGGCCGAATAAGCCGGAACCAGCAGTACGTCGTCGAACGTGAGGGCTTTTTGACTCAAACGCATCGCGTTTCCTTTTGTCCCAAAACGGAATTATACAGAAGGGCTTTCGCCAGCCCGCACCGTGCATGCGACGCGCTTGCGGCAGCTTGCGTCATCGGCAAGTACGCGCGACGCGTTGTTCTCCTCTCGACGGCGATCGGTCGCCGCCATCAGGATCGATCGGGGTTTTCCATCTGTCGTATTGCGGTCGATGTCACCCATTGTCACGTTGACGCTCGGCATACCCTGACGTACCGTTGCCGCACCTCTTTTAGGACCAAACCGATGAAGTTTGCCCCGCCCTTTGCACTCGCCGCGTTGCTCCTTGTGACTTCGCTTGCCGCGTTTCCCGCCCACGCGCAATGGCTGTGGAAGGACGATGCGGGCAGGCTCGTCGCCAGCGATCAACCGCCTCCGACCAACGTGCCGTTGTCGCGCATCCTCAAGTCGCCTAGGCAACGCGCCGCCGACCTCAGGCCGGCGCCGCCCGTGAAGGAAGGTGAGATCAAGGACGCGGCGAAGAGCAATGCGCCCAAGAGCGTCGCCGATCGCGATCTCGAATCCAGGCAGCGTCAGAAGGAGGAAGCCGAGGCCGCGAAGAAGACCGAGGCGGAAACCACCAAGGTGAAGGCGATGCAGGAGAACTGCGCGGCGGTGCGCGGCAATCTCGCGGGCTTGCAGAATGGCGGCCGGGCCGCGCGCGTCGACCAGAAAGGCGAGAAGTACTATCTCGACGATGTGCAACGGCAGCGCGAAATCGTCAATGCCCAATCGCAGATCGCGCAGTACTGCAAGTAATGCGGCACTTCGTCGTCCCTGCGAAAGCAGGGACCCCGTGGCGTCCGGCACTCACTTGATCATCGTCAATCGACTTTTTTTTCCCTTTGCGCCCCATCGGCGCGTTTCTTCTCGACGCGGCGGCGCCGCGCTTCCATCGGATCGACGATCAGCGGTCGATAGATTTCGACGCGATCGCCTTCACGCAGAAGCGCGTCGAGAGCCGAGCGCTTGCCGAAGATGCCGAAGGACAGGCTTTCGCGATCGAACGCGAGTCGCTCGCGGATGCGACTGGCGTCCAGCGCCTGGCCCAACGTCGCACCTTCGTCGAGTTCGATCGCAATGCGAGTCGCGCCATTCGCGTCGGCGTAGCAGACTTCAATCTTCACTGCGCTTTTTTTCGTGGGGCGAATTTCAAGCTGAATTTTGGGCGACGGCATCGGCCCGCTTGACGAAGCTGTCGACCATCGAAGCCGCGATCTGATGAAACACCGGGCCGATGAGTTTGCCGAGCAGAAAATTGTTGAAGTCGTATTCGAGCTCGAGTTCGACCTTGCAGGCGTCGTCACCCAAAGGTGTGAAACGCCAGCCACCCTCGAGTTGTGAGAACGGTCCGCTGACGAGTTGCATGTCGATGCGCTCGCAAGGCATTTGGCGATTGATTGTCGTGAAGCTTTGGCCGATGCCGTGAAAGCGGATATCGATCGCCGCCGTCACGTCTTGACCTGCGCGCGAGACGATGCGCGCGCCGCCGCACCACGGAAGAAATTCCGGATACGACTCGATATCGGCAACGAGAGCGAACATGCTTTCGGCGCTGTGTTGAACGAGAACCGACTTGGTGATGGAGGCCATGCGGATGCCATTAGAATGCGCGCTCGCGCCAGCACGAAAGGCGACGATTCTACCGAAGGCCGCACGCAGGCCCGCAGCGCATGAGCATCATCGACAACAAGAAAGCGTTTCACGAATACTTCGTCGAGGATCGCTACGAAGCCGGACTGGTGCTCGAGGGCTGGGAGGCCAAGGCGATTCGCGAGGGCCGCGCGAACATCAAGGAAGCCTACGTGCTGGTGCGCGGCGCCGAAGTGTTTTTATTCGGCGCGCATATCACGCCGCTGTTGAGCGCCTCGACCCACATCACGCCCGATCCGACGCGCACGCGCAAGCTGCTGTTGCATGCCGAAGAAATCAAGAAGCTGATCGGCAAGGTCGAGCGCGCCGGCTATACGCTGGTGCCGATCAACCTGCACTTCAAGGGCGGCCGCATCAAGCTTGAGATCGGTCTTGCAAAAGGCAAGAAGCTGCACGACAAACGACAGGCCGATCGCGACCGCGACTGGAAGCGCGAGCAGCAGCGGTTGATGAAGACGCGTTGATTGCCGGGTTGCGCCTCAACGCGCAACGTTCTGACTCTTGACCGTCTGCATCGCCGACGCGATCAAGGTCGAGACGTTTGAGAGATCGGCCGGCACGATCAAGGTGTTGCCGGTCTTGGCGAGCTTCTCGAACGCGGCGACGTACTGCTCGGCGATCTTGAAGTTGACCGACTCCATTCCTCCCGGCCCTGCAATTGACGCGCCCACCTGACGAATCGCCGACGCATTCGCTTCCGCGACGGCAAGGATCGCCGACGCTTCGCCTTGCGCGCGATTGATCGCCGCCTGACGTTCGCCTTCGGAGCGCTGAATCTGCGCTTCGCGCTCGCCGGTCGCGATGTTGATCTGCTCCTGCTTCCTGCCTTCGGACGCCGCGATCAGCGCCCGCTTCTCGCGCTCGGCCGTGATCTGCGCCTGCATCGCGTGCAGAATTTCCTTGGGCGGCGTGAGGTCCTTGATTTCGTAGCGCAGCACCTTCACGCCCCAGTTCGCGGCCGACTCGTCGATCGCCGCAACGATGCTCGCGTTGATGTGGTCGCGCTCCTCGAAGGTCTTGTCGAGCTCCATCTTGCCGATGATGCTGCGTAGCGTGGTCTGCGCAAGCTGCGTGATCGCGACGATGAAATTCGACGAGCCATACGATGCGCGCATCGGATCGGTGACCTGGAAGAACAGGATGCCGTCGACCTGCAACTGAGTGTTGTCGCGCGTGATGCAGATCTGGCTCGGTACGTCGAGCGGGATCTCCTTCAACACATGCTTGTAGGCGACGCGATCGATGAAGGGGATGACGATGTTGAGACCCGGCGCGAGCGTCGCGTGATATTTGCCGAGGCGCTCGACGATCCACGCGTGCTGCTGCGGGACGACCTTGATGGTCTGCACCGCGAACACGATGAAGATGATGAATAGAACCAGTGCGACGATGCCGACGCCTTGCATGGATGTTCCTTCGAATTGGAAGTAAGGAAGAGAGACTCTACCCGTCGTTCCCGCGAAAGCGGGAATCCAGTGGCATCACGGCAAGCCGCTGGGTCCCCGCGTTCGCGGGGACGACAGGAACATGCGTGAAAGCGTCATCAAGCAACCGGCGCCACGATCAACGTGCTGCCTCGTATCGCCTTGATCACCTGCGCGCCCGCTCGCGGCGTGGCGCCCGGTTCGAGTGCGACGTCCCACTGACAACCGCGATAGCGCACGTGCGCGGTTCGGTCGTGCCAGGTCTCGACCTGCACGACTTCGCCGATGTCGAGGATCACGTCGCGATTTTCGGCCGCGTCGCCGTTCAACCTGTGCATACCCCAGCGCGTGCGACGCAGGATCAATGTCGCCGCGATGCCGACGGCTGCGCCGACGACGAGCTGCAGCTCCACGCTGCCTCCCGCGAGCGCCACCAGGCCGCCGACCGCGCAACCGATCGCGACCATCAGGAGATAGAAGGTCCCGGTCATCAGCTCGGCGATCAAGAGGCCGAAGGCCAGCACGAACCACCACACGACATCGTTCATTGCGAACCTCCGGCTATCGATCCAGACGCACTCATGCAGCACAGGTTCACCGTTGAACCTTCGAGAGCCGATTCCAGGTATCGACGACCGTGTCGGGATTCAGCGAGATCGACTCGATGCCCTCCTTCATCAACCACTCGGCGAAGTCGGGATGGTCCGACGGCCCCTGCCCGCAGATGCCGACATACTTTCCCTTCGCAAGGCAGGTTGCGATTGCCTGCTTGAGAAGCGCCATCACCGCGGGATCGCGTTCGTCGAAGCCTTCGGCGACCAGCGCCGAATCGCGGTCGAGGCCGAGCGTCAATTGCGTGAGGTCGTTCGAGCCGATCGAGAAGCCGTCGAAGTGCTCGAGGAAACTCTCGGCAAGAATCGCGTTGGACGGCAGCTCGCACATCATCACGATGCGCAGCGCAGCACCGGGCCCGGCTCCATTCGTCTTGCCGCGCTCGAGGCCGTTCTTCGCCAGCAGATCGATGACGCGCTCGGCCTCGGTCAGCGTGCGAACGAACGGCACCATCAGCTCGACGTTGACGAGGCCCATCTCGTCTCGAACGCGCTTCATCGCCAGACACTCGAGCTCGAAGCATTCGGCGAAGTCGGCAGAGAGGTAGCGCGCGGCGCCGCGCAGACCGAGCATCGGGTTCTCTTCGTCGGGCTCGTAACGCGATCCGCCGATCAGCTTCTTGTACTCGTTGGACTTGAAGTCCGACAGACGCACGATCACCTTCTTGGGCCAGAAAGCGGCCGCGATCGTCGCAACGCCTTCGGCCAGTTTGTCCACATAGAACGCGCGCGGCGATGCGTGTCCGCGCGCCACGCTCTCGACCGCCTTCTTCAAATCGTCGTCGATGTTGGGGTAGTCGAGAATCGCCTTCGGATGAATGCCGATGTTGTTGTTGATGATGAATTCGAGGCGCGCGAGACCCACGCCGTCGTTGGGAATTGCGCGGAAGTCGAAAGCCAGCTGGGGATTGCCCACGTTCATCATGATCTTGACCGGGATCGGCGGCAGCTCGCCGCGCACGACCTCGGTGACTTCCATGTCGAGTATGCCGTCGTACACATGACCTTCGTCGCCTTCGGCACACGAGACGGTGACGAGCGCGCCCTCGGCCAAACGATCGCTCGCGTCGCCGCAGCCCACCACCGCGGGCACCCCGAGTTCGCGCGCGATGATCGCCGCATGGCATGTGCGGCCACCGCGATTGGTGACGATCGCCGACGCCCGCTTCATGACGGGCTCCCAATTGGGATCGGTCATGTCGGCCACCAGCACGTCGCCCGGCTTGACCTTGTCCATCTCGTCTGGATGACTAACTATGCGCACCGGGCCGGTCCCGATCTTCTGGCCGATCGCCCGCCCGCTCGCGAGCACCGTGGACGAGCCCTTCAAGCGAAATTTCTGCTCCGACGTGCCGGCCTTGATCTGCGAACGGACTGTCTCGGGTCGCGCCTGAAGAATGTAGAGCTTGCCGTCCTTGCCGTCCTTGCCCCACTCGATGTCCATGGCGCGGCCGTAGTGCTTCTCGATCGTCAGCGCATAGCGCGCGAGCTCGATCACTTCGTCGTCGGAGAGCGCATAGCGGTTGCGCTGCTCGAGCGACACGTCGACGGTACGCACGCGTTCCTTCGATCCCGAGGGCGCGTACTCCATGCGTAGTAGCTTCGAGCCGATCTGGCGTCGGATGATGGCGCGCTTGCCGGCTTCGAGCATCGGCTTGTGTACATAGAATTCATCGGGGTTGACCGCACCCTGCACGACCGTTTCTCCCAGGCCATAGCTGGCCGTGATGAAGACCACGTCCTCGAAGCCCGACTCGGTATCGATCGTGAACATCACCCCGGCGGCGCCGAGGTCGCTGCGGACCATGCGCTGCACGCCCGCCGACAACGCGATTTCGGTGTCGGCATATCCCTTGTGCACGCGGTACGAAATCGCGCGATCGTTGTAGAGCGACGCGAACACTTCCCTGATGGCGATCAACACGTCGTCGATGCCGACCACGTTGAGGAAGGTTTCCTGTTGTCCCGCGAACGAGGCGTCGGGAAGGTCTTCCGCAGTCGCCGACGAGCGCACCGCAAACGACGCCGCGTCGGCGACTGCGCCCGCGGCGTGGTCTGCTGCGTCGCCTGCTAATCGCGCGAAGGCCGCGCGGACTTCGTCCTCGAAGGCCGCAGGTAAAGGCGCGTCGACGATCCAACTGCGGATCTCCTTGCCCGCGGCAGACAGTTGCTTGACATCGTCGGCATCGAGCGCAGCCAGACGCGTTGCGATCCGCTCGGTCAGTCCGCTTTCGGCGAGAAATTCGCGATAAGCCGCGGCAGTGGTTGCGAAGCCCGCGGGAACGCGAACACCGGCACTGGCGAGTTGACTGATCATCTCGCCCAACGAGGAATTTTTTCCGCCGACGGCATCGACGTCGCTGGCGCGCAATTGCGTGAAATCGATGACTCGTGCCTGATCCGACATGGGCGTTGCCGCTTCCTTGGTGTTAAATTCCGCCACCGCTGGTCGTGGCTTCGAAAGGATTTTGATTCTAACCCGCGGGTCCGCGCCTTCCTTCGACCATCCCCGCTTGAATGCCGCAGCCCATGCCGCTGTCGATACCGCAGTCATCCTTGTCCGACACGCGGGTTCCGAGCGCGCCGTCGTCGACGCCATCGTCGGCACCCGAGGCCGCAGCCGCTAAAGTGCGAACCGTATTCTTCGTCTCCGATGGAACCGGGATCACCGCGGAGACTTTCGGGCACAGCCTGCTCGCGCAGTTCGAAGGGGTCGAGCTCAAGCAGATTCGCATCCCTTTCATCGACACGATGGAGAAAGCGGGCGACGTGATCGAGCGCATCAACCGGGTCGCGCTGTCCGAACTGAGGCCTATCGTGTTCTCGACGCTGGTCGATCCCGAGATCAATTACGCGGTCCGCTGCGCGCACGGTCTCTTTCTCGACATGATCCAGACCTTCGTCGAGCCGCTCGAGAAGGAACTGGGCGTCAAGTCGACGCATTCGATCGGACGCTCGCACAACATCGCCGACTCCAAGCAATACAACCAGCGCATAGATGCGATCAACTTTTCTCTGGCGCATGACGACGGCCAGACCCACGGCGGACTGACCAACGCCGATGTGATCCTGGTGGGCGTCTCGCGCAGCGGCAAGACACCGACCAGTCTCTACCTAGCCATGCAGTACGGGATCAAAGCGGCCAACTATCCGCTGATCCCCGAGGACTTCGAGCGCGATCGCCTGCCGTCGGTCTTGCCCGAATTCCGGTCCAAGCTGTTCGGCCTGTCGATCGCGCCCGAGCGTCTGGCCGAAGTGCGCCACGAGCGCCGACCCAACAGCAAGTACGCGGCGCTCGAAAACTGCCGGGCCGAGGTGATCGCGGCCGAGAGCCTGATGCGGCGCGAAGGAATACGCTGGCTTTCCTCGACGACCAAATCGATCGAGGAGATCGCCACGACCATCCTGCAGGAAATCCGACTGGAGCGCCGCTCGTTCTAGGGTCGCGTCGGTTCCATCCGACGGGTGGCCGATTCACGTTGCCATACGCAATCCTGCAACGGCGACCGATGATGCTTGGATGACTATAATCGGCCAGGGAGTCGACGCGTGTTCGCACAACTGATCAACCGCATTCACCGCAACGAGCCGCGACAGACCGACGAGGCCACGACGCGGGCTGCCGCATCGATTGGCGAAAGTGCCTTCCAGGATATCGCCGGCCTCATCACACCCGAACAGCGCGACCTGATCGACTCGGTGATCGACTGGGTCGATGCGCCGCTGACGTTTTTCGACGCGGGCCTGATTCTCCGGTTCGCCAACGCAGCGTATTGCCGGCTCGCGGGACATACACGCGACGAATTGATCGGCAAGTCAGTCGACCAACTCTCCATCGAGGGACAGGCGGAAAACATACGCGGCTACTTCGAGCGGGCGCTGTCCGGCGAGAGCCTCGACATCGACGTCGCCCATCGCCACAACGGAACGATCGGTGACGCGACTCGCTTCGAATATCGTCCGCAGCGCGATCGCGAAGGCCGCGTCATCGGCGTGCTCGGCGTCATGCATCGTCTGGGACGTCGCGAATCTGATCGCTTCGAGCCGACCGATTCGTCGATCCTTCCACTGGGCGGCAACACCGTCAGCGCGCCGATGAGGGCGGCGCTGCGCATTGCCCAGGACGACGTGATCGAGCGCGAGCGTAAGCAGAGGGAGCAGATCGAAAGTCTGCCGCTGCCCTTCGTCTTCATCGGCAACGATGGCCTGTGCAAGTGGGCCAACCGCGCGTTCTGTGATGCCTTCGACGTGTCCGAGCAGAGCATCGCCGGCACATCGCCCAGTGCGGTCTCCGACGCGTTTGCACAGATCGTCGATGCCGGCTTCGCGCGTGCCAGCGCCGGCGAAAAGCATAGTGTCGAGCAGCAGTTCGCGCGCGATCACGGCGTCGCGCGCTGGCATCGCCTCGACTTCGTCCCCGGCTTCGATCGCAACGGTTTTCAGAACGGCGTTTACGTCCTTGTTTCGGACATACACGAGTCGCGCGTCGCGGCGACCATGCTCCAGGAGAGCGAAGCGCATTTTCGCGGCTTCACCGAAAACATTCCGGAGGCGATCGTCTATCTCGATCGCGACCTGCGCTATCGCTATGTCAACCAGAGCTCCTTGAAGCGACACCGCAAGACGCGCGCCCAGATCATCGGGCGTTCGGTCGAGGAAGTCGTGGGATCGGCCATCTTCGAGCACCACCGCGAATCGCTGGCGCGAGCGCTCGAAGGCGAAGCCGTCACCGTGGAAGTCCGCGACGAATTCGGACCAGCGCGTGAATGGCGCGAAATGCGCTACCTGCCGTTTCGCGGCGAGAGCGGCGCGGTCGAAGGTCTGTACGTCATTTCGCGCAGCCTCGAGGAAGAAAAGCGTGCGCAGCGGGCGCTGTCCGAACGCGACGAGCGAATTCGCTTTCTCACCGACAACCTGCCCGCGCAGATTTGCTACGTCGACACGTCGTTGCACTACCAATATTGCAATCAGCGCTTCCTCTCGGACTATGGCATCAGCGCACTCGGCGACGTCATCGGCAAGACGCCGCACGACATCTTCGCGCCCGAAGTAGTCGAACTGATCCTGCCGTACGCCGAGGCGGCTCTTCGCGGCGAGCGCGTCCATTTCGAGCGCCGCGCAACTGGCAATCCGAACGACCTGCGCTGGCTGCGCGTTTCGCTGGTGGGCGACTTCGCCGAAGACGGCAGCGCGCGGGGAATCTATGCGATCGGTTACGACATCACCGATTCGAAGAACGCCGAGGACACGCGTGCGCGCCAGCAGCAGTGGATCGAAGCGTTCATCGAAAATTTCCCGCAGCCGCTGACTTACATCGATCCGCAGGCGGTTCATCAATTTTCCAATCGCGCGTACGCGGACTTCGTCGGCCGCGCGAAGGACGACATCATCGGTCGCTCGGGCAAAGAGATCTTCGGCCGCGACGTCACCGCGCTGCTGAACCCCTCGTTCGAGCTGGCACTCGGTGGGGCGCGCTTGCATACCGAACACGAATTGCCCGAGCTGATTGCAGGCCACCGCCACATCTCGATCGACTGGCTGCCTGACCTCGATCGCAGCGGGACGACGCGCGGCATCTACTTCGTCGCCCAGGACATCAGCGAAGCCAAGCAGGCGCGTCTGGCCTACGAAGAGTCGGTCCGCGAGATGCAGCGTGCGATGGACAGCGTCGCCCTGCCGATCAGCTTCGTCGATTCCGGGGAGCGGCTGCGCTTCGTCAACCACACGACAACCGCCTGGTACGGCCATTCGGCCCAGGAACTGATCGGCATGACGATGCGCGAGCTCCTGTCCGAGGACGACTATCGCTTTGCCGAGCCCTACATACGCGCGGCGTTGAATGGCGAAGCGGTCCAGTACGAACGCGAGATGCGCTACCACGATGGCGCACGGCGCTGGGTGCTGCTGCGCTATGTTCCGACGCGCGACGAGACCGGCGCCGTGACCGGCTTCTACACCACCGCGACCGACATCCAGTCGCGCAAGAAGCAGGAGATCGCCCTGCAGCAGGCCAACGGCCTTCTGACCGCGCATTTCGAGAACACGCCGCTGGCTTCGTTCACGCTCGACGGCGGCGGGCGGGTCACGCGCTGGTCTTCGCAAGCCGAGGCGCTCTTCGGATGGCGGCGCGACGAAGTGTTCGAGCAGCCGATCGCCGATCTGGGGCTGATCGACGCCGATCTTCTCGTCGATTTTCTGCCCGACGAGAAGGATCCGGACACGGCGCTCGGGAATACGCGTCTGCATGTCGTCGATATCCGGCGCCGCGATGGGTCGAGCGTAACGTGCGAGTGGCATATCGCGGCTCTGCGCGACGCCGCCGGTCGCATCACGTCGTCGCTCGCGTTGATCCAGGACGTCTCGCAAAGAGTCGAAGCCGAGCGACGTCTGACCGAAATCGCGCAGCGCGACACGCTCACGCGTCTACTCAATCGCAACGCGCTCGAGCCGACGCTGCGAGCCTTCATCGAACGCGCCCGCCAGCAGAACACCGGAGTCGCGGTTCTGTTTCTGGATCTCGATCATTTCAAGAACATCAACGACACACTCGGGCATCGGGTCGGCGACCTGATGCTGGTCGAGATCGCCGCGATCCTGCGCCATTGCGTGCGCGCCGAAGACGAAGTGGCGCGCATCGGCGGCGACGAGTTCATGGTCGTGATCGGCCACGCGAGACCGAAGGCGATCGCGCACGAAACCGCGCAGCGCATCCTCGCCGCGCTCGGAACGCCGATCAGAGTCGAGAATCAGCGGCTGTCGGTCGCCGCATCGATTGGCATCGCGGTCTATCCCGACCACGGTCGCGCACCCGAGTCGCTGGTGCGCAGCGCGGACCTCGCGATGTATAGCGCCAAGGAGAACGGCAAGAACCGATTCGAGTTTTTCTCCGCGATGCTGGCTCAGCGCAACGAGAGGCGCAGCGCGGTCAAGGGCGCGCTCAAGCTCGCGCTGCAGCGAGACGCGCTGCGGCTCTACTTCCAGCCGCGCGTGCGCATCAGCGACAACAAGATCGTGGGCGCCGAAGCGCTGCTGCGCTGGACCGATCCGCGGCTGGGCGCGGTGTCACCCAAGGAGTTCATCGGCATCGCCGAGGAATCGGGACTGATCCACGAACTCGGCTTGTACGTGTTCCGCAAGGCCTGCCTTCAGTTGCGCGAGTGGCAGGAGCGTGGCGTTGCGCTGGGCGTGTTGTCGATCAACTTCTCGGCCCATCAGTTGCTGGTCGCGACCTTCATCGACGAAGTCGATCGCGTCATCGAGGAAACCGGCGTCGATCCACGCTTCATCGAAGTCGAGATCACTGAAACGAGCATGCTGTTCGATCTGGGCGTGACCAGGAACGTCATCGCCGATCTCAAGCATCGCGGCATGCGGATTGCCATCGACGATTTCGGCACCGGCTTCTCGAGTCTTTCCCACCTGCAGCAACTCGATGTCGATACCCTCAAGATCGATCAGAGCTTCATCCGCGACATGCTTCACGACGCGGGCGATGCGGCGATCACGACCTCGGTGATCAGCCTGGCGCGTGGACTCAAGTTGTCGACCACCGCCGAAGGCGTGGAGAACGAATTGCAGTTGCAGATGCTGCGCGACTCGGGCTGCGACTACTACCAAGGCTTTCTGTTCTCGCCAGCGATCGTGGTCGAAGACGTCGAAAATCTCTTGAATCTCGAGCAGGCGAATCTGGCCGCTTCGTAAAACTGCGGCGCATCCAGTCCCTCATCGATGATGAGACAGCGCGCGCTGGCGGACCTGTTCGAAAAAACAGACCGCGGCCGAAGCGGCGACGTTGAGCGACTCGACCTTGCCCGGTTGAGGAATCGAGAGCGCGATCGCATCGCGCATCAACTCGGGATCGAGTCCCCGGCCTTCGTTGCCGAACATCCACGCGACGTCTTTCGTGAGATCGGCCTCGTAGATCGAGCGCGCCGCTGACGGGCCGGTCGCGATGCGGGGAATCGATGCCCGCGCCGCGACACCGGGCAGATCGCAGTCCTCGTGGATGCGTAGATGGAAGTGCGCGCCCATGCCCGCGCGCAGCACCTTGGGCGACCACGCGCTCGCGCATCCGCGCGACACATGGATATCGACGATGCCTGCGGCGGCCGCGCTGCGCAGGATCGATCCCATGTTGCCCGGATCCTGAATGCGATCGAGCATCACGCAGGTCTGCGCGATGTGATCGGACGCCACGAGTTGCGGCACGTCGATCACGAACAGGACGGCCACGCCCTGCTCGAGCTGTCTCAAGACGTCGAACAGCGCATCGTCGAGCAGGATGAATCGCGACGCCGGCATGCGGCTGTCAAGCGTGGCAATGAGTGCTGCGACCTCGGGATGCTCGATCGATGATTGCCCGATCACGCAATAGCGCGGCAGCGCGCCGCTTTCCAGACAGGCCTCGCAAAGATGAACGCCTTCCAGCACGGCGAGCTTTTCATCGCGTCGCGCCGATGCATCGCGCGCGAGTTGCCGCAGCATCTTGAAGAGCGCGTTGTCGCGCGACGCGATCGTCTTCATCGACTGGTTCACGGACAGGTTCTCAGCCGTCGTCCCACGCGGATTCGCTATGAGGCGCCATCGACCATGCGAGGCCGCGCGCTTCGAGCAATACGCGCACCGGCGCGAACGTGCGCCGATGGATGATCGACGGGCCGTGCAGCGCCAGCGATGCGAGGTGCCGAGGCGTTCCATAACCGACATGCTGATCGAAGCCGTATTGCGGATGCTCGTGATGGAGAGCGTGCATCAGCGCGTCGCGCGAGGTCTTGGCGAGGATCGACGCCGCGGAGATCGCCGCGATCTTCGTATCGCCCTGCACGATCGCGTCGCAAGTGACGCTCAATTTCGGCAGGCAGTTGCCATCGACCAGGACGTGCTCGGGCTGCATGGCCAACGCTTCGACCGCGCGTTGCATCGCCAGCAGGCTGGCCTGCAGGATGTTGATGCGATCGATCTCTTCGACCGATGCGGATGCGACGGCCCACGCGAGCGCGCGTTCGCGGATGCGAGGCGCGAGCCGTTCGCGTTCGGCTGCGGAGAGCTGCTTGGAATCGCGCAAGCCGCGGATCGGTCGCGCCGGGTCGAGAATCACGGCGGCCGCATAGACCGGCCCCGCGAGCGGCCCGCGTCCCGCCTCGTCGACGCCGCAGACGCGCGTGGCCGATGTGAAGAAGCGTAGCGATAGGGACCGGGTGCGTGTCATGCGATCAAGTGATTGTGGTTCCTGCGAAAGCAGGAATCCAGTGTCGTCAGCGTACGCCGCTGGGTCCCCGCGTTCGCGGGGACGACGAGTTTGCCAGCAGTCCGGCGATCACCGCGGCCGCGCGCTCAGCGGTATTGCAACGCAGGCTTTCATGCATGGCGCGAAAGCGCTCCTCGAGTCGATTGCGATTGCGTTCGTCACAGAGCTGATGGGCTAGCGCCTGCGCGAGCGCCTCGGGGGTCGCGGCTTCCTGGAGAAATTCGGGCACCACCATCTCGCGTGCGAGGATGTTGGGCAACCCGACCCACGGCAGATAGCCCATGCGTCGCATGAGCATCGCCGACAGTCCCGCCATCTTGTACGCGATCACCATCGGGCGTTTGAAGAGAGCGGTTTCGAGAGTCGCCGTACCGCTTGCGACGAGCACCGCATCGGCTGCGGAGAGTGCATCGTGCGAGTGGCCATCGAATATCTGCAAGGGCAGTTCATCGCGACGCGCAGCGCGAATCGCTTCGAACGCGCGGCGCGCTGCTTCGCTCGCCATCGGCACGATGAATCGCACGTCGGGATGGCGCCGCGCGAGCAGCGCAGCGGCATCGATGAAGGTGCGCGCCATGTAATGCACCTCGGACAGGCGACTGCCCGGCAACAGCGCGACGATCCGCCCGTGCAGCGGCAGGCCCAATGCGCGACGCGCCCCGTCGCGATCGGACTCGAGCGGGATCACGTCGGCGAGCGGATGCCCGACATAAGTGGCCGCAATGCCGGCTTCGCGATAGATCGCTTCCTCGAACGGAAACAGCACCAGGATGTGATCGACCGCGCGCCTGATCTTTTCGATGCGCTTGCCCCGCCACGCCCAGATCGACGGTCCGATGAAATGCACGACCGGCCTCCCCTGCCCTCGCCACGCCTCGCGCAACGCGAGTTCGAGATCGAGATTGAAGTCGGGCGCGTCGATGCCGATGAAGGCCGCGGGCGGCTCGCCGAGAAGGCGCCGCTTCAACGTCTTGCGAATGCCCGCGATCTCGAAGTAATGACGCAGCACTTCGACGTAGCCGCGCACGGCGAGCTTGTCGATCGGCCAGTCGATGCGAAAGCCTTGCTCGGCCATGCGCGGGCCGCCGATGCCGTAGGCCGCGAGTTGCGGCACGCGCTGTTTCAATGCAGACAAGAGGAGACCCGCGAGCAGATCGCCGGACGCTTCTCCGGCAACCATCGCGACCGGAACGTTCATCGCGGGCGCGGCTGCGATCAGCGGACGATGCCGCGAGACGCCGAACCGAGAAAACCGTTCAGAGTGCGCAACGCATCAGCCGCGTGAGACTCGTCTGCCGCTTGCGCGGCTATCGCTGCACGCGCCTGGGCAAGCGTGAGGCTGCTACGGTACAAATTTTTATACGCGAGCCGCAGAGCCGCGATCACCGGCGCGTCGAAGCCGCGACGCTTCAACCCTTCGACGTTGATGCCGTGCGGCCTGGCCGGATCGCCGCTAACCATCGTGAAGGGCGGCACGTCCTGGCGCAGCATCGTGCCGATGCCGGTGATCGAATGTGCGCCGATGCGCACGTACTGATGGACGCCGGTATCGCCGCCGAGGATCGCCCAGTCGCCGACTTCGACATGACCGCCAAGCTGCGCCTTGTTGGCGAAGATGGTGTGATCGCCGACCTGGCAGTCGTGCGCGAGATGCACGTAGGCCATGACCCAGTTGTCATTGCCCAGGCGCGTGACTCCGCCGCCCTGCTCGGTGCCGACATTGAGCGTGCAGTATTCGCGGATCAGGTTGTCGTCGCCGATTGTGAGCCGCGTGGCTTCGCCGGCGTATTTCTTATCCTGCGGTTCGCCGCCGATCGCGTTGAATGACGCGATGCGATTGCGGGCGCCGATGCGCGTGCGGCCTTCGATGACGACATGCGCGGCGATCCGTGTGCCCGACCCGATCGCGACGTGCGGCCCGATCACGCTGTACGCGCCGACCTCGACGTCGGCGGCGAGCTCCGCCTGCGGGTCGACCAGCGCGGTCGGATGAATGCGATTCTTCACGCCTGTCACGCGCGCCCTTACTCTTCTTCGTTGACCATCTTGTAGGCGCACATCAGTTCGGCTTCGGCGGCGACGGCGCCATCGACTCGGGCAGTCGCCGCGTATTTCCACATGCCGCGCATCGAGCGCGTCAGCGACACCTCCAGGATCAATTGATCTCCCGGCAGCACCGGTTTCTTGAAACGCGCGCGGTCGATGCCGACGAAGTAATACATCGACTTGTCGTTCGGCCTCGTCCCCATCGTGAGGAACGACAGGATTGCCGCGGCCTGGGCGAGCGCCTCGATCACCAGCACGCCCGGCATGACCGGGCTGTGCGGATAGTGACCGGGAAAAAACGGCTCATTGATGGTGACGTTCTTCAACGCCTTGATGGACTTGCCCGCCTCGCATTCGAGCACGCGATCGACCAGCAGCATCGGAAAGCGATGCGGCAGATGTTCGAGGACTTCATGGATGTCGAGAGACGTCATGCGCGACTTTCGGGCTCTGATGGCTTTTGCGTTTTACCTGTTGCGGCTTCGCGCGCAGTTTCAAGCGTGCGCACGCGCGTGCGCAAACCATCGAGGCGCCGCAAGACCGCCGCGCTTTTCTCGAAAGCCGCGTGTTCCGACATCGGATAGTAGCCGGTGTATTGGCCTGCCTTGGTGATCGAGCGGCTCACGAAGGTCTGCGTCGAGACCACGACATCGTCGGCGATCGTCACGTGACCCATGATGCGCGCGGCGCCGCCGATCATGCATCGGCGCCCGATGATCGCACTACCGGCCACACCCACGAAGGCCGCCATGATGGTGTCCTCGCCAATTTGCACGTTGTGCCCGATCTGGATCTGATTGTCGAGCTTGACGCCGTTGGCGATGCGCGTGTCGTTCAATGCGCCGCGATCGATGGTGGTGTTCGCGCCGATCTCGACATCGTCGCCGATCGTCACGCCGCCCACCTGCGGAATCTTCACCCAGTGCGGCCCGTCCTTCGCGAAGCCGAAGCCATCGGCGCCGATCACCGCGCCCGAATGGACGATGCATCGCGCGCCTATCGTGCAGCGTGGATATACGGTGACCCGCGGGTAGATCAACGTCGCGTCGCCGATCGTGCATCCGTCTCCAACGATGGCTCCCGACCCGATGCGCACATGCGCGCCGATCACCGCGTTTGCGCCGACGACTGCGTGGGCCTCGATGCGTGCATTCGGCGCGATGCGCGCAGTCGCCGCTACACTTGCAAGCGGATCGACACCGGGTGCGAACGCGGGCCGATTGGCCGCATCGATGAATTGCGCGATCCGTGCGAACAGCAGATAAGGATCGCGACAGACCCACAGGCGCTCGACCTGCGAAGCGAGATATTCTCCATCCTTCTCGGTCACGAGCACCACGGCGGCCGCCGACGATGCGATGGCGTCGCGGTAGCGCGCCACAGTCACGAACGCGAGATGTTCGGACGTCGCCTCCTCGAGCGCCGCGAAGCCGACGACGCTTCGATCGAGGTCGCCGCCGCATTTGCCGCCGAAGCGATCGACCAGTTCCCTCAGCGTGAAGCGCGCGGGCATCGCATCACGTCGTTCCCGCGCCAAGCCCGTCGTTCCCGCGCACGCGGGAACCCGGTGTCTTGGTACGTACGCCACTAGGTCCCCGCTTTCGCGGGGACGACGGTGCGCGTGTGTCTCGCTTCACGTTACTTCGTCGCGTTCAACGCCTTCAATACCTTCTCGGTGATGTCGATGCGCGGGTTCACGTAGACCGCATCCTGGAACACGATGTCGAACTTGTCGCCCTCGGCGATCTGGCGGATCACCTTGTTGGCGCGCTCGACGACACTCGCCAACTCTTCGTTCTTGCGCTGGTTGATGTCTTCGTTGAACTCGCGCTGGCGACGCTGGAAGTCCTTGTCCAGATCGGCCAGTTCGCGCTGGCGACGCGCACGGTCGCTCTCCGACAGAACCGGCGCGTCCTTGTCGAACTTGTCGGCTGTCGCCTTCAGGCGATTGCCCGCGTCCTGAAGATCCTTCTGGCGCTTCGAGAATTCGGCCTCGAGCTTGGACTGCGCGGTCTTGGCGGGAGTCGAGTCGCGCAGAATCCGATCGAGGCTGACGAAGCCGATCCTGGAGGTTTCCTGCGCCGCCGCGGGATGCATCGCGACGACGACAGCGAGTGCCGCAAGTGCGGGGACGAATCGTCGAATGAATCGAATTTCCATAAAGAAAACCTTTGCCGAAAAAATGATTTTGCCACGAGTGTCCATCGACCCGACGGACACGCAATCGTTCACCCGCGTCAGAACTGGTTGCCGATGGTGAATTGAAGACGCTGGAGCCTGTCATCCGGCTTGGTCTTGAACGGAAACGCATAGGAAAGACGCAAGGCTCCAAGCGGTGACAACCAGTTGATCCCGAAGCCGGTCGAGTACCTCAGGCCGCTTGCGTTGATGCGCTGGGTCTCTCCGTAGACCGCGCCGGTATCGATGAACGTGAAGCCGCGAAACGCGCGATCCTTTCCGGTGCCCGGCAAGGGGAAGAGCAACTCGATGTTGCCGTTGAATCGCTTGGCGCCGCCGATCGGATCGCCATTGACGTCGCGCGGGCCGATCGAGCTCGTCTCGAACCCGCGGATCGAACCGATGCCGCCCGCGTAGAAGTTCTTGAACACCGGCAGCGGACGACCGCCGAAACCATGACCGTAATCGACTTCGCCGTTGAGCGACAACGTGTAGTCCTTGCTGATCGGGTGGTACCAGGTGTGCTGATAGCTCGCGCGGTAATAGCGAAGCTGTCCTGCAGGCAAGGTCGACTCGAGGTTGGCGCGCTGGAAGCGGCCCTTGGTCGCGGTGATCGCACTGTCGCGACTATCGCGCTGCCAGCCGATAGTTGCCGTCACCGCATTGGTCGATGGTCCGAAGGTGGCGACATAGTTGATGTAAACCAGCGGACTGGTATTGGTGAGATCGATGCGCGTGTGCTCGTAACGCGTGCCGAAAAACACCGTGTCGTATTCGGTGAACGGCACGCCGAAGGTCACGCCGGCGCCAGCAGTCTTGAGCGTGTAGTCGCCCAGGCTGAGGGTCGAAGGATTGGTGGTGCGATAAAAGATGTCGAGGGTGCGGGAGACACCGTTGTCGGTGAAATAAGGATTGGTGGTCGTCAACGCCGCAGTGCGATTGAGCTTGCTGGTGTTCAGGCTCAGCCCGACGTTCTGGCCGCTGCCGAACAAGTTGTCCTGCAGTACCGACGTCGTGAGGATGACGCCTTCCTGCCGCGCAAAGCCCGCGCCGACGTTGAAGCTGCCGGTCGGCTTTTCGACCACGGCGATGTTGACGTCGACCTGGTCGTTGGTGCCCGAAACCTGCGGCGTCTCGACATTGACTTCCTTGAAGTAGGCCAGCCGCTCGAGACGTTCCTTCGACAGCTTGATCGCATCGACGTCATACCAGCCGCCCTCGGCCTGCCGCAACTCGCGACGCACGACTTCGTCGCGCGTCTTGGTATTGCCGTTGACGTTGATGCGCCGTACGTACACGCGACGACCGGGGTCGACGAAGATCGTGAAGGCGACCGCGTGATCCTGGCGATTGAGCTCGGGCGCGGCATTGGCATTGGCGAACGCATAGCCGAGCGCGCCGAGCCGGTCCTGAATCGCCTTGGTCGACTCGGTCAGCTTTTCTCCCGAGTAGGTCTCGCCCGCCTTGATCTTGATGAGCTTCTTCAACTCTTGTTCGGTGACCAGCGCTTCACCGGCGATCTTCACGTCCGAGACAGTGTACTTCTCGCCTTCGCTGATGTTGACCGTGATGTAGATGTCCTTCTTGTCGGGGGTGATCGAAACCTGCGTCGACTCGACGTTGAATTCGAGGTAGCCGCGATTGAGATAAAACGAACGCAGCGTTTCGAGGTCGCCGTTCAACTTCTGCTTCGAATATTGATCACTCTTGGTGTACCAGGTAAACCAGCCAGGCGTGGTCAGTGTCAGTTCCTTGATCAGGGTCTTTTCCGAAAACGCCTTGTTGCCGACGACGTGGATCTGCTTGATCGTCGCGACGTCGCCTTCATCGACGTTGAACGTGATGTTGACGCGATTTCTCTCAAGCGGCGTCACGGTGGTGGTGACCTGCGCGCCGTATTTGCCGCGCGTCAGATACTGGCGTTTCAACTCCTGCTCCGCGCGATCGAGGACCGCCTTGTCGAAGATCGCGGTCTCGGACAGACCGATGTCCTTCAAGGCCTTTTTCAACGTGTCCTTGTCGAACTCCTTCAACCCAGTGAACTCGATGCTCGCGATCGCCGGACGTTCATCGACCACGACCACGAGCACATCGCGATCGAGGTCGATGCGCACGTCCTTGAAGAAGCCGGTCGCATAGAGCGCCTTCAGCGCCGCGGTGGCCTTCTCGTCGGTGAAGGTTTCTCCCACCTTGACCGGCAGGTAACTGAAGACCGTCCCCGCGTCGGTCCGCTGTATGCCTTCGACGCGAATGTCGCGAACCACGAAGGGCTCGAATGCATGCGCCGCATGCGCTGCAAACGCGCCAATCAACGCAGTCGCAATCGCGAGAGGGCGGAATTGAAAGCGCAACAAACGGGATTTCGTCATCAAGAGATGCGTGGGGTCGAAGATGCGGGGAGGAAACGACCAACGCGCGGAAGAGAACCGCGCGCAGAACCGGCCGGGTCGGCAGTCACGACAGCAAGCGCACGACGTCGTTGAACAGCGCTACGACCATCAAGCCCGCGAGGAGGAACATACCCGCCCGCTGACTCCATTCGAGAAACCGTTCGGATGGCGGGCGCCCCCTGACAATTTCGGCGAAATAATACAGCAAATGCCCTCCATCGAGCATCGGCACCGGCAGCAGATTCATCACGCCCAGGCTGATGCTGATGAATGCCACGAAGCTGATGAAGGCCAGCGGCCCGAGCCGCGCGGACTGGCCGGCATAGTCGGCGATCGTTACGGGCCCGCTGATGTTCTTGAGCGAGATCTCGCCTGACAGCATCTTGCCGATCATGCGAACCGAGAACACGCACAAGTCCCAGGTCTGCGTGACGCCGTGCGCGATCGCGTCCAACGGGCCGTAACGCACCCGCACCGTCTGCATCTGCGCGCCCAATTGAACGCCGATGCGGCCCGCGGTCGCGGCGTTCGGCGCGGCGATCGACCCTGCGTTCGACCCCGTACTGGTCGCAGCGACGGGAGCGGCGATCGGCGTGACCGATGTCGTCACCATCGAGCCATTGCGCTCGATCACGAACTGGAGTTTCTTTCCTGGCGAGGCGCCGACGATGCGTTGAAGCGCATCGACGTCGTCGATCGCCTTGCCGTCGATGGACACGACCCGGTCGCCGCGTTTCAAACCCGCATTCGCCGCAGGCCCGTTCTGATCGGCGACATCGCGGATCGTCGGCTTCGGCCGCAGCAGCGCCAGGCCGAGCTTCTGCATGAAATCGCTTTCGAGGTCCCTGGTCTCGAAGCTTGCGAGGTCGAGCGTGACGCGACGGTCTGCATCGGCCGGACCATCGAGGCGCTTGACCTGCAACACGGCCGCTTCGTGATCGACGCCGATCTTCAGGAGATGCCAGCGCAGATCGACGATCGATCGGATCGCTTCGCCGTCGAGCGCGGTCACTTCGAATGGCGCATCGATACCGGCTGCGGCCATTGCGCTGCCCGCGACCGGCGCGGAGAACACCGCACGCGGCTCGTCGATGCCTACCATGTTCACGCCCGCGTACAACAGCACCGCGAGCACCAGATTCGCGAACGGTCCGGCCGCGACGATGGCGATGCGCTTGGCGACCGACTGGCGATTGAATGCGCGCGCCAGATCGCTTTCGGGAATTGCTGCGCTCTTCGGTTCGGCCTGCAACTCGCGCTCGTCGAGCATCGCGACGTAGCCGCCGAAAGGAATCGCCGAGAGCACCCATTCGGTCCGGTCGCGCCCACGCACCCATTTCACGAGCGGGCGACCGAAGCCCACCGAGAAGCGCAGCACCTTCACGCCGCACAACCGCGCGACCGCGTAGTGACCGAGTTCGTGGAACACGATCAGCGGCCCGAGCGCAGCAAAGAATGCAGCGATGGTCCAGACGATATTCATCGATGGGTCCTGTTCCGGTGTGGGTCGCTCATTGACCCGCTGATTGACGCGCCATCACCAACGTGCTCGCGCGCTCGCGCGCCCTGGTATCGATCTCGAAGATGTCGTCGAGCGACTGCGGCGCGCCGATGTGAAATTCCGCCGGCAAGTCATTCAACACGCGATCGACCACGGCGGCGATGTCGGTAAAGCGGATGCGCCCATGCAGGAACGCATCGACCGCGATTTCATTGGCGGCATTGAGAATGGCGGGCGCGCCGCCTCCCGAGGCAAGCGCATGGTATGCGAGATTCAGGCAGGGGAAACGCACGAGGTCGGGCTTTTCGAAATCGAGCCGCGCGATCGCGGTCAGATCGAGCGACCGCACGCCCGACGCCATGCGCTCGGGCCACGCGAGCGCATGCGCGATCGGCGTGCGCATGTCGGGGTTGCCCATCTGCGCGAGCACCGAGCCATCGAGGTACTCGACCATCGAATGGACCACGCTCTGCGGATGGATCACGACCTCGATGCGATCCGGCTCGACGCCGAAGAGCCAGCGCGCTTCGATCACTTCGAGGCCCTTGTTCATCATCGTCGCCGAGTCCACCGAGATCTTGCGTCCCATCACCCAGTTGGGATGCGCGCAGGCCTGATCGGGCGTGACATGGGCCATCTCGTCGAGCGGCATGGTGCGAAACGGGCCTCCCGACGCAGTCAGCAGTATGCGCGCGATGCCCGCGCGCTCGTAACGGCCTCCGACTGGAATCGGCAGACATTGAAAGATCGCGTTGTGCTCGCTGTCGATCGGCAACAGCGTCGCCCCGGCGGCGGCGACGGCATCGATGAACAAGGCACCGGCCATGACCAGCGCTTCCTTGTTCGCAAGCAGCACGCGACGCCCGGCGCGGGCGGCGGCCATCGCGGCGGGCAAGCCAGCCGCGCCGACGATCGCGGCCATGACCACGTCGGCTTCGCGCGCGACCTCGCACAACGCCGCCGGGCCGTGATCGATCTGAATCGCATCGTGACCGCCAGCCTTCAGCGCGTCGCGCAGATGGATCGCGTCGTCGGCATGTGCGACTACCGCGCGCGCCGGCGCGAAACGCCGGCATTGCTCGGCGAGTTCGGCGATGCGCGTGTGGCCCGTCAACGCATGGACGCGATAGCGATCGGGGTGCCGCGCGACGACATCGAGCGTGCTCACGCCGATCGAACCGGTCGAACCGAGGACCGTGATCGATTGAACGCGAGTCATGGGCCGACGATGTTCGTCGCGAGGCGGATCGGTCGGCGCGTTCATTGCTGCTGTCATGGTCGCTGTCATCGCCGCTGTCATCGCATCACGCGGCCAGACTGATCAGCATCGCAACCGGCACGACCGGAAGCAATGCATCGACGCGATCGAACACGCCGCCGTGTCCAGGCAGCAGACGACCGCTGTCCTTCACCCCGTGCTGACGCTTCAACTGCGATTCGAACAGATCGCCGACGATGCTCAGGATCACGAGGACCAGAACAGCGGCGAGCACGGTAACCAGCGGCCAGCGCTGCCCGAGCACCGCGAAAAAACTGTTCGACAATTGCGGGACTTCGAGCGCGATCAACGCAACAATCATGGCGGCGATCGCACCCCCCACCGCACCCGCCCAGGTCTTGCCGGGGCTGATCGACGGCGCGAGTTTCTTCTTGCCGAACGCGCGTCCCGCGAAATACGCGGCGATGTCCGCGGCCCAGACGATCGCGAGGATCGATATCAGAAACACCAGGCCGTTGCGATACGCGGCGACCAGCGCAAACCAGCAGGCCGCAGGAAGCAGCAGCCCGAAACCCGCGTGCAACCAGCGCCAGCGATCCGATGGCGGGAAGCGGCCCGCGATGAATAGACACAACGCCAGCGCGAGCCACACGATCGCGCTTGCGATCCACACGATCATCACGATGCGCGGTGCATACGCGCTCGAGTCGATCAGCCAGAGCAGGAGCATCGCGAGACCTGCGACAACCAACGTCGTGGTTCGCGTATGCCCGAGCAGCGACAGCCACTCGCCGATCACGACGCCCACCAGAAGCAAGGCGAACAACGGGAAGCCCCAGGGCCGCGCGACTGTGAGCACTAGGATGAAGAGGCCGAGCAGAACCAGCGCGGTGATGATGCGTTGCTTCAGCATGATCGATCGCCCAGGCGCACATATGTTGCGCGCTGCCTCATGCGCGGCCTGGGGACTGTCGGCCCTGCGAAAGCAGGGAGCTTCGCGGGGGGTTTCGATCGGCATGCCGATCGCCTGCGGAGCGCGATGCGCTTGCAAGCGCATCGCCCAGCGGCGTGCATCGAAAGACGCTGCGAGTTTCGTATACGCGCCGCATGCGCGCGAACGACGAAAGTGTCGCAACAACTGTCCGTCATTTGGAAATCATCGTCAGTTGCGCGCTGGTGCGTCCGAAGCGCCGCTCGCGCGTGCGATACGAAGCGATGGCCCGATCGAGTTCCTGCGCGTCGAAGCTCGGCCAGAAGACGTCGGTGAAGTAGAGCTCGGTGTAGGCGAGTTGCCAGAGCAGGAAGTTGCTGATGCGCTGCTCACCGCCGGTCCGGATGAAAAGGTCCGGCTCCGGCATGCCGTGCATCGCAAGATAAGGCGCGAAGCTTTCTTCGTCGATGCGCGACGGATCGCTCGCCAGCTCGGGCCGATCGGCCAGGAGTTTGCGAATCGCAATGAGAATATCGTCTCGTCCGCCGTAGTTCGCGGCGATCGTCAGCGTCAGCTTTTCGTTGTTGGCCGTCCTCTGCTGCGCCGACCCGATCAATTCGCGCAAGCGCGGCTCGAAGCGATCGAGGTCGCCGATCACGCAAAGGCGAATGCCGTTGGCGTGCAGGCGCGCGACCTGCCGTTCGAGCGCGCCGATGAACAGGCGCATCAGCAGCGACACCTCATCGGCCGGTCGGCGCCAGTTCTCCGAACTGAACGCGAACAGCGTCAGGTGCGTGATGCCGCGCACGATGCAGGCCTCGACGATTTCCTCGACGCGATCCACCCCTTTCGAGTGACCGGCCGCACGCGGCAAATGCCGCGAGGTCGCCCAGCGGCCATTGCCGTCCATGATGATCGCGACGTGGCGCGGGACGTCGCCCGTATCGGGAATCATCTGCGTCGAACTGGCCGGCCGGTTCATCGTCGCCTCATCGCTGGATCAGCCGATCGCCAAGCGCGCGAAGTGACGATACGAGAAACGATGCGGGGACGACGCACAGACGATGCATGTGGGGCCGGCCGATCATTGAACGATTCGAGCCAGAGCTCAAACCGTCATGATCTCCGCTTCCTTCTGCGCGACCATCCTGTCGATCTCGGCGATGTTGCGATCGGTCAGCTTCTGCACATCGTCCTGCGCACGGCGTTCGTCGTCCTCGGAGATCTCCTTGCCCTTGAGGGTTTCTTTCAGGTGATTGTTCGCGTCGCGACGCAGATTGCGAATCGCGATCTTGGCGTCTTCGCCTTCGCTCTTGACGACCTTGGTCAGTTCGCGACGACGCTCTTCGGTGAGCGCGGGCATCGGCACGCGGATCATGTCGCCGCTGGTCGCGGGGTTCAGGCCGAGATCGGCCTCGCGTATCGCCTTCTCGACGACCTGCACCATCTTCTTTTCCCAGGGCTGCACGCCGATGGTCCGCGAATCGACCAGCGTCACGTTTGCAACCTGGCTCAAGGCGGTGGGCGAGCCGTAGTAGTCGACGTGAATGTGGTCGAGCAAGCCCGTATGCGCGCGTCCGGTGCGGACTTTGCCCAAGTCGGCCTTCAGAGTCTCGAGCGACTTCTGCATCTTCTGCTCGACAGTTTTCTTGATGTCGGCAATCGCCATGCTGACTTTCCTGTACGCGTCCTGTGGGCGCGCTGTGAATTTTCAATTAAACGTGAACCAGCGTGCCCTCGTCGGCGCCTTCGCACACGCGCTTCAAGGCGCCCGGCTTGATGATGGAGAACACCTTGATCGGCAGCTTCTGATCGCGGCACAACGCGAACGCGGTCGCGTCCATCACCTGCAGATGCTTGCCGATCGCCTCGTCGAAGCTGATCGTCGCGTAGCGCGTCGCGGTCGGATCCTTGTTCGGATCGGCGCTGTAAACGCCATCGACCCGGGTCGCCTTCAACACGATCTGGGCGCCGATCTCCGCGCCGCGCAGCGCGGCTGCGGTGTCGGTCGTGAAGAACGGGTTGCCGGTGCCGGCCGCGAAGATCACCACCTTGCCGTCTTCCAGATGGCGCATCGCCTTGGGCCGGATGTAGGGCTCGACCACCTGATCCATGCGCAGCGCCGACTGCACGCGTGCGGCGACTCCCGCGCGCATCAACGCGTCCTGCAGCGCGAGCGCATTCATCATGGTCGCGAGCATGCCCATGTAGTCGGCGGTGGCGCGATCCATTCCCGAAGCGCCCAGCGCGACGCCGCGAAAGATGTTGCCGCCGCCGATGACGATTGCGAGTTCGAGCCCCTCGTGCACCACCTCTGCGATGTCGGCCACCATCTTTTCGATGGTCGAGCGATTGATGCCGAACGAGTCGTCACCCATCAACGCTTCGCCGGAAAGCTTCAGCAACACCCGCTTGTAGGCCAGAGCCATCTCGCGTCTATCCTCGATTGTTCGCGCCTGTCGTTCCCGCGCACACATGTCGTTCCCGCGAAAGCGGGAACCCAGTGTCTTCATGCCTACGCCACTGGGTCCCTGCGCATCGTCCCCACTTTCGCAGGGACGACGGGCTGCGCGGCATTATCGTTGATTTCGCCAGCGCGATTACTTGTGCGCCGCTGCGACCTGCGCCGCCACTTCGGAAGCGAAATCGTCGCTGCGCTTCTCGATGCCTTCGCCCACCACGTAGAGTGCGAATCGCAATACGCGGGCTGCCTTGCCCTTCAACATCTTCTCGATCGTCTCGTCGGGATTCTTCACGAACGGCTGCCCGAGGAGCGCGACTTCGGCCAGATATTTGGCGACACGACCTTCGACCATCTTCGCGACGATGTCGGCCGGCTTGCCGCGCTTGGTCGCCTCTTCCGCAGCTTGCGCCGTAAAGACCTTGCGCTCGGTTTCGATCTTGTCGGCCGGGACGTCGTCCTTCGATACGGTCAATGGTTTGCTCGCGGCTATGTGCATCGCGAGGTCGCGGCCGACCTGCTCGTCGGCGGCATCGTATTCGACCAGCACGCCGATGCGCGTGCCGTGGATGTAGCTCGCGAGCTTCGCCTCGGTTTGGTAGCGCACGAAGCGCCGGATCGAGAGGTTCTCGCCGATCTTGCCGACCAGCGCGGCGCGAGTTTCCTCGACCGTCCTGCCTTCGAGAGGCAGGCCGAGGAGGGCGTCGACCGACGCCGGATTCTGGCGAACGATGGTCGTCGCCACGTTCTTCGTGAACTGAAGGAAGTCGTCGTTCTTCGCGACGAAGTCGGTCTCGCAATTGATTTCGACGAGCGCCCCGACCTTGTCCTCGACGACGATGCCGACGATGCCTTCGGCCGTCACGCGGCTTGCGGCCTTGCTCGCCTTGTTTCCCAACTTGACGCGCAACAATTCCTCGGCCTTGTCCATGTCGCCGGCGGCTTCGGATAATGCTTTCTTGCATTCCATCAACGGCGCATCGGTTTTTTCACGAAGCGCCTTGACCATGCCCGCGGTGATTTCCGCCATGTATTTCTCCTTGCCGTGGTTCATTCGAATCGTTCTTCGAAAAAAAAAGGGGCGCCACGAACGGCACCCCTGCGCCTCGTCGCGCGTCGGTCACGACCGGCGCCGCTACACCAAGCGCGTCACGCCTCGGCGTTGACTTCGACGAACTCTTCTCCATTCTGCGGAGTCTCGACGATGTCGTGGAGCGCGTTGTTGCGGCCCTCCAGAATCGCGTCGGCGATGCCGCGCGCATACAGACGAATCGCCTTGCTGGAGTCGTCGTTGCCGGGGATCACGTAGGCGATGCCGTCGGGCGAGTGGTTGGTATCGACCACGCCGATGACGGGGATGCCGAGCTTGGTTGCCTCGGTGACTGCACCCTTGTGATAACCGACGTCGATGACGAAGATCGCGTCCGGTACGCCGTTCATGTCCTTGATGCCGCCGATCGATTTCTGCAGCTTCTCCATCTCGCGCGAGAACGTCAGCGCTTCCTTCTTGCTCATGCGCTCCTGACCGCCGTCGGCGACAGTCGCTTCCATGTCCTTCAAGCGCTTGATCGATGCCTTGACGGTCTTGAAGTTGGTCAGCATGCCGCCCAGCCAGCGCTGGTCCACATAGGGCACCCCGGCGCGCATGGCTTCTTCGGCGATGATTTCGCGCGCCTGACGCTTGGTGCCCACGAAGAGTATCGTTCCACGGTTGGCGGCAAGCTTCTTCGCGTACCTGATCGCGTCGTTGTAGTTCGAGAGCGTTTTCTCGAGGTTGACAATGTGAATCCGGTTGCGATGGCCGAAAATGAACGGCGCCATCCTGGGATTCCAGAAGCGGGTCTGATGTCCGAAATGGACTCCCGCTTCGAGCATTTCACGCATGGTTGTAGACATTGAGGCTCCAAAGGGTTGGGTCTTGAGCAGGCGCAGCACCTTTTCACGATGGAATCGGCACCCTTGGTGCACCAGCTCGCGGCTGCGCGCGCGGTTGTGTGACTACGCGCGATTGCGATCAATTGAAACTGACTGGGTTCCTGCCGATGCGGCGCACATGGATATGGGCGACGGCTTGCGGCAAGCCCGCTATTATAGCGGTTTCGCCGAAATGCTCCACTGCCGCTCCACTTCCCTCTCATGAGTTCGCTTCCCCGTCCCGCCCCGAAGGCCATCATCAAGACCGCAACCGACATCGAGCGGATGCGCGTCGCCGGTCGTCTGGGCGCAGAAGTCCTCGACTACATCACGCCCTTCGTCAAACCCGGGGTCAGCACGGGCGAACTGGATCGGCTCTGCCACGAGTACATGGTCGACGTGCAGGGGACCATTCCGGCGCCGCTCAACTACGCGCCGCCGGGTTATCGCCCCTATCCCAAATCGGTCTGCACGTCGATCAACCATCAGGTCTGCCATGGCATCCCCGGCGACCGGGTATTGAAGAACGGTGACATCCTCAACATCGACGTGACCGTCATCAAGGACGGGTATCACGGCGACACGAGCCGCATGTTTGCGGTCGGCGAGATTTCGATTCAGGCGCGCCGGCTGTGCGAGATCACTTTCGAATGCATGTGGCTCGGCATTCGTGCGGTCAAGCCCGGCGCTCATCTTGGCGATATCGGCCACGTGATTCAGCGTCATGCCGAGCGCAACGGATTTTCGGTGGTGCGCGAATTCTGCGGACACGGCATTGGCCAGCGCTTCCACGAGGATCCGCAAGTGCTGCATTACGGCCGCCCCGGCACGCTCGAACTGCTCGTGCCCGGCATGATCTTCACGGTCGAGCCGATGATCAACGCCGGTCGCCGCGAGATTCGCGAGATGGCCGACGGGTGGACCATCGTCACCAAGGACCACAGCCTCTCGGCGCAGTGGGAACACACGGTGCTCGTCACCGATGGCGGGTACGAAGTCCTGACGGTTTCCGAAGGCACGCCCGCAGCGCCGGCCGAACTTCCGCACGCGGCTTGAGGGCCTGCGACCCGCGACATCCGGGTCCATTGTCATGTCCGCTGTCGTCCCCGTCCGAAAGACCGATGCGACCGATCAATCCGGCAATGAGTTGGCATTGACCGCAGTGCGCGCGCTGGGTCTTGCTGCGCATACCGCAGAAGCGCTCGCGATCAAGGCCGCGTTGCAGGCCGAGCGCGCGCGCCTGCTGCGCGACTTCGATATACAGCCGCGCGCCGAGCGCTTGTTGCGCGGGCTAGCGCGCGCGCACGACGTCGCGCTGCGCGGCTGCTGGAAGCTGGCCGCGATGCCGCGCTCGGCGGCCTTGCTCGCCGTCGGCGGCTATGGGCGCGGCGAGTTGTTTCCCCATTCGGACGTCGACGTGCTGATGCTGCTCGCCGCGGCGCCGACCACCGGCGAGGCCGCGACCATCGAATGCCTGATCGGGATGCTGTGGGATCTCGGATTCGAAGTCGGGCACAGCGTACGCACCGTGCCCGAGTGCCTGACCGAAGCCGAGCGCGACATCACGGTCGCGACCGCGCTGATCGAGGCGCGCTTTCTTTCAGGCAGCCGCGCCCTCGCGTCCTCACTGTCGGAGCAGATCGCGACCGCGATCGAGCCCCGGAAGTTCTTTCGCGCCAAGATGCTCGAACAGCATCAGCGCTACGCGAAGTTTCAGGACACGCCTTACGCGCTCGAGCCCAATATCAAGGAGAGTCCGGGGGGTCTGCGCGATCTGCAGATGATCCTGTGGACCGCGTGCGCCGCGCGCTTCGGGGCTTCGTGGAAGGCCCTCGTGGAACGCGGTCTGGTGACGCCCATCGAGGCGCGCCAATTGCGTCGCTGCGAAGACTTCATTCGGCTCGTGCGCATACGCCTGCATCGCATCGCGCGCCGCCGCGAAGACCGGCTCGTGTTCGACGTGCAGACCGCTCTCGCCGAAGAACTGGGCCTCGCGCCGACACCGATGTGCCGCGCAAGCGAGGTGCTGATGCAGCGCTACTACCGGACCGCGAAGGTCGTCACGCAATTGAACGTGATCGTTCTGCAGACGATCGAGGCGGCGCTCTTTCCGGCCCGCAATGTGGCGCCGCTGCTCATCAATGCCGATTTCCAGAATGCCGGCGGCCTGCTCGACATCGTCGATGAAGGCGTGTTCTTTCGACGGCCATCCGCCCTGCTCGAAGCCTTCCTCGTGATGCAGAAGCATTCCGAACTCGAAGGCATGACGGGACGCACGATGAATGCGATCTGGCATGGCCGCACGTTGATCGATGCGAAGTTCCGCCGCGATCCCGCCAACCGTGCGCTCTTCCTCGCCATCCTGCAACAGCCGCGCGGCATCGTGCACGAACTGCGGCGCATGAATCAGCTCTCCGTGCTCGGCCGTTATCTGCCGGCGTTTCGACGCATCGTCGGTCAGATGCAGCACGACCTGTATCACGTGTACACGGTCGACCAGCACATCCTGATGGTGGTGCGAAACATCCGACGCTTCACGATGCCCGAGTTCGCGCACGAGTACCCGCTGTGCTCGCGCCTGATCGCCAACTTCGAACGCTCGTGGCTGCTGTATGTCGCCGCTCTCTTCCACGACATCGCCAAGGGTCGCGGCGGCGATCACTCGGTGCTCGGTCGCGCGGACGTGCGACGCTTCGCGTGCGATCACGCGCTCGAGGCGAAAGACGTCGAGCTCGTCGAGTTCCTGGTCGAGCATCACCTGACGATGTCGCGCGTCGCGCAAAAGGAAGACCTGTCCGACCCCGAAGTCATCGGCGCATTCGCACGCATCGTCAAGAGCGAACGACGTCTCACGGCGCTCTATCTGCTGACGGTCGCCGATGTGCGAGGCACCAGCCCCAAGGTCTGGAATGCGTGGAAGGGCAAGCTCCTCGAAGACCTCTACTTTCGCGCGTTGCGCGTCGTCGAGAATGCCGATGGCAGCGCACCGCCGAGCGCACCGGCCGAATTGCAGGCGCGCCAGCAGGACGCGCGCCGCATCCTCGGCCTCTATGCGTTTCATCCCGATGCGATCGAGCGCTTCTGGAAGCGCCTCGATGTCGCATGGTTCCTGCGGCATGACGCGCCGGACATCGCGTGGATCACGCGCGCATTCGCGCTCGCGCGCGACACCTCGCGACCGCGCATCAAGGCGCGGCTCTCGCCTGCCGGGGAGGGCCTGCAGATCGTGGTCTTCACGCCCGACCAGCCCGATCTGCTGGCGCGCATCTGCCAGTACTTCGATCGACAGCGCTTCTACATCCTCGATGCGCGCGTGCACACCACCAACGGCAACGAAGGCGAGCGGCACGCGCTCGATACCTTTCACGTGCTCGACCCCGACGGCGGCCACTATCGCGATCGCATCGCGAGCATCGAGCGCGATCTCGCGCAGCACCTCGCGCACCCGACGCCATTGCCGCCTCCCGCGACCGGTCGTCCATCGCGGCAGTCGCGCAGCTTCCCGATCGCCCCCACCGTCGATCTGCGCCCCGACGAGCGCGGCCGCTTCTTTCTGCTGACGCTCTCGGCCTCGGACCGCGACGGGCTGCTCTACGCGATCCTGCGTGTGCTCACGAGCCATCGCGTCAACGTGCAGGCCGCAAAGATCACGACGCTCGGCGAGCGCGTCGAGGATTTCTTCCTCGTCGACGGCGCGATCCTGTCGGACGCGAAGGTGCAGATCAAGCTCGAAACCGAGTTGCTCGAAGTCCTCGCAGCGTGAAGACGCGCGCACCTCCTGCCGAGCATGTGCCGGCCTCGGCGCCGGCGCAGCAAGCGTTGCGCCTGTCCAAGCGTATGGCCGAGCTCGGTCTGTGCTCGCGCCGCGAAGCCGACGAGTGGATCGTGCGCGGCTGGGTCTTCGTCGATGGCGTGAAGACCGATGTGCTCGGCAGCAAGGTGCTGCCGGATCAACGCATCAGTGTTGCGCGCGCGGCCGAGAAGGAACGCGATCTGCGCATCACGGTGCTGATCAATAAGCCGATCGGCTATGTGTCGGGGCAGGCCGAAGACGGCTACAAGCCCGCATCGATACTGGTCGTGCCGAGCGCGCACTGGGACAACGATCCGCGCACGCTCGCACCCGACTGGCGGCCTCCGCGCGGCCTTGCGCCGGCAGGCCGTCTGGACATCGACTCGACGGGTCTCCTCGTGCTCACGCAGGACGGTCGCATCGCGCGCCAGTTGATCGGCGACGAGTCCCACATCGAGAAGGAATATCTGGTGCGCGTCGCGGGCATGCTGTCGGACGCGGATCTGCAACGCTTGCAGCACGGGCTGGAGCTCGACGGCGTCGCCTTGAAACCCGCGCGAGTCACCTGGCAGAACCGCGATCAATTGCGCATCGTCTTGCGTGAAGGCAAGAAGCGCCAGATCCGCCGCATGTGCGAGTTGGTGGGGCTTACGGTGCTCGGCTTGAAGCGCGTGCGCGTCGGGCGCGTGGCGCTGGGTGATTTACCGATCGGGAAGTGGCGGCACCTCGGGACCGACGAAGCGTTTTGACATGGGTCAATCGTCAACGATCTCCTGCCCCGGAAACAACTCCTCCGTAAACCCGAAGCGCGTGAAGTCACGGATGCGCATCGGATAGAGGATGCCGTCGAGGTGATCGCATTCGTGCTGCACGACGCGCGCGTGAAAGCCGGCCGCGACGCGATCGATCGCCGTTCCGTGTTGATCGAAGCCGCGATAGCGGATGCGCTCCCTGCGTGGAACGACGCCGCGCATGCCGGGCACCGAAAGACAGCCTTCCCAGTCCTCGACTTCGAGCGGTTCGAGCATCTCGATTTCCGGATTGACGAGTACGGTCTCGGGTACGGGTTCGGCATCCGGATAGCGCTGATTGGCGTTCGCGAAACCGAAGATCACGACGCGCAGGTCGATGCCGATCTGCGGCGCGGCGAGTCCCGCGCCATTTGCATCGTGCATCGTCTCGAACAGATCGGCGACGAGCGCATGCAACTCGGGCGTGTCGAAGCTCTCGACCGGCTTGGCGATCCGTAGCAGACGCGGATCGCCCATGCGCAGGATGTCGTGGATCATGGAAACTTGTGGCGGCCGGTCGCGCGCACGAACGACACGATCAGCGCGCGCACGCTCTGCATCGAGGTCTCGAGCGTGCGTCCGATTTCCGCGGTCGAGATCGCCAGCTTCGAATCGCCTCGACCGGCGGCGTGATTGACGACCACGGCGAGCCCCACATACGGCAGGTCGAGCTCGCGCGCGAGTGCGGCCTCGGGCATCAGCGTCATGCCGACGACGTCGGCGCCATCGCTCTCGACCCGATCGATCTCGGCCGCGGTCTCGAGACGAGGGCCCTGCATGCACGCATAGCAGCCGCCGTCGATCAGCGCGTGACCGTCGGCGCGCGCAACCGCAAGCACGCGCGCGCGCAGCGCGGGGTCGTAAGGCAACGTGAAGTCGATATGCGTGACCGGTTGTTCGGGTCCGTCGAAAAAAGTCGAGTCGCGGCCCCAGGTGTAGTCGAGTATCTGATCGAGCAGCGCGATCGCGCCCGGCTGCATGTCGTCGCGCATGCCGCCGACCGAAGCGACGGCGATCACGCCTTCGGCGCCGATGTGCTTCAACGCATGCAGGTTCGCGCGGTAATTGATGGCGTGCGGCGGAATCGTGTGGCCGTGGCCATGCCGCGGCAAGAAGGCCACCGGGACATCGCCGATACGTCCGAGCGTCACCGGACCGGAAGGCTCGCCCCAGGGCGTGCGCACGACTTCGCGTCGATCGATTTCGAGTTCCGCGAACGACGTGAGTCCACTGCCTCCAAGAATGGCGAACATGGTTTCCCTTTGTTATTTCCGCTGTTTCGATTCTTGACGCGCGGCGAGGTAGTCGGCGAACGCCGCCCCGACTTCACTGTGCTTCAAGCCGAGCTCGACGGTCGCCTTCAGATAGCCGATCTTCGTGCCGCAATCGTAGCGCACGCCCTCGAAGCGATAGGCCAGCACCGGCTCGTCTTCGAGCAGGGCGACGATGCCGTCGGTCAATTGAATTTCGCCGCCGGCTCCCGGCTGGACGTTGCGCAGCCGATCGAACAATGCGCCCGTAAGGATGTAGCGGCCCATCACCGCAAGCGTCGACGGCGCGTCTTCCGGCTTGGGCTTTTCGACCATGCATGCCATCTCTTCGAGGCGCTCGTTGCCGGCGGCGATCGGTGAACCCAGGCGCGTGCCGACGATGCCGTACAAGCGCGTCTGTTCGCGCGGCACGTTTTGCACCGCGAGCACGCTGGTCTGCTTCAAATCGAATACGCGCACCATTTGTTCGAGCACGCCGGGTGCGCCATCGGGCGTGTCCATCAAATCGTCGGCGAGCAGCACCGCGAACGGTTCGTGGCCCACCACTGGCAGCGCGCACAACACCGCGTGTCCGAGACCGAGCGCCTCGTTCTGGCGAATGTAGATGCAGTTGACCGAAGGCGGCACAGTGTTGCGGACGATCTCGAGCAGTTCGGTCTTGTTCTTCGCTTCGAGCTCGGCCTCCATCTCGTAGGCCTTGTCGAAGTGGTCCTCGATCGCGCGCTTGTTGCGGCCGGTGATGAAGACCATGTCGGTGATGCCCGCCTCGGCCGCTTCTTCGACCGCGTACTGGATCAGCGGCTTGTCCACCACCGGCATCATTTCCTTGGGACTCGCCTTGGTCGCCGGCAAAAAACGCGTGCCCATGCCCGCGACCGGGAAGACTGCCTTTCTAACGCGCATCGCCGTGCTCCTGCGTGGGTGGAGTTTCGATCATTTGCAGCAGCGCCTCTTGATCGATGATGGATATGTTCAATGCGAGCGCCTTGTCGGCCTTGCTTCCGGCTTCGTCTCCCGCGACGACATAGTCGGTCTTCTTCGAAACCGAGGCGACGACCTTGCCGCCGGCCTCTTCGATGCGGGCCTTGGCCTGGTCGCGCGTGAGATCTGGCAGCGTGCCGGTGAGCACGAAGGTCTTGCCGGCTAGAGTGCCAACTGACTTGGCTCTCGGCGCCACCGATGACCTCGCACTCGCCTCGACCGCAACCTCGTTCTCATGTTCGGGCCACGCGATGCCCACTGCGCGCATGCGCGCGATCGCCTCGCGATTGTGCGGTTCGGCTGCGAACAGCGCGACCGATTGCATGATCTCGACGCCTATGCCGTCGAGCGGGACCGGCATCGCGTCCTCGCCCTTGCTGCGCCGGCTCGCGTTCTCTTTTTGCAGAGCGCGCTTGTGTTCGACGAGAGCACTCCAATCGGCGTCGAGCAACGCATCGAGACGCCCGAACTCGCGCGCGAGCACGCGCGCAACCTCCTCACCGACGTGCCGGATGCCGAGCGCGTAGAGAAAGCGCGCGAGCGTCGTCTGCCTGGCTTTGCCGATCGCCTCGACCAGATTGGCGGCCGACTTGTCGGCCATGCGATCGAGGCTTGCAAGCGTCGCCTGGTCGAGGGTGAACAGGTCGGCCGGTGAGTGAACGAGTTGTCGTTCGACCAGCTGATCGACTACCTTCTCGCCGAGTCCTTCGATGTCCAGCGCGCGTCGTTGTGCGAAGTGCAGCAGCGCCTGTTTCCTCTGCGCGGCGCACACCAGTCCGCCACTGCATCGCGCGACCGCTTCGCCGGTTTCGCGCACGATCGCCGATCCGCACACCGGACACTTCGCGGGCATCGCGAACTCGACCGCGTTCGCGGGGCGCTTTTCCACGACTACGCGCAGCACTTCGGGAATCACGTCGCCCGCGCGCCGCACGATCACGGTGTCGCCAATGCGGATGTCCTTGCGACGGATCTCGTCTTCATTGTGCAGGGTCGCGTTGGCGACCGTGACACCGCCGACAAAGATCGGCGCGAGCCGCGCGACCGGCGTGATCGCGCCGGTCCGTCCCACCTGCACGACGATGCGCTCGATGGTGGTGATGGCTTCCTCGGCCGGAAATTTGTGCGCGATCGCGAAGCGCGGCGCGCGCGCGACGAAACCGAGCCGCCGCTGCTCCTCGTACGTGTCGACCTTGTAGACCACGCCGTCGATGTCGTACGGCAAGCCCGCACGCTGCTCTGCGATTGCGCGATAGAAGTCGAGCATCCCGCTCGCGCCGGTGACGACGGCGCGCTGATCAGCGACCGGGATGGCGAGCGCTCGATACCACGCAAGCAAGGCGCTATGACGATCGGGCAACCCGTCGGGCAAACCCGCGCCCGCTTCCGAAGCTTCGTAGCGGCCCACGCCATACGCGAAGAAATGCAGCGGCCGCTTGGCCGTGATGCGCGCGTCGAGTTGACGCAGACTGCCCGCTGCCGCATTGCGCGGGTTGACGAACTCTTTGTCGCCCGCCTCGCGCTGACGACGATTGATCGCTTCGAAATCGGCATGAAACATCAGCACTTCACCGCGCACGTCGATCAGCCTGGGCGGATGCTTGCCCTTCAATCGCAACGGCACCGATGCGATCGTCTTCACGTTGGGCGTCACGTCTTCGCCCACGCTGCCGTCGCCGCGCGTGGCCGCTTGCGTGAGCAGACCGTCTTCGTAGCGCAGGCTGACCGCGAGCCCGTCGAACTTCAACTCGGCCGCGTATTCGACCGCGCGCCCGCCGACATTCGCACCGAGCGCGTCCCCAATGCGTCGATCGAACGCGATGATGTCATCGTCATCGAATGCGTTCGACAAGGACAGCATCGCCACGTCGTGGCGCACGCTCGACAGGTCCGAGCGCGACGCGCCGCCCACCCGCTGCGTCGGCGAGTCGGGCGTTTGCAGATCGGGATGCGCTCTCTCGATGGCCTGCAATTCACCAAACAGGCGATCGTATTCGGCGTCGGGGACCAGCGGCGCGTCGAGCGTGTGATAGGCGTGGTTGTAGCGATCGAGGTCGCCGCGCAACGCACGCGCCTTGCGATCGAGCTCTTTCGTGCCGGACGCAGAATCTACGTCAGTCATGCGATTCGAAGCGATAGCCGCGCGCATCGATGCCTGCGCCCGACCACCGAAGTCAGCCGAAAAGCGCAAGCGCGCGCGGCGATCCTGCCGGCATGCCCGCTTCGGCGAGCTTTTCGTACACCGGTTCGATCTGTCGGCCGATCGACGCGAGCGCATTCAAGGTCAGCACGCGCGACTGATCGTCGACGAGGGTCGCATCCAGAAGCGCGGCAAGCTTGTGCGCGAGTACCAGCATGCGCTCGAACGGCTCGCTATTTTCGGGCGCGCGCGGCACGTCCAGCAACAGCGTCAGCCGCGACGTGTGCTGCGCGTCGAGCGTATCGGCGCGAAACGCGCCGCCGTCGCCGTTCTGCAAGACCACCAGCGTCGCACCCCGTTCGTCGAGCGCATGAAAGCGCCCGTCGGGTCGCAGGATCAAGCCCTGCTCGCGCGCGTGGTCGGCAACCTGCTGACCGGTCCAGCCGCTTTGAACGCTCGCGAGATTGATGCCGATCTGCGCATCGAGCGGTACGCACAAGGCATCGAGCGCACGTGCGCGTGCGGTGGTCTCGCGCATGTCGGGGATCTCGCAGGTCGCCGGAAACTGCTCTGCGACATGCGCCAGCGCCGCGACGAACTCGGACCATTCGATCTCGTTCAACGGTCCGCTGCGATTGGCCAACTGAACGGCGACCAGCACCGCGTCGTAACGCTGACCGGCGCGCAGCGGCTCCTGCAGATCGCCGCGCACTCCCACGAGCATGACGGGTTGCCGTCCGGCATGGCGGAATGCATGCAGCAACGACAGCGCGCGTTCGCCCGAGATCTGCCCTTCGGGTTCGAGCGTGACGACCGCATGGATCGCATCGTCGATCACGACATGCGGCGCGGCCTCCGGATCGTCGACACGTCCTGCCGACGACGACGCTCTTACCACATCGAGGTCTTTGCTCGCCGCCATGGTTTCGTCGTCGTCTGCGAGCGCGTCGTCGTTGAACGAGGGTTCGCTGCGATCCTGGGTCTTGACCCGTCCCAGCGGCGCGGCCTCGGCGCCCATCGCAGGCGCGCCCGAAGATTTCGGTCGAAAGCGCTGCTCGAATACCTTGCGGCGACGGCGCTCGACCAGAGCATTGAAAAGCCACACGGCGCCGATCGCGATCAGCGCGAGGACGATGAGACTCAGTTGCAGATCGCTCATGCGGCCCCCTCCGCCCTTATCGCGCGCTTTCGGACGACATCGCGTCGGTGGCCCGGCCGCATTGCGCGGGCCGATCCCCTGGCGGGGGCCCTCGTCCTTCGCTTCATGCGGCCACCTCCGCACCTATCGCGCGGTTCATGACGCCATCGCGTCGGTGGCCCGGCCGCATTGCGCGGGCCGATCCCTTGGCGGGGGCCCTCGTCCTTCGCTTCATGCGGCCACCTCCGCACCTATCGCGCGGTTCATGACGACATCGCGTCGGTGGCCCGGCCGCATTGCGCGGGCCGATCCCTTGGCGGGGGCCCTCGTCCTTCGCTTCATGCGGCCCCCTCCGCGGCTTCCTCGATCCGTTCATGGGCACAGCCGCTCGCGGAATCGCGATCGAC
>JBBRQU010000005.1:0-133166 GCA_038225855.1 Burkholderiales bacterium | reverse complement strand
GAGCATGCTCGACGAAAACCTCAGCATGCCGCTGGAGGTCTTCCACTATCACAAGGCAGTAGTCAACACGAACTACAAGCTGTGGCACGACACGAACAGCGAGTTCTATCACGACTACATGCACTACTTCAACCGCATCACTGGCATGATGCAGCCGGGGTACTTCGATCGCAAATACACCGGCTATCCGAACGGGCACGCATCGGTCGGCTCGATGTCGATCAAGTACGACGCCTATGAGGGCAGCAAGCAGCGCGGTGTCGGTTGGCCTGGGCTTGCGCCGGGCGGTTGGGTCCTGATCGACATCTTTCCGGGCATGACCTACAACCTGCGCACGTCAGTGCTGCGCATGGACACCGCGATTCCACTGGGCCCGAACAAGCTGATCATCGAGTTCCGCGGGCTGGGCTTGAAGAGCGACACGCCGGAGCAGCGCGCGGAGCGCGTGCGCGATCATAACCAGATCTGGGGACCGTTCGGCCGCAACCTGCACGAAGACCTGCTTGGCGTGCATGGTCAGGGTTTGGCGATGCGCGACCGTACCGACAGCAAGTGGGTACTGCACGGCCGCGAAGAAAACATGACCATCCATGACGAGGGTGGCATGCGCCACTTCTACGCCGAGTGGGGCAAGCGCATGGGACGCAAGGCCTATGACCCGCAGGTCGCAGTCGAATCTGCGGTCGCCGCGTAACTGGCTTTGTCATCTCGAACGAACGCGAGGACGACCCGTGGATCTCCGAAACGCCATTTCCGAACTCATCTGCCGATCCTGCATGACACTCGACGACAAGAAGTTCGGTGACTACCTCGACTTGTGCGACCCGGACTATCACTATTCGATTACGGCCTACAGCCCGGAAATCCGCAAGGAAATGACTTGGCTTGAGCACGACAAGGCGGGCATGCAGGCGCTGTTCGCGAACCTTCCAAAGCACAACAGCGACCAATCGCCGCTCAGTCGGCATGTCACGGTGTACACCGTCAAGGAAAACGATGACGCGACGCAAGCGCAGGTCGTCAGCGCGCTGCAGGTGTTCAGGACGACGCTCGACGGCGGGACGACCGAGCTGTTTGCCGTCGGCAAGATTCACGACCGCGTCAGCCTGGCGGACGGCTTGCCCAAACTGCTCGATCGCAATGTCAAGCTCGACACGCGGATGCTCGGCTTCGGCTATCACGTTCCCTTCTGATCACGCCCGACGCCCGGCCCATGAAGATTCAGCTGAATGCAAGAAATCGCGCGCATCACTTTGAGGCTGCCCCGTCGGCCAAGATTCTTTATGCGGGGCTGAGTCAAGGCATAACCTTGCCGTACGAGTGCGGCAGCGGCACGTGCGGCACCTGCAAGGCGCGACTGGTGTCCGGTGAGATTGCGGATGGCTGGCCCGAGGCGCCGGGGCGCAAGTTTCTCAAGAACGCCAACGAGTTCCTGATGTGCCAATGCACGGCGCGCGGCGACGTCTCGGTCGAAGTGGCCAGCTTTGTGCAGGACGTCGATCCCGGCGTTTGCGTGCCGACTGCCGTCAAGGGCAGCATTCGCGACACCGCGATGCTGACGCACGATGTCATGCAGTTGCACATCGACCTGATGACGCCGATGGAATTCGACGCTGGTCAGTTCGTGATGATCGAAGTACCGGGCGTGAAAGGATTTCGCGGCTGGTCGATGGTCAACTACGATCGATCGGCTTCAACGCTGCGCTTTGTGGTGAAGAAGAAGCCCGGCGGCGCATTGTCGGACTGGCTGTTCTCGCGGCCGAGCGAAGGCACCGAGGTGGATGTTTTCGGCCCCTTGGGCGGCGCGACGTTCTTCCCCTCCCTCGCGACCAATATCGTGTGCATTGCCGGCGGCAGCGGCATCGCGGGAATGATGTCCATCCTTGCGCGGGCGGCCGGCGAGAACTACTTCTCCGACTACGGCGGCGATGTGTTTTTCGGCGTGCGGTCGATCAAGGACGCGTTCTATCTCGACGAATTTTCACGCCTTCGCGAAAAGTGCGGCGAAAAACTGAACGTCACGATCGCGCTGTCGGAGGAACCCGCCACCGCTTCGGCGCAGATTGACCATCCATTGCTCACATTCGACTCCGGCTTCGTTCACGAGGTCGCGGGTCGGCGGATGCAGGGTCGCTTTCAAGGGGTACGTGCGTATCTCGCCGGGCCGCCGCCCGCAGTGGACGCCTGCATTCGCATGCTTCTGATGTCCCGTGTATCGACCTCCAACATTCGATACGACAAGTTCAGCTGAAGGTCGGGCATGAAAAGAATTCATATCTGCAGCGCCAGCGATGTTCCGTCCAACGGGATGAAGAGCTACGACACGTCGCTCGGTGTCAAGGTGTTGATCGCGAATGCAGGCGACGCATACTTCGCCTACCAGGGGTTGTGCCCGCACCAGGATGTCTGCCTCGACGAAGGCTTCTTCGACGGCGCGACGCTGACTTGCCATCAACATCTGTGGCAATGGGACATCACGACCGGTGCGGCGGTCGGCTTGGCCGAGGCGCCACTCGAGCGCTACGAAGTTGCTCGTGAGGGCGACGAGATATTCGTTCTGCAATCGAGCGCGTTGAAAGTATCCGAATTGTTCAAGGGCGCCTCGGACACGGCGATCGCGAAACTCGATGCGCTGGCGCGGCGAGAGGAACACGACGGTCCGGCCACGCTGTATGGCGTGGGTGATCCGGCCGATGACCTGTACATCCTGGAATCGGGCCGCGTTGAATTCATCATCGGGCGTGGCGATCGGACCGGCCCTGCAGGGTTCATGTTGCGCAAGGGCGAGGTGTTCGGTTGGGCAGCATTACTGGAAGACCATCCTCGTCGAATCGCGAAGGCGGCTTGTCTCGAGAAGTCGACCGTGCTGCGCTTGAAAGGCGCGGACGTCTTGAAGGTACTCGCCGACGAGCCGGCGTCAGGCTATTTGGTCATGCGACAGCTCTCGGCGTTGATCACGAAGCATCTCGGGTCGCAAGGCGAGAAGTAGCGCGCCGGCACAACCGGAAGGGCAGCGTCGCAACTCGAACCGATGGAGTAACGAAGATGTTCTGGCACTGAGCGTTCTGGTTATTCAGGCGCATAACAAGGAGGCAGGCATGGGGAATTGCATGAATCAACGTTTGCGCGCAGCGCTGGCAGGTTTTGTCGCTGCTGCGGGATTGGCGATCTCGGTCCCTTCAATCGCCGTGGCTGGCGACCTCGAATACGGGAAGGTCGGCGAACCCGTCCATCTCGTGATCGGCTACCAGCCTTTCTACACGGAGTCGTGGTCCGGCATCGTCATGCGTGGCAAGAAGCTGTACGAGAAATACCTGCCCAAGGGTTCGACCGTCGAGTTCTCGATTGGCCTTCAAGGCGCCGTGATCGTGAACGCGATGCTTGCGGGCAAGCAGCACATCGGCTACGTGGGGGACATGCCGGCCATCGTGTCGACCACCAAGCAGGACGTCGCCGACATTCGCATCGTCGCGACCATCGGGGTTGGAACCGATCAATGCAACATCTTTCTCGCGAGGCCCGATGCCCCTCAGTTCAAGAATGCAAAGGAAGGCATCAAGTGGCTGGAGGGCAAGCGCATCGCGATCCCGCTGGGAAGCTGTGCCGATCGCTTTGCACAGTCCGTTTTCAAGAAGGAGGGCATAACCCCAGCGGTCGTGCTGAATCAGAGCATCGAGGTCATCACAAGCGGTTTCAGGGCTGGCAAGATCGATGCGGCGGTGATCTGGGAGCCGACCGCATCACGGCTGATGCAAGAGGGCCTGGCCAAGCGCATCGCATCCGGTGCGACGGTCGGCGAAAGCGACGCTGGTTTCCTCACCATGCGTGCCGACCTGATCAAGCAGCGGCCCGATGTCGTCAAGGCATGGCTCAACGCCGAACTTGACGCGCAACTCTATTTGGCAGACCCCAAGAACGCGATGGATGTGGCCGGCATGGCGGTTCAGCAGGCCACCGGCTTCACCGAGAAGATGCTCTGGGCTTCCATGTTCGGGAAGTACCCGGAGGAGTCCGGCGGTGCGCCCATTCGCCTGACGTTGCCCTACACTGTCACACCCGAGGTACTCACGCAGATTGCCAACTCGGCGACCTTCTTGTTCTCTATCAAGAGTATCAACTCAGAGAAGCTTCGACCGGAAGCGGTGATGCCCGAATTCGCGCAGGCGATTCTCAAAGAGCGCGGCCTGTCATCGCCCATCGGCAAGGTGATGGCGCTGCCGGACAGCGAGTTCAAACAGAAGTAGACGTCGTTCTACTGTGCCGCCGCCGCGACGACTGCACGATCGTCGCGGTGCCGGGTGATCAAATTCGCAACGAGGAATCCTCTTGGACCAGATCAACGCCTTGCTGAGACGCGCGATGCCGTTTCAGATGGTGTCGGACGACATGCTTCGCGACATCGCGGGCTTCGCGCAGTCGCGCTCCTATGCTCGCGGCGACATGATTTACGACTGGGGCGACGAAGCCGAGGACATTTACATCGTGTCCTCCGGTAGCGTTCAGCACTCGCTCAAGACCGAAGGCGAAGACGCGGATCGCGAGAAGGTCATGCGCAGCGGTGACGTTTTCGGCTGGGCTGCCGTGCTCGAGGGTCAGCGCCGCAGACTGGCGAAGACCGTCTGTCTCGAGCGCACGGAGCTGATCCAGATCAATGGCCAAGAGCTGATGAAGTTGGTCAAGCGGTCGCCAGTGACCGGCGACGTCATCATGAGTCGATTCGCGACCATGATCACCAAGGAGTTTTCAGCGCCGGCTTCAGTGGCAGCACGGGTGCCACATTTCGCCGCGACCGATCAGCCCGTTGCGCTGCAGGGCGACGGCGTGGGCAGCGGTTGGGCGCTGACTTTATTTCGCTTGTCGCTGTGGATCAAGAGTCCGAAACCCTATTTGATGATGACCGGCTTCGCGATCATGCTCGGTTTGTGGTACTTGACCGTTCAAGTCTGGAAACTGCCGCGGTTCGCCGACATGCCCGGTCTGACCACCGTGGTCAAGGAGATGTTCAGCAAGAACCCGGTCTACGGCCTTTCCGTCTACACGCCCGAGTACTACAAGGACATCTGGTTCAGCATCCGGCGGGTTGCCATCGCATTCTTCCTGGCCACTGCGCTGGGCGTGCCGCTGGGTTTGTTCCTAGGATGGTCGAAGACGTTTCGGGAGTACGTGTTTCCGGTCTTCGAGACCTTGAGACCGATTCCCGTCCTCGCGTGGGTACCGCTGGCCATCCTGATGTTCAGCGGGAACGAAACCCCGGTGATCTTTCTGACCTTCCTCGCATCGTTCTTCGCCACGGCGTTGAACACCATGCTCGGCGTCGAGTCGATCGACGAGTCGTACAGCCGGGCGGCGTATTGCCTGGGTGCGAGCAAATGGCAGGTTTTTCGCGAAGTGATCGTTCCGGGCGCGATGCCCTTCATCTTCACCGGTCTGCAGATCTCTGTGGGAGTGGCGTGGTTCTCGCTGGTAGCCGGTGAAATGGTGTCGGGCGAGTTCGGCCTCGGCTATGTGATCAACACCTCGTACACGATGGTGCGCTACCCGACGATCGTGATCGGGATGATCACGCTCGGTGCGGTGGGCTACGCCACGAGCGCTCTGGTTCGTATGGTGGGGGATTACATGATGCAATGGCGTGTGCGAGAACTTGCCTTGGGAGGCCGGTGATGGGTGCCTTGCTCGAAACGACCACGAGTTCACAGAAAGTCGCCACGCAAGGCGCAATCCGTATCGAGGATGTCGTGAAGATCTACGACCCCGACGGCACGGCCGTGATGGCGGTCGACCACTGCTCTCTGGACATTCCTGCCGGTGAGATATGCATGATCGTCGGGCCATCCGGTTGCGGCAAGACCACGCTGCTCAACGCGATCGCCGGTTTTCACAGCATTACGTCCGGCAAGATCTTTCTCGACGGCCAGTTGCTGTGCGGGCCCGAAAAGCCCATGGCCGATCCGGGTTCGGACCGCATCGTGGTCTTTCAGAACGGGGCGCTTTTCCCGTGGAAATCCAACCTTGACAACGTTGCCTTCGGCCCGCTGATGCGAGGGAAGATGGGCAAGAAGGAGATCTACGAAAAGGCCCGCAGCATGATGGCTGACGCGGGCCTGAGCGGGACTGAGAACAACTTTCCGGGAGAGGTTTCATCCGGTCTGCGGCGTCGCGTCGAGATCGTGCGTGCATTGATGAACGATCCCAAGGTCTTGCTGTTCGACGAGCCCTATCGGGCGCTCGACTCGCTGACCAAGTCGGTCATGCATGAGGCGCTGCTCGAGATTTACTACAAGAACAAAGTCACGATCTTTTTCATTACGCACGACCTCGAGGAAGCGATTTTTCTCGGGCATCGCCTGGTCATCATGACCTCGCGTCCATGCAAACCGAAGAAGATTCTCAAAGTCGATATTCCGCACCCGCGCGACTACGGCGTTCTGACCAGCCGGCGTTTCCGAGAGTTGATGGAAGAAACGAGTGCCGTCGTGCACGAGGAGGCGAAGAAATCCTTCGCTGCCGGCGAGAAAGAAGGCTGAGCCATGCACAAGTCCGTTACTCGCCTTCGCAAACAGCTGCTCAGCCGCGCCAGCCTGCGGGCATTCATTTCGTTGGCCGTGTTCTTGCTGCTGTGGGAATTGGGATCCCGCTCGAAGGCGTGGTTGGGCTACTCATTGCCGTGGGTCGGACTGGTACCGGCGCCCAGTGCCGTGCTGCGAGTCTGGGCCGGACTGCTCACAAGCCAGGGGTATTGGGAGAGTTGGTACCTGAGCCTGATTCGCGTGCTGGTGGGGTTCGTGGCCGCGATGGTGATTGGCATTCCGCTGGGGCTGTTCATGGCAGTCAGCAAGACGTTCAACGCCCTTTCGTTTCCGAGCTTCGAGATCCTGAGGCCGATCCCGCCCCTGGCATGGGTGCCGATATCGATCATCTTTTGGCCGACTCAAGAACTGTCCATCTTCTTTGTGACTTTTCTCGGAGCGTTCTTCACGGTCGTGATCAATGTGGTCGGTGGCGCGAAGTCGATCGACGGCCGTTACTTCCAGGCGGCGCAGGCGATGGGCGCTTCGCAGTGGGACATCTTCCGCCGCGTGGTCCTGCCCGCAACATTGCCTTCGATCGTGGTGGGCTCGTCGGTCGGGATGGGCATCACGTGGAACGTCGTGGTCGCCGCGGAGATGATCTCGGGCGGTGGTAGCAGCGGCTCCGGTGGCGGGCTGGGTTTCTTCATCTGGAACTCGTATGTCGGCGGCTCTTACGAGCAGATCGTCGTCGGCATGATCAGCATCGGCATCGCGGGCTACGCGTGCAGCGAGGTCCTGCGCGCGCTGGGCGGGCTGGCGACACCCTGGTTGCAGAAACGCTAAAGGTCATTCATGGCAAACCCCCACTCGATTGATGCGGGCATCGCGCCCGTCGGCAATGCCCCCGCCGCTGCTGGCGAGATACGGGTCAACAACATCAGCAAGTCCTATGGCACCGGTCTGTTTACCAAGACCGTCGTACAGGATTGTTCGTTCGCCATCGAGCGCAACAAGCTCACCGTGATGATCGGACCATCGGGTTGTGGCAAGAGCACGCTGATCCGCCTGCTGGCGGGCTTCGAGAAACCCACCAGCGGCACGATCCAGATCGATGGCAAGCCGATCACCGGGCCGGGCAAGGACCGCCTGGTCGTCTTCCAGGAGTCAGCGCTGTTCCCTTGGATGACGACCTACGACAACATCATGTACGGTCCCCGCGCGCGCGGGGAAGACACTCCGCAATCACGCGCGCAGGCTGAATTCCTGCTGCAGAAGGTGGGGCTGAAGGCGTTCAGCAAGAAGTACCCACCACAACTGTCTGGCGGGATGCAGCGGCGCGCCGAACTGGCGCGAGCGATGATCAACAACCCGGATGTGATGATCCTCGACGAGCCGTTCCGCGGGCTCGACGCGATGTCCAAGGAGTTGATGTGGGAGTACTACGCCGGGCTTTTCGAAGAGTCGCGTAGAACCAACTTTTTCATCACGACAGACATCGACGAAGCCATCTTTCTCGCCGATCGCCTGATCGTCATGACCAACATTCCGACCAGGGTACGAGAGACGCTGGAGGTGAACATCCCGCGTCCGCGGCGCCTTGTGAACATCTTCGACAACGACCATGCGAACCAAGTGAAAATGCAGGCACTTTCGCTGTTGCACGAGGAAGCGATGAAGTCTTTCACCGGTGGCAGCCGCGCTGCTGCGGACTTCGTCAACGCGTACTCGAAGCGCAGTGCCAACGCACCTGCAGAAGACAAGTCGCATTGATGGCGGCACTGGTTCGATCATGAAGTCCTTCATGCGAGCGCAGCGACGGCATCCCCAGCACAGCGAGTAATGAGTAAATCCAAAGAGGAGAACTGGACGTGGCCAAGAAAGTGATCGATATGCGCAGTCGCCCTGCGTTCCTGCACGACTTCTACGGCAAGACGCGTGGAACGCCTGAGTTCGAGGTCGTCAAATGGCTCAATGGGCGCGTCGGCTCTCAGGACATCGAGCACTTCACGCATTCCAAGAACCTGGAGTCGTTCGTGAAGGAGGTCAAGGAGACGCGCATCACCGCGGCCGTGATCGTCGGACGCGACACGCCCGGAATCAAGCATTCGAACGACGAAATCCATGATCTTGTGAAGGGGCAGAAACAGCTGGTAGGCGTCGGCTCCATCGATCCCCACCGCTGGGGCGTCAAGGCGGCCGTGCAGGAGGTGGAACGCGCGGTCAAGCAACTTGGCCTGAAGGCCATCAACGTCGAACCCGGCTTCGGCAGCCCGCCGCGCAATGCCGACGATCCGATGCTGTTTCCGATCTACGACGCCTGCGATCAGCTCGGCGTGCCGGTGTGCATCATGTCCGGCCCCACGGCGGCGAGTCTCGACATGGTCAACCCGTCGGCCGTGGGGCACGTCGCCAAGGCGTTTCCGAAACTATCGATCATCTGCTATCACGGCTTCTATCCGTACGTGAACGAAATCATTGGCGTCGCTTTCCGTTGGGAGAACGTCTTCATCGTGCCCGACATGTATATCTTTGCGCCCGGTGGTCGCCTCTATGTCGAGGCGGCGAATGGCTGCATGCGTCAGCAGATCCTGTACGGTAGTTCGTACCCTTTCCGGCCGATGGGACAATCGATCACGGATTACCGCGCACTGGGTTTCGACGTCGACGTCATCGACGATGTGATGTACGGCAACGCGCGGCGTGTATTGAAGCTCACCGTCTAGCGCGGCGAACCGAGGCGCGGCCGTGAACGTATCGATACGCGAAGCGCATCAGGCTGACGTTTTGCGCTTGCTCGATCTCTACAAGCAACTCAACATCGCGCCCGAGCCTGAGATGCCGATTGAGCGAGCGCGCGGTTATTTTCTCGAGCTCGTTTCGAATCCGCGCCATCGCGTCTACGTTGCCGAATTGCAGCGTCAGATTGTCGGTACGTTCTCGCTGATCTATGCGGGCGGCATCTCGCACGGAGCGCGTGATTCGTGCCTCGTTGAAGACGTGGTCGTCGCTCCAGAGGTACAGCGCAGCGGCATCGGAAGACACATGATGCGATTCGCGATGGACCAGTGTTTCGCACGCGACTGCTACAAACTGGTGCTGTCCAGCCATGTCAAGCGAGAGGAAGCTCACCGCTTCTATGAGAGCCTGGGATTCCGCAAGCACGGCCATAGCTATCTCGTCGACCCGCGATCTTACGCTGGTGATTGCGCCTAATCCTGCGCGCGCTCGACGCTTTGATCCGCTCTCCGGAGCCGGAAAGTCTAACGGATTCCCCTAAGGGCTATCGACTCACGACGGATGCGATACCTGTGGCGCATGCGACCAGCGACACAATCGCGACAGCGCCGATGGCAACGGACGAGGGGGCCAGCGCGTCCTGGCCTCCCAGCAAATGTTTTCTGCGCCAGGCGCCATAAATGAACACAGCGGCTGCCGCGAACAGCAGCGCGAATGCAAGCGCCGTGACGGGAGCGGCCGACTTCGTCCAGCCGGAACGGAACGCGAGCAGTGCGTTCGCCAGAACGGCAAGCCCGGTACGATTCCAAGCGAGGGCGGTCCGTTCGAGTTGGAGTCCTGGAATGGTGGCAGCTCGCACGTTTGATTCAGTTCGGGACTCTTGCATGGATCTACTCTCATTGCCGCACGAGAAGGAAAGCGATGATTGCCGCGATGCCTAGACACGTCGCGGCGATCAATGGGATCGCTAGCGTGCCAGGCAGACGGCGCGCGTGCCGCATCGCAACTTCGTTGGCGCGCCATCGGAGGTAGGCCATCGCACAAAGCGTAGCCGCGAGCATGCTCAGAACAACGGCCAGGACTACCACCATGAGCGGTGGCTTGAGCTGGGTTGAAAACTGGTCGAGCAATACGCCGCCAGCCAAAAGTGCCAATGCAGTACGGATCCATGCGAGGAAGGTACGTTCGTTCGCCAGCGAAAAACGGTAGTCCGGCTCACTCCCCGCCTGCCGCCATTTTGGTTCGCGCATCGTGCTGGACCTAGGAGAAGTTAGACAGTTTGATCACACAAGCCGGTTCAGCGCCCGTTGCGTGTCCGGTTCCAAGCAGTGGCCCGTTGGCAAGACAACTCAGCCAAAGATGCCCCGACGGCTCGTAGGCAGAATGTGGGGACGAGGTGTCCAGACGGAAGCGCTGCGTTCCCCGATGCACCAGCGCGCGCCGTAAACATGCAGCGGCATTAAATTTACTGTAACTACCAAGAATCTGCCTCTTAATCCGTAGGTCGTGTGTTCGAGCCACTCACGGCCCACCATTCTTCAAGGGGTTAGCTTTCGCCAGCCCCTTTTCTTTTGTGTCTCGGACGCCGTTGTGTCGCAGCGTTTCAAGCGATTCTCTTATCGAAATTTCTATTCTCTTATCAGATAAAAGTGAAAATAAGATGATTGAGGAACATTGATCACGCGGCCAATGATTTCATATCGATGCTGAATCGATAGCGGACATCGCTTTTAAGCATCCGTTCATAAGCCTCGTTGATTTTTTGCACCGGGATGATCTCGACATCCGAGACTATGCCGTGCGCGCCACAATAATCCAGCATTTCCTGAGTTTCCTTGATTCCGCCGATCAATGATCCGCCGATGCTCTTTCTACCCATGATCAGTGAAAACAGATGCAGGTCGAGCGGCCGGTCCGGCGCTCCGACCGTGACCATCGTCCCATCGACCTTGAGCAGCCCGAGATAGGCACTGATGTCATAAGGGGCGGAGATGGTGCTCAGGAGAAAATCGAAACTCGCCGCATGGGCCTTCATGTCGGCCTCGTCCTTCGAGACGATGACGCCCTTCGCGCCAAGGCGCCGGGCGTCATCCGCCTTGCCCGGCGAAGTCGTGATCACCCAGGTTTCGGCGCCAAAGCTGCTCGCAAACTTGACGCCCATATGGCCCAGCCCGCCAAGGCCGACGATGCCGACCTTGTGTCCCTTGCCGATGTTCCAGTGGCGCAGGGGAGAATAAGTGGTAATTCCCGCGCACAGCAGAGGCGCGACGGCGGCCAGATCCAGTTGATCCGGCAATTTCAAGACATATTTCTGATCGACCACGATCCGGGTGGAATATCCTCCAAAGGTCGGGGTCTTTTTATCCTGTTCCGTTCCGTTATAAGTGGCGGACATTCCCTTTTTACAAAATTGTTCGAGATCGGCCCTGCAATTGGCGCAAACGCGGCACGAATCGACGAAACATCCAACTCCGGCTCGATCGCCTTTTTTGAATTGACCGACATTCTTTCCAACCTGCGCGACATGGCCGACAATTTCATGTCCGGGAACCATCGGAAACTTCGCGCCGCCCCATTCGTCGCGCACCTGATGAATATCGCTATGGCAGACGCCACAAAATGCAATATCGATCAAGACGTCATCGGGTCCGACATCACGTCGTTCGATGGACCACGGGGCGAGGGCGGATTTGGCCGATTGGGCGGCATAGGCTTTGACGGGAATCATGGGCTTTCCATTTGAAGGTTGCGGAGAGCGATCATCGGCATGTGGCCGATGCGTTCCCAAAGTCATGTTGAACAGCGTACGCTTCTTCGCCCGAACAAAACCAATCGAGGCCCATCATGTTCAGGCTGCTCGTCGTGAAGTGGTTCGCCATGCCGGCGATCCTGGTCTTCGTAGCGACCGCGACCGAGGCTCAGACTACCGGCGCCGCCGAGAAGTTCGGTGCCGAGGTCGGCGGTCTGGTCAACGGCATGTATCCGCAGCTCGATGCCATCTACAAGGACATTCACGCGCATCCTGAACTCGGATTCGAGGAGACTCGTACCGCCGCCAAGCTGGCCGGCGAAATGCGCGCCCTCGGTTTCGACGTGACCGAGAAGGTCGGCAAGACCGGCGTCGTAGCGATCTACAGGAACGGGCCGGGCCCGACGGTGATGGTGCGCACCGAGCTCGACGCGCTGCCGATGGAGGAGAAGACCGGTCTTGCCTACGCCAGCAAGGTCAAGGCGACTTCGAACGGTCGCGAGACCTTTGTCGCGCACAGTTGCGGGCACGACATTCACATGGCGAGCTGGCTCGGAACCGCGCGCACGCTGGTGGCGATGAAGGACCAGTGGCACGGCACGCTGATGTTCGTCGCGCAGCCGGCCGAGGAGTTGGTCAACGGCGCCAAGGCCATGCTGGCCGACGGTCTCTTCACGCGCTTTCCGAAACCGGATTTCGCTTTCGCGCTGCACACCGCGCCCACGCCATACGGAACGATCACCTACAACGTGGGCGCGATCACCTCCAACTCCGACGGGCTCGAGATTGTTTTCAAGGGGCGCGGCGGCCACGGCTCGGCGCCCGACAAGACCATCGATCCGATCGCGATTGCGGCGCACTTCATCGTCGACGTGCAGACGGTCGTGAGCCGCGAAAAAGACCCGATGGAATTCGGCGTCGTGACGGTCGGCGCGGTTCAGGCCGGATCGGTCGGCAACATCATTCCGGACAGCGCGACCTTGCGCGGCACGATTCGATCCTACAGTCCCACGCTACGGGCGAAGCTGCTCGCCGGTGTGCGTCGCACGCCCAATGCAGCGGCCATGATGGCCGGCGCGCCCGAGCCCGAGGTGAGCCTTGCCGAAGGCGGACTCGCAGTCGTCAACAACGAGAGTGTCGTGACGCGTACCGAGACGGTCTTGAAAGCCGCCTTCGGTGCGAACAATGTGCAGCGCGTGCCGCCCATCGCGGCCAGCGAAGATTTTTCGGCATCCGTCAACGAAGGCATCCCTCGATGTTTTTCTTCGTGGGCGTGTATGACCCGCAGCAAGTGGCCGACTCGATGAAGCCGGGTGGCAAGCCGCTGCCCTTCAACCATTCGCCGTTCTTCGCTCCCGTGCCGGAACCCTCGATCAAGACCGGAACGCGAGCGATGAGCCTGGCCGTGCTCAACGTGCTCGCCGGCAACTGAGTCGGGTTACGCGCGCTCGCTACTTCTGAGCTATATGTGCTCAAGGTCGCGGAAAGGTTTCTTGAGATTCCGATTGAAGTCGCCGACGACCGGATCGGATCAAGCTCATCCGGAAGGCTTGCCAGCAACCGCGCCATCTCTTCCTTCCGGTCGGCGGCCGTTGCCAGCTCGGCGCGCGCGAGCAAGACTCGCGGGCCAACCGATCGCCGCGGCGTTGTAGGAAACCCTCGGGAACAACCAGCGAACGGAGTGTGGCCGCGGGGCGAGCTCCGCGTGATCGGCGCGGACCTCCCCCTGCAGATTCGAGCGCATACGACCCGGCAACGGGCTCACGCATGGGCCGCCGATCGCTGCGGCTGACGCGGCGCTCTCCGACGTGCGGCGCGCGCTTTCGGCAATCTCACAGGCTCGTCATCGACCAGCGTGACCTCGACGCGCTTGCCCAGGACTTGCGCGGCATTGACGATGGTTTCGAGCCTGGTTTGATGGCGTGAATTGAAGAGGCGATCGACTTGCACCAGGGTCACATGAAGCTCTTTCGCGAGCGTGGTCTTTCTCATACCGACTTCATGCATGCGATTCCATAGCGCAATCTTTGAAGCGAGCATGGGAGGAATGGTGAGCGGTACTTCGCCTGTCCTGGTTCTACTCGGCCCAGGCAGAGGCTCGCGCGCGTCGAAATAGAAATCGACGGCGGTTTCGAATGCATCGATCGCACGGGCAACTGCTTCTTCTGTGGACTCGGCTTGTGTGATGGCTTCCGGAATGTCGCGGAAAGTGACGACGAAGCCGCCATCGGAATCAGCAGCAAATATTGCGGGATAGTTCATCGCCATTCGCCCCCTTCATTTCAGTCCCCATTGCTTCTTAATTGAACTCGGAAATTTTCATGAAAGAAGATGATATAACATTTAAGTTATAGATTCAGAGCGCGTGCCAGTGACCCTCTCCTTCCTACCTCGCGTGCGCTATCAACCCATCGTCCGTTCTGATCATGAGTGTCGTTGCAAGACGCGCCCTCGAGGTGAGGTTGATCCAGGGATGCACGGTGAGCATCGCCAAGCGTGCGCCTCGGTCCGCACGCGTGGCAATATGCGATTCCCACCCCGCGTCGATAGGGATAGCGTGCAAGAGCAAGCCGCAGTCACGACTTACCTGTTCACCGACATCGAGGGCAGCACGCGCCTCTGGGAAACGGCGACAGAAAACATGCGGCCGGCACTCGCGCGCCATGACGAGATCGTGCGCGAGGCGGTCCTGAATAACCGCGGCCGGGTCGTCAAGACGACCGGCGATGGCGTCCACGCCGCGTTCGCCGACCCTCTCGATGCGGTCAACGCGTCGCTGCAGTTGCTTCGCACTCTTGCCGAGTCCGCGGAGATCGACAGCGTGGCGCTCGAGGTTCGTTGCGGGATGCACGCGGGCGTGGATGAGCGTCGCGACGACGACTTCTTCGGCAGCGCAGTCAATCGCGCCGCCCGCATCATGGGCATCGCCCACGGCGGCCAGGCACTGCTCTCCGAAGCGGTTGCGACTCTGGTCGGCGGCCGCTTGCCTGCCGGCGTTTCGCTGCGCGATCTGGGCAGCGTGCGACTGCGCGATCTCACGAGCGCCGAGCGCGTGTTCCAGGTCGTGCATCCGCAGTTGCGGCAGGACTTTCCAGCGCTGCGCTCGCTCGAAGCGAGACCGCACAATCTGCCGCAACAGCTCACTTCATTCATAGGCCGCGAGCACCAGTTGGCCGAGGTCAAGGATCAATTGCGCGAGACGCGACTCTTGACCTTGCTCGGTACCGGCGGTCTCGGCAAGACGCGTCTGTCGCTGCAAGTCGCGGCCGACGTGCTCGAGGATTTTCGCGACGGCGTGTGGTTCATCCCCCTGGCGTCGATCACGGACGAGCGCCTGATCCCGCAGGCGGTAGCGTCGGTTCTGGGCGTCAAGGAAGAAGCGGGGCGTCCGGTCATCGAGGCATTGATCAAGAACGTCAGCGACCGGAACCTGCTGCTGATTCTGGACAACTGCGAACACCTGGTCGATGCCTGCGCGGAGCTCGCCACGCGGCTGCTGCAAGCCGGACCGCACCTGAAGATCCTGACATCGAGCCGCCAGCATTTCCGGATTGCAGGCGAGACGACCTATCACCTGCCGCCGCTTTCGGTGCCGCTACCGAAAAGCAGGTTCGACCCGCACGCCATCATGCAATGCGAAGCGGTGCGGCTGTTCGTCGATCGCGCCCGCGCAGTGCAGCCTGCGTTCGAAGTGAACGATGCGAATGCAAGCGCAGTAGCACAGATGTGTCACCGTCTCGATGGTATTCCGTTGGCGCTCGAACTTGCCGCCGCTCGCGTGCGCTCGCTGTCGGTCGCTGAGATCGCCGCGCGGCTCTCGGACCGCTTCCGCTTGTTGACGCGCGGAGACAGAACCGCGCTGCCGCGTCAGCAAACCCTGCGTGCCTCGATCGATTGGAGCTATGACCTGCTGATGGACGCCGAGCGCGCCCTGCTGCGACGTCTGGCCGTCTTTGCCGGAGGCTGGACTCTCGAGGCCGCAGAAGCCGTGGGCGCGGACGGCGACGTGGAGAAAGGGGACGTCCTCGAACTGCTGACCGATCTGGTCGACAAGTCGCTGGTAACAGTGGAGGCTGCGAGCGCGCGTTACGCCATGCTCGAAACAGTGCGTGAGTACTCGCAAGAGCGGCTGGACGAGGCGCATGAGCGAGAGCAAACGTGTACGCGGCATCTGGTCTTTTACGTTGCCCTTGCCGAGGCGGCGAGACCCGAACTGGTCAGGCGAAAGCAGGGAGCCTGGATCGGCAGCCTCGATTTAGAACGCGAAAACCTCATCGCAGCGCATACGTGGTGCGGTTACGCGAAAGACGGAGCGGAACTCGGTTTGCAATTGGTCCACTCGATCAAACAATACTGGATCAGTCGCGGCCTGCTCGGACTTGGACATCGATTGACAGTCGAGTCGCTTGCCCGCTCGGCAGCACAGGACCACAGCCTCGCACGGTGCCGCGGTCTCTTCGCTGCGGGTCAGTTTTGCTGCTTGATGGGCCGCTATTCGGAGGCGATGGGTTATCTGGAGGGATGTCTGGCGATCGCCCGGGAGTTGGGTGACAACGGGCGCATCGCGTCGGCGCTCGAATACCTCGGCCTGGCGTCTCTCGGCAAAGGGGACTGGGCGATCGCGCGCGAGCACTTGGAGGAAGGGCTGACGCTGGCACGGGCGCAGGGGAATCAGCGTGAACTCGCTGCCGCATTGAACGCATTGGCGCAGCTCGACCGTGCAGAAGGTCTGCTCGAAGCGGCCGCGCCCCTCTACGAAGAGGTGCTCGCGCTGGCGCATGGACTGGAAGACCGCGAGTTGATCGCCATCGGTCTCCTCAATCTCGCGATGGTGGCAACCGCACGTGGTGCAGGCGACCGCGCCCGGAAGATGCTGCTTGAGGCTATTGCAATTGCCGAGGAAATTGGCTCAAGGCGATTGGGGCAAAGCGTACTCGAGGTCTGCGCCGGGTTCGCTTCGTCGCGTGCCGCGCACGAATCCGCGGCGCGATTTTATGGCGCTGCGGAGGCGCAGGCGGCTGAAACAAAACTTCTGCGCGACCCCTCTGACGAAGCATTCCTGGCGCCGCTGATTGCGACATCCCAACAAGCTCTGAGTGCAAGCAAATTCAAAACGGCGAAGGACGCGGGCCACGGGTTTTCGTACCAGCAAGCGATCGGAGAGGCGCGCACTTGGTTGAATGGAGTTTCCTGATGCGCGTGATAACCGCAAGAGTTTTTTGCGGAAATCAAACTGACGTGAAAATCTGGGCGGTGTTTCGAGGAAACTTGCGCCCAGATGTATTTATTTCAGCAACACCTTTAAGCAAGGATGCTATTACTCATTGACAACCCAGGGATCCAGATCACCCACGCCAAAAGCTCTGCCTTTTGGAGTGAGCCTGATTGTGTATTTATAAGGATCTTTCTGTTTTTTCCCGCTATCGCTACACTGGAATTCAGTTCCAGTTTCCCCTTTCTTACTACAACTGAACACGCGGGTGTCTTCAAATTCGATCCCCTTATCCGCGAAGACATAATCAGCCGAAACCAAACTCCAGCTAATGACTGAACTGTCCGAACCCTTTACCGTTATCTGCTCGTAACTATCAATAAAACAAGGCCAGATACCCAGAAAACATCTCACATCGACTGGCACATCGCAGGAAGCGCGAGGGGAACTTGTGGATCGGTCACAGGTGGTCGTTTGTGCCTTCCGCGCCGGAACGAAGCCGCGGGAACTGCTCGCACAGCCGCCGATCAAGCAAGCGGCGATCACGCATATCAAGATTCTTACTTTCATCGTTTTCTCCCTGGGTCGGCTGTGGGTTGCCCTTTATATGGCGTCCGCAATTTACATCGGTGCGCGGGTATGAGGCAAGCATCGAAACTCTCGGAGCCAGCCCGCCCGCCGATTGCAACCTCAGTGCGCAGACGCCTAGAAAGCAATCAGGTCTAGTTGCGGTGGGGCGTGCAGGAACCCTTGCTGGGACCCGCAGCCGGCCGCGGCCAGCAGGTATTTCGCAGCCGGGATGATGGACGAAAAATTGGGGGGATTGGGCATCGCGAGAAGGGGCTTCGCGTCGAGGCTGGTCTACCCCTCTTGTCTTTCAGCCATTCCGGATAAAACCTGAGCGTACCTGCTCTTCGGCTCGACTTTCGCCGCACGCGGATTTCTCAGCATCAATCCCAGCACTACAACGAAATAGAAGAGGAAGGCCACGCGCGGCACATCGAGCAGGCTGTCGAACATGCCGACAACGAGAAAGCCGACGATCGCTGCAGCCACGTAAGGCGCGTCGGGATGCCGACGCGCGCGGCCGAGCGCGGTGCGAATCAGCGCGCCGCCGACCAGCAGCGTGAAGAGCGCGAGGCCGAGCACGCCCTGATCGAACAGCAAGTCGAACGCGAGGTTCTCGATATGGAACGGAATATGGAACTGGTCGCTCGACGAGAACCAGTGCGCCGTTCGATCGGTGAAGTCGCCATTGGCGAGTACGTCGATGCCCCCCGGTCCGATCAGCCGCATGCTGCGAATCTGGGCAACGCCGCCCGGATCGAAGATCGAGATCGAAAAGAAAACCGGTTTCCGCGCGTACCAAGGCGCAGTACCGATGTCTTTTGTTTGCAGCGGAATAACCAAGGTCGTCCACGCGTCCGGCCCGGGTCCCAAGCTCCTGTCGCCGTATGCGCAGCCGGCGACGTAGATCAAGTGCTTTTCGCAAATCTCGAGGTGGAACGTGAGCGGCGACGCGGTGCGCGCCTCGAGGGTCAGCGCATACGCCGCGTTGGATTGCACTTCGACTCGTTGCGAAACGCGAAACAGTTGGCCCGAGCTCAGGTTCTTGATGCGCGGCGCCGCCAACGATAGAAACGTATTCCCGTTGCGCTTCGTCACGTGGTAGTGGCCGGGCAGGTCCGGGTCGAAGGACTCGTAGATCGACGTGGCGGGATAGCGCCCGAGTCCTTTGCCGAGCAGCCACTGGTTCATGCCCGTGAGGCGCGACATGCCCTCGGCCCAATGCGCAAGCCGCACGTGGAGGTCGCCTCGGCTCGAAGAGAAGCGGTCACCCATGTAGGCCCCGCCGGTGAGGGCGGCGACCGACGCCATCACGAGCGCCGCGAAGCCGATCATCGTGAGTTGTTCACGCCGTCTCGCGGGCCAGATCGATCGCTTCAGTCGAGATGCGCTGAAAGCGATGACGACGATCAAGCTCATCACCGCGACGCTGTCGCGTAGCGCGCCGCGCCCGCCCCACCAGCCGGCGACCACGCAGGCCGCGATCGCGAGCCACAGATAGGCAGCAATGGCGACCATCGCGGTCGTCGTCGTCCGTGTACGGGCGGCTTGCATCGTGGCCGCGACCGCTGCCGCACACACGAGGGCGAAGACGATGTAGGGTCCCTTGGGCAACAACTCGGCCGCCACCGTACCGACCGCGCCCAGCAGCCCGGCGCCGATCAACGCGAGCAGCCACATTGCCGGTCGCGTGCGACGGATGGAAGTCTCGATCGGAATGGTCAAGGCAAGGACCGCGAAGGCCGCGAGTACGGCGCGGTAGCCGCCGCCGCGAAACACGGTGAACCCGCAAGCTGCGACGACGATCGCGAACAAGGCGCCTTTCGCGAGCGCTGACCACAGCATGCGACGGTCGAGACGCAGCCGCTGTCTGAACACCAGCACAACAAGCACCAGCAACGAGATCGGGATCGCGAGATACACGCCGCGCGAGTACGTGACGAGACAGGTGTAGGCGGCGAGCGCAAGGACGCATGCGCCCGCAACGAAGCGCGACCAATGCGCGTCCCGCAGAGTCTCTCGGACGGCGAACGGGATGCTCAGTGCGAGAAAGTCTTCCAGCGCCGCGCCGCCGACATGCATCTCCCAGAACGATCCGGTCACGCGATAGTCGTCGGAAAAGTCCAGCAGGCCCGTGAACGCCAGCCGCTCATGAACAACCGCGAGCGCGCCGAGTCCGAGCGCCGCGGTGATGCCGATGCCGATGCGATCGAAGCCGCCGGGCTTGCGCAATTCACCCTGCGCGAGCGGCAGCATCAGCACGACCCACGCGAAGCTCTTGAAGATGCGCAGGCTGTTCAACGGGTCGTTGTAACCCTGGAACCAGTCGAAGCGAAATCCGCCGGCGCCGACGATGCCGCGTTCGAGCGCGATCACGGTCGATGCGAAAAAGAGTGCGATCAATGCCATCGAGACGATAGACAACTTCGCATCGCCGCTCGGAGTGTGTATGAGTGTGTGCGCATGCGCATGCGCGTCGGACGCCCAGGCGCGACGCGCGACCGCCGCATAGCCGCCGGCGCTCGTCGCGAGTATCAGCAGGTCGAATTCTTCGAAGGTCAGCCAGCCGGTGCGCGGCGCCATGCCCACGATCGGCATCAACGCGATCATCGCCGGCAGCGCGATCGAGAAACGCACGCCCGCGAAGACACACCACGCGATGAACAGTCCGATCATGACCATCGGTCGGATCGGATAGGCCTCGGCGATGACGAGTCCGCATGCGGCGCAGGCGAGCGCGATACCGACGAGCGCGACTCGCAGAACCAGAGAAGGTCGCGCGAGCGCGTCGTTGCTGCTGATGCGCGACGGTGCGGCAGGATGCGTGACGGTCATGGGTGAGGAATCCGAACCGGCTTTTGTGTCATTTCGAACGTGTGAGGAATCGTCCGCTTACCACACCACGGTGGGTGATCGTAGCCGATGAGGTTCCTCGTCGCTACGCTCGTCGGAACGACAACGGGCGATGCGCTAAGCTTCAGTCCATCGTCGGATGGAGGATTCCACCATGCTTCAACGCGTCGATCAACGTGTGCCCTTGAAGGATTCCGAACTACTCAAGACCGCCGGCTACATCAATGGTCGCTGGGTCGCTTCGGAAGAGAACGGACGATTCGCGGTCGAAGATCCTGCGACCGGCGGAAGCATCGCGCAGGTCGCCAACCTCGGCGCCGCCCACGCCATTCTCGCGATCGCGGCCGCGGAGAAGGCGTTTCCGCTGTGGGCGAAGAAGACCGCCCGGGAACGCGCGGCGGTGATGCGCAAATGGTTCGAGCTGATGCTCGCCCATCAGGACGACCTCGCCGTGTTGATGACCGCCGAGCAGGGCAAGCCGATGGCCGAGTCCCGCGGCGAAGTGATCTACGGCGCCTCGTTCATCGAATGGTTCGCCGAGGAAGCCAAACGCGTCGCGGGCGAAACGCTCGCGTCGCCCGACCCGAACAAGCGCATGTTCGTGCTCAGGCAACCGGTCGGCGTGTGCGCGGCGATCACGCCGTGGAATTTTCCGATGGCGATGATCACGCGCAAGGTAGCGCCGGCGATCGCAGCCGGCTGCGCGATCGTCGTCAAGCCCGCCGAGCAGACGCCCCTGACCGCGCTCGCGTTGGCCGAACTCGCGCATCGCGCGGGCTTTCCCCCCGGGGTATTCAACGTCGTGCCGGCCGACAGCGAGCGTTCGATCGAAGTCGGCAAGGCGTTGTGCGAGAGCGCCATCGTGCGCAAGATGTCGTTCACCGGATCGACCCAGGTGGGCCGCATCCTGATGGCGCAGTGCGCGCCGACCATCAAGAAGATCTCGCTCGAACTTGGCGGAAACGCGCCCTTCATCGTCTTCGACGACGCCGACGTGGACGCCGCGGTCGAAGGCGCGATCGCATCGAAGTATCGCAACACCGGCCAGACCTGCGTGTGCACCAATCGCTTCTACGTGCAGGACGATATCTACGATCGCTTCGTGTCCAAGCTCGCCGAGAAGAGTCGCTCGCTGAAGGTCGGCGTGGGCACCGAAGACGGCGTGCAGCAGGGCCCGCTGATCGACGATGCGGCGTTGAAGAAAGTCGAAGAGCACGTCGCCGATGCGAAGGCCCACGGCGCGAAAGTCATCACCGGGGGAGAGCGGCACGAAAAGGGCGGCCGCTTCTATCAGCCCACCGTGCTTGCCGACGTCACGCCGACGATGCTGGTCGCGAGCGAAGAAACCTTCGGCCCGGTCGCTGCGGTGTTTCGCTTCACCGACGAGGCCGATGCGATCGCGCAGGCCAACGGCACCGAGTTCGGCCTTGCCGCCTACTTCTACAGCCGCGACGTGAACCGCGTCTGGCGCGTCGCCGAGGCGCTCGAGACCGGCATGGTGGGCGTCAACACGGGGATCATGTCAAACGAGGTCGCGCCGTTTGGCGGCGTCAAGCAATCGGGGCTCGGCCGCGAAGGGTCGGTGCACGGCATCGAGGAATATCTGGAGATGAAGTACGTGTGTCTCGGAGGGTTCTGACCTGGAGCGGGTGACGAGAATCGAACTCGCGTATGCAGCTTGGGAAGCTGCCGTTCTGCCATTGAACTACACCCGCGCGCGTCGATTGTAGTTCAAGGCATTTGTTCGCTATAGCAACTCCTCGGGCGCGAACGGCGCGAGCATGCGCAGCGTGAATTTCAGCAGGGCACTCGCGTCGGGTTCATGGTCGAACACCTGCTCGACACCATCGCTCTTGGTGACCCACTGCAAGTGGCCATCGGGCGCGAGCCGCACGCGATAGCGGCTCTCTTCACCGCGCTCGCGCAGGCGCTCGAGCACGTCGGACGCGAACGCGTCGCTCTCGATCCGCAATCCCATTTCGGTGTTCTCGAGCGCCGAACGTTGATCGACATTGAACGAGCCGATGAAGGCCGTGCGGCGATCGACCAGCAGAACCTTGGCATGCAGGCTCGCCTTCGACGAGCCCACCACGCCCAGGCGCGCGCCTTCCGATCCGGGCTGCGGTCGCAATTCGAAGATCTCGACGCCGAGCTTCAGCAAGGGCTCTCGATAGCGCGAGTATCCGATGTGCACCACCGCCGCATCGGTGGCCGCGAGCGAATTGGTCAGCACGCGCACCTTGACTCCGCGTGCGACCAGTTCGCGGATCACGTCCATCCCATGCGGCCCCGGAACGAAATACGGCGACACGATGATCAGTTCGCTCTGCGCGCTCTTGGCGATCGCGATCACGTCGGTCGCGATCGTCGCACCGGCCGCGAGACCGTACCCTGCATCTGCGCCCGCACCTGTGCCCGCACCCAAGCCCGCACCGAGCTCCGGACCCAGCCCCACACCCAGCCCTACACCCGCAGTCAAGGCTTCTGGCGCCGTGCCCTCGACCTTGGTGGGCTTGTCGACGATCACCACCGCGGGCGCGAGCTTCAACGCGATGTGGCCCACGTCGATTTCCTTTTGCAATGCGAGGCCCTGTTGCCGTGCTTCCCCGGCGGCCTTGCGTACGGGGTCGTCGGGGTCGGAGAGTGCACGCTGGTCGACGGTGTCGCGTGGTCGGCCCGCGTCTTTCACCAGCGTCTCGATCGGATACGCGTACGTACTGTTCCAATATCGATCGAAGCTCGCGGCCAAATCTTTCACCGCCGGCCCTGCGACGAGTACGTCGAGGTCGAGGAAGTTGGTCTTGTCCGAATGCATGTAGTACGCGGCGCCCACGTTGCGTCCGCCCGTGACCGCGAAGGCGCCATCGGCGACGAACAGCTTGTTGTGCATGCGGTGATTGATGCGGCCGATATCGGTGATCGATGCGGCCAGGCGCGTCACGAGCCACCGCCGCCCGATGCCGAACGGGTTGAAGACGCGAACCTCGATGTTGGGATGCGCGGAGTACCACGCGATCCTGTCGTCCTTGCCGGTCGTGTAGAGATCGTCGATCAACAGGCGCACGCGCACACCACGCTCAGCGGCCATGCGTGCGGCGCGGAGCAGTGCGCGCGCATAAGGATCGTCCTCGACGATGTAGTACTGAAGATCGAGCGAACGCTGCGCGTTTTCGATGAGCGTGAACAGCGTTGCGAACGCCTCCTCGCCGTCGCCGATCAGCCGAAAGCCCGACGTGGGCGCAGTGACGCGTGTCGCCGGGTTGGCCGAACCGGGAGACGACGCAGCCGAAGAGGTCGATGGAGCCGACGCGTTCGCGATCGATCCGAGTCTCGTGGCGCCGCTGATCGCGATCGACATCGACGGTGTGCGATCGACATTCTTCGGCAAGGTCGAGCAGGCTGAGAGCATCACTACGCAGGCCACCGCGCCGAAGAGCGACGCAAGGCTGCGCAGCCTGCGACTGTTTGTCGGCCGAGGCGACGCGTCGTCCGGCGTGATCGTGCGGAGGTATGCTGCTACGGTCATTGAACGGGTTCAGGCGAGGGGATCGGAAGCGGGGAGCGCAAGCGGAATGTAGTAGCACAACGCCGTGCGTGCCTGGTTGGCGGACAAGCAACGCACAAGAAACCGGAGGCGCCGTAGATCGGTCACAATATCGTCCGTAGATCGACCCCTTCGGCACGCGCAACGATCGGCTACTTGGGATATCGGATGCGCGGACAAGTTCTTGAGGTCCTGACGGGCCGCATCCACATGAAGGAGCATCTGTGCAGGTAAACGCCGCAACCCGATTGCCCTGGCGGCTCGAGGACATTCCGCTGGACGACATCGACTTCGCGCGCATTCGCGATCGCGAAGACATGTTGTTCATCCTCGCGGCCTCGTCGTTCGTCGAATTCGCTTCCGATACCTATGCCGGCAACCTCGCCGATTATTTTCGCGACGACGCCGAGATCGCCGAATGGCTGTCGCAACGCTGGGAAAAGGAGGAGCTGCAACACGGCCGCGCGCTGCGCGCGTACGTAGAGAAGGTCTGGCCCGCGTTCGATTGGGAAGCCGCCTATGCGCGCTTCTTTGCCGAGTACTCATTGACCTGTGGCGTCGAGGGGTACGAGCCGACGCATGCTCTGGAAATGGCCGCGCGCTGCGTCGTCGAAACCGGCACGTCGACGGTCTATCGGGCGATCCGCGAACTCGCCGACGAGCCCATCCTGATCCGGCTGATCGAACACATCCGCAGCGACGAGGTCAGGCACTACAAGCATTTTCTCAAGTACTTCGACCTCTACGACGCGCGCGAGAAGAACAGCCGCATGCGAGTCTTCAGTTCGTTGAAGCGTCGCCTGGTCGAAGCGCGTCACAGCGACGCGGAGATCGGCCTGTGGCATTCGTTCGTCACGGTACATCCCGGTGAGAAGCGCGACGGCGCGCGCTTCGCGCAAACCCAGAGTCGCGTTGCGCGCATGATCCGCACGCACTATCCCGCAAGTCAGGCGCTCAAGATGATGATGAAGCCGCTGCGTCTGCCCGGTTTCCTGTCGGCGATGATTCAGCCGATGGTCACGCCGGTGGCGCTGCTGGTCAGACAGGTTCTGCTGCGTTGATTTCAATCACGGTCAATGGCGAGCGTGCGCGCGTCGCCGCGTCCTGTTCGATTGCGGCTTTGCTCGCTGAGCGCGGCCTCGCCGGCAAGCGCGTCGCGGTCGAGCGCAATGGGGCCATCGTGCCGCGCAGCCGCCATGCGCAAACCGCACTCGTCGATGCCGACCAGCTCGAGATCGTGGTTGCGGTCGGCGGAGGGTGAGGTGAGGGACGCCCTCTTGCTCGATGAGGTACCGGGCGACGATGAACTCCTCGTCGGCAAGCATCGCTTTCATTCGCGCCTGTTGCTGGGCACCGGCAAGTATCGCGACTTCGACCAGACGCGCGACGCCGTCGAGGCGAGCGGCGCCCAGATCGTCACCGTCGCGATCCGTCGAACCAACATCGGTCAGGACGCGAGCGCGCCCAGCCTGCTCGACCTGCTGCCGCCATCGCGCTACACCATCCTTCCCAATACCGCGGGCTGCTACACCGCCGACGATGCGCTGCGCACCTTGCGGCTCGCGCGCGAACTGCTCTCGAGCGACGAGGTCGATCACACGCTCGTCAAGCTCGAAGTGCTCGGCGACCCGCACACGCTTTACCCCAACATGCCCGAGACGCTGAAGGCGGCCGAAGTGCTGGTGCGTGAAGGCTTCGAGGTGATGGTCTATTGCAGCGACGATCCGATCCAGGCGAAAGCGCTCGAAGAGATGGGCTGCGTGGCGGTGATGCCGCTCGCATCCTTGATCGGGTCGGGCATGGGGATCCTCAACCCCTGGAACCTGCAACTGATCATCGAGAAAGCCGGCGTGCCGGTGGTCGTCGATGCCGGCGTCGGCACCGCATCGGACGCGGCGATCGCGATGGAGATGGGCTGCGCTGGCGTGCTGATGAACACCGCGGTCGCGGCCGCGCGCGATCCGGCGCTGATGGCCGCCGCGATGAGGCGTGCGGTCGAAGCGGGCCGCATGGCGTATCGCGCGGGGCGCATGCCGAAGAAGTTGTATTCGGCCGCGCCGTCGTCGCCGGTCGCCGGCGTGATCGGGTCGAAGGCTTGACCGCCGGCGCGGAGCATCATCGACGCATCCGCAGCTTCGTCACGCGCGCGGGTCGCATATCGCCCGCACAGCAGCGCGCGATCGAGACGCTCGGTCCGCAATTCATCGTTCCGTTCGCGCCAGCGACGCTGAACTTCGACGACGTCTTCGGACGCGCGGCGCCGGCCGTGCTCGAGATCGGCTTCGGCATGGGAGCGGCGACCGCCCAAATCGCGGCCGAACATCGCGAGATCGATTTCATCGGCGTCGAGGTGCACGAGCCCGGTGTCGGCGCGCTGCTGAAGATGATCGGGGAAGGCCAGCTCACCAACCTGCGCATCGTCGAGCACGACGCGGTCGAAGTCGTCGAGCACATGATCGCGCCCGACTCGCTCGCGGGCGTGCATGTCTATTTCCCCGACCCTTGGCACAAGGCGCGGCATCACAAGCGGCGCCTGATCCAGCCGGTCTTCGTCGCGTTGCTCGCGAGTCGCATCGCGCGGGGCGGGTACCTGCATTGCGCGACCGACTGGGAAAACTATGCCGAGCAGATGCTCGAAGTCCTCGGCGGCGAGGCATCGCTTGCCAACGCAAGCCAGGCGGGCTACTCCGCGGCAAGCAATCCGATCGTCTCGCGGCCGGTAACGAAGTTCGAGACGCGCGGCAAGCGTCTCGGCCACGGTGTGTGGGACCTCGTGTTCGTCAAGACGTAGCGCGGTGTGGTCGTGACTCAGATTGAATGTCGGCTTGCGACCCCGAAGCGGTCATCTCCGACTAGGGGTGGTCGTGTCTTGGCATTTGATTGCCCCTCAATGTGCCTTTGGGTGGTATCTGCGCCCGCACGGACGCCGCAATGATCTCGCGATGATGGGGCACTTGGTTCAGAAAGCTGCGGCGCAGTGCGGTGTCGCTGATACGTTCGGCCTGCGATATCAAGTCGGCATGGGCAGCGGCCAGAACTTCGACGGCCCGCGGGTCGCAGGCGCGGGCCAGCACCTGGTGGCAGACCAAGCGTATGCGCAGCGGCTCTTCGATGCCGTCGAGCGTGCCGCCACCGGCCAAATGTGTCAGAACCGCCTCGGCGTGCCGCAACGCCTCGTTCAAATCACCCTGCTCCAGCGCCACTTGAGCTAGTCCTGCTACAGCCATCATGACCAACTGGGGCGTGCTCATCTGTTGGAATATTTCGAGCGCACGCGTGCAAGCCTCGCGGGCGGCCTCGTGTCTACCCAGACCCAGTTCGGCATCGGCCAGGCAGCACTGTGCAGGGCCTTCCACCTGCCGCACCCCGCCGGATGCTGCAATCTCGATGGCCGCCCGCGCGAACCACGCCGCGCCTGCTGCGTCGCCCTCACGCCGAGCCAGCATCGCCCGGTTCAGCAGCACATTGGACTCGACATAACGTTGCCCGATGGTCCGTGCCAACTGCAAGCTCTCGTCCAGATAGCGGCGTGCGTTCGAGTAGTCGCCCAGTTGAAGAAAGCAGCCCCCCAGGTTGGATAGCGCACTGCTCTCGTAGCTACGATCGCCCAGCTCGCGACAGAGATGCAAGATTTCCTGCGTAATCGTCAAGGTTGCGATCGAGTCACCCTGAGCTGCCGCGATCAATCCGAGAATGTTTAGCATTCTGATCTCGCCCGCGCGGTCGCCAACGGCGCGGGCGGCTGCACAGCCGACGTCAGCCAGTGTTCGGGCTGTCGTATGGTCGCCCAGATGGGCCAGCGCTGCGGCCCGGAAGTAATGGGCCACGGACGCTACGGATAGCGCGCCGATAGACTCCGCCATTTCGATGGCGTGACGCGCCTGAACTTCGCCGCCGCGATAGTCCCCAGTGACGCTAAGCGCACGGGCCCGCAGCATCGCCACCTCGGCTTGCCGGGCGCCGTCGTCGAGCGCATCGGCCAAGGCCTGCAACGCATCTAGATCCGCATCGAGCGCCGCACGGTCGCCGTGGGCGGCGAGATACTTTGACCGTGCGCTCAGCAAGCGCCAGCGCGTCACATGGTCGTCCTGAGAGGCCAGCGCGAGGCCCCGGCTGGCATGGCTGAGCATGGCCTCGTTGGCATAGAGGGCCGAAGCGCTCTCGGCGGCTAGCGTGAAGTACTCGCAAGCTTTGGCGTTGTCACCGGCTCGCTCGTAATGCTCGGCGATCAAGTCCAAGTGCGTCTTGCCGGGTCGGTCAGCAAGCCATTGCGCGACCTTGCCGTGGGCCTCGCGCTTGATGCGCTTGAGGACGGTGTCGTAGGTCACCTGGTGCAGCGTGTGATGGCGGAACGCGTATTCGCGCAGCCCCTCGAAGGCGCTGGCCGCGTGCGGCGTGATCAACTCACGCCGCGGCAGCGTGGCGAGAGCGCCGATGGCATTCGGATCGAGCGTTGCGAGCGCTTCATCCCAGAATACATGGCCGACGACCGAAGCCTGTTGCAACGCGCTCTTTTCCGAAGGACCGAGGCTATCAAGCCTCGCTTGAAGTACGCCGGTGAGCGTCGACGGGACATGTGCGGCGAGCAGCTTGTCGGGTATCACGCGCCAATCTTGTGCATCGTCGACGGTGCCGGTGGCGATTGCGCCCACATCGATGAGCATCTTTACCAGTTCTTCCATATAGAACGGATTGCCTTCGGCGCCGCCAGTGACGAGTTCGCGCAGTGCGGCCGGGATTTCTTGCATCTTTTGAAGCAACCCATCGACTAGGTTGCGGCTGTTTTCTCTGCTCAAAGGAACGAGGTTAATGAGTTGATGCCGTCCTTGTCCGTCAGCCCAACCCGGGCGCCGCTCATAAAGACTCGGCCGCGTGGAGCCGAGCACGAGCATTGGTACGTCGCGGTTGATGTGGACGAGCTGCTCGATGAAGTCGAGCGATCCGTCGTCGGCCCAGTGCAGGTCGTCGAGCAGCACTACGATGGGGGTGCCGGTTTGTCGGCTGAGCCGGCGGAACATTTGCGCCGCCGCATGGAAGCCGCGGGTGCGGATCTGCTTGCCGTCTTCGAGCATGACCTTGACATGCCGACTTTCGCTGAAGTCAATGCCGATCAGGTGCCCGAGCAGATGGGCATGCGCCTCGGCCATGTCGTGTCCGTCATCAGACAGAAAGAGCGGGGCGATCCCGTCGGTGATCTTCTGGCGCGCAACCTCGACGCTGTCGCTGTCGGCGATCTCGAACCGCGAGACGAAGATGTCGCGTAGCAAGCCATAGGGCTGGTTCTGGCTCAACGGCTGGGCGCGGCCTTGGAAGAGGCAGAAGGCTTCAGGCCGCGCTGCGGCCCAGTTCTCGAACTCGTAGAGCAAACAACTCTTGCCCAGGCCGGCTTCGGCGACGATGGTGATGGCGTGGAGCTCGGGAGTTGGATCGTAAAGCGCCTTCAAGGCTTGTTGAAGTTCCACGAGTTCGCGCTCGCGCCCGACCATGCGGGTTTCGACGCCATCGACCCCGCGCGAGGCGACGCGGAAAGCTCGCGGTTTGGCACGCTGCACGAGGTAGCTGCGGACGGGTTCGCTGATGCCCTTGACCTGGATCGGCGGCTGTTCTTCGACGTCGAATACGCCGCGCACGTGCCGATAGGTGTCGTGGCTGATGCGCAGCCCTCCCGCGGGTGCGGTCTGCTCCATGCGCGCCGCAATGTTCACGCTGATGCCGCGGATAGCGCCTTCGGCATCGACGCCTCCGCCCAGCAGCACCGCACCCGTGTTGATGCCCACACGCACGTCGAAGCCCTCAAAGCCATGACGGGCCTGCACCTGCGCCTCTTGGGCTCGGGCTTCTTGCACGATGGCCAAGCCAGCACGCACAGCCCGCTCGGCGTCGTCTTCGTGCGCCTCCTGAGCGCCGAAGACAGCCAGCATGCTGTCGCCGGCGTATTGCAACACCGCACCTCGGTGCGCCCGGACGATCGAGGAAAAGCGCTCGAGCGCACCGTCCATGACAGCGTGGATGTCTTCCGGGTCTAGCTGCTGGCTCAGCGTCGTTGAGCCGACGACGTCTGCAAAAAGCACACTGACCTGCTTGAGTTGCTGCGTCTCCGCGATACTCTGCGCCAGCAGCGCGGCAAGCCGTTCGCGCAGTGGTGCGACGGCCATGTTGGTCACAGCGCCGCCTAGCACAGCCCGCTGCTCCTCGATGGCTGCGATGGCCGCTTCCAGTTCCTCGGGGCGCTCGTTCACGAACTGGAGTCTAGCCCCCCATTTTGGGAACGCCCGGAGATCCACCGGAAGCTTCGCGGTTTCTTGATGGCCTGCGAATGCAATGTTTGCAGGGCTTCGAGGCGCCGCGGGCCCGGCAGGCTTGAATTGCCATCTGGTAATTCTCAATCTCCGTCGCCGTTCTTGCGATCAAACGTGCCAAATGCGCCGAGTACCGGTGACCGCAGCCGAAAGCGGCTGCTCGGACCGGTGCCAGTTTTCCGCCTATCGCCACATTCAGACTGAGACACTACTCGCGGTTTGCTGCACGTTTCTGAAACGAGTCCAGCAAGACCTGCCACCACTGGCCGTGTCGCTGAAGGAAGATGGCGTTCGGAAACGTGTGCCGCGCCACGTGATCCTGCGGCACTGAGTCCCAGCCGCGATGCTCGACGGTGACACGCGTCTAGTCTCCGATCGCATCGAACCGCACCTCGACTTCGGTCTCCTGCCCTTCGCTGAAACTCGCCTGGCGCCACGTGAACGCGAGGCGCGCGCCGGGCGACCAATCGACAATGCGCCCGATCTCGAATTGCGTGCCGTCGTCGCCGGTCTCGATGAAGCGGCCACCGAGATGCGGTTCGAACGCCAGCACGCCGGGCGAACCTGGCGTGAAGGCGAACAGCGGCGTTGCGCGCCACCACGAATCGATCTCGCGCGTGAACACCTCGAACGCGCGCCACGGCGTGGCCGCGACGCGAATGGCGACCATGATGCGCGAACTCATCGTCCCCTTATCATCGTCCCCTCGTCATCGCCGCCTCATGATCGCCGCCTCATCGTCTACGCCTCTTGCCATCTTTCTCGACATGCGCCTTGAACGACGCGAGCTGCCTGGCCCACAGTGTCTCGGTGTGCAGCAGCCACGCCTTGAGATCGGCCATCGGCGCCGGCCTGAGGTTGTAGATGCGCACCCGCGCATCGTATTCAGGATGCGTTTCCTCGATCAGCCCGGAGGTCTTCAACGTGCGCAAATGGCGGCTCAATGCTGCCGGACTCAGACCGACGCCGTCAGCCAGTTCGCCCGCGCTGCGCGGATGCTGGCGCAGCAACTCGATCACGCGCCGACGGCTGGGGTCGGCCAGCGCAGTGAGCGTGCGATCGAGCGCGGCTGAAGACTTCAAGGAAACAGTTCGATCTTCAGGCCGGTCGCCTTCTCGGATGCCTCGACCGAGAACGGCGCAACCGTCTGCGCGAAGGTCCACACATGGCCTTCGGGATCGCGCGCCCGGTAGGTGCGGTCGCCGTAGAACTGGTTCGCGGGTTCCATCAGGATCACTGCGCCAGCCGCGCGCGCCTGCTCGCAATGGCGATCGACGTCGCCGCTCAGGTGAACGTGCAGCGACTGGGTATTCTTGCCACCGACCTTGGTGGGGCTCGCCGTGTGTTCGGCCCATTCGCCGCCCACCATCAGATGGCCGTTGCCGAAACGCAATTGCGAATGTCCCAGCGTGCCGTCGGGATTGGTGATCACCTGCTGCGTTCGAAGCCGAAGGCGCGTTCCAGCCAGTCGAGTGCGGCCCAGGGATCGCTGTAGAAGACCGCCGAGGCGAGCGATGCGCGACTATCGTCGTCCATGGAAATTCCTTCGCGCTATGGTAGATATTTAATGATATAGTGAAATAAAATGCGAAGTCAAATCGTTGATGAATAAATGGCTTGAGCGAATGCGGCGCAATGCGCAAACGCGCGCACTCCGTCGTGGGATGCTCAATTCGATGCCGCGAGCCGCTCCATGAATCGCTCGCATTGCGCGAGCTGTTCGAGCGTGACGAACTCGTCGGGCGCATGCGCTTGCGCGATGTCGCCCGGGCCGCAGATCACGGTCGGTATACCGATCCGTTGAAACAGGCCGGCTTCGGTTCCGTACGAAACCTTGCCCACCTTGTCGTTGCGCGAGAGTTTTCGTGCGAGCTGGACGATCGCGTCATCTTCATGCGCCGCAAGGCCCTCGGTCGAGTTTTCCCAGATCATCTCGATCTTCGCCACGGTATCGAAGCTCTTCATTTCGGCTTCGAGCGTCTTCGCGTAGTTGCAGATTTCCGCATACAGGGCATCGGCCGACGCCGACGGCAAGGTCCGCATATCGAACTGCACCTCGCAGTCCTTGGGGATCACATTGGCCGCGATGCCGCCGCGAATCACGCCGGTCGAAAGCGTCGAATAGGGAACATTGAATCCGTAGTCGCGCACTTCGGTCGCGCCGAGCCGATCGGCGATATCGCGAATGAAGACGACCAGCTTGGCGGCGTATTCGATCGCGTTGACGCCGTGCGTGACGTAACTCGAATGCGCCTCGCGACCATGCACGTGACAGCGGAAGCGATGCGTTCCTTTGTGCGCGATGATCGGCTGCATGCTGGTCGGCTCGCCGACGATGCAACCGGCGACGCGGCCGGCCGCGACCAGCCCGGTCGCCTCGAGATCGGCAAGCAGTCCCCGCACGCCGATGCAGCCGATCTCTTCGTCGTACGACAGCGAGTAGTGGATGGTCGCGTCGAGCGCGCCGATCTTGATCGCGTTCAGAAAGCGCGGCGCGTGGGCAAGCGCGATGCCGACGAAGCCTTTCATGTCGGCCGAGCCGCGCGCGTACAACTTGCCGTCCGCGATCGTCGCGGCGAAGGGATCGGTGCTCCACTGTTGTCCGTCGATCGGCACCGTATCGGTATGGCCCGAGAGAATCAGGCCGGGCTTCTTGCCTTCACCGAGCGTTGCGAAGAGGTTGGCCTTCACGCCTTTCGCGTCGTAGGTCAGGCGCGTCTTTGCGCCGAGCTTTTCGAGATAGTCACGCACCCATTCGATCAGGCCGAGATTCGAATCGCGCGACGTGGTGTTGAACGCGATCAGGCGCTCGATCATCGCAAGCGTTTCGGCGGACGGTGCGCGCTCGTTGCCGTAGATATGAGTGTCGTTGCTCGACGTCGGCGCAGTGGATTGAAGTCGCGTGTTCATGATGATTCTCGTGTTGCCAGAGCACGCATTTTACGCCTCGGTCGATGACGAGAACCCGTGTGCGTCGCCAGAATTCAGCAGCCAGACCGGGATTCGTGTGCATCGAATCCGCCACGAACATCGTTGAGATGACACGCCGATGAATGGCCGTTTGCGATCCTCTTGAGCAACGGTCGCTCGCGGCTGCAACGATGATCGGGGACGTCCTTCGCGCGCGGACAGCGCGGATGGAAATGGCAGCCTGAAGGGGGATCGAGAGGCGACGGAATCTCGCCGCGAATCGCTGCAAAGACCCGTTTCTTCACGGCCAGCGTCGGTGTCTCGGCGAGCAGCGCCTGTGTGTATGGATGATTGGGTCGCGCGAACAATGCGGTCGTCGACGCCGACTCGACGATGCGCCCGAGATACATGATCAACACGCGATCCGACAGATGCCGCACGACGCCGAGGTCGTGGCTGATGAACAGATAAGTGAGGGCGGGTTCGGGTCCGGATTCCTTGGGTCCATCTCCATCACGCAGTTGCATGAAGAGATTGAGCACCTGCGCCTGAATCGAGACGTCGAGCGCGGCGACGGCTTCATCGCAGACCAGCAGTTCGGGCGCAACCGCGAGCGCCCGCGCGATCCCGATGCGCGCGCGTTGACCGCCCGAGAACTGATGCGGGTAGCGCCGCAATGCGGATGCATCGAGACCCACGCGCGTCAGCAGATCGACGGCGCGCAGCTCGCGGTCCTTGCGCGGCCAAAGTCCGTGTGCGACCGGGGCTTCGCCGATCAGATCGACGACGCGCATGCGCGGATTGAGCGAGGCGTAGGGGTCCTGGAAAATCATTTGCACTGCGAGGCGCTGCCCGGCTTCGCGGGTCGATGTCGCGTTGTCGGTTCGTCCCGTCCACGAACGCGTGCCCGAGGTCGGCGCATACAGCCCCGCGACGATGCGGCCGAGGGTCGATTTGCCGCAGCCCGATTCGCCGACGAGCCCGACGACCTCGCCTTGCGCGATCGACAGATCGACGCCATCGACCGCGTGGACGACGCGCAAGTCGGCCTTCGCACCGGCCTTTCCCCGCAGCGCGCTCGCGATGCGGGTCGAGAGGTCGGGCGTCTGGACGAAAGTCTTCGAGACGTTGTGCAGTTCGAGGATAGGCCGAGTCACGTTGCCACCTGCGCTTCGATCGGATGAAAGCACCGCAGGCTGCGGCCCGCTGCATCGACCATCGATGGCGGCTCGGCGAGGCAGGCCTCGGTCGCATGCGAACAGCGCGGTCGGAACGCGCAGCCCTGCGGCAGATGCGCGAGCGACGGCGGTGTGCCGGGAATCTGTGCGAGGCGACGCGAGCCGGCGTCTTGATCGCGATCGGTTCGCTTCGCAGCCGCGGCCGGCGTCGAGGCGATCAGTCCGTGCGTGTACGGATGACGCGGCGCTTCGAGGATCTCGGCGGTCGTACCCGACTCGACGATCCGGCCCCCGTACATCACCGCGACGCGATCGGCGAGACCGGCGACGACGGTGAGGTCGTGCGTGATCCAGATCAGGGCCAGGTTCGATTCGCGAATCAAGGTCTGCATCTCGGCGAGGATCTGCGCCTGGATCGTCACATCGAGCGCGGTCGTCGGTTCATCGCAGATGATCAGGTCGGGATCGTTCAACAGCGCAATCGCGATCGCGACGCGCTGACGCATGCCGCCCGACAGTTGATGCGGATAGGCCGCAAGCCGCTCGCGCGGCGACGCGATGCCCACGCGCGCCAGCGCTTCGACCGAGCGTTCGCGCATCGCGGTCTTCGACATGCGATCGGTTGCCTGATGCGCGGCAAGTGTCTCGATCATCTGCGTGCCGATGGCGAGTACCGGATTCAGGGTCATCATCGGATCCTGAAAGATCATCGCGATCCGATTGCCGCGCAACCGGCGCATCGCTTCGTCATCGAGGGCGCGCAGATCGACGCTGCGCCGGTCGACAGTGAGCACGATGCGGCCTTCGACGATGCGGCCCGGCGCATCGACCAGTCCCATGATCGACAGCCCGGTGATCGATTTGCCCGAGCCCGATTCGCCGACGAGTCCGACGACCTCGCCTTCGCGCACCACGAGATCGACGCCATCGACGGCGCGCACGACGCCCGCCTTCGTGAAGAAGTGAGTCTTGAGATTTGTGACTGCCAGCACCGCACTCATGGCGTCGCGCTCGCGATGCCGTCGTCCCTGCAAAAGCAGGGACCCAGCGTCGTTGGCATTTCGCACGCCACTGGATTCCCGCTTTCGCGGGAACGACAGCGCACGTTCATCGCGACCTCAACTTGGGATCGAGCATGTCGCGCAGCCGGTCCGCGACCAGATTGAGCGCCACGATCAACAGCACCAGCGCCACACCCGGATAGACGCTGATCCAGTACTTGCCCGCGAACAGCACCTGGAATCCATTGGCGATCAGGAGCCCGAGTGACGGCTCGGTGATCGGCACGCCCAGGCCGAGGAAGGACAGCGTCGCTTCGAGGGCGATTGCCGAAGCGATCTGCAAGGTCGCGACCACGACCAGAGGCGGCAGACAGTTGGGCAACAGATGGCCGAACACGATGCGCGTCGTCGAGAGTCCGAGGCCGCGCGCGGCTTCGATGTATTCCTTGCGCCGCTCGACCAGCGCGGTGCCGCGCACGGTGCGCGCGTAGTAGGCCCATTGCACAGCGACCAATGCGATCACGATGTTGCCGAGGCCCGGACGCAGGAACGCGAGCAGGATCAGCGCGATCAGGATCGAGGGAAAAGACAGTTGAATATCGGCCAGTCGCATCACGAAGCCATCGACCTTGCCCCCCGCATAGCCCGCGACGAGGCCGAGCGATACGCCGATGATCGCCGCGCACAAGGTCGAGATCACGCCGATCGCGACGCTGATGCGAAGTCCATAGACGATCGCCGACAGCATGTCGCGGCCCTGACCGTCGGTGCCGAGCAGGTAGCGGGTCACGTCGCCGCGCGCGCTTCCGCTCGCGTCACTGGTCGACAGTGATCCGGGCGGCAGGCGCGCATCGAGGATGTCGAGATGCGCGAGGTCGTAGGGATTCTGTGGCACGATCCAAGGCGCGAAGAGCGCCGCCAATGCGAACAGCGCCAGCAAAATCGCGCCCGCCACCGCGATGCGGCTCTCGGCGAAATCGGCGATGAAGCGCAAGGATGGTGAGAGAAGCGGCGATCCGCTTGACACCGTGGGAAGGACGCCCGCACCCAATCCCGCATCGAGCAGCGCATCGTCGCGCAAGGTCGTCGGCTCGGACGCCTTCATGCGTCGCCGCCACCGAGCCGCACGCGCGGGTCGAGCCACGAGTACGCGATGTCCACCACCAGATTGACGACGATGAACACCGTCACGATGACGAGCAGATACGCCACGATCACGGGCCGGTCGAGCACGCCGATCGAGTCGATGATGAGCTTGCCCATGCCGGGCCACGCGAAGATCGATTCGGTCACGATGGAGAACGCGATCACCGAACCGAACTCGAGGCCGATCACGGTGACGACCGGGATCATGATGTTCTTGAGTACATGCACGCCCACCACGCGCGCATTCGACAAACCCTTGGCGCGCGCGAAGCGCACGTAGTCCGTCAGCAGCGCCTCCCGCGTTCCCGCGCGCACGAGACGGATGATCAGCGAGAGCTTGAAGAGCGCGAGGTTGAATGCGGGCAGCAAGAGATGCTTCCAGCCATCGAGCGTGAGGATCGAGAGCTTCAATCCGAACACATCGACGGTCGCGCCGCGGCCCGATGCGGGCAGCCAGTCGAGCGACACCGAGAACAGCATGATCAGCATCAAACCGACCCAGAAGGTCGGGAGCGAGAAGCCGAGGATCGAGCCGCTCATGATGGTCTTGCCCGCGATCGAATCGGGCTTGAGACCTGCCCACAGACCGAGCGGAATGCCGAACACGATCGCGATCATCATCGCGACGACCGCGAGCTCCATCGTCGCGGGCATGCGTTCGAGAATCAGCTTGATGGCAGGCACGCTGTACGCATACGAACGTCCGAGGTCGCCGGTCAGCGCGCCCGCGATGAAGCGGCCGTACTGCACCCACAAAGGTTGATCGAGTCCGAGCGCGACGCGCGTCGCGGCGATGTCGGCCTGCGTCGCCTCGGGGCTGATCATCACCAGCACCGGATCGCCGATCACATAGACGCCCGCGAAGACGATCAGCGACATCGCGAACAGCACGGCGATGCTCTGCAGCGAGCGGCGGATCAGGAAGACGAGCATGAAGGTTTCGATGAGGCGCGGCCATGATAGCCTGCGACGTTTGTCGTTCCCGCGAAAGCGGAGACCCAGTGTCGTCAAAGCACGCCGCTGGGTCACTGCGTTCGCAGGGACGACGGGAAAATAGTTGAGTGCCTACATGAACCTCATCGATCGCATCGTCCAATTCCAGTCCGACATCGCGCACATACGTCGCGACATCCACGCGCATCCCGAACTGAAGTTCGAAGAGGTGCGCACCGCCGAGATCGTCGCGAACAAATTGACCGATTGGGGTTACGCGGTGCATCGCGGCCTGGGCAAGACCGGCGTGGTGGGAACGCTCAAGGTCGGGTCGGGGACGAAGTCGGTGGGACTGCGCGCAGACATGGATGCGCTGCCGCTGCAGGAACACAACGAGTTCGCCCATCGCTCGCAGAACGCGGGCCGCATGCATGCCTGCGGCCACGATGGTCACACCGCGATGCTGCTCGCGGCCGCGCAATATCTCGCGGAGTCGAAGAATTTCGATGGCACGCTCAACCTGATCTTCCAGCCGGCAGAAGAAGGCGGCGGCGGCGCGCGCGTGATGATCGAAGACGGTCTCTTCGAGAAGTTTCCTTGCGACGCGGTGTTCGGCATGCACAACTGGCCCGGCAGTGCGGTCGGTACTTTCGGCGTGACCGCCGGGCCGATGATGGCGTCGTCCAACGAGTTCGAGATCACGGTGACCGGCCGTGGCGCGCACGCGGCCATGCCGCACAACGGCGTCGATCCGATCATGACCGCGGGTGCGATCGCGCAGAACCTGCAGACGCTGATCACGCGCAACAAGAAGCCGATCGACACGGCGGTGCTATCGATCACGCAGATCCATGCGGGCGACGCCTACAACATCATCCCCAACGAAGCGCTGCTGCGCGGCACGGTGCGTACCTTCACGACCGAAGTGCTCGACCTGATCGAGGAAGGCATGAAGCGCATCGTCGAGGGAACCGCAACCACGTTCGGCGCGAGCGCGACGATGCACTTCGAGCGCAACTATCCGCCGACCATCAATCACGTGAAGGAGACCGACTTCGCCGCGGGCGTGATGCGCGACGTGGTCGGCGACGACAACACGTTGACCGACATCGAGCCGACGATGGGCGCAGAGGATTTCGCGTTCATGCTGCAGGCCAGGCCCGGCTGCTACGTCTTCATCGGCAACGGCGACGGCGCGCATCGCGAATCGGGACACGGCATGGGCCCGTGCATGCTGCACAACCCGAGCTACGACTTCAACGACGAGTTGATCCCGATCGGCGCGACGTATTGGGTGCGGCTTGCGGAGAAGTTTCTGGCGAAGGCGTGACGCCGCAGCCCTCCCGCTTCGAGGGGCTCGATCAAGCCCTCGCAAGTCGTTTCGCGCGCGTGGCACTGGCCAACGTCGTCGCGGAGTTCCCGAACAAGCTCGACCATCTGATGAACGCGGCCACCGACGTCGAGCGGCCGTCGGCGTTGCATCCGGTGTTCTACGGCAGCTACGACTGGCACTCCTCGGTGCATATGCACTGGACGCTGGTCACGCTGTTCGCGCGCTTTCCGCAACTGCCCGAGGCCGATGCGATCGCAACTCGGCTTGCTGCGCATTTCACCGAAGAGCGCATCGCGGTCGAATGCGCGTATCTCGATCGACCCGGTTCGCGTTCGTTCGAGCGACCTTACGGTTGGGCGTGGTTGCTCAAGCTCTCGGCGGCGCTGCATGCGGCGGCCCGCGGCGATCCACGCGCGGCGCGTTGGCGCGATGCGCTGCAGCCGCTTGCCGATGCCTTCGTCGCGCGCTTTATCGACTACCTGCCGCGCGCCGAATTTCCTTCGCGCGCGGGCATGCATGGCAACAGTGCATTTGCGTTGATGCTCGCGCTCGACTACGCGGAGATCGCCGACGCAAGTGCCTTGCACGACGCGATCGTCGCGAAGGCGATGCAATGGTTCGCGAACGATCGCGACTATCCGGTCGCCTACGAGAGCAGCAGCGAGGATTTTCTTTCGGGAGGACTCGTCGAAGCCGCATTGATGCGACGCGTGCTCGCGCGCGCAGGCGATGCGCTGTTCATTGCGTGGTGGCAGGCGTTCATGCCGAGCACCGAAAGGTTCGCGCACTGGCTTGCGCCGGTGCGCGTGAGCGATCGCAGCGATCCGCGCATCGCACACCTCGACGGACTCAATCTGTCTCGCGCGTGGTGCTGGTCATTGCTGATCGATGCGATGCCCTACGTCGGGCGTGCAGGCATGGCACGCGCGATCGAGGATCACCTCGCCGCGTCGCTTCCACACGCAGCCGAAGGGGAATACGTGGGCACGCACTGGCTCGCGTCGTTCGCCGTGCTCGCCCTGGTTCGCTGAACTCGTCTGGCTTCAGCGCTGCGCGTCGGTGCGATCGAAGAGCGGCGCTCGAACCCCGAGCCGCTCGAGCGCCTGATCGAGCTTGAGCTCGATCTGCGGAATCTCGCGATCGAGCCAGGTGCGCAGATCCGCGATGCGCGACTCTTCGGCCTTTTCGGCCACGCGGCGCGCGCGGTCGAGTTCGCGATGCAGCTCACGCGACTCGATCGCGGCCTCCATGCGGATGCGTCCGATGGTCGCGAAGTAGAGCACCGCGACGATCACCAGGCCGATCAACAACAGCAGCGGCATCGACAGATTGACGGTCGTGATAAACAGGTTGACCGGCGTCGGTTGCGTGATGAGGTTCCAGTTGAGGAACGCGACGCCGAGGATCAACAGGACGATAACGGCGACGATAGTCGTGATGGTTTTCATGAGATCTCCTGCGAAATGGTGATGGCTCTCACGTCGGCGATCACGCCGGCTCCCACCTCGACTCCAATCCGTCCTTCTTCAACCCCGTGACACGCGACCCAGGCAACGCCGTGCGGCTTCATTTCGGGACGCTCGGTCTTGCATCGCGCGTTCGCGAATGGACAGCGCGGATGGAAGGCGCACCCCGACGGAGGGTCGAGCGGGTTGGGTACTTCGCCGGCGACGGCGATGCGCGCCGTGCCGGTCTTTTCCAGATCGGGAATCGCCTCGAGCAGCATGCGCGTGTAGGGATGCAAGGGGCTCGCGAACAGCGCCGGCTTGGGGGCGAGTTCCACCAGTCGGCCGAGGTACATCACGCCGACGCGATCGGCGATGTAGCGCACCACCGCGAGGTTGTGCGAGATGAACAGATACGTGAGGCCGAGATCGCGCTGCAGGTTCTTCATCAGGTTCAACACCTGCGCCTGCACCGACACGTCGAGCGCCGAAGTCGGCTCGTCGCACACCAGAAACTCGGGCTCGGTCGCGAGTGCGCGCGCGATCGAGATGCGCTGGCGCTGGCCGCCCGAGAACTGATGCGGATACTTGACTTTGTCGGCCGCCGACAGGCCGACCTGCATCAGCAAGGCATCGACGCGCGCGTCGATCAGCGATGCATGGCCCGTATCGTTTCCGTCGTTGCCGACCACCGCGGCGCCATGCAGTTTCAGCGGTTCGGCAATGATGCGGCCGACGCGCCAACGCGGATTCAGGCTCGCATAAGGATCCTGAAAAATCATTTGCGCACGGCGCCGCATGGCGCGCGATCGAGCGAAGCGCGACACCGGCTCGCCGTCGAACAGGATGCTGCCCGAGGTGGCCGCGTACAGGCCAACCAGCAGGCGCGCGATGGTGGACTTGCCGCACCCCGATTCACCGACGAGGCCCAGCGTTTCACCGCGCGCTATCGTGAACGACACGTCATCGACCGCGTGCAGCACGACGCGCGGCTGGCGCTGGATCACGCGGTTGAGCCACGGCGGCGAGACGTCGAAGTTGCGGCCCGCGTTGATGACTTCGACGAGCGGCTTCGGGCTGGTCGGCAGCGGTGGGCGAACCAAGTCGGCGGCGATGCTTGCAGATGCCGCGCTCATGCGTTTCCCTCTTCATGCGCGACCGCGCCGGCATCCGAATCGGCGACCACGCCTGAAACGACATCCACAACCGAATCGAGCGAGACGTGCGCGGCTTCCGCCTCGCGTCGCTTGCTTGCATCGTGCAGCCAGCAGGCCGCCATCGACGGCGGCGCGGACATCAGATCGGGGCGCTCGCGGTCGCAAGGCGCGAAGCGCGCGGCGCAGCGCGGATGGAACGCGCACCCGGATGGAATCGCGGTCAGTCGCGGCATCGACCCGTTGATCTGCGCGAGGTGTTCGACTTCGTGGCGCATCGAAGGTATCGCGCCCATCAGGCCGATCGAATAGGGATGGCGCGGTCGATGGATCACGTCGTCGACGCGGCCGATCTCGACGATGCGTCCGGCATACATCACCGCAACGCGATCGGCGGTTTCGGCGATCACGCCCATGTCGTGCGTGACCAGCATCACGGCCGTGCCGTGCTCGCGGCACAGCTTCTTCAACAGCGTGATGATCTGCGCCTGGATCGACACGTCGAGCGCGGTGGTGGGCTCGTCGGCAACGATCAGCCTGGGCTCGGCCGCGAGTGCGAGCGCGATCACGACGCGCTGTCGCATGCCGCCCGAGAACTGGTGCGGATATTGGTCGATGCGTTGGCGCGCGGCGGGTATGCCGGTCGATTCCAGCAAGTCGATCGCGCGCTGTCGCGCCGCGCTCGCGGAAAGCGGCAGGTGAGTCTGGATGGTCTCGACGAGTTGCTGGCCGATGGTATAGAGCGGATTGAGCGAGGTCAGCGGGTCCTGGAAGATCGCGCCGATCTCCTTGCCGCGCACGCGCCGCATCGCATCGTCGTCGAGCTGATCGATGCGCCGTCCATTGAGAACGATCTCGCCGCTTGCGATGCGCCCCGGCGCTTCGAGCAAACCAATGATCGCAGCGCCCGTCAGCGACTTGCCCGCGCCCGACTCGCCGACCACGCCGAGCACTTCACCCGGCGCGATCGTGAATGACACATCGTCGAGCGCCAGCAGCGAGCCGCGCCGCGTGGGGAATTCGACCCGGAGATGACGGACTTCGAGCAGCGCGGCGGGCATCGACAAGAGATCAGGTCGTCATCGCGATGCGCTCTGCGCAAGCGCGGGGGCGGATGACGCGGATGACGCGATGGACGACGCGCGGATCGACTCGATGAAGCTCGAACCCTGTGGCGTCGCGCCAGAGATCGCGGCCGTCTTCGCCTTCTCGAGTTCCTGCGCGGGATTGCAGCCGGCAACCGGATAGGTCTCTTCGACCACCAAGTCCCAGTCCTGCAGCAACGGCGACGTGCGTTGCGCGGCGATGTAGTAGCGCGTGCACGGCGCGATGTCCATCGGATAAGTTTTCTCGGGCGGCACGCGAAAACCGGCAACCGGCGAGGCCGCGAGCAGCAGCGTATGCATGCCCGGCGAAATCGGCACAGGCCGGAACGCCGTGTAGGCGCCATCGATCGCGAGCACGCGCACCGGGAAGCGATTGAGCACCTGACGATAGAAGACCTGCTGATCGTTGATGAACGACAAGGGCGCCGATGCGCACGCCGACAATGCGGCCGCCGTAGCGATCGACGCCGCGATCGACGATGCAATGCGCAGCACAGATGCCTGCGATGTTTCAAGGGGTGACGAGTTGCGAGTCATGGTCGCCTCCATCAAAGAGCCACGGGATCCCGGATCATTGCAGCCGCGGGTTGATGGCGTCGCGCAGCCAGTCGCCCAGCAGATTGACCGACAGCACGAGCAGCACCAACGCCGCTCCGGGAAATACCGTTATCCACCACTCGCCGGAAAAAAGAAAGTTGTTGCCGTTACGAATCAGCGTACCGAGAGAGGGAAGGGTCGGAGGCACTCCGACGCCGAGAAACGAGAGCGTCGCCTCTGTGATGATCGCGGTTGCGATGTGAACGGTCGCAAGCACGAGCACCGGCCCGGTCACATTCGGTAACACATGCCTGAACATGATCGCCATCGGGCCGACGCCGATCACGCGCGCGGCCTGCACGTATTCGCGATTCTTTTCGACCAGGGTCGAGCCGCGCACGGTGCGCGCGTACTGCACCCAGCCGGATGCGGCGATCGCGAAGATGAGAACCAGGAAGGCGAGATTTTCGTCGGCGTTCTTGAAGACCGCGCGCGCCACGCCGTCGATCAACAGCGCGATCAGGATCGCAGGGAACGAGAGTTGCACGTCGGCGATGCGCATGATCGCGGCATCGACCCGACCGCCGGCATAACCCGCGAGCAGGCCGAGGCTGATGCCGATGATCAGCGACAGCAATACCGACGCGGCGCCCACGATCAGAGAGATGCGCGAGCCGTACAGAATCGCCGACAGCACGTCGCGTCCCTGCTCGTCGCTGCCCAGCGGATAGGTCGCCTTGCCGCCTTCGATCCAAGCGGGCGGCAGACGCGCGTCCGACAGATCGACGCTCGCGAGATCGAAGGGATTGTGAGGCGCGATCCATCCGGCGAACAGCGCGCCCACCAGACAAAGCAGTGCGACCACCGACGCGCCGATCGCGACCGGCGAGCGGCGATATTGATAGAGGAAGTCGCTATCCCAGGCGCGGAACAGCCGCGACCGGGCCATGACAGTCGGGGGCGCGCTCAACTGCCGTCGCCCCGGCGAAGGCCGGGGTCCAAGCGACGGAAGCACGTCGCCCGGTGGGGCCCGGGGTCCAATTTTCTAGTGCGCATACGCGGAACTTGGATCCCGGCCTGCGCCGGGAAGACGGCGGCAACGTGCGCGCGCTCGGAACAATCCGTCGCCCCGGCGAAGGCCGGGATCCAAGCCGAGCGGAGGGCAACGATGGTTCACTTGACCACCACCCACTTCAGCAAGTTGTCGTTGGTCGCCATCTGCACGACCGTGACGTTCTTCTTCACACCCCACGCCAACGATTGCTGATGCAGCGGCAGATGGCCGATTTCGTCTTCATGCAGCTTAGTCGCTTCGGCAATCATCGCGTCGCGTTTGGGCGCATCGGTCTCCGACTGGATCTTGCTGATCAGCTCGTCGATCTTGGGATTGCTGTATGCGCCCAGGTTGAACTGCCCGCGACCGGTCTTGTCGTCAGGCGTGCCGAGCAGCGCGTTCAATACGTCGTGCGCGTCGATCGTCGAGGGCGTCCATCCGAGCATGTAGAACGACGTGTTGCGCGACAGGATTTTTGGAAAGTACAAGGTCTTCGTCTCGGCCTGCAGGTTGATCTTGACGTTGATGCGCGCAAGCATCGCGGCCACCGCCTGGCAGATCTCCGAATCGTTGACATAGCGGTCGTTCGGGCAATTCATGCTGACTTCGAAGCCGTTCGGATAGCCCGCATCGACCATCAGTTTCTTCGCGGCCTCGACGTCGTAGGGCAGACGCTTGTTCAATTCCGGCACGAAGCCGTGCACGCCGGGCGCCATCATCAGCGCCGAGGGCGTCGACGCACCGCGCATCACCTTGCTCTTGATGGTGTCGATGTCGATCGCCTGATAGAAGGCCTGACGAACGCGCCTGTCCTTGAACGGGTTCTTGCCCTTCACGTTCGAGTACAGCAATTCGTCGCGCTTCTGGTCCATGCCGAGAAAAATCGTGCGCAACTCCGGTCCCTGCAAGACACGCGTGTTGGCGCCCGCGTTGATGCGCGCGATGTCCTGTTGCGGCACCGGCTCCATCATGTCGATCTCGCCGGAGATCAGTGCGGCCACGCGCGTCGATGGATTGCCGATCGGCGTGAAGATCACTTCGTCGACGTTGCCTTCGACCTTCTCCCAATAATTGAGGTTCTTGACGAGCACCGTGCGCGTGCTCGGGTCGCGCGACTTCAGGCGGAACGGACCGGTGCCGTTGGCCTTGAAGGACGCGAAGTTCTCGATGCCTTTGCGCTTGTCGACCGGGCGCTCGGCCTTGTTGTCGGCACACCACTTCTTGCTCATGATGTACCAGCGCGTGAACACGTTCGGCAGAATTGGATAGGGCGCGTTGGTGACGATGTCGACGGTGTGGTCGTCGATCTTCCTGATCTCCTTGACCTGGCCCACGTAAGTTTTCATGTCCGAGCCGTCGGCCAGTGCGCGCGCCTGCGAGAAGATCACGTCGTCGGCAGTGAAGGGCGTGCCGTCGTGGAAGGTGACGTTCTTTCGCAGGTTGAAGCGCCACACGGTGGGCGAAGTCTGCTTCCAGTCGGTCGCCAGTGCGGGAACCAGCTTGAGATTCTTGTCGAGGCCCACCAGCGACTCGTAGATGTTGTTGAGAAACGTGAGCTGCAGCGATTCGTTGAGCGAGTGCGGATCCATCGACAGCGGATCGCCCTGATTGGACATGCGGAACGTCGCCGCGGTCGCGGGCGCGCTCGCCGTCAGGCCGAGCGTCGCGGTGACGGTTGCGGCGAGCAGCGTCGCGACGATGAGTCTGGTGACTTTCATGAAGATTCTCCCGGGAATCGTGATCGAAAAAATAGTTGAGGTCTCAAGTATCTGTCAAGAGCGCGGCGCGCGACCGCATCTTCGAGCCGATCTTCGACCGCATCGACAATTTCATGCGCGCGGCATGGCCCGCTCGACCAGAGCGGCGAACAGCCCCGCGCCGTACGGCAGCACCTCGTCGTTGAAATCGTAGCGCGTGTTGTGCAGGAACATGCCGGACTCGGCGCCGCCCTGGCCCAGCCGCAGATAGGCGCCGGGTCGAACCTGCAGCATGAACGAGAAATCCTCGGCGCCCATCGACGGCGCCAGATCGCGCACCACATGGTCCGCGCCGACCAGCGATTCGGCCACGTCGGCCGCGAAACGCGCCTCGGCCGGCGTGTTGATCGTCGCCGGATAGAGCCGATGGTAAGTGCACGACGCGGTCGCGCCGAACGCGGCGGCGATCGATTGCGTGAGTTCGACCAGGCGCTTTTCGAGCATCAGCTGCACCGACTCCTTGAAGCTGCGCGCCGTGCCGATCAGCCTGACCTCGTTGGGGATCACCGAGAATGCGTCGAGGTCGCCGGCATGCATCGCCGCGATCGTGACGACCGCCGAATCGATCGGGCTGACGTTGCGCGCGACGATGCTCTGCACCGCGGTGATCAGATGTCCGGCGATCACCACCGGATCGATGGCGAGATAGGGATGCGCGCCGTGGCCGCCGCGACCGCGTATCACGATCTCGAAGCGGTCGGCGGCCGCCATCATCGGTCCGACGTTGATGCCGATGGTGCCCGCAGGCAGGCTCGGCCAGTTGTGCATCGCATAGACCGCGTCGCAGGGAAAACGCGTAAACAGGCCGTCGTCGATCATTGCCTTGGCGCCCGCATGGCCTTCTTCGCCGGGCTGAAAAATCAGGTGTACGGCGCCGTCGAAATTGCGCGTGTCGGCGAGATAACGCGCCGCGCCCAGCAGCATGGTCGTGTGGCCGTCGTGTCCGCACGCGTGCATGCGATGCGGATGCGACGAGCGATGTGAAAACGTGTTGTTCTCGACGATCGGCAATGCGTCCATGTCGGCGCGAAGACCGATGGTGCGCTTCGATGGCTTGTGGCCTTTCGTGGGACGGCCGCGCACCACGCCCACGACGCCGGTCTTGCCGATGCCGGTGTGCGTCTCGATGCCGAGCGCGCGCAATTGCTCGGCCACGATGCGAGCGGTGCGCACTTCCTCGAAGCCGAGTTCGGGATGCGCGTGGAAGTCGCGGCGAATCTCGATCAGGTCTTCGTGGAATTCACGGATTGCCGCGATCGTGGGGGACGAAGACGCGGACGCGGATGGCGCCGACTTGGCGGCGTCCAGCGATGCTGAGGCTTTAGCGGACTTGTTCATGTACGGGATTCAATGCGTGGCGATGCGCTCGATGCGCAAGCGCGGATCGACCACGAAATAAAGTAGATCGACCACCAGGTTGATCACCACGAAGATCAGCGCGATCAAACACAGATAGGCCGCCATCACCGGGATATCGGCCACGTTGACCGACTGGATGAACAACAGTCCCATGCCGGGCCACTGGAACACCGTTTCGGTCACGATCGCGAACGCGATGATGCCGCCCAGTTGCAGACCGGTGATGGTGATGACCGGCACCAGCGTGTTCTTCAACGCATGGCCGAAGTGAATCGCACGGCGCGACAACCCGCGTGCGCGCGCGAACTTGATGTAGTCGGTGCGCAGCACTTCGAGCATCTCCGAGCGCACGAGGCGCAGGATCAACGTGAGCTGAAAGAGGCACAGCGTGATCGAGGGGAGGATCAGGTGACGCCATCCGTCGATCGACGTGAGACCGGTGCTCCACCAGCCGATCATCGTCGTTTCGCCGCGCCCATACGAAGGCAGCCAGCCGAGCATCACGGCGAAGACCAGGATCAGCAGGATGCCGATCAGGAAGGTGGGCAAGGAAACGCCGAGCAGCGACACCGCAAGCAGCACCTGCGAGAACCAGCTATTTCGTCGCAGTGCCGTATAGACGCCGGCCGGAACGCCGATCACGATCGCAAGGACCGCCGCCACGAAGCTCAATTCGAGCGTTGCGGGCAGCCGCTCCCTGATCAGCGACGACACCTTTCGTCCTTCACGCAGCGAGAGGCCGAAGTCGCCGCTCGCCGCATGCACGACGAACTTGCCGAACTGCACGATGAAGGATTGATCGAGTCCGAGGTCGCGGCGCAGGTTGGCGCGCTCGACAGGCGACGCGTCCTGTCCGACCATGAACGCGACCGGGTCGCCGGTGTACTGGAACAGCAGAAACGCGACGAAGGCGACCGTCAGCATCACCAGCACAGCCTGAAACGCACGGCGTAGGACAAAGACGAGCATGAAGATCCGAAGCGGCGAAAATGCGGAGGCGATCGAGCGGTCGGACGCTGCGCGATCATGCGCGAAGGCCCGTCCGATCATGCACAAGAGGGTGGCGAGCGTCAATCGAGTGCAGTACTTGAGGCCTCAACAATTCTCGAGGCGTGTTCTCTTCATGCACATTCGCGACACCGCAAACAAACCCCAGCGGAAAATATGGTGCTTTCCAAAAAAACATGGTTTACACTTTGCCGCGCCTGAGGGCCCCATTTTCATAGGGAAACAGGGCCTTTTTGTTTGAGCGGTCACCGGAGGGAATTGTGAGAATTGCAGTTTTGTCGATAGCGTTATGCGTGCTCGCTGCGTGCGCGCCTTACAAACAGGATGATTCGGCTGAAACGAGTTATTACGACAGTCGTACCAGTACCGGCAGCAATATTCCCAAGAAGGGGAGCGCCATCATCGTCGACAAATCGGTTCTCCAGGAGCAGGTTGGTCGCCAGGGTGGAAGCCCCGTGAGGTAAGTCGTTCGATCCGCATTCACACGCTTGATAGGAGAATCCGCTATGGTTACTGCAAAGAAGGCTCCGGCAAAGAAAGCCCCGGCCAAGAAGATGGCGGCGAAGAAGGCCGCTCCTGCAAAGAAGGCTGCAGCCAAGGCACCGGTTGCCAGGAAGGCTCCTGCAAAGAAAGCAGCCGCCAAGAAAGCCGCACCCCGCAAGCCGAATGCCGCCTTCATGAAGGCCATGACGCCAAGCCCTGCACTCGCTGCGGTGATTGGCGCGATGGCCGTACCGCGCACCGAGGTCACGAGCAAGCTGTGGGCGTACATCAAGAAGAACAATCTCCAGGACCCGGCGGCCAAGCGCTTCATCAACGCCGATGCCAAGCTGAAGGAAGTCTTCGGCAAGCCGCGCGTCGACATGTTCGAGATGACGCGCCTGGTGCAAAGTCATTTGAAATAGTCGGTTTCGTTCGAAAAAAAAGCTCGGCGTCGCCGAGCTTTTTTTTGTCGTCTCTGCGGCTTTCAGTCCCCGCGAAAGCGGGGAAGGACCCAATGGCGTGGGTCGCCAGGCACCGGGTTCCCGCGTTCGCGGGAACGACATCAGACTCCCCAGTCCGCGAGGATCGTCTTCGCATCGACAGCACTCGACAATGCCGATGCGGGTCGCGCGGGTGGCGTGCGACTGAAGCGAGGGGCGGGCGCTGGCTGAACGACCCCATCGATCTCGACGAAAGTCTCGCGCGCGCGGTTGTGCGCATGCAACGGCGCTTCGTTCCAGTCGAGCACCGGTGCGAAGCACGCATCGCTGCCTTCGAGCAACGCGCACCATTGGTCGCGGGTTCGCGTGAGAAACAAGGCGGTGAGTTTCTCCTTCAGCCGAGGCCAGCGCGCCTTGTCCATCTGCGCGTCGAAGTCGGAGTCGGTCAGGCCGCAGCGCTCGCGCAAGGTCGCGTAGAACTGCGGCTCGATCGCGCCGATCGCAATGTGCTTGCGGTCGGCGCATCGATAGCTGTCGTAGAACGGCGCGCCGCCGTCGAGCATGTTGTCGCCGCGCGTCGTGTTCCACCACCCGCTGGCCGACCAGCCGTACATCATCGACGACAGCAATGCCGCGCCGTCGGTCATCGCGGCATCGACGACCTGGCCCTTGCCCGAGCGTTCCGATTCGAGCAACGCGGCGAGCACGCCGAACGCGAGCAGCATCGCGCCGCCGCCGAAGTCGCCGATGTAGTTGAGCGGTACGACCGGCTTGGCGCCCGAAGGCCCGATCGCATGCAGCGCGCCCGAGATCGCGATGTAGTTGATGTCGTGTCCGGCCGCGTGCGCGAGCGGGCCGGATTGTCCCCAGCCGGTCATGCGCCCATAGACCAGCTTCGGATTGCGTTCGAGGCAAACGTCCGGCCCGAGCCCGAGGCGTTCCATCGTGCCGGGACGAAAGCCTTCGATCAACGCGTCGGCGCGATCGATGAGGCGAAGCGCGCAATCGATACCGTCGGGATCCTTGAGATCGAGCGCGAGCGAGCGTCGGCCTCGTGCGGTGATATCGAAGCGGCTGTCGTCGGGAAGCACGTTCGACGCATCACCGGGTTTGACAGGCCGCGGCCGAGCGATGCGCAGCACGTCGGCGCCCATGTCGGCGAGCAGCATCGCGCAGAATGGCGCGGGTCCGATGCCGACCATCTCGACGACCTTCAATCCTTCCAAGGGTCCTGCCATCGGGTCTCCTGATGAATGTCCTCATGCCGCTCTGCGCATGCTGCGGGTATCCTCTACGGCTCATCGAGTTTCGTATTTTCGCCGCCTGCGACCCACCGTTTCATCATGCCCGACTCTTCTTCTTCTCTCGGACCGCATACGGCCGAAGCGCCGATTCGACTGGTGCGCGGCGCATGCCCTCACGATTGTCCCGACACCTGCGCGATGCTGGTCCATGTGCGCGACGGTATCGCGATTCGCGTCTCCGGCAATCCCGAACACGCGCCGACGGCGGGACACCTGTGTACCAAGGTGTCGCGTTATGTCGAGCGGACGTATCACCACGATCGCTTGCTGCATCCCCAAAGGCGCGTCGGCCCCAAGGGTGCGGGGCGCTTCGTGCGCATCACCTGGGACGAGGCGTTGGCCACCATCGCCTCGCGACTGTCGGCGATCGCGGCGGTCGATCCCGAGCGCATCGCGCCCTATAGCTACGCCGGCACGATGGGTCTGGTGCAGGGCGAAGCGATGGCGCAGCGCTTCTTCAACAAGCTCGGTGGAAGCCGTTTGCATCGAAGCATCTGTTCGGAAGCCGGCTCGGTCGGCTACGCGTACACGCTCGGCCCGCGCATGGGCACCGACATCGAAAGCGTGCAGGACGCGAGGCTGATCATCTTCTGGGGCGCGAACGCGATCGCGTCGAGCCTGCATTTCTGGAGCCGGGCGCAGGAGGCAAAGCGCCATGGCGCGCGCCTGATCGCGATCGATCCCTATCGTTCGCTGACGGCCGAGAAATGCCACGACCACATCGCGCTCTTGCCCGGGACCGACAGCGCGCTCGCGCTCGGTTTGATGCACGTCTTGATTCGCGATGGCTGGATCGACGAGGACTATGTCGCGCAGCACACCATCGGCTTCGGCGACTTGAAGGACCGCGCCGCAGCCTTCACGCCCGAGCGCGTCGCGACGATCTGCGGGATCGAGGCGCCCGTCATCGAATCGCTGGCACGCGAATACGGCACTGTCGCGCGCCGCGGCGAGGGCGCCTTGATCCGCGTCAACTATGGCGTGCAGCGCGCGCGCGGCGGCGGCATGGCGGTGCGCAACATCGCGTGCCTGCCCGCGCTCGTCGGCGCATTTCGCCATGCGGCCGGCGGCATTCTCCTGTCCACTTCGGGCGCATTCCCGATCGACGCCGCGGCCTTGACGCGCCCCGACCTGCTCGCCGGCCGCAATCCGCGCACCATCAACATGCCGACCATCGGCAACGATCTGCTGCGCGGTGACGAGCCCGACTTCAAGAAGATCGAGGCGCTGATCGTCTACAACTCGAACCCGGTTGCGATCGCGCCCGACTCGAGGCGTGTCGCCGCGGGCTTCGCGCGCGAGGATCTGTTCACCGTCGTGCTCGAGCATTTCCAGACCGACACCGCCGACTATGCCGACATCGTATTGCCGGCCACGACGCAGCTCGAACACTTCGACGTCATCAAGCCCTACGGGCACTACGACCTGATGGTCAACAACCGGGCGATCGAGCCGCTCGGCGAAGCGAAACCGAACAGCGAAATTTTTCGCCTGTTCGCGAAACGCATGGGCTACACCGACGCATGTTTCGATGACGACGACGAGACCATCGCCGCGTCCGCGATGAAGGACGATCGCTGGAATTTCGCCGAGGCGCGCGAGCGCGGATGGCAGCGCATCACGACTGTCGATGCTGCGAAGCCGCGCTTCGCCGACGGCGGCTTCGGGACGCCGTCGGGCAAGGTCGAGTTCTTCTCGGCACGCGCCGCCGCCGACGGGCTCGACCCGCTGCCCGCGTATATCGCGCCGCTCGAAGACACGCGCAGTGCGCTCGCGTCGCGCTACCCGCTGGCGATGATCTCGCCGCCCGCGCGCAATTTTCTGAACAGCACGTTCGTCAACGTCGAGAGCCTGCGCGACACGGAGGGCGAGCCCTGGCTCGACATGCATCCCCACGACGCGCATGCGCGCGGCATCGAGGACGGGCGCACCGCGCGCGTCTTCAACGACCGCGGCAGCCTGCGCCTGCGCGTGCGTGTCACCGATCGCGCGCGACGCGGCCTCGTGGTGGCACTGTCGATCTGGTGGAAGAAGCTCGCTTGCGACGGCAAGAACGCCAACGAGTTGACGGGCCAGGCACTGACCGACATGGGACGCGCGCCGACTTTCTACGATTGTCTGGTCGAAGTCGAAGCCGAGCGCGAGGCGGCGCGCGATCCCGCAACCGCGCACACGACCGCGTGAGCGCTGTGAAGCCTGCGATGCGACGTTCATGGTCCTTGCTCACGCGTGCGTGGTGGCGTGCGTGGTGGCGTGCGATCTGGCCTGCGATGTTACGTGCGAGGCTGCGTGCATCGGGTACCAAACGCGGCGCGTTGTTCGCGGGCCTCGCACTCGCGCTCGCAGGCGGTGCGGTCGCTCTCGGCGCGTGCAGTTCGATCGGCTATTACTCGCAGTCGATCGAGGGCCATCTCGACATCCTTCACGCAGCCCGACCGATCGACGACTGGCTCGACGATCCGGCGACACCTGAAGTCTTGCGCCACAGGCTAAAGCGCGTGCGAGCGATGCGCCAGTTCGCTGCGCGTGAACTCGGGCTGCCCGACAACAAGAGCTACACCACCTATGTGGACCTGAAGCGTCCGTTCGCGGTGTGGAACGTGTTCGCCACACCCGAGTTGTCGATGCAGTTGCGGCAATGGTGCTTTCCGATCGTCGGCTGCGTTTCGTATCGCGGCTATTACGACAAGGCCGACGCCGACCTCCATGCGCGCGCTCTTCGGGACAACGGCGAAGACGTCTATGTCGGTGGCGTGCCGGCGTATTCGACGCTCGGCTATACCGCCGATCCGGTGCTGTCGACCTTCATCGGGTTTCCCGAGGGCGAGGTCGCGCGCCTGATCTTCCACGAACTAGCGCATCAGGTCGTGTATGTGCAGGGCGACTCGACCTTCAACGAGTCCTTCGCGGTCGCGGTCGAAGAAGCAGGCGTCAGGCGCTGGTTTGCGGCCGGCGAGAGCGCTGGCGAAACGTCGGCATCGGCCGCGGCGTATCGCCAATTGATCGAGAGAAAACGCGTCTTCGTCGCGCTGCTCGCTCGTCATCGCAACGCGCTCGAAGCCGTCTATGCAAGCCGCGACACGAGCGACGCGAAGCGCTCCGAGAAGATGGCGGAATTCGCGGCTCTGCGCGCCGACTACGAAGCGACGAAGAGCGACCCCTCGAGCCCGCTCCATGGCTTTGCCGGCTACGACCGCTACTTCGCGCAGGCGCTCAACAACGCCAACCTGGCTGCGGTTGCTACCTATACCCAACGCGTCCCCGCGTTTGCTAAGCTGCTTGCCGAACAGCACGACCACTTGCCGCGCTTCTATCAGGCCGTGCGCGAACTGGCGCGCCTGCCGGTTGCCGAGCGCAATGCGCGTCTCGATGGATTGAGTGGGACGAGCACATTGCAAGCGAGCGGCATCGCCGAACGCAACTGAATCAGCGCCCGGCAGAGGCGTTAAACAGAAGGCAGCGAGGGGACATTCATGAGCACGATCGCCGAGACAATGACAGCAGGGGCTGCTGCAACTGCCCGCCCCTGGCTGCGACACTATCCCGTGGGCGTGCCCGCCGACATCGATTGGCATGCCTATCGTTCATGCGTCGAGCTCTTCGACCAGGCGATAGCAAAATTCCGCACGCGCGACGCCTTCGTCTGCATGGACAAGCGCATCACGTACGACGAACTCGACAGGATGTCGACCCATCTGGCCGCGTGGCTGCAGGCGCAGGGATTGGCGCGCGGATCGAGAGTCGCGGTGATGATGCCCAACGTGTTGCAGTACCCGGTTGCCATCCTCGGCATCCTGCGCGCCGGATGCGTGGTCGTGAACGTCAACCCGCTCTACACGCCGCGCGAACTCGAGCATCAACTGAAGGACTCGGGCGCCGAAGCGATCATCGTGCTCGAGAACTTCGCGACGACGCTGGAGCAGGTCATCGAGAAAACGCCGATCCGGCATGTGGTCGTCGCCAGTGTCGGCGACCTGCTCGGATTTCCGAAGGGTGCGATCGTCAACTTCGTCCTGCGCAACGTGAAGAAGATGGTCCCGGCCTACGAAGTTCCGCATGCGACGCGCTTCAACAGCGTCTTGTCGGAAGGCGCGAAGCGCGCCTTGAAGCCGGTCGAGATCGGACCCGAAGACGTGGCGTTTCTCCAGTACACCGGCGGCACCACCGGCGTATCCAAGGGTGCGACGCTGCTTCATCGCAACGTGATCGCCAACGTGCTGCAGTCCGAAGCGTGGATGCAGCCGGCGCTGGTCAAGCAGGACGCGAACCAGCAGACCGTGGTGGTCTGCGCGCTGCCGCTGTATCACATCTTCGCGCTCACGGTGTGCTGCATGCTGGGCATGAAGAGCGGCGCGCTGGTGGTGCTGATCACCAACCCGCGCGATATCGGCGGCTTCATCGCCGAGTTGAAGAAGTACCAGGTGACGATGCTGCCTGCCGTGAACACGCTCTACAACGCGCTCCTGCATCACCCCGACTTCGGCGGCATCGACTGGAGTCATCTGCGCGTGGCCAACGGCGGCGGCATGGCGGTGCAGAAGGCCGTGGCCGACAAGTGGTTCGAGAAGACCGGTTGCCCGATCGTCGAAGGCTACGGGCTCTCCGAGACCTCGCCGTCGGCGACCTGCAATCCCACCAACGCGACGTCGTACAGCGGCACGATCGGATTGCCGATGCCCTCGACCGAGATCGCGATTCGCGACGACGACGGCAACGATGTGCCGCTCGGTTCGCCCGGCGAAATCTGCATCCGCGGACCGCAGGTGATGGCGGGCTACTGGAACCGGCCCGACGAGACCGCGAATGTCATGTATCCGGATGGATACTTCAAGTCCGGCGATGTCGGCGTGATGGACGAGAGCGGCCAGACCAAGATCGTCGATCGCAAGAAGGACATGATCCTCGTGTCGGGTTTCAACGTTTATCCCAACGAGGTCGAAGGCGTGATCGCGTCGCACCCGGGCGTGCTCGAAGTCGCGGCGATCGGCATACCCGACGAGCATTCGGGCGAGGTCGTGAAGATCTTCGTCGTCAAGAAGGATCAGTCCTTGACCGAGCAGCAGTTGATCGACTTTTCCAAAGGACAACTGGCCGGCTACAAGCGGCCGAAGTTCGTCGAGTTCAGGAACGACCTGCCCAAGACCAATGTCGGCAAGATACTCAGGCGCGAATTGCGAACGACGGCGTAGCCGCTTTCAGGGTTTGTCAGCGCCGGCTTTCGCGCCACCGGTGTTCGGCAGCTCGGTCTTGCCCACGACTTCGGTTTCGACCTTGGTCACGCCGGCCTTGGTCATGCCGATCTCCTTCGCGGCCGCGTTCGAAAGATCGATCATGCGGTTCTTCGGCACCGGCCCGCGATCGTTGACGGTCACGACCACGCTCTTGTCGTTCCTGGGATTGACGACCTTGACCTTCGTGCCCATCGGAAGACTGCGATGCGCGGCCGTCAACGCATCGGGATCGTAGCGCTGACCGCTGCTGGTCTTGTTTCCGGCGAGATGTTTCGAGTAATACGACGCAAGGCCGCGACGCTGCGTCGAGCTGTCGGTCTTGCTCACGCCTTTCGCTCTCGATGGTTGGCGTTCGGCCACCTCCGATGATGGCGATGCGCCGTGTGCCGACCAAGGCAGGAAGGCCGCGCATGCGACGATCGCGATGCCGGCGCAACGAATGGGGATGCAGTTCGATCGCATGATGGTGTCTCCTGACGGGCCGGAACGATAGCAGTGGGTGGCCTGCTCGTGATTGACCACCGCCAGCCCGAAGCATTGCAAACCATCGAGCGAGACGAGGAGCGATCAGTGGATGCATGGAACGTCGAGGTCGCAAACCGCGTGCTCTCCGACAACTTCGCCGTGTGGGTGCGCGCACTCGATCTGACGGTGGAGAAGGTCGAAGGCCAAAGCGCGATCCTGTGCATGCGCTTTCACGACGACCTGTGTCGTCAGGGCGGCATCGTCAGCGGGCAGGCGATCTCGGCGCTTGCGGACACCGCGATGGTGTTCGCGATCGCATCGGCCTCGGGCGGATATCGGCCGATGGCGACGATCGATCTGCACACCACATTCATGCGCGCGGTCGCGAATGCGGACGTGATCGCGGAAGCACGGGTCGAACGCCTCGGCCGCACCATGGCATTCGCGCGCGTGACGATGCGCGCACGGCCTCTCGATGCCGAATTTGAGAACGACGCGAAAGTCGATCCGAATGCGATCGTTGCGTCTGCGGTGGGAACGTTCGCGTTGCTGTAAGCGCTTGGCATCACGAACGCAGCGGCAGCGTCATTCCTATACGCGTGTGGATGCTGAAGCCGTCGCCCCGGCGAAGGCCCGGGTCCAAGTTGCCTGACTGTCGCACATGAGCCGAAACTTGGGTTCCGGCCCTCGCCGGGAAGACGCGGGGCTACATCTGCCTAAACAAATGCAAATACGCGCGGCTCACGGTCAAGGTCTCGGGCCGGCCCTTCAACTTCAAATCGGCGCTGTCTTTCTGTCCGCGCACCACGCCCGCAATCGCATGCGTGTTGACGATGGTCGCACGATGGATCTGCCAGAAGCGCAACGGGTCGAGCTCGGCGACGAGCTCCTTGATCGGCTTCCTGATCAGAGACTCGCCGTCGGTCGTCATGACGCGCGTGTATTTGTCGTCGGCATGAAAATACTGCACGTCTTCGACCGGAATCAGGCGCACCGTGCTGCCGACGCTCGCCTTGATCCATTGCAGCGTGGCGCGCCGCGCGGGTTGCAGCCTCGCGAGTTTTGCGGCCAGGAGAGTCAATGCATCGGACTCGCCTGACGCTGACGGCGCGGTGCCGCTCGCCAGCCTTTGCTTCAAGCGCTCGACGGTTTCGGCGAGACGTTCGGTGTCGAAGGGCTTGAGCACGTAGTCGATCGCGCCGTGCTCGAAGGCTTCGACGGCATGCTGATCGAATGCGGTGATGAAGACCAGATGCGGGGTGCGCTCGACGGTGCCGCCCGCAGTTTCTCTCATGCGCCGCGCAACTTCGAGACCCGACAGGCCCGGCATGTGGATGTCGAGAAAACACAGGTCGGGCGCCTCGTGGTCAGGATCGCGGTCGACGTCGCCGTCGACGCCGCGATCGAAGGCGGCAAGCGCTTCGAGGCCATTGCTCGCTTCGCTGATGACCAGTTCGGGCCAGAGCGTCGCGAGTCTCGTGCGCAACTGCGAACGCAACAGCGGTTCGTCGTCGGCGATCAGTGCGGTCGGCATGTCTTGTCTCCCCTCGACGAACGATTCAGGCAGCCGGCACCTCGATCGACGCGCTCACGCCGTGCGGCGCATTCTCGGTCAGATCGAGGCGCGCTGCATGGCCATGGAGCGTCGCGAGTCGCTCGCGGATATTGCCCAGGCCGATGCCGATCCCCATGTGCTCCGAGAGACCCGCACCCGTATCGATCACCGAGACGCGCATGCCGATCGGCGTGCCGATGGCGGTCACGCGTATGCGACCGCCCTCGGGCAAGGGATCGATGCCGTGCTTGACGGCGTTCTCGACCAGCGAGATCAGCATCATCGGCGGCATGGCGTCGGCGAGCAAGGCATCAGGTACGTCGATGTCGAACTGCAGGCGATCGCCCATGCGCACGCGCTGGATCTCGAGGTAGGCGCGCACCATCTCGATCTCGCGCGCAAGCGTGCTCGCCTGCTCGCGCATGCGCGGCAATGCGGCGCGCAGATAGCGGATCAGACTGCCCAGCATCTGCGACGCGAGCGCCGGATCGGTGTCGGTCAGGTGCTGCACGTTGGCGAGCGTGTTGAAGAGGAAATGCGGCTCGACCTGCGCCTGCAGCAGTTGCAGTCGCGCCGACAGCATCTGCTTTTCTTCACGTGCGCGGGCCGCATCGACCTCGGCCTTGATGCGCGCCATCTCGGCGCGCGCGCGTGCGCTCTGCTCGCGATAGAAGTAGACGGTGACGACCACGCAACCGAAGCCGATCCCTAAGCCGGTGGTCGCAACGAAACCGGCAAGGCGCTCAGTCAACATGGTCTCGATGGCACGGCCCTTGACGATGCCCGTGAGGACCGTGCCGAGCGCCGAGCCGGCGATCACCGCGACGATCTGCGCGGCTTCGCGCGGTATGCGGCCGCGTCGCACGATCGCCAGGTTGCCGGCCATCGTGAACAGGATCATCGTCGTGTAGCCGACGCACAGCATCGATACCAGCAGGTCGAGGAACTCGTTGTCGAAGAACCACACCATCGACCCCGCCACCAGCACCGCGATCATCGTCACCCAGCCGACGCGCGTGATCGAAAGGCCGGTGAAGAGAGACGGGGATCGAGTCGCTGCGACGGGTGGTTCGGAGGCCGCAGGAGGCAGCGTCGAATGGGCGGCTGCGTCAGAGGGAGTGGATGTGCGCGCTGGCGCGCGCGGGGGCGTGTGTGTAGCCATGCGCCAAGCTTAGGGAACTCGCGCGGCCGACGCCAGCGTAGGCGCGATGAAACGCGGGATTGACGCCGTGGATCGCACGCGCCCTGTCTGCATGTCATGTCGCGTCTAGAATCGCGGCCCATGACTTCGGCTCTTCTCATCCAGCGGCTCGTCAAGCGCTTCCCCGGTTCGGATCGAGCCGCGGTCGACGGTCTTTCGATAGCCGTTGCGGCCGGCGAGCTCTACGCGCTGCTCGGGCCCAATGGCGCAGGCAAGACCACCACGCTGCGCATGATCGCCGGCCTGCTCGCGCCCGACGCAGGGACCATCGAAATCTTCGGCGTCGATCTGCGAGAGAAGCCACGCGACGCCAAGCGCGTCGTGGCTTACGTGCCCGACGAGCCGATGCTCTACGACAAGCTGACGCCGATCGAATACCTCGAGCTGATCGCGGCGCTGTGGGACGTCGAACCCGTACAGGCCCGAGGCGAAGCGACGCGTCTGCTTGAATTATTGGGCTTGATGCCGCATGCGATGCAGCGCTGCGAGACCTTCTCGCGCGGCATGCGGCAGAAGCTCGTGCTCGCGGGCGCATTGATCCGGTTGCCGCGCCTCTTGATTCTCGACGAGCCGCTGACGGGACTGGACGCCGAGGCCGCGCGCCTGGCGAAGAATCTGCTCAACGCACATGTCGAGGCGGGCGGCTCGGTGATCCTGACGACGCACATTCTCGACGTGGCCGAGCGCATGGCCGAACGCATCGGCGTGATTCGTAGAGGACAACTGATCGCCGAAGGCACGCTCGCCGAGTTGCGCGCGCACGCGAGCGGCGGCAGCGCGGCGACGCTCGAAGACGTGTTCCTCGAACTCGTCTCCGCGCCGGCTGCGAGCGGCGTCAACGGCGGTGTCAACGGTAGCCGCGAGTGAGCACGCTCGCGTTCGATCCAGGCCCGGGCGCGAGCTTGCCGGCGCGCCGGCCTGCGCTCTGGTGGGTGCTGGTCCGTCACGAATGGCGTCTCACGATTCGCGGCTTCGCAGGCGTCTCGCGCGGCCGCGGCGCCAGCGCTGACAGTGACGCAGGCCAACGCGCGAAGCCGTACAAGCCCATCGGCCGCAAGCGTTTCATCTTCAACATCGTTCTGGCGGCGGTGTTTCTTCACGCGGTCGGCCTGATCACACTCGCACTGCCGCGACAGTGGAGCGACACTCTCCCGCAACGCATGTCCGCGGTCGTCGTGATGCTGTTGCTGTTCACGCTGATGCTGTCGGCCGCGATGTCGCGCATCGTGTCCGCGTTCCACGAACGCCGCGATCTCGATCTGCTGCTGGCCGCGCCGATCTCGCCGATGCTGATCCTCGCGATCCGTGCGATCACGGTCGTCGCCGCGGTGACGATGATGTTCGCGATCTTCATCTACCCGATCGCCAATGTCGGCGTCGCGACGGGGCATTGGTGGATGGCGCGGCTCTATCCGCTCGTGCCGCTGATGGCGACGATGACCACCGCGATCGCGCTCGCGCTGACCGGCGCGCTGGTGCGCATGATCGGCGTGCGCCGCGCGCGCGTCGGCCTTCAGATCTTTTCGGCGCTGGTCGGCGCGTCGTTCTATCTGATCTCGCAAGCGCAGAATTTCTTCCCCGATGGCGCGCGGCGCCGCTGGATGTCGTGGTTGATGGGCGCGATCGGCTCGGATGCGGGGATCGGCCCGATCGCGTTCGCGTCGCATATCGCAGCGGGCGATCCGTGGGCGTGGCTCGCGTTCGCGCCGGCAAGCATCGGCCCGTTCGTCACCGCGCTGTGGTTTGCGCGCAGGCGTTTCTTTGAAGTGGCGCAGACGCCCGAGGCCGATGCACGCGTGGTTGCGCCAGCGCGAGCCAGGGTCGACCGTCGCATTGCGCGTGGTTTTTCGCGCGGCTTGTTCGTGACGCTGGTGCAAAAAGAGTGGCGCCTGATCCTGCGCGCGCCGCAACTGTTGTCGCAGATTCTTCTGCAGCTTCTCTATCTGCTGCCGCTCTTGTTCGTCGCGTTCACGCGCGATGGGGGTCGCATGTCGTGGAGCGGCCCTGCCGCGGCGGCCGGCGTGGTCGGTCTCGCGGGCACGCTCGCAGCGTCGCTCGCGTGGTTGACGGTGTCGGCCGAAGACGCTGCCGATCTGCTCGCGGGCAGTCCGAAATCTCGCGCACTGATCCTGTGGTCCAAGCTCGTCGCGGCCACGCTGCCGCCGATGGCGATCGTCACGATGATCGCCATCGGAACGATGCGGCGCGCGGTCGACGACGCCGTTTTCGACGCTGCGCTGGTATGGGTGTTCGGCGTGCTCGCGTGCGCGAGCGCCGCGATACTCGCAGCGGCGGTTCCAACGTCTGGCAAGCGCAGCGACTTTCAGCGCCGGCATCGCGGGCGAGGCCTCTTCGCCCTGGTGGAAGCGATTCAGTTTCTGCTGTGGTCCGGGGCGGCGGGCGCGGCGGTCGGCGGCTTCTTGCTGATAGCCGGGGGTCTGACGGTGCTGGCGTTCGTGACGCCTGCGATCCATTGGCGTCGCGCGCTCTCGAATGTCAACGCGGTCGGCTAGGGATGATCGCGCAGCCGGAAGCGCTGCAGCTTGCCGGTCTCGGTGCGCGGCAGGACCTCGACGAACTCGATCTGACGCGGGTACTTGTAAGGCGCGATCGATGACTTCACGAAGGTCTGCAATTCGATCACGAGCTCGTGGCTAGCCATGCGGCCCGGCTTCAACACGACGAAGGCCTTGATCAGTTGGCCGCGCGTGTCGTCGGGTACGCCGACGACACCGCATTCGGCCACGGCATCATGCTGCAGCATCGCGGCCTCGACTTCGGGGCCTGCGATGTTGTAGCCCGCCGAGACGATCATGTCGTCGGTGCGCGCCTGATAGAAGAAGTAGCCGTCCTCGTCCATCGTGAAGGCGTCGCCGGGCAGGTTCCAGCCGTTCCTCACGTAGTTCTTCTGGCGCTCGTCGGCGAGATAGCGGCAGCCGGTGGGACCCTTCAGGGCGAGCTTGCCGATGCAGCCGGGCGGCAACGGGTTCATGTCGTCGTCGACGATAATCGCCTCGTATCCGGGTACCGCCTTGCCGATCGCGCCGCGCCTTACGTCCGCTCCCGCGGCCGAGATGTAGATGTGCATGACTTCGGTGCCGCCGATGCCGTCGATCATCTCGATGCCGGTCACGCTCTTCCACGACTGACGCGTGGCGTCGGGCAGCGCCTCGCCTGCGGACAAGGACTTCACGAGCGACTGCGCGGCGCCGCGACGCACGCCCGCTTGCAGCAGCAGCGCCATCTGCCGATAGAAGGTCGGTGCGGTCACGACGATGGTCGCCTTCGCGGCGGCAATCGTGTCGAGCAGCGAATCGGGCGTCGCGCGTTCGACGAGGAAGGTGGACGCTCCCACCGACAGCGGAAAGCACAGCAGGCCGCCAAGTCCGAACGTGAATGCGATCGGCGGCGTTCCGATGAAGAGGTCGTCGGGTGCGGGCTCGAGGATGTGACGACAGAAGGTGTCGCACATCGCCATCACGTCGCGATGAAAATGCATCGTCGCCTTGGGTTTGCCGGTCGTGCCCGAAGTGAACGCGAGCATGCACACATCGTCGCGCGCGGTGTCGATGTTCGCGAAGAAGGTGGGCTGCTTCGCGCACATCGCTTCGAGCGTCGGCTCGTGATCGTGGCGCGCGGACCATGCGGCGTTGAAGAGCACGACGCGCATCAGGCCCGATGCGTAGTGCTCGCTCGAAGCGTTGCGGCACTGCATGATCTCGTCGGCGAGCGCGGCGTCGCAGAGCGCCGTGGCGACGCGCGCCTTGACGATGATTTGCTTCAGCTCCATGGCACGCAACAGCGGCATGGTCGGCACGGCGACGAGGCCGGCCTTCATCACCGCGAGCCAGCACGCGGCCATCATCGGATTGTTGGGCGCACGCAAGAGCACGCGGTTGCCCGGTACGAGTTGCAGGTCGTTGACGAGCGCGTTGGCGATGCGATTGACTTGCGCGAGCAATTGCTCGTAGGTCGCGAACACGGGCCGGCCGCCGACCATCGCCCCGACCGCGCGGCGACGCGCGTGTCCGCGTTCGACCTGCGCGTCGAGCAACCGCTCGCCGCAATTGATGCGCTCGGGATACTGGAGCTCGGGTAATTCGAAACGGAAGTCCGGCCACTGGTCGCGCGGCGGCAAGTGATCGGCCGCGAACGTGTCGAGGTGTGCCGTGTAGGCCTGGTCAGTATCTTTGTCGATGCCGTTCATGTCAGTCCCCGGGATCGGTTGCAACGCCGCATGTGCGCGCGGACTCAAGTCTCAGGCAAGGTCTGCGCTTCGCGCAACAGTTCGCGACCGATGATGAGTCGTTGCACTTCGCTCGCGCCTTCGTAGATGCGCAGTGCGCGAATCTCGCGATAGAGCGACTCGACGATGTTCCCCTTTGCGACGCCTGCGCCGCCGAACATCTGCACCGCGCGGTCGATCACGCGCTGCGCATTCTCGGTCGCGGTCAGCTTGGCCATCGCCGCTTCTCGCGTGGCTCGTGTGCGCTTCACGTCGCGCAGCCATGCTGCACGATAGGTGAGCAGCGCCGCTGCGTCGATGTCGGTCGCCATGTCGGCGAGCGCGACCTGGGTCAATTGAAAATCCGCAAGCGTTTGCCCGAACATCTTGCGGCCGCGCGCGTGCGCGAGCGCTTCGTCGAGCGCGCGTCGCGCGAAGCCGAGCGCAGCGGCCGCGACCGAGGCGCGAAAGACGTCGAGCGTCTGCATTGCGATCTTGAATCCCTCACCGGCTTCACCGAGACGATGCGATGCAGGGACGCGGCACGCATCGAAGCGCAAGGTCGCCAGCGGATGCGGCGCGATGACATCGATGCGTTTGCTTACCGAGAGACCCGTCGCCTCCGCGTCGACGACAAATGCGCTGATGCCGCGCGCACCCGCCTCGTTGGACGTGCGCGCGAACACCGTGTAGAAATCGGCGATGCCGCCGTTCGAGATCCAGGTCTTGCTGCCGTCGATGATGTAGTCGTCGCCCTCGGCGCGCGCGCGCGTCTGCATCGCGGCGACGTCGGAACCTGCGTCGGGCTCCGACAATGCGAATGCGGCGATCGCCTCGCCGCGTGCCACGCGCGGCAGATACGCGCGCTTCAATGCCTCGCTACCGGCGAGCGTGATCGCGCCCGACCCGAGTCCCTGCATCGCGAAGGCGAAGTCCGCGAGCCCATCGTGATACGCGAGCGTCTCGCGCACGACGCAAAGCGCGCGCGAATCGAGCTCGTCCATGGCGCCGCCGTAAGCGCTCGGCACGGCATAGCGCGCCCACCCGGAGCGACCGAGTGCGTCGACCAGCCCCCGGCACCGCGCATCGACGGCATCGCGAGACTCCGCCTCTTCATGCGCGATGTTCCGCTCTGCCCACGCGCCCAGATCTTCGGCGAGCGCACGATGCGCGTCGTCGAAGAATGGCCATGCGAGATGGGCGCGCGACTGCATGGCCCTTCAATCGAGATGGGTCGCGAGGAAGGCGAGCGAGCGGCCGTGCGCAAGCGCGGACGCATTCTGGTGATAGCTCGTGCGGCCCCAGCAATTGAAGCCGTGATCGGCGCCGGAGTAGGTGTCGATGCGAACGTTGTCGCGCCCCGCAAAGGCCTGCCTTACCGCATCGACGTCATCGGCCGTGATGTGCTTGTCCTTCTCGCCGAAGTGAAAGGCGATCGGCACATCGATCGCCGATGCGCGATCGAGTTGCTTGTGAATTCCGCCACCGTAATAGCAGACCGCGCAGTCTATTCGCGCACCGGCCGCGGCACGGTACGCGAGCATGCCGCCCATGCAATAGCCGACCGCGGCGACGCTTGCGTTCACGCCCGGCAGGGTTCGCAGCAGTGCGACGGTCGCCGCGACGTCCTGGTCGGCGAGCTCGAGGGCTAGCCTCTGCTTGAACGCGAATGCCTGCTTGTCGTCGACCTCGTTGTATTCGAGGTCGACGCGCGGCTGCATGCGCCAGAAGATGTCGGGAGCGATGGCGACATAGCCGTCGCTTGCGTACTGCTCGACGACCGCGCGGATGTGCGCGTTGACGCCCCAGATCTCCTGCAATACGACGATGCCGGGTGCGGACGCGTCGACTGGGTTGCTTGGGGGGCGCGCAAGATAAGCGCCGAAGCGTTGACCGTCGGCTGCCGTGACGTCGATCCAGGAAGTGCGTTCGTGATTCATTTTTTATATCCGCATCGCCGTGAAATTGGCCGGCTCAGTTGCCTTCGAACACGGGCTTCTGCCTGGCCGCGAACGCGTCGAACGCACGTCGAAAATCCGCCGTCTGCATGCAAAGCGCCTGCGCCTGCGCTTCGGCTTCGATCGCCTGTTCGATGCTCATGCTCCACTCCTGATGCAGCATCGTCTTGGTGATTCCATGCGCGAAGGTCGGGCCTGCGACGAGTTCGGAGGCCAGGCGCAGCGCCTCGTCGTGAAGAGTTTGCGGCGAGACCAGCGTGTTGAAGAAACCCCACGAAGATCCTTCGTCGGCCGTCATCGCACGGCCCGTATAGAGCAGTTCGGACGCGCGCCCCTGGCCGATCAGGCGCGGCAACAGCGTGCATGCACCCATGTCGCAGCCGGCGAGACCGACGCGCGTGAAGAGAAAGGCGGTACGCGCGCGCGGCGTGCCGATGCGAAAGTCCGAGGCCAGGGCGATCATCGCGCCCGCGCCCGCGCAGATGCCGTCGATCGCGGCGATGACGGGCTGCGGGCAGCGGCGCATCGCGAGGATCAGGTCACCGGTCATGCGCGTGAACGCGAGCAGTTCGGGCATGGTCATCTTCGTCAGAGGTCCGATGATCTCGTGCACATCGCCGCCCGAGCAGAAATTGTCGCCGGCGCCGCGCACGATCACACACTTCACGTCGGGCGCATGGACGAGATCGCGAAACAGGTCGCGCAATTCGGCATACGAATCGAACGTCAGCGGATTCTTTCGTTCGGGGCGATCGAGCGTGATCGTCGCGATGCGACCGTCCGGCTCGGTTTCCCAAAGGAAGTGCGTCGTTCGCCGCGAGGCGACAGGACGCGCGTGATGGCTCATCGCGTTCATTCGTGTTCCCTGACCGCGCGCTCTTTCATTTCGCCTCCCTCCGTCCGCGGCTGCGACGCGCGGATCCCGCCCTTGAGCTTCCCCAGCAGCTTGAACAATTGTTCCTGGTCGCGAGCGCTCCATTGATCGAAGAGTTCGACGATCCATTGCTCGTGGATATTCGCCATCTGACGAAAAGCCTTCTTGCCGCGCGGCGTGAGCTTGACGCGCCAGGCGCGGCGATCGCTCTTGACGCCGGTCCGTTCTACCCATCCATCGGCTTCGAGTTGATCGGTGATGCCGGTGATGTTGCCGCCCGTCACCATCAGGCGCCGCGACAGCTCGCCCATCTTCAAACCTTCGGGATGCCGATCGAGTTGGGCGACCAGATCGAACCGCGGCAACGTGCAATCGAAGTCGCTGCGCAATCGGCTGCGAACACGCGTCTCGACGAGATTGCTGCAAGTCAACAGGCGCAGCCAGAGCTTGAGCGCGCGATGGTCGCCGTCGTCGATGCGCGATTCCTGATCGAGCGCCTGCGCTTCGTCATGGTTCGCAATGACGGACGAGCGTTGCGTCGGCAAGGTCGTGCGCACGGCGCCCTCCGGAAGGAAAATTCGTTGAAACCTCAAATTATGAGGTTGCAAGCAGTTTGTCAAACCGCGCTGGTCTGGCCACGAAATCTACCAAGCCCAAAAACAAAAAGGGCGCCGAAGCGCCCTTTTTGCCGGAACGAAACTCGATCAGAACGAGTGACGGACTCCGAACTGGTACGAGTACGGGTTGACGTTCGAGCCAGCCGGACCTATGAGATTGCCAGCCGTGTAGAGGCCGCTGTTCGACGCATCTGCAATGCCGCCGAAACCCTGGAACGGATTGCCCAACGGGCCGTTCTTCAGGTTGAAGCGAGCATACGACGTATACAGAATGGTGCGCTTCGACAAGCTGTAGCGTGCGCCAAAGCTGAAGAAGTTGGCCTTCGGGTTGCCCAGATTCGACAGAGGATTCGAGGCCAGCAGATTCGACCTGCTCTTGTCCATCAAACGGTTGTAGCTGCCCAGGAAGGTCCATGCACCAAACGGCACGGTAACACCGGCCGAGTACGCATGCTCATTCAACGACACCGTGCTGCCGTTCGCGGGAAGGGTATTCGGGTTGTCATTGCGGGTACGCCAGTAGATCGCATGCAGCTTCACGACGCCGAAGTCCCACGTCGCCGCCACGTCACCGGTACGCTGGCGATAGGTGTCGAGGTTCGACTTGATCTGCTCGTAGCCGATACCGACGTACAACGGACCATTCACATAGGTCGCGCCAGCACCGTAACGATCATTGCCACGCTTGGCCTGGCCAGCAGCCGCGGGGGCAGGCGTGTTGGTCGTCGATTCGCCGAACTGATAGACGCCCGACAACTGGAAACCCGAGAAGCGCGGGGTGTCGTAGTAGATCGCGTTGTCGTTGCGGATCGTGTTGTTGACGTAGACGTTGCTCACCTGACCGACCAGGCCGGCGCCGAACGGATCAGCGGTTGCCTGCACCAGGAACAGCGGGTTGTAGGCGCGTCCGAAGCGAACTTCACCGAAGCCACCGGCGAGGCCGACGGTTGCGATACGACCGAACAGACGGCTGCCGGTCGAGCTGTGCGGAGCCGTGCTCGATCCGCCCAGACCGCCCGAAGCGCCACCGCCGATACTGCCTTGCGGCGAGCTGTTGTCGGTAATGTCGATGCCCTGTTCGAAGATGAAGTTAGCCTTGAGGCCGCCCCCCAAGTCTTCGGTGCCGCGCATACCCCAGCGCGATCCGGATTCGCCGCCACTACCGACCGATTTCAACGTGCCGATGTTGGTGTGGTCGAAACGGAGGTCTCCGTCAGCAATACCGTAGAGCGTGACGCTCGTTTGCGCCTGAGCCGCGCCGGCGAAGGCGCCGAGTACGGCGGCTGCCATGACGAGTTTTTTCATTCAATTCTCTCCAAAAGTTTATCGTGCATGAGGCATCGCGCCGCCCCTGTGTCCTGCCGAAAACTCTTACCAGGGTCTAACACCATCGGATAAGAAGTCCTGACGGATTTCATCAAAATTCCATAGATGGCGCAAACTTATGAGCATGAACGTGCGTGTTTCCTTGAGCTTTGTGGTCTTTGTGCAACATTGACAGGGTGCGCTAGCACGGGTGGCCCCGACGTGCCGTGAACTGGCGGCCTTTTTTGCGACCCGATGAACAGACCAGGATTTGTATAGAAAATGTCGACACTTACTGACCGACTCATCGCAGTTCTGGACGACGGACTTCGAGCCCTTTTCGTGCCCCCCGCCGCAACCCGCGTCCGTCCTGCGGCAGCGACAGCGGCCCCGACGTTGACCGAAAGCGAACGACGTCACGCCGCGGGCCTGATGCGCGTCAATCACGTTGGAGAGGTCTGCGCCCAGGCCCTCTACGCAGCGCAGGCGCAATCGACCCGCGACGCGGATTTGCGGCGGGCATTCGAAGATGCGGCGCGCGAAGAGGGCGACCATCTGGCCTGGACCGCAAGTCGACTGGAGGAGCTCGGCGCGCGGCCCAGCTTGCTCAACCCGCTGTGGTATGCGGGCTCGTTCGCGCTCGGCTGGGTCGCGGGCAAGGCGGGCGATGCGGTCAGTCTCGGCTTCGTCGTCGAAACCGAAAGACAGGTCGAGGAACATCTGGGAGGCCACCTCGAGCGATTGCCCGAGAACGACCACGAGTCCCGCGCGATCGTCGAAGCAATGCGCAATGATGAGATCGCCCATGGGGCGAGAGCGAAAGAGGCAGGTGCGGCCGAGTTGCCGCCGCTCGCGCGCGCGGCCATGCGCGCAACGGCGAGCGTTATGACGACGACCGCGTATTGGATTTGAGGCGAAAGGCCTTAGCTTTTCCGAATCTCGAAAGTATGGGTAAGGGCCGCGGTCTTCCCCAGCATCACCGAAGCCGAGCAAAACTTCTCGTGCGACAAGCGGATCGCACGCTCCACGACTTCGTATTTCAGATCCTCGCCCGCGACGACGAAGTGGAAGTGGATACGGGTGAAGACCTTGGGATCCGACTCGGCACGCTCGGCCTTGAGCGTCACCTCGCATTGCGTGACGACGTGGCGTCCGCGTCGAAGGATCAGGACCACGTCGTACGCCGTGCAGCCACCGGTCCCGGCAAGTACCAGCTCCATCGGGCGCGGCGCCAGATTGCGCCCGCCCAGCGGATCTCCGTCGTTTGCCGGCGCACCGTCCATGGCGACCGTGTGGCCGCTGTCGGTGCGAGCGACGAATGCCATGCTGCTGCCGGCTTCATCGTGGGCTGTGCCGTTCCAACTGACCGTTGTTTCCATTGCCTTCTCCGATTGATCTTCGACAAGTCACTCAGGGCCCGGTCATCATCCGATTCGTCGCAGTTCCGCCAATTTATTTTGCATTGCATCATTGATGCGCTACAATGCTTTTCATGGGAGCGAGATCGGCTTCCGCGGATGTCTCCTCCACCCTCCTTCATAGGTGGATTAGCCCGAGCTCAACGCTCGGGCTCTTTTTTTGTCTCTCGACTTCAATTGACCGAGCCGGCACCGGTCGATTATGATCGAAAGCTTTGATCGACTATCATCGAAAGCTTCCCCGCATCCATGGGAGAGTCCGCCAATCGAGCGGGTCAGTTGATGCGTTTACGGGTTTACAAAACACGCCGATCGTTTGATCGGCTCTCTTCGGAACACCTCATGAAGACCTTTTCCGCCAAGCCCGCCGAGGTGAAGCGCGACTGGTACGTGATCGACGGAACGGACAAAGTACTCGGACGTGTGGCCAGTGAAGTCGCACGTCGCCTTCGCGGCAAGCACAAGCCCGAGTTCACCCCGCACGTCGATACCGGCGACTACATCGTGGTCGTCAATGCGTCCAGATTGCGTGTCACGGGCGCCAAAGCCAGCGACAAGAAGTACTACCGCCATACGGGATATCCGGGTGGCATCAAGGAAACGAATTTCGAGAAGATGCAGTCGCGCTTCCCGGGCCGTGCGCTCGAGAAGGCCGTCAAGGGCATGCTTCCCAAGGGACCGCTCGGCTACGCGATGATCAAGAAGCTCAAGGTCTATGCGGAAGCCACGCACCCGCACGAAGCGCAGCAACCCAGGACCCTGGAGGTCAACGCATGATCGGCAACTACAACTACGGCACGGGACGGCGCAAGAGCTCGGTTGCGCGCGTCTTCCTCAAGACCGGCAAGGGTGAGATCGTCGTCAACGGCAAACCCGTCGATGAATACTTCGCCCGCGAAACCGGTCGCATGATCGTGCGCCAACCGCTCGAGCTGACCAATCATATCGGGACGTTCGACATCATGGTCAACGTCAGCGGCGGCGGTGAGTCGGGCCAGGCGGGAGCGGTTCGTCACGGCATCACGCGCGCATTGATGGACTACGATCTGACCTTGAAGCCCACACTGTCGAAGGCCGGGCTGGTCACGCGCGATGCCCGTGAGGTCGAGCGCAAGAAAGTCGGTCTGCACAAGGCGCGACGTCGCAAGCAGTTCTCGAAGCGCTGATCGTTCCTTGCAGGCGCTCGATGATTCGAGCGTCCGACCAGAGAGCCGCGATCAGCGGCTCTCTTTGTTTTTGCGGGGGAGCCGGAAGCAGGTTCTGCCGGTCTCCGCGGGTACAATTCGCGGTCCGGTTTCTACCTGGCTGAAGGAAGCATTCGATGATCAAGGTCGGTATTGTCGGCGGCACGGGATACACCGGTGTCGAACTGTTGCGCATCCTCGCGCAGCATCCCGAGGCGCGGCCGATGATGATCACTTCGCGCAAGGAAGCAGGGCTGCCGATCGCCGACATGTTTCCCTCGCTGCGAAGGCATGTCGACCTCGCGTTCAGCGACACGGCGACGGCCGATCTCACGCAATGCGACGTGGTCTTCTACGCAACGCCGCACGGCGTTGCGATGGCCGACGCGCCCGGGCTCGTCGCCGCAGGCGTGAAGGTCATCGACCTAGCCGCCGATTTTCGTCTGAAGGATCCCGCGAAATTCGAGCAGTGGTACAAGATGTCGCACACCTGTCTCGACCTTCTGGCCGAGGCGGCCTACGGGCTCCCCGAACTCAATCGCGATGCCATCGCCAAGGCTCGGATCGTCGGCAACCCGGGCTGCTATCCGACGACGATGCAATTGGGCTTCGCACCGCTCTTGAAGGCGGGGCTGGTCGACGCCTCGCATCTGATCGCCGACTGCAAGTCGGGTGTGTCGGGCGCCGGGCGCAAGGCGGAAATCGGACTCGCGTTCAGCGAGGCGAGCGACAACTTCATGGCATACGGCGTGACCGGCCATCGTCATCATCCCGAGACGGTCGAGCAGTTGCAGGTCCTGAGCGACGAGCCGGTGGGCCTCTTGTTCACGCCGCATCTAGTCCCGATGATTCGCGGCATGCATTCGACCCTGTATGCGCGTCTGAAGGACATGGCGCAAAACGAGGACATTCAGGCGCTGTACGAAAGCGCGTATCGCGACGAGCCCTTCGTCGACGTGTTGCCTGCAGGCGCGCATCCGGACACGCGCTCGACGCGAGCGTCGAACATGTTGCGCATCGCCGTGCATCGGCCCGACGGGCTCTCGGGCGACACGGTGGTGTTGCTGGTCGTGCAGGACAACCTCGTCAAGGGTGCGGCCGGCCAGGCGGTTCAATGCATGAACCTGATGTTCGGCCTGCCTGAAACGATGGGCCTGATGCACGTTCCGGTGCTGCCCTGAGCGGTAGCCCCGACGAAGCGATGACATCGCGGCGCGTATCCGATCACACCGGTTTGTCGCGATGAGGTATCGATTCCTGCGCAGCCGGTTTTCGGCGAGCGCTCCGAAGTTGACGATCAGGACACACATCCCGTGGCCGCTGCGGATTGTGGTCGTGCTGATTGCGATTGCAGCGGCGGGAGCGATCGGCGCGTGGTGGGCAAGCGGCGGTTCCGCGTCAGCAGAAAGCGACAAGATACGCGCTCGACTTCAGACGCTAGGCGAAGAAAACTTGTCGCTGCGCGCCGAACGCGATCGGCTGCTCGCGGCGAGCACCAGAACGGACAGCGCAACCGACAGCAAACGCGTGATGGAACATTCGACGCTCGACGCATTAGGCGACCAGGTCGCCAAGCTCGAGGCCGAGAACGCGAAGCTGAAAGAAGATGTCGCATTTTTTGAAGCGGCCACGACCGAACGAACCTCTCAGGCATCGGCAAGCCGCGGCCTGGCCATCCGGCGTTTTCAGATTACGCAGGACAAGGCGGCGCACACCGCGCGCTATCGGCTGCTAGTGACGCAAGACAGCAAGGCGAACCGGGACTTCTCGGGCGAGTTGCAACTGATCGTCACGATTGCCCAGGGAGGCAAAACTGCTAACATCACACTCCCCGACGCATCGACAACGGCATCGGGCGCCGCAGCCGCGCGGAACGCTGGCCCGGGCGGCGTGTCGATCGATGGCGATGCGGCGCAGTTCCAGGTGGCGTTCCGGTCGTACAAGAGGATGGAAGGTTCGCTCCGCATACCCGCGGAGGCGTCGTTGAAAGCAGTGCACGCGAAGATTCTCGAGCGCGGCGTCGTTCGCGCGCAGCAGACGGTGACTCTCGGTTAAGCGGGACGCGCGCGGAAAAAACGGAACGCGCGCGGGTCGGTCAGTCGAGATCGAATTTTCGCGGGTCTCGATGGCTCGCCGACTCGTTGTTTGCGGAGATGCGCATGTTCCGAAAGAAATCCGGAGTCAAGGCAACCATCGACAGCCTGATCGGCGCGAGCACCCGCATGGAGGGCAATGTCGTCTTCCATGGCGGCCTGCGTATCGATGGTCAGGTGCGCGGCGATGTACTCGCCGCGGGCGAGACACCGGGCATGCTCGTCATCGGCGAACACGCGCGCGTCGAAGGCGACATCGTGGCGGCGCATCTGATCGTCAGCGGCGTGGTGCAGGGCTCGGTCACGGTGTCCGGTCTGGTCGAATTGCAGCCCAAGGCGCGCATCACTGGAGAAGTGCGCTACCGATCGATCGAGATTCATCAGGGCGCGATCGTTGAAGGCATGTTGTCGCGCTTCGATGGGGAAGCCGCAAGGCCCGGGCTGAAGCTGGCCTCTTCGAAAGAGGCGCAGTCGAGCGTGATCGCGACCAGACAGATTGCGCCGCGCGCGGTATTGTCGTGACATCATTGAACCTCGAACGATCGCCCTCATCTTTAACGAACTCTATTTGCAGTGGTCAAAGGAACATCACCATGAACGCAGTCACCGAAACCGTATCGCTCGCCCCCGCTCCGCTGGTCTTCACCGACTCGGCCGCGACCAAAGTCAAGGATCTGATCGAAGAAGAGGGCAATCCCGATCTCAAGCTTCGCGTCTTCGTTCAGGGCGGTGGGTGCTCGGGCTTTCAATACGGTTTCACCTTCGACGAGATCGTCAACGAGGACGACACCGCGATGGAGAAGAACGGCGTCACACTGCTGATCGATTCGATGAGCTATCAATATCTGATCGGCGCCGAGATCGATTACAAGGATGACCTCGAGGGCGCGCAGTTCGTGATCAAGAATCCGAATGCGACTTCGACCTGCGGATGCGGGTCATCGTTTTCTGCGTGAGGCGCAAAGCCGCATGAACAGGGGCGCTACGGCGCCCTTTGCTTTTATCGAGGGTAGATTGCACCGAGGATGCGCGGGCCATGCGCGCCCGTGACCTCGGGCAGATTGCCTGTCAGGCCATCGATGCAACGCTTGGCCAGCCATGCGAAAGCCAGCGGCTCGACGTGCTCAGGCGCGAGCGCCCCGGCTTCATCGCTCGCGCAGGACATCACGCGGGTTCGGTGTCCGGCATCGGCAAAGCGTTTTGCGAGACGCGCGAGCAAGTCCGTATTGCGCGCGCCGCCTCCGCACACGATGACCAGATCGGGTGCGCCCGCATGCCGCAAGGTCGAATCGACGATGGTCGCGGCGGTGAATTCGGCGAGCGTCGCCTGCACATCTTCGGGCGCCGCATTTTCGAAACCCCCCAGCCGTTTCGACAACCACGTCGCATCGAACAATTCGCGCCCGGTGCTTTTGGGCGGCGGCAAGGCCAGCCAGGATTCGTCGAGCAGGCGGACGAGCAGGGCATCGATGACCTTGCCGCTCGCCGCCCACGCGCCGTCGGGGTCGAACAGGACGTTGCGATGATTCGCAATCCATCCATCGAGAAGCACATTGCCCGGTCCGCAATCCCATCCGCGCACGGGCGCGCTCGGGACCGAAGGCAGATCGGTGACGTTCGACATGCCGCCGAGATTCAACACGACGCAATGTCGATCCGCGCGTCGAAACACCGCCGCATGAAATGCCGGAGCGAGCGGCGCGCCCTGTCCTCCGGCGGCAACGTCGCGACTGCGAAAATCCGCAACCACCGCGATGCCGCTCGCTTCGGCGAGCCGCGCAGGCGCATTGAGCTGGATCGTGAATCCGAGCTCGGGTCGATGACGAACCGTCTGGCCGTGCGCGCCGATCGCGATGATGCCTGCCGCACCGATGCCGCTTTCGTCGCACAGGCGCGCGACGAGTCGTGCGTAGAGATCGACAAGTCGATTCGCGGCGAGCGCGGCGCGGTGCAGTTCATCGGGGCCGTTGCGTTGCAAGACGATCAACGCGTTGCGCAAAGGGGTGTCGAAAGGACTCGAGGCCGATGCCAGGATGCGCGGCCGCGAAGCAGCCGAGTCATCGAATTCGACCAGCACCGCGTCGGCGCCGTCGAGACTCGTGCCCGACATGATGCCGATGTAGCGGCCGCTCATGAAGCGCGACGCGCCTGGCTTGAGTCCTGGATGAGCCGTGGCGTTCAGGCGCCCGGTATCGGCGCCGCGACCGCGCGCAGAGCCGTGCTGCGAGGCGCGAAATCGCTGCCGCCTTCGCCCGCGCGCAGCAGATCGATCTGCCGGCCATAGCTCAACGCGACCTTGTGGAACGCAGGCAGTTCGTTGCGTGTGATCGGCGGCGCTTCGGGCATCGCCGCCGTGAGGGGATTGGTCGCCCGCTCCGCGATGCGGAACTCGTAATGCAGATGCGGGCCGGTCGCCCAACCGGTCATGCCGACATACCCGATCATCTGACCCTGCTCGATACGCTGGCCTTGCCTGAGACCCGGAGCGAAGTGCGACATGTGGCCGTAGAGCGTCGAATAGACGCCTTGATGGCGGATCACGACGACGTTGCCATAACCGTTTTTGGTGCCGACAAAATCGACGATGCCGTCGCCGGTCGTACGGATCGGCGTACCCGTCGGGGCGGCATAGTCGATTCCCGTGTGTTGACGCCAGGTATTCATGATCGGATGCATGCGTGTGCCAAAGCCCGAGCTGATGCGTGTGAATTCGAGCGGCGTCCGCAGGAAGGCGCGTCGCAGGCTGTGACCGTCGAAGCCGTAGTAATGGCCCGCGGTCGCGTCGGATTCGCCAGCGCCGCCGTACCACATCGCCGCATGGGGCTTGCCCGCGTTGACGAATTCGACGGCGAGGATGCGGCCGGCGCGGACGAATTCTCCACCCTGGTAGAAGCTCTCGTACACGACGCGGAAGCGATCGCCGCGACGCAGGTCGCGATAGAAGTCGATGTCGCCCGAGAAGATCTCCGTGATCTGGGTCGCGATCGCATCGGGCAGATCTGCGGCATCGGTCGCCGCGAACAGCGACGAGCGAATCTCGCCGGTGCGTAGTTCGACACGGCGCTCGTTGATCATCGCCTCGTCGCGGGCGACCAGCGCGTGGCCGTTGCGCTCGACAACCAACGAACGCGCGACCTGCAGGGCGCCGGCATCCTTGCTCTCGGATGCGCCTTGGGCATAGCGGAGCCAGAGCAACTCGCCCTGCTCGTGGGTCTTGACCTGAATCAGGCGCCCGGGGCGCAGCTGCTGCAGCGCGCGCGCGGAGGGCGCGGTGCGCAGAAATTTTTCGGCTTCGTTATCGGACACGCCCAGACGCGCGAGGAGAGCACCGATCGTGTCGCCGCGGCGAATGCGCTCTTCGCTGACGAATACGTCGCCGCGTTGGGCGAGTGCTTCGAGCTGGGCGCGCGTGTCGGGCGCAGCGAGTTCTTCGACCAGGGCTCGCGAAAGGGGAAGCGGCGCATCGTCCGCGACTGCGAAGGCCGCGACCGCGCCGAACACCGAAATGAAAGAGGCCGCGACGACAAGCGTCTTGCGATGCTCGTGCAGAAACGGTGCCACAGGAAATTGTGAAGAGTCTCGAGCGACCGAGCGCACGTCTATGTCAGCGCGGTCGCGCGAGAAAGAGACGGACGATTCGGACGAGTCGTTGGAAGCGTGAATCTGTCGAGGGTCGGCCATCGGGTCCAGTCAGAGTCGGTTGGATCCTGCCGCCCGAGTTCAAGTGAACCGGTCGAGTATCGGCAGTATGCGGCGGGTAGGCCGGGCTGAAATCAGAGTTCCGCTGATAGCTTCCACCCTGACTGCGCTGCGAACAGCGACGAAGGCACGGAGTCTAGCACAGGCGTTACGGCGGCCTAGCACGGCTTCGTGACCGCTTGCGGACAGGGGCGTCCGCGCAAATGCGTGGCGCCGGCGAGCTAGAATCGGCGCCTCGTCAATGTCGCAAAGCGCCGCTCAGCGCCCATCTATCAAGCCAACGTGTTCGAAGCCCAACCTCCATCGGTTCACACCGCTCTCTTGTCGACCAGCGCGAGCGATGCGCTCGCGCTGGCGAAACGCGGCGCCGCAGAGTTGATTGTGGAGAGCGAGTTCGCCGCCAGGCTCGAGCGCTCGCAGAAGACCGGCACGCCTTTGCGCATCAAGTTCGGTCTGGACCCGACGGCCCCCGATCTTCACCTCGGGCACACCGTCGTGCTCAACAAGATGCGCCAGTTGCAGGATCTCGGGCATACGGTGATTTTTCTGATCGGCGACTTCACTTCGATGATCGGCGATCCCTCGGGCCGCAACGCTACGCGACCACCGCTCACGAAGGAGCAGATCGATCAGAACGCCAAGACCTATTTTGCCCAGGCCGGTCTCGTGCTCGACGCCTCGCAAACCGAAATCCGCTACAACAGCGAATGGAGCGATCCGCTCGGCGCGCGCGGCATGATCGAACTGTCTGCGCGCTACACCGTCGCTCGCATCCTCGAGCGCGAAGACTTCACCAGGCGCATCAAGGCCGGCACGCCGATCTCGGTCCACGAGTTGCTCTATCCTTTGATGCAAGGCTACGACTCGGTCGCCCTGAAGAGCGATCTCGAACTCGGCGGCACCGACCAGAAGTTCAATCTCCTCGTCGGGCGCGAACTGCAGCGCGACTATGGGCAACAGCCGCAGTGCATCCTCACGATGCCGCTGCTCGAAGGGCTCGATGGCGTCGAGAAGATGTCGAAGTCGAAGAACAATTACGTCGGCATCACCGAGAAGTCGGGCGAGATGTTCGGCAAGCTGATGTCGATCTCCGACGAGTTGATGTGGCGCTATTTCGAATTGCTTTCGTTTCGCCCGATGCGCCAGATCGAATCGTTGAAGCAGGAAGTTGCCCAGGGACGCAATCCGCGCGATGCGAAGGTCATGCTCGCGCAGGAAATCGTCGCGCGCTTTCACAGCGCGCAGGCGGCTGACGAAGCGCTGACCGACTTCGAGCATCGTGCCCGCGGCGGCGTGCCCGAAGAGATTCCCGACGTGTTGCTGTCCGGAGCGCCCCTGGCGATCGGTCAGTTGTTGAAGCAGGCGGGATTCGTCCCATCGACGTCCGAGGCGCTGCGCAACGTCGAGCAGGGCGGTGTGAAGATCGATGGCGTCGCGATCAGCGACAAGGCGTTGAAACTCGTTGCGGGCTGCTATGTGGTGCAGGTCGGGAAGCGCCGCTTCGCGCGCGTCACGCTCTCGTAGGCAAGCGTTCACACAATCATTCAACCAAGGTCAGCACATGAAACTCTGGAGCGAGTCCTTCACCGACGGCGCCAGTATTCCGAGCGCATTCGCATTCGGAAAAATCGCTCCGAAATCCCGCATCACGCTATCGGAAAACCGCAACCCGCATCTCGCGTGGAACGATGCACCCGACGGCACGCGCTCGTTCGCGCTGATCGTTCACGACTACGACGTGCCGAGCCGCCCAGAAGACGTCAATCAGGAAGGTCGCGTTGTGCCATCCGATCTTGCGCGGGTCGACTTCATACACTGGGTGCTGTTCGACTTGCCGGCCGACCTGCGCGGCATCGACGACGGGCAGTTCTCGCACAAGGTCACGCCGCGCGGCAAGGCTGGTCCGATGATTCCGCACCAGCCGATCGAAGGCGCGTTGCACGGACTCAACGACTACACCGGCTGGTTCGCCAACGACCACGACATGGCGGGCGACTACTACGGCTACGACGGCCCGTGCCCGCCGTGGAACGACAGCATCGTGCATCACTACGTGTTCACGCTCTACGCGTTGTCGGCCGATCGACTCGACATCTCAGGCCGCGTGACCGGCGATGCGGTGCGCTCGGCGATGGCCGGCAAGGTGCTCGAGCAGGCCGCGATCACCGGGCTCTATACCCTCAACCCCGCGCTCACGCCCGCGCCCGATTCCGCCTCGGCGAAGTGATCGAGCTGATCGCGGTACGTCACGGCGAGACCGACTGGAATCGCATCCGCAGACTGCAGGGCCATACCGACATCGCGTTGAACGAGACCGGCATCGAGCAGGCCGCACGACTCGCCGCGGCTCTCGCCTGTGAGTCCATCTCGGCCGTCTATTCGAGCGACCTCGGGCGCGCGCTCGCCACCGCCCTGCCGCTCGCGGCGGCGCTCGGCCTCGAGGTCAGGCAAGACCCGCTCCTGCGCGAGCGCAACTACGGCCTTCTCGAAGGCAAGACGTTCGCCGAGATCCTCGAGCAGCATCCTGAAGAAGCGGAGCGGTTGCGGCTTCGCGATGCAAGCCACCGCATGCCCGAGGGCGAGAGTCAGACAGAATTCTTCGAGCGCGCCGTCGGTGTGGTTCGCGTGATCGCGGCAGTAGAAGAACGTGCGCTCGGACAGGACGATGAAATGAAGCGAACCATCCTGATCGTCACGCACGGCGGCGTGCTCGACATGCTCTATCGCGCCGCCAACGATTTGCCGCTCGATGGGGAGCGAAAGTGTTCCATCCCCAACGCGCTGATCAATCGCCTCGAAGTCGACGACGGGCGCTTCACGGTGAAGACGTGGGCTGAAGAAACGTGAGCCGTCGTCGTTCCCGCGCATGCGGGAATCCGGCGGCGTCCGCACGTCAACCACACCGGGTCCCTTCAAACCGCTTTCGCGGGGACTAAAGGCCGCAGGGACGACGGCGACGGCGTCACGCGGGTTCAGTGCGCCTCGTCGACCGGCGGCGTCGCAGGCTCGGGCGCTGCGGGCGCCTCGACGAACACCGTCGCGTAGCTCGGATAGACCGAGCAATACATCCACGTCAGCACCAGCATCACCAGTGGCAGCGCGAGCACGGCGGCGAGGTTTGCGACGCCGATCAGGCTCGCAATCAATCCGATCGCAACCGAGAAGCTCATCCACATCGCAAGCCACGCGAGTCCGTAGACCATGAAAGCGCCGAGGTTGCGCCATATCGCGACCACGGAAAAAAACAGCGCCTTGCCTGCGGACAATCCATGCCACGCGGCCAGCATCGGCGCGTACCACATCAGGAGCGCGACCGGCAGATAAGCGAGACCCTGGATCGCCCGGGCGATCGCCTCACGACGTATCGCTTCCTGATCGGCCGCGATCGCGGCTTCATTCGCAGCCGCAGCCGCAGCCGCAGCCGCAGCCGCACCCGCAGGCGCATCCGCGCTCGCTGCGGCTTTCGTGTCCGGGGATTTGGATGCAGCGACTTGCGAAGCGGCAGTGTTCGCCGTTGTCTCCTCGGGGCCGCGGGTGTCCAGGCCGCTGGTCAGAAACACGATGCAGACCAGCGCAACCATCTGGATCGCGCCCAGCGTCAGCAGGGACCCGAGCGTCTTCCTCCCGGAGCGAAAGGGCGCGAACAACAGCAACGGATGAACCGGCTGGCCGGCTTCGGCGCTACGACACGCCTGCATGAAGCCGACCGTCAGAGCCGGCGTGAAAAGCGCGACGAGCAAGCTGCCGAACATCGCGATCAGATCGCCAGAGAGCCAGGGCACGAGCAGGCCGATCCCATGCGCGATCCAACCGATCACCGCACTGGCCGACAGCAGCAGCAGCCAATAGAAAAACAGCAATCCCACGAAGGCCAATGGTTGACGACGGAACAGACGCCAGCCCGCGCGGATCCAGATCCAGCCGAACGAAGGTTTGAGTTTCAGTGCCTGCATGCGATCAACGAGAAGGAGGGACGATGTCGCGGTCGATGCCGAGGTCGATGCCGCAGTCGATGCCATATAGCGCTTCGTCGCGGCGGCGACGCAGGATGCGCTCGAAATGCAGCGGGTCATGCGGCGTCAGGATTTCCGCGGGCCGAGGGCTGTGCAGATCGTCCAGACGCGACAGCCAGAAGCGCAGAGCCGCGGCGCGCAACGCGAGCCCGAACGCCGCGCGCTCGTCGCGCGACAACGGACGCGCGCGACTGTACGCATGCATCATCGCATCGAGGCGCGCGCGATCGAGGGCGCCGCTCGCCGGATCGACGCACCAGTCGTTCGCGCAGATCGCGAGGTCGAGCAGCCACGCGTCGCACCCCGCGAAATAGAAATCGATGATGCCGCCCAAGTGGGGGGACGCCGTGGGCAACCCCGCGTCGTCTTGGAGGAAGAGCGCGTTGTCGCGAAACAGATCGGCATGAATCGGCCCGCGTGCAAGCGTGCCGGTGGTTGCGTCCCACATCGCGGTCTGCAATGCGACTTCTCCATCGAGCAAGGCCTTCTGCGCATCGTCGAGAAAAGGTCTGACGTGTTTCGCCGTTCGCTGCCACCAGGCAACGCCCCGCAGGTTGGCCTGCGCGAGCGGAAAGTGCTGACCGGCGAGATGCAGGTGTGCGAGCGCGTCGCCGATCACCGCGCAGTGGGCCGCATCCGGTACCGAGACAGAGTGGCCTTCGAGCCGCGTGACCAGCGCCGCCGGCTTGCCCGCGAGTGGCGAACAGAGCGCGCCGCTTCGATTGGCAATCGGTGCTGGACAAGGCACGCCGTGCGCAGCGAGGTATTGCATCAATGAAAGATAGAAGGGCAGCTCGTCGGCGTTGAGGCGCTCGAACAAGGTCAGCACGAAACGATGCGCGACGCCATCCTTCGCGGTCGTCACGAAGTAGTTGCTGTTCTCGATGCCCGAGTGAATGCCTCGACACTCGAGCAGCGTGCCGACCGCGTGACTCGCGAGCCAAGTGGTCAGCGCGTTCTCTTCGAGCGCCGTGTAGACCGCCATGCGGATGCGCGGTCAGCGGTCGAGCAACATGGGCGAGCCGGTCTTCAGAACTCGAAGAGGGTCCATTGCGGCGCTCTCATTGCGCCGCCGATGTCCTCGGCCCTGGTCATCGTGCCCTTGCCATCGGGATCGATCAGCAAATAGGGTTTGCCGAGCTTGGGCGTGACGCGAATCGCATAGACGCGGCCCTTCGATCGAAACTCCTCGACCTTGTTTTCGCCTTCCTGGCGAATGGTGACCTGCGGCTCGTTGGGATCGTCCGGCGAGGGCGTGGACGACAGCTTGGGCGGGGGAGGAATGTCGGGCAGCGGTTGCAGATCTTTCGGCGGGGTTTGCGCGAACAGCGCGCTCGCGCTCGAGGCCGCGAGCAACGCGACCACGCCATGAACGCCAGCTCGCATGAAGCGCAGCCGCTTCGATCGGCTCAACATGATTTCTCCCTCACAGATACAGCATCTGTTCGAATTCGCTCGACGTCGGCGCGAGGCTGCGGCGCTCGTAAAACGCGAAGATGGTGTCGATCACATCCTGCGCTTCGTCGACCACCTGCATCAAGTCGAGATCGTCGGGCCGGATCAATCCGCGCGACGCGAGCTGGTCGCGCATCCAGTCGATCAGCCCGGACCAGAAGGCCGACCCGACCAGCACGATCGGCATCACGCGCGTCTTGCCGGTTTGAATCAGCGTCAACGCTTCGCTCAATTCGTCGAGTGTGCCGAAGCCGCCAGGCATCACGACGTAGGCCGACGCGTATTTTACGAACGCGACCTTGCGCGAGAAGAAGTGCCGAAAGCGCAGCGCGACATCCTGATAGTCGTTGCCCCTCTGTTCGTGCGGCAATTCGATGTTGAGTCCCACCGAAGGCGCCTTGCCTGCGAACGCGCCCTTGTTGGCCGCCTCCATCAGGCCGGGTCCACCGCCCGAGATGACCGCGAAGCCCGAGTCGGCCAGCAGCCGTCCGATCTTCTCGGCGAGGATGTATTCGGGCGTGCCTGCGGGAATGCGCGCCGAACCGAAGATGCTGACAGCCGGGCGAATGTTGGCCAGGCGTTCAGCCGCCTCGATGAACTCTGACATAATTCCCAGCACGTGCCACGACTCGCGGGCCTTGGTCGCAGGCGCTTTCCCGGTTGCGAATTCATTGCGCTCTCCGCGGTTCCAGGTGCCGCGCCGAGTGCCGTCGAGTTCGCGCAATGTCGGCACGAATTTCGGATCGTTCATATGGATTTGCTGTTGTTGGTGGACGGCTCGAGCTATCTCTATCGCGCCTTCCACGCTCTGCCCGATCTGCGCAACAAGGCGGGAGAGCCGACCGGCGCCATTTACGGCATGGTGTCCATGCTGCGCCGCTTGAAGCAGGATGTGGCGGCACAGTATAGCGCCGTCGTCTTCGATGCTCCGGGCAAGACCTTCCGCGACGATTGGTATCCCGACTACAAGGCCACGCGCTCTGCGATGCCCGAGGACCTGGTGCGCCAGATCGCACCGATCCATGCGGTGGTCGCGGCGCTCGGCTGGCCGATCCTGATGATCGATCGCGTCGAAGCCGACGACGTGATCGGCACGCTCGCGGTCCGCGCGACCGCTGCCGGCCTGCGCACCATCGTCTCGACCGGCGACAAGGATCTCGCGCAGTTGGTCAACGACCATGTGACCCTGATCAACACGATGAATCGTCCACCCACGTTCGGTTCAGGCGCGGGCCCCGCATCGGGCTTGTACGGCGCGGGAGAAGTGCTGGACATCGAAGGAGTCAAGGCCAAATTCGGCGTCGCGCCCGATCGCATCGTCGATTACCTGACGCTGGTAGGCGACACCGTCGACAACGTTCCCGGCGTGGACAAGGTCGGCCCCAAGACCGCGGCCAAGTGGCTCGCGCAATACGGATCTCTCGACGAGATCGTCGCGCACGCATCCGAGGTGAAGGGCGCGGTCGGCGACAACCTGCGGCGCGCGCTCGACTGGTTGCCGATGGGTCGCAAGCTGGTGACGGTGAAGACCGATTGTCCGCTCGAGGAAGTGCCTGACATCGCGGCCGCGCTCGCGCCGCGCGAAGAAGATCGCGACGCGCTGATCGAACTCTTCGATCGCTATGCGTTCAAGACGTGGTTGCGGGAAGTGTCGCAGGAAGATGCATCCACCAAGGCTGCCGGCGAGACGCCAGCCGAGCAGAGCGCAAGCGGCGTGGTCGACGAAACCTTACCTGCGGTTAGGCCCGGCGCCGACGTCGATCGTCGCTACGAAGCGATCCTCACGAACGCAGCGCTCGACGAATGGCTCGCGCGCATCGATGCAGCCGAACTCACCGCGTTCGACACCGAGACCACCTCGCTCGATCCGATGCGCGCCAAGCTGGTCGGCATGTCGTTCTCGGTCGAGCCCGGCCACGCGGCTTATCTGCCGCTCGCGCATCGCACGATGGATGCGAGCGGCCCGAAGCAACTGGACTTCGACGCAACGCTCGCGCGCATCAAGCCCTGGCTCGAAGACGCGAGCAAGAAGAAGGTCGGCCAGAACCTCAAGTACGACACCCACGTGCTGGCGAACCACGGCATCCGTCTCGCGGGCATTGCGCACGACACGCTGTTGCAGTCGTACGTGTTCGAGTCGCACCGCAATCACAGCCTCGAAGATCTCGCGCGCCGTCACGTCGGAGTCGAGGACCTGGTGTCTTACGAGGATATCTGCGGCAAGGGCGCCAAGCAGATCGGCTTCGACGAAGTCGCGATCGAGGTTGCGACGCGTTATGCCGCCGAGGATGCGGACTTGACGTTGCGCGTGCATCGCGCGCTCCATCCGTCGATCGCGGCAAGCGCGACGTTGAATCTGGTTTACGAAACGATCGAGTTGCCGACTTCGGTGGTGTTGCAGAAGGTCGAGCGCAACGGCGTGCTGATCGATGCCGACCTGCTCAATCGTCAGGGCACCGAGCTTGGAAATCGCATGGCCGAACTCGAAGCGAAGGCCTACGAGCTCGCGGGTCAGCCGTTCAATCTCGGCTCGCCCAAACAGATCGGCGAACTGCTGTTCGACAAGTTGAAGCTGCCGGTCGCGCGCCGCACCGCCAGCGGCGCACCCTCGACCGACGAAGACGTGCTCGCGAAACTTGCGAACGACTATCCATTGCCCAAGGTATTGCTCGACCACCGGGCACTGTCGAAGCTGAAGAGCACCTACACAGACAAGCTGCCGAAGATGGTCAACCCGGCGACCGGGCGTGTGCATACCAACTACGCACAGGCGGTCGCGGTCACGGGACGCCTCGCGTCCAACGATCCCAACCTGCAGAACATTCCGATCCGCACCGCCGAAGGCCGCCGCATCCGCGAGGCCTTCGTCGCGCCCGAAGGCTCGAGCATCGTGTCGTCGGACTACTCGCAGATCGAATTGCGGATCATGGCGCACATCTCCGGCGACGCTACTTTGATCGCCGCCTTCGCGAACGGCGAAGACGTGCATAGACGCACGGCGTCCGAAGTCTTCAACGTCGCACCCGACGACGTGACGAGCGAGCAGCGTCGCTACGCGAAGGTGATCAACTTCGGTCTCATCTACGGCATGGGCGTGTTCGGACTCGCGAGCAACCTGGGTATCGAGCGCGACGCGGCCAAGCTCTACATCGACCGCTATTTCGCGCGCTATCCCGGCGTCGCGACCTACATGCAGGAGACGCGCGCCGAAGCCAAGGAGAAGGGCTATGTGGAGACGGTGTTCGGACGACGGCTATGGCTCTCGGAGATCAACAGTCCCAACGGACCGCGACGCGCGGGCGCAGAACGCGCGGCGATCAATGCGCCGATGCAAGGGACAGCAGCGGACCTCATCAAGCGCTCGATGATCGCCGTGCAGGACTGGATCGAGCGCGAGTCGCTTGCCACGCGCATGGTGATGCAGGTGCACGATGAACTCGTGCTCGAAGTGCCGGACGATGAACTGGCGACGGTGCGTGAGAAGGTACCGGCATTGATGGGCGCGGTTGCGGAACTCAAGGTGCCGCTCGAAGTGGAGTTGGGCGCGGGGAGGAATTGGGATGAAGCGCATTGAGTCTGTCGAAACAAGACACGTCGTACCCTGATGTTTGCAATGGCTCTCGCGTTGCTCGCGTCGAACGAACACATGCGCATCCAGGAAGGAGGCGATCGCCTCGTCTTCACCGCCAAGCCGGCGGGCAAGCCCGAAGATTCATTCGGCTCGCTTGCGCGGCTCGACACGGAATCGTGTTCGAAAATCTCGAGCACGGATTCCCTCAACGCATCATCTATCGCCGTGCGAGCGATGGATCGCTCGCCGCGCGCATCGACATGCCGCATCGAATAGTCCCGGGAGCGTTGGGTGATCCGAGACCGACAAAACGGTCGCTCGCTATTTCTCCGGTGACTGGAACCCCGGCAGTCCGATCTGCTCGCGCTTCTGAGGCACACGCCGAAAGAGCGACGTGTCATAGCCCTGCTCGTCGAATTTCTCCAGCAGTTCGCGATACTTCGCGTCCTCCATTTCGGGCTTGCGCGCGAAGATCCAGCCGAGGCTCTTGCCCGGATAACCGAGCAGCGTGTATGCGTAGTCGTCATCCACATACAGGGTGAGTTGGCTCACATGGATCGGCCAGAACAACCGCACGCGCCAGTGTGCGTTGTTGGTATTCGGCACCACCGTGTCGACGAATTCGCGGCGCGTCTCGGGCTGATCGAAGCCGCCCTTGCGCCCTACATACGCGTCGTCGATCTTGCCGTCGTCGCGCAAGGTCCATTCGGCGCGACTGGCGACGTAGTTTTTCTCGCCGAAGTAGGGAATGTTGGCGATCAGATACCAGCGGCCCATGTAGCGCGGCAGATCGACGTTCGCGAGTTTCTGTTCCTGCCCGGCGCGAGGATTCGGATTCGGCGGCGTGCTCGCACATCCAGTGACGATGACGAGCGCGATCGTGAGGGCTATGCGTTTGTTCATGGTGGTGATTTGGGTCGCTTCCGAGGTTACGTTATGCGGCGCGTCGCTTCGTGGCGCGCCCTATTGAACGCGAAGTCACGCGTGTCGACTCCTCCACAAGCCGACCCGACACATATTGTGAAGCACGCTTGCCATCGACAATTCAGCCGCGCTTTCATCCCATCAGCCCCGCGACTCCCGTGACCGCGCCCGCAGCGATCAACCACAGCGGATTGATCTTCGTGCGCATCACGATCACCAGCGTCACGGCCATCATGGCCCATCCGCGCCAACCCGCATGCGTGGAGTCGAGCAGCACCCACACCGCCGCCAGCAGCAGTCCGACCGACAGAGGCGCCAATCCGTTGCGAACGGCCGCGCCGAAACGACCGACGCCACCCTTCGAGCGTGCGCCCGACACGCGGCCGATCACGAAGGTAAGCAGTGCCGGCGGAATGATGATCGCAACCGTCGCACCCAACGCGCCCAGCCACCCCGCGACCTGCCAGCCGACCAGCGTGACGAACAACATGTTGGGTCCGGGCGCGGCCTGTGCGATTGCATAGGCCGCCGCGAACTGCTCGTCGCCTATCCAGCGGTGGACATCGACGACATAGCGCTGGATGTCGGGCGCGAGCATCACGACGCCGCCGCCGACGGCGGCGAACGAGAGCAGCGCGAGGTGGGTCGTGAGCAGCCATGCCGGGTTGTCGGTGCTCGACTCGTCCATGGTTTGCTCAGCGCTCGGTGAACCAGGACAGCGCGATGGCGAACGGCGCGAGCGACGCGACCACCGCGACGAGCGGCCAGCGCATCAACCCCACACCCGCGAAGCCCAACGCGCAGAGGGTCATCTGGGCGAGCCGCCGCGTCGTCCAGTAACGCGGCAACGCGGACCCTTCACGCGTCTCGGGCTGGAAGAGATCGATCCCCATCTTCACGGCGGTCGAGAGGATGAGTCCGATCGCGACGGCCGACATGCCCACGAGCGCGCGCTTCACGCCCGGCACATCGCCGTATCGCTGCCATGCAATCCCGAGCGCGATCACGATGCACGACGGTCCGGCCACCATCCCGGCGAGCGCGGCGCACGCCCCTGCGAAGCCCGCATAGCGCTGACCGATCATCACCGACAGATTGCAGATGGTGGGTCCCGGCAAGACCTGCGCCACCGCCAGAAGACCCGCGAACTCCCTGGCGCTGAGCCACCGGCGGCGCTCGACCAGTGCGCGATAGGCGAATGGCAGCACCCCGCCGAAGCCCGACAAGGCCAGGCTGGAAAATGCAAAAAATATTTGCGATGGAGCGATCTTGTGCGCTTCGGAAGGTCGCGATGCGTCGCTCGGTTCCATGAAGAGTGGCGTGTCGGTGGGGTCGTGGCCCAGTGGTGTGCGTTCGCAAGCGCACGCGATTACAGCACATCCGCCAAGGGGCACCACCGGCCTCGGGCGTCATCGTTTGCCTTTACACTTCCGCCGCTGTCCCATCCACCTTGCACGATCGATACCCACAGAGGAAATTGGCGATGAGCCTACTCGAACAGGAAGTCGCGAGCCAGTTGCCCAAGACGTCTTTCACGCGCAGAGGCTTCGTCGTGACCGCATTGGGCTCGGGCTTCGCCGCCGCGGTGCTGCCCGTCAGCGCGCAGACCATCACCACCGACGCCAACGGACTCGATGCGGGTGAAGTGAAGATCCCGGTTGCCGATGGTCAGATGCCGGCGTATCGCGCTCAGCCCGCGGGCAAGAAGAATCTGCCGACCGTCATCGTGATTCAGGAAGTCTTCGGCGTCCAGGAGCACATCAAGGATCTGTGCCGACGCCTTGCGAAGCGGGGCTATCTCGCGGTCGCTCCCGAGCTCTATGCGCGTCAGGGCGATCCGTCGAAATATCCGGCGATCTCCGAGCTGATCCAGAACGTCGTGGCCAAGGTTCCCGATGTGCAGGTTGCCGGCGATCTCGATGCGACGGTGGCATGGGCTGCGGCCAACAACGGCAACCCGGACAAAGTGGGCGCCACCGGTTTCTGCTGGGGTGGACGGCAAACCTGGCTCTTCGCCGAGCACAGTCCGAAGCTCAAGGCCGCCGTCGCGTGGTACGGGCCGCTGATCAACAGCCTCACCGAGTTGCAACCTACGACGCCGATCGCCAAGGCCGGTCAGTTGAAGGCGCCGGTGCTCGGGCTCTACGGGGGCAGGGATCAAGGTATTACCGCCGAGGCGCGCGAACAGATGAATGCGGCGCTGAAGTCGGCGCCCGCAGTTGCGGCCGACTCGAAGATCGTGGTCTATCCCGACGCGCCCCACGGCTTCAATGCCGACTATCGGCCGGGCTACGTCAAGGCCGATGCCGACGATGGATGGTCGAAGATGCTCGCGTTCTTCAAGGCCCACGGCGTCGCTTGATGCCCGTCGTCGAAACCATCGTCGCAACCATACTGGTTGCATCGATCAGCATCGCGCTCGCGGCCTTCCTCTCGTTTCGCGTGCTCGGGGCATTCGTCAATCGGATGGTCAGTTTCTCGATCGGCATCCTGCTTGCAACCGCGTTCCTGCATCTGATTCCCGAAGCCTTCGCATCGCGCGCATCGCTGCGCGAGTTGTGCGCCGTGATGCTGGCGGGCCTCTTCGGTTTCTTCTTCCTCGAGAATATCGCGGTCTATCGACACAGCCATCACTTCGAGGGCGACGGTCACCAACATGCGCATGGGCACGATGTGCATGAAGCCGGACGCGGCGGCGTGTTCGTTCTGGTCGGCAGCGCCGTCCACAATTTTTCGGACGGCATCGTGATCGCCGGGGCCTTCCTCGCGGGACCGTGGATCGGGCTCGCGGCCACGCTGTCGATCCTCGCGCACGAAGTGCCGCACAAGATCGGCGACTTCATCGTGCTGCTTCATGCCGGTGTGCAGAAGCCGCGCGCGATCGCCTACGCGGCGGCATCGAGTTCGGCAATCGTCCTGGGCGGCTGGGTCGGCCTCGCGTTCCTCGAGCGCATGGAAGCGTTGATCCCGTATGTGCTGGTAATCGCCGCAGCCAACTTCATCTACATCTCGCTATCGGACCTGGTCCCGCAGATGCATCGCATCCCGCAGGGTCAGCGAGGCCGCGACGCGATCATGCAGGCGTTGTTGATTGCAACGGGCGTGGGTGTGGTGATCGGTCTCAACGGCTGGGTACGGGGACACTGAGCGGCATGCGACGCCAATGGCCGGCACTGGAGTTACCAGGCACGTCCGAGCAGCGCGATCCCCCAGACGATGAACGCCACGCCACCCAGCCGTTTGAACCAGGCCGCGCCCGGTAGTGTCTTCTCGAGCAAAACGAAGATCGCGAGCAGCGCGACCCAAATCAGGTTCATCACGCCGAGCACGAACAGCAACAGCATCAGCAGCCAGCAGCAACCCAGGCAATAAAGCCCGTGCTGTGCGCCCATGACGAATGCGCCGCGCGCGCCTCTGCGCCAATGCGCGGTGATGAAGACGAGCGGTGAGCGGCAACGGGACAGGCAAGCGTCTTTTTGCGGCGTGAACTGGTACACCCCGGCGGCCACCAGCAAACCGCCGCCCAGCATGGGACTCGACTGGTCCATCATCGGCGAGACGAGCCGCGCTTCGAGCAGGCCCCATTGCACGAGCGTGGCCACGAGGCTGAACGCGGCCCAGACCGCGACATAAGCGGCGACGAACGCGGCCACACGGGGGACTGTCCGCGATTGCCCGATCCGCCGGCTAACCGCCGCAAAAAGCAGAATCATCGGCGCCGCCGAAGGCAGCATCATCGCGACCATCATGATTGCCCACATCGCGAACACCAGCGCGACATCGATGGGTTGCCACGAAACCATGCGGGGCATGATGGCCATGCTCGCACCCACGTCCATGTGCTGCATACCCCACGCCATGCCGAGCAGATAGGCCCAGGCGAGCCCGCAGATCAGCGTCAACGCAGCAAGAACTGCGATTCTGTCCTTGCTCGAGAGGTGGTACGTCCGGTCCGACATCGGCAGCCTCGACAGCCTCGGCAGCGCTCACGGTGCGGCACTGACTTGTAAAGCCCGGATGATTCTAGCGTTGACAGTTCTTGTAGTGAAGATTAAAAGGATCGACGATAGTCGAACCGGCGACGTGCGCGTCGCGTGACGCGCTTGTCGCCCGGATTCACATTTTCTTTTCTGCGGAGGGTCACGTCATGGCAACCGTCGAGTGGAAGATCAAGGGCAAGGAATACGCCAACTGCAACTGTTCGTACGGTTGCCCTTGCCAGTTCAACGCGCTGCCGACGCACGGCTATTGCTGCGCGGTCGCCGGGTGCCAGATCGAAGAAGGCCATTTCGGCGACGTCAAGCTCGACGGGCTGCGTACCGTCCTTCTCTACAAGTGGCCGGGTGCGGTGCACGAAGGCAACGGGACGATGCAACTCGTCGTCGACAAGCGCGCCGATGCGAAACAGCGCGACGCGCTCGTCAGGATTTCGACCGGCCAGGACACCGACGACATGGCGACGATGTGGTGGGTCTTCAGCGCCATGAGCCCCAACAAACTGGAAACGATTTTCGAGAACATTGATTTCGAGGTCGACGTCGACGCGCGGACCGCGAAGCTCGTCATTCCGGGCGTCGTCGAATCGGTCGGCGTTCCGATCAAGAATCCGGTCACTGGGCTCGACCATCGCGTGCGCATCGACATGCCGGCCGGTTTCGAATATCGGCTCGCCGAAATCGGCAGCGGGCGCACGACCACGAGCGGGCAGATCAAGCTCGATCTCAAGGATACCTACGGCCAGTTTGCGCGTCTGCACCTGAGCAACAAGGGGCTGGTCGACCCACCGAGGCTGTAGTGGACTGTAACGGGAAGCAAGCAGCGCCTCGCGCCGAGAGGGCCGCCTGACTTTCAGCCGCCGCGCGCCACGGGTCGCTGCGGGTCGGCGCACCATTCGCTCCACGACCCGGCGTACAGCCTCGCGCCGGGTCGTCCCGCGATTTCCATCGCGAGCAGGTTGTGGCATGCGGTCACGCCCGATCCGCACGAATGGATCAGCGTGTCGGGCTCGCAACCTGCGAGCAGCGCGTCGAATTCGTCGCGCAGTTCTACTGCGCTCTTGAAGCGTCCGTCCGCTGCGAGGTTGCGAGCCATCGGTCGATTGACGGCCTGCGGGATGTGCCCCGCGACCGGATCGAGGGGCTCGACCTCGCCGCGATAGCGCTCTGGTGCGCGCGCATCGATGACGCGTTTCGCCTGCGTCGAAAGATTGGCCTCGACCTCTTCGGTGTCGACATGCGTGACGAGCGAATCGCCGATGCGAAGATCGCTTGCGATCGGATGCGGCGCGCGATCGTTCATCGGCAACCCTTTCGCTTGCCACGCTGGCAATCCGCCATCGAGCACTGCGACCGCATCGTGGCCGATCCATCGCGCGAGCCACCACAAGCGCGAGGCGTACAAGCCGTTCGAAGCGTCGTACGCAACCAGCGTGCTGCGCTGATTCACACCGGCGGCGACGAGAAAGGCGGCGAAGGCTTCTTGCGTGGGCAACGGATGACGTCCGTTGCTTCCGCTCTTCGCGCCCGACAGATCGCGATCGAGATGCGCGAAGCGCGCGCCCGGAATATGCGATGTGCGCCAGGCCGCCTCGCCCGCTTCGGGCGCGGCGAGGTCGTGACGACAGTCGAACACGATCCAGTGGGGGTCGTTCAGATGGGAGGCGAGTTCTTCGATGGAGACGAGGGGACGCATGGCGGCTATCGTTGGAGTTGTGCCGCCGTTGCGGGCGGCCGGCTGGAATGACGGCTTTGGCGTCATCTCATTGGCTCGGCACGATGCCTCTCACAGCCCATGCAATCGCCGCATAGGAGCGCGGGCCATCGGCTTCTCCATCAAGGTACGCGAGCCTTACGGCATCGCGAAGCCTGGTTCGCTCGGCATCTCCCAGAGTCTCGACGTACTCGGCGCCGGGTCCGTCCTTGCCCTCGTATGGAGCCCAATAGTCGTCGAACGTTGCGAACTCCATGCGGATGCTCAAAGCCGTCTCGACGACATCGCCAAAGCCAGCGGCCAGCCAGGCCTTCGCCAATTCTCCTGGTCGGGTCATCGGTCGGGTGAAGTTGCGTGCGCGACGCTCGTTTGCCTCGGGGTCCAGCGCAGCGGCTGTATCGAAGAACATCCGGTTGGCAACCAAGCCGCCGCGCGCATCCCACACGGCCGCGCCGACCACTGCGCCGGGCCGGGCGACACGCCGCATCTCGGCAATCGCTTGATCAGTTCGAGGAACGAAGTGCAGTACCAGTAGCGCGAGGACACGGTCGAAGCCATGATCCGGAAAGTCCAGCGCGCAGGCATCTCCGACCTGGAACTTCAGCCTTGGGTCATGGTTATGACGTGCGGCATGCTCGACGTAGGCGGGCGAGAAATCGATTCCGCGCAGCTGCTTTACCTTGCACCTGTCCATCAAGGCGAAGGCGAGGTGGCCTGTGCCGCAGCCGACATCGAGAACGCATTCGCCATTCGCGGTGCCGACGAAATCAAGGAAGGGTCCGGCAAGACGCCGACTCCAGCGTCCCATCAGGACCTCATAACCGTCGCCGCTGGACGCTTTGAACGTCGAAGAAGCAGTCATCGGTAACCTTCGCTGTTTGTGTGGCCGCGACGCATCCCGCTCTGCTGGCGGTTCCCCTCGGAACGCCAGCGATCAATGGTCAGACCGATCTTATTCACGGATAGGTTCTTACTTCCTGGTCGGGTTCGGATTGAGTGCGCTTGAGCGCGCGCGCCGTCATCAAGGTCGCGAGCACGCCCGACGCGATGATGACCACCATGCCGATCGCGCTATCCAGACGGATAACGTCGCCGAAGATCGCGATCCCCCAGATGCTCGAGAAGACGATGCTCGTGAAGCCGAGGTTCGCCGTCAGCAACGTGCCGCCCGATGCATAGGCGCGCGTCATCGCGAGTTGTGCAAGCGCCGCGCTGATGCCCACACACGCCAGTAGAGCGAGGCCGCGAAGATCGAGCGCGTGAAAACCGAAGAGGGCTGCGCCTGCCAGCCCGGCGAGCGCATTCATCGCCGAGAAATAGAACACGATGCGCGCATTCGGTTCGCCGGCAACACCCAACGCCTTGACCGACAGGTAGGCGATCGCGGTCAACGCCGCTCCCGTCGTTCCGAGGATCGCGAAGATCCCCTGATTGCTCGCGAGGGTCGGCTGCAGCAACACCATCACGCCGATGAAACCTCCCAGCAGCGCGATCATCATCATCACGTCGATACGATTGCCCGCGCGATGCGCTGTCCACGCGATCCACGCGCCAATGAAAAGCGGCGACGAAGAACTGATCGTCATCGCGGTTGCGATCGGCAGTCCGGCGATCGAGAAGAACCACAAGAGCACCGAAAGGGTTCCCGAGATGCCGCGCGTCAGGTGCATGGCGATGCGTGGCGTGGACAGTGCGTCGCGAATCGATACGCGAGTTCGCCGTGCCTGGAGAGCGATCATGCCACCCATCACCATCACGCCGACCAGGCCGCGATAGAGCACGATCTCCCAGGTGTTGTACTGCGACGATGCGAGCTTGACCGCCACGCCCATCAGCGAGAACAACAGCGCCGCGACGATCATCCAGAGCGATTGCATCGTTCGCTCGCTTGCCCACCCTGCGGCCTACTCATCGGCCACTCGTTCGTCCCGTTCCGCGCGCAGCCATTCATGAAAATGCTGCATGCCGTCTTCCATCGGCGATTGATACGGGCCGACCTGATTCTCGCCGCGCTCGAAGAGGGCGAGCCGGCCCGCGTCCATGCGCAACGCGATCTCGTCGTCCTCGGCGCAGGTTTCCATGTAGGCCGCGCGATTGGCTTCGACGAACTCGCGCTCGAACAGCGCGACTTCCTCGGGGTAATAGAACTCGATGATGTTGGTGGTGTGCTGCGGCCCGCGCGGTATCAGGGTCGAGACCACCAGCACCTGCGGATACCACTCGACCATCACGTTCGGATAGAGCGTCAGCCAGATCGCACCGTGCTCGGGCTCGACGCCGTTCGACAGGCGCATCACCTGGTCGTGCCACGCTCGATAGGCCGGCGTGCCCGGCCGCTTCAATCCGCTGTTGATGCCGACCGTCTGCACCGAATGGCGAGCGCCGTATTGCCACGACAGGTCTTCGCAGGTCACGAACTGACCCAGCCCCGGATGGAACGGGCCGACGTGATAGTCCTCGAGATAGACCTCGATGAAAGTCTTCCAGTTGTAGGCGCACTCGTGGATCTCGACGCGATCGAACACGTATCCGGCAAAGTCCAGTTCGGGGATGCGTACGCTCGCCAGTTCATTCGCAACATCGCGCGAGACATCGCCCGACCCTTCGAACAACAGGCCGTTCCATTGCGACAGCGTGGTCTGCGCGAGATTCAGGCACGGGTTGTCGTCGAAGTGCGGCGCGCCGAGCAGCTTGCCTTCGAGGTCGTAGGTCCAGCGATGCAGCGGACACACGATGCTGCGGTCGGTGTTGCCGCGCCCGGTCTTGATGATCGCCTGACGATGACGGCAGACGTTCGACAGTAGCGCGATGCCGCTGGCGATGCTGCCATCCAAAGCAGGGTCGTCCGCGCGCGTTCGTACCAGCACGCGCCCATCGCGTTCGTGCGCGAGGGTGTGATAGTCGCCCACTTCGGGGACCATCAAGGCATGGCCCACGTAGCGCGGCGAACGCTTGAACAGCAGATCGACTTCGCGGGCGTAACGCGCCTGGTCGAAATAGACACTGACTGGCAACTGCGCAGTGCTGCGCGCGAGTTTGTCGACGCTACCCAGATCGGACATCCCAACCCTCCCGAATGAAGTGGCGGCACGTCCGCAGTCATTGAAGACCGCGACCATGCACCGACCCAACCCAAGCGAATCAAGAAGCTTCCGTACCAGTCGCGGACGATTACATCTGGGACTTGACTCGAGACTCTTGCAGACTGATTGCTGACTACGGACTTGCTGACTGTCACCCGCATTGCACGGGAAGGCGAAGTCTAACAAAAAGCGCTGCGTTTCGCCTGCCGATGCAGATGGGGCGGGCAGGCGCGTCCTTCAAGCCTCGATCGCTTAAAATGCGCGATTCTGAGTCGATTCTCAGCCGATTCTCCCGCCCCAAATCGTCCATTCCGCGACCGTCTTCCGTACATGCCGCGCGCACCTTCATCGCAACAGCCCGACGCCGATCCCGCTCTCGAAGGCGGGACCGTTCAGGCCGCGCCATCGTTCGAGCAGGCGCTCGAAGAACTCGAAACCATCGTCGAGCGCATGGAGGACGGCAGCCTGTCGCTCGATCAATCGCTGGCTGCCTACAAGCGCGGCGCCGAACTCGTGAAGATCTGCGAAACCGCGCTCGAGCGCGCGAGGGAACAGGTACGCGTGCTCGACGGCGAACTGTTGCGGCCCCTGTCCGAAATGCCGATGCGCGGGTCCGATCGCGGATGAGTGCATACGACGCCGCGTTCGACCCCGCGGTCGCCGCCGAAGTCGCGGTCGTGCGCGCTGGCCTCGGGACCGAGGTCGCTCGCGGCGACGCGACGCGTTCGCCTGCGGGCGCGGGGCAATCGGCGGCCGATCCATGGATGCGTTCGATACGCGCGCGCGCCGAAGCCGCGCTCGATCGCGCCCTGCCGGCAACGACGATCGTTCCCGTGCGCTTGCATGAGGCGATGCGTTACGCGACGCTCGGTGGCGGCAAGCGCGTGCGCGCCATGCTGGTGTATGCGGCCGGCGAGTGGGCCGAAGCCGGCGACGACATTTCGACCGCCGCGCAACTCGATGCCGCGGCGGCGGCAGTGGAAATGATTCACGCCTACTCGCTGGTGCACGACGACCTGCCCTGCATGGACGACGACGACCTGCGCCGCGGCCGTCCGACCGTTCACGTTGCCTACGATGAGGCGACCGCTCTTCTGGTGGGCGACGCGCTGCAGACGCTTGCCTTCGAAGTCATCGCGACCGCGTCGCCTGCGTCCGGACGCGCGCGCGCGCGCATCGGCGATTCGGTCGCACTGCTTGCGGCCGCGAGCGGCTCGCGCGGCATGGCGGGCGGACAGGCGATCGACCTCGAAAGCGTCGGCAAGCAACTCGCGTGGAGCGAACTCGAAGCGATGCACCGAGCCAAGACTGGCGCGCTCCTGCGAGCCGCGGTCATGCTGGGCGCGAGCGCGGCGCGCCGGCTCGACGATGCAGAACGCGCTGCCCTCGATGATTTTTGCGCGGCGATCGGTCTCGCGTTCCAGGTCGTCGACGACGTGCTCGACGTCGAAACCGACAGCGCCACGCTGGGAAAAACCGCGGGCAAGGATGCGATGAACGCCAAGCCGACCGTCGTGACAGTGCTCGGACTCGATCAAGCGAAGGAGTTGGCGCGGCGCTTGCGCGAAGACGCCGATCGCGCGCTCCTGCGGCTCGGCGGGAACGTCGAGCGGCTGCGCGAGGTCGCAGACTTCATTACCGGACGTTCGTTCTGACTCGCGGCGCGAGTCACCACGCTTTTCGGACCACACCAGCCATCCCACATTCGGCGGCCGCATGAACGATCTGCTCGAACTCATCGACTCCCCGGCCGACCTGCGAAAGCTCGATCGGCACCAGTTGCACACGCTCGCCCATCAACTGCGCGCCTTCGTGCTCGACTCAGTGTCCAAGACGGGTGGCCATCTCTCGTCGAATCTCGGCACGGTCGAACTGACGATCGCGCTTCACTACGTGTTCGACACGCCCGACGATCGCATCGTGTGGGACGTGGGCCATCAGACTTATCCGCACAAGATCCTCACCGGCCGTCGTGAGCGCATGCACACGCTGCGGCAGAAGGGCGGCATCTCGGGATTTCCGCGGCGCGTCGAGTCCGAATACGACACCTTCGGCACCGCGCACTCGTCGACCAGCATTTCGGCGGCGCTCGGCATGGCCGTCGCCGCGAAGTTGAAGGGAGACCGGCATCGCAGGAGCATCGCCGTGATCGGCGACGGCGCGATGTCGGCGGGCATGGCCTATGAAGCCTTGAACAACGCGGGCGTGATGCATGACGTCGACCTGCTCGTGATCCTCAACGACAACGACATGTCGATCTCGCCGCCGGTGGGCGCGCTCAATCGCTATCTGGCGCGACTGATGAGCGGTCAGTTCTACGCGACCGCGAAGAACGTAGGGCGCAGCGTGCTCGGCGTCGCGCCGCCGCTGTTCGAGTTCGCAAGAAAATTCGAGGAGCATGCGAAGGGCATGATCGTGCCCGCAACGATGTTCGAGGAACTCGGCTTCAACTACATCGGGCCGATCGACGGCCACGATCTCGAATCGCTGATCCCGACGCTGCAGAACATCAGGCAGCTCGGCGGCCCGCAGTTCCTCCACGTGGTCACGAAAAAAGGGCAGGGCTACAAGCTCGCCGAAGCCGATCCCGTGCTTTATCACGGACCGAGCAAGTTCGATCCCGACGTCGGCATCAAGCCCGCCACGTCGCCCTCGAAGAAAAGCTACACGCAGGTATTCGGCACGTGGCTGTGCGACATGGCCGCGGCCGATCGACGTCTGGTCGGCATTACGCCGGCGATGCGCGAGGGCTCGGGACTGGTCGAATTCGAACGGCGCTTTCCGACCCGCTACTTCGACGTCGGCATCGCCGAACAACACGCGGTGACATTCGCGGCCGGCATGGCCACCGAAGGCATCAAGCCGGTGGTCGCGATCTACTCGACCTTTCTGCAGCGCGGCTACGATCAACTGATCCACGACGTGGCGTTGCAGAACCTCGACGTGACCTTCGCGCTCGATCGCGCCGGTCTGGTGGGGCAGGACGGCGCGACGCATGCGGGCAACTACGATCTCGCATATCTGCGCTGCATTCCCAACATGGTGGTGATGGCCGCGTCCGACGAAGCCGAGTGCCGCGCGATGCTGAGCACGGCGTTTCTGTACGAGGGTCCGGCGGCCGTGCGTTATCCGCGCGGCGCGGCAGCGGCCTCGCACGCGGTGTCGGGCAGCACGGAAACGCTCGCGCCTCTGCCGCTCGGCAAGGGCGTCGTGTTGCGCGAGAGCACGATCGCGCAACGCGCTGCGACCGGCACGCCCCGGGTTGCGATACTCGCGTTCGGCGCCATGGTCGCCTCTGCGCTCGCCGCGGGCGCAGCGCTCGATGCGACGGTTGCCAACATGCGCTTCGTCAAGCCGCTCGATGCGGCGCTGCTTGCCGATCTCGCGCAGAAGCACGATCTCATCGTCACGATCGAGGAAGGCTGCATCATGGGCGGCGCGGGCTCCGCGTGCGCCGAGGCGATGGCCGACGCGGGGATCGTCAGACCGATCTTGCATTTGGGACTTCCAGACCGATTTATCGATCACGGTGACCCTGCGCTGTTGCTGGCGGACTGCGGCTTGAATGCCGAGGGCGTGGTCGCATCGATATGCAGAAAGCTTGGTGACATGAGCGCTCGTCGCATAGAGCCGCTTGCTGGCGACCTTCGAGAACCGCGACTGGTCGTGAGCAACGGTTGAAGAGTCGTGCAAGAATGCGTTCGACTCCCGTGGTTCCCACCAAATCCTACCTTTTGATCTCACCCGCGCATGCGGGCCACAAGACATGAATGCACCAGACCCGATCAAGTCCTTCACGGTCGATCTACCCGACGTACAGGGCTCACCCGATCAGCGTCATCTCGCGATCCAGCGGGTCGGCATCAAGGGCGTGCGTCATCCGCTGACGGTGAAGAACCGCGATGGACAAACACAGCCGACGGTGGGTATGTGGAGCCTCGACGTGCATCTGCCGGCAACCGTCAAGGGCACGCACATGTCGCGCTTCGTCGCCTTGCTCGAAGAGCGCCGCGGCGTGGTCGACGTGCAGGCGCTGCGCAGCCTGCTCGCGACGATGGCCGACAAGCTGGGCGCGCAGGCGGGGCGCATCGAAGTCAAGTATCCCTACTTCATCACGAAGATCGCGCCGATCTCCGGTGTCGAGAGTCTGCTCGACATCGAGGTCGCGCTGACCGGCCGCATCGCCCAGGGCAAGACCGACGTGTCGCTGACCGTGGTCGTTCCGGTGACGAGCCTGTGTCCCTGCTCGAAAGAGATCTCGGACTACGGCGCGCACAACCAGCGTTCGCACGTCACGATCGAAGCCGGAGTGAGAGAGGGCGTTGCGCTGGCGGTCGAGGATCTCGTCGCCGTCGCCGAAGAAGAAGCCTCGTGCGAGGTCTACGGACTTCTCAAGCGGCCCGACGAGAAGTACGTCACCGAACGCGCTTACGACAATCCCAAGTTCGTCGAAGATTTGATTCGCGATGTCGTGCAGCGCCTGAACGACGACCCGCGCATCGGGCGCTACGTGGTCGAGGTCGAGAACTTCGAATCGATCCACAACCACAGCGCGTATGCGCGCATCGAAAGACCGGCGCCGGCGATGGGTGGGTGATCTTCTCGTTCGATGCGCTCATTGAAAATCAAAAAGCCCTGCGAAGTTTGCGGGGCTTTTTGATTTGGTTCGTGCTATCGGATTCCGCGCAGCATTCACCCGTGCTCCAACGCCAGCTTGGCGATATATCCCGACCGCGTTTGGTTGGCGAGTGCGGCTTGATGATCGAGACGCCGGAGCACCCGCTTCGGCAGACTGATGTTGATACGCTCGGCTTCTCCCAGCACTTCGTTCAACTCGATCTCGATGATCGAAGGGGTCCATCGGGCATAGTCACGGAGATACTCGTCGATGGACTTTGGCGGAAGTATCTCCTGCCGGAAAAGGCATGCGCAATGTCCGGGGAAACCTGATGCCTTCCACTCTTCGAACCGCCCTCGCCCTCGCGCTCGGCGCCGCAGTCTCTCTCGGCCTCGCGCGTTTCTCGTACGCGCTGCTGTTGCCGCCCATGCGTGCCGATCTCGGGTGGAGCTATCTGACGTCGGGTGCGATGAATACGGTCAATGCGGCCGGCTATCTCGCAGGCGCCTTGCTGACCGTGTCGTGGTTGAAGCGTCACGCGGCGCGGCGCGTATTCCTGTGGGGCAGTGCGATTGCCGGGATTGCGCTGATCGCGCATGGACTCGTGTCCGACGATGCATGGCTCTATCTGCTGCGCTTCATCACGGGCGTCGCGAGCGCTGCGACCTTCATCGCGGGCGGTCTGCTCGCGGCGCGGCTGGCCAGCGACGCATCGAGAGCGGACGCAAGCGGCGATCGCGAGTCGGGAAGGCCTGCGCAGGCGGGCTTGATCCTGGGCGTGTATTACGGCGGCACCGGTATCGGCATCGTCGCATCCGCATGGCTCGTGCCGGTCCTGATCTCATCGACCGCCTTGCAGCACCGTGCGCACGACTGGCAGCACGCGTGGTTCGGCCTGGGGATCGCCGCGCTGCTTGCGACCATCGTTATGGCCGCGGCGACGCGCCACCTCGACGCGCAGGCGAGCGCGGCGACCGAGCGCTCGCGATTTCCGGTACGCGGCTTCGCATTCGGACTTGCCGCCTATTTTCTCTTCGGCCTCGGCTACATCGGCTACATGACGTTCGTGATCACGCTGCTGCGCGAACTGCGCCTGAGCAGCGCGTTGATCACCAGTTTCTTCGTCGCGCTCGGCGTTGCGGTGATCGCCTCGTCATGGCTGTGGGCGCGGCTGCTGCAGAAAAGTCGCGGCGGCGAAGCGATGACCCTGCTCGATGCGCTGCTCGCGGTTGCGACGCTCCTGCCGGTGTTGAGCGCGCATCCGATCGCAGTCTTCGCATCGGGGCTGATGTTCGGCGGCGCCTTCCTTTCGGTGGTCGCATCGACCACGGCGCTGGTGCGACACAACCTCGAAGCTTCCGCATGGTCGGCCGGCATCAGCGCCTTCACCATCGTCTTCGCTGCCGGACAGATCGTCGGCCCGACGTTGATCGGGTGGGTGGCCGACGGATCGAGCGGCTTGCGCGGCGGGCTTCTTTGCAGCGCGGCCGTGCTGGCGCTTGCGGCGATCGTCGCGTGGCTGCAGAAGCCGCTTGCCCGCGGACGCGACGTCGCGACTCAGTAGCGCTTCGTCAACACCATGCTCTGGCCGTCGCGGCTGACTTCGGTGCGCGACAGGAAGCTCATGCCGAGCAGTGCGGGGCCGTCGTAGCCGCCTTCCATCACGCCGGCTTCGACGTTGATGAGCTCGACATCGCCGACCTTGACGCGATCGAGCTTGACGAGGCGATAAGGCACCGCGCCGTTGGCGGTCCTGGCCATCGCTTGCGCCGCTTGTCGATACGGGATGCCGAGCCGGTTTGCCTCGTTCGAAGAAAGCACGACCAGCGTTGCGCCGGTGTCGACCAGAAAGCGCGTTGCCACGCCGTTGATCGCACCATCGGCCATGTAGTGCCCGCGGCTGTCGGCGGCGAGCATCGCGCTGGCGCGGCTGCTTGCGCTGTGACCCGATCCCCTGCCGCCGAGAAACGATCCCATCGTAAACGTCTGGCGCTTGCCATCGACGAGGAAGGTCGCGCTGTCCGCGCCGATCGCGAGGAGCTTGTAACCCGCGACGCTTTCGCCGATCGCGACGCTGCGCGGTGCGGCGCCATCGACCGCGACCACGGCCTTGCCGGGAAACAGGCCAACGACGTCGAGGGTCGTGGCGTGAGCGCCCGATGCGAGCACGAGCAACAGCGACGCGATGAAGCGAATGGAACTCATCGCGCGCACCGTGACCGCGCCGCTAGTCGCGAAAGTTGTTGAAGTCGAGCGGTGTATCGGTGATCGATTTCTTCAGCAGCGCGATCGCCGACTGCAGATCGTCGCGCTTGGCTCCCGCGACGCGTACGGCATCACCCTGAATGCTCGCCTGCACCTTGAGCTTGGCATCCTTGATCGCTTTCACGATCTTCTTCGCGACTTCCGACTCGATGCCGTTCTTGACCTTGATGACCTGCTTGACCTTGTCGCCGCCGATCTTCTCGATCTTGCCGAGATCGAGAAAGCGGATGTCGACGCCGCGCTTGGTCATCTTGCCATTGAGGATGTCGCGCACCTGACCGAGCTGGAACTCCGAGTCGGAGTAGAGAGTGAGGTCGCGTTCCTTCTGCTCGACGCGCGCGTCCGAGCCCTTGAAATCGAAACGCGTGCCGACTTCCTTGTTGGTCTGGTCGACCGCGTTTTTCACTTCGACCTGATTGGCTTCCGAGACGGCGTCGAACGAGGGCATGCGTGTGCTTCCTGTGGAACGAGTGGACGAAAAGTATAGACGAGCGGGAGGGCTGAGCTTTCCCGCGGCTCCCCGGCGGCTCCCCGGCGGCTCCCCTATACTCGCCGCTCTTTGCCGCACCCCCTCGGCGCGGGTCTCCATTCGCATGACGCTCACCATTCAGCGCGACGTTTCACTCGAGGCGCTCAACACCTTCGGCATCGCTGCCCGCGCGCGTTGCTTCGCGCGGATCGAGGTGATCGAGGACCTTCACGCGCTGCGCGAGCGACCCGAGTGGATCGCAGGACCGCGCCTGATCCTGGGCGGTGGCAGCAACCTGCTCTTCACGCGCGACTTCGATGGACTCGTGGCCCACGTCGCGTTGACGGGGCGCGAATATCTCGGCGATGACGGCGACCATCGTCTGGTCGCCGCGGCCGCGGGCGAGAACTGGGAAGCGTTCGTGCGCCACACGCTCCAGGAAGGCTGGCCCGGCCTCGAGAACCTCGCGCTGATTCCGGGCTTGGTCGGCGCGGCGCCGGTGCAGAACATCGGCGCATACGGCATCGAACTGGTCGAGCGCTTCGCATACCTGGAAGCCTTCGATCTCGCTTCGGGCCGGGTCACGCGCATGAGCGCCGACGATTGCGGCTTCGGTTATCGCGACAGCGTGTTCAAGCGCGAACTCCGTGGGCGCGTCGTCATCACGCGGGTCGTGTTTCGTTTGCCGAAACGATGGGAGCCGCGCATCGACTACGGCGACGTGCGCGCGACGCTCGAACAGCGATCGATCGCTCGCCCGACCGCGCTCGAGGTCGCCGACGTCGTGACCGCGATCCGCCGCGCCAAGCTGCCCGACCCGGCCGTGATCGGCAATGCAGGCAGCTTCTTCAAGAACCCGATCGTGAGTACGGAAGTCTTCGACGCGATTCGCGCTAATGAGCCTGACGCGGTTGGCTATCGGCAAGCCGATGGCCGCGTGAAGCTCGCAGCGGCATGGTTGATCGATCGTTGCGATTGGCGCGGTCGCTCGTTGCCGGCGGGTAGTGGCCGCGCGGCCGTGCACGAGAGCCAGGCGCTGGTCCTCGTCAATCGAGGAGGCGCAACCGGCGCCGAAGTGCTCGCGCTCGCATCGGCGATTACCGACAGCGTCGCCGCGCGCTTCGGTGTCGCGCTCGAACCCGAGCCGGTGATCGTCTGAAGCCTGGACGCCTGCGCCGCTACTTGGTCGGCGCCGGCTCGATGCCTGCGCAACTCGCTTGCAGCCATTTTCCGGCGACGTCGACATGCAAATTTCCGCCGTCGGTTTGCTGATCGATGACGCCGACGACGCTCTCGGGAGTCCTGGCTTCGAACGTGAAGCTGCCTTCGCGCGGCGGCGTGCCTCCACAGGTCATCGCGATCACGACCTTGTTCGCGGATCGCGAGACGGTTTTTCTGGTGCAGCTCGGGTCGCTGTTCCTGAGAAAGCGCTCCTGATCGAGATCCTCCTTCTTCACGCAAGTCTTGTTGACCGTGGTGTGCGGCTGTCCGCCGCGCTCGGCCATCATCTTCTCCACCATCGCGCGGCGTTCGGGCTGCATTTTTTCGAGAGCCTCGGTCGGGATGACGGTGCCCGTGGTCGTGGTCGTGATCGTCATCTCCCATGCGCCCGGCTTCGCGTTCAGCGACTCGGCGCTCGCAACCGACGACCAGAGGAGGGCCGCGCAGACGCACGCGACACTGAAACCCGAGACTATTTTTTTCATGGACCGATCTCCTTGATGGACCTGCAGCGAAGCGGCGTGTTCAGCGGCGCTTGCGTCGCGCGACCTCGGCGATGCGCATGCCGAATATCACGAGCGGTTGCGTCTCGCCGTCTCGGCGATCCGCATCCTGAGTGCGTTGAGCTTGATGAAACCGCCCGCGTCGGCCTGGTTGTAGGCGCCGGCGTCGTCTTCGAAGCTGGCGATGTTCTGATCGAACAGCGTGTCCTTCGAATCGCGCGCGACCACGCTGGCGCTGCCCTTGTAGAGCTTCAGGCGCACCCAGCCGTTGACCTTGTCTTGGGTGTGATCGATCAGCACCTGCAACGCGCGGCGCTCGGGACTCCACCAGTAGCCGTTGTAGATCAGCGCCGCATAGCGCGGCATCAGATCGTCCTTCAGATGCGCGACCTCGCGATCGAGCGTGATCGACTCGATGCCGCGATGCGCCTTCAACAGGATCGCTCCGCCCGGAGTCTCGTAGCAGCCGCGCGACTTCATGCCGACGTAGCGATTCTCGACCAGGTCGAGCCTGCCGATGCCGTGCCTGCCGCCGAGCTCGTTGAGCTTGGTCAGCACTTCGGCCGGACTCATGGTCTTGCCGTCGATCGCGCTCACATCGCCTCGCGTGAATTCGAGCTCGATGAACTGCGGCGTGTCGGGCGCGGCTTCAGGCGAGACGGTCCAGCGCCACATCGCTTCTTCGGCTTCGGCCTTGGGGTCTTCGAGATGACGGCCTTCGAAGCTGATGTGCAGCAGGTTCGCGTCCATCGAATAGGGCGCGCCCCCCTGCTTGTGCTTCATCTCGATCGGAATACCCGCCGCCTCGGCGTAGGCGAGCAGCTTTTCGCGCGAGTTCAGGTCCCACTCGCGCCACGGTGCGATCACCTTGATGCCGGGCTCGAGCGCATAGTAGCCGAGCTCGAAGCGCACCTGATCGTTGCCCTTGCCGGTGGCGCCGTGCGACACCGCCTCGGCGCCGGTTGCGCGCGCGATCTCGATCTGTCGCTTGGCGATCAGCGGGCGCGCGATCGACGTGCCCAGCAGATACGCGCCTTCGTAGATTGCATTGGCGCGAAACATCGGGAACACGAAGTCGCGCACGAACTCTTCCCGCAGGTCGTCGATGAAAATGTTCTCGGGCTTGATGCCGGCATTCAACGCTTTGCCGCGCGCCGGCTCGAGCTCTTCGCCCTGCCCGATGTCGGCCGTGAAGGTCACGACCTCGGCGCTGTAATTGTCCTGAAGCCACTTCAGGATCACGGAAGTGTCGAGTCCGCCGGAATAGGCGAGGACGACTTTGTTGATGTCGCTCATGGGGGGTCGATTCGAAGGGGAGCAAATCAGGGACGACGCGGCATCGGCGCCGTCGCGGCTTGCTTGTTGCGGCGCTTGATGGTGTAGAGCGCCGCATCGGCGAGCGCCAGCAGCTCGTCGGCCCGCATGCTGTCGTCGGGGAAGCACGCGATACCGAACGACACCGTCACGCCCGACGCCTTGCCATCGGGTGCGTGCGGCAGCGAGTCGCGCAAGGCCTGCGCGAAAGCCTCGAGACGCGCCTCGCCGACCATGCGATTGGTGTGCGGCAGGAAGATGCAGAACTCGTCGCCGCCGTAGCGAAACGCGCTGTCTTCGTCGCGAAAGAACTCGCGCAGCAACTGTCCCGCCGCGGCGAGAATTCCATCGCCCGCCACATGACCATGCCGGTCGTTGAACTGCTTGAAGTGGTCGAGGTCGAGCATCGCGACGATCGCATGCTGCTTGATCGTCGCGCTTTTCATGAGCATCGACTCGAGCGTCGGCAACAGGTTGCGACGATTCAGCAGCCCGGTCAGCAGATCGCGCGCAGCCTGTTCGCGCAGCTCGTCGTGGATCGCCTCGATCTGCGTGAAGCGCGATTGCAGCTCGGTGTTGACGGCCTCGAGTTCGGCCTTGGCGTGCGACAGGCGCAGCCTTTCGGCCTCGACGGCATCGCGCTCGCGCCGGATCGCTTCCATTTGCAGCGCTGCCTGCGAATAGGCAAGGCGCACGTCGCGCGTCGTGTCTTGCCAACGGTGATAAGAGGCGTGGAAGCGTCGATGCCAGCGCAATGCGCGCCGATAGTCGCCGCTGTTCGAGTAAAGCGTGGACACGGCCAGCGCGGTCTTCCAGAACTGCGTGAGGTGCGGATGTCGCCGCAGGTTCCACAACGCGACACGCCACGCGCTGACCGCCTCGGCGACCTTGTTCTGCTCGACGGCAATGCGCCCCTGATTCCACTTGGCCGTGCCGATGCCCATCGAATACTTGCGACCGATCGCGTCGTCGAGCGCGTCGAATACATAGTGCGTAGCTTCTTCGAGATGCCCGGTCTCGATCAAATTCTCCGCGACCGTGGTCATCACGTCGCCCGGCCGATAGCGCAGCAACTCGGCCCGATCGCTCGCCAGCGCCATGTCGATCTCCGCGGTGGCCTCAGCGACACGCCCGGTGTTGATCAGGCAATACGCGAGATTCGAACGGCACATCGTTTCGAAGCCGGGCATGCCCATGAGTGCGGTCTCGCCCAGCGCGATGCGGATACAGCTTTCTGCGCCCTCCCAATCGCCCGCATGCAGCAGCGTTGCGCCCATGTTGAACGCGAGCAGCGCGTGAGCCGGCCGATGGTGATAGCGGAAAAACTCGAGTGCGTGCAGGAGATCGCGAAACGCGAGTTGGGGCTTGCCCAGCCCGAGGAGCGTGATCGCGCGCCACAGGCGAATGTAGTGTTCGTCGTACGGTTCGAGCGCATCGGATTGGCCCAGCGCACGCTCGAAAGACTGCATTGCAGCGACCAGATCGCGCTCGACCCAAAGCATCGCGCCACGCACGCCATGAAAAAGGTGCAGCAGGCGGCGGCGCGCCGCCGCGGGCGGCTTCGACTGCGGCGTCGAATGGGAGAGGGCGGCACGCACCTTGGCGAGATGCGCTCGCGCGACGCCGAGGTTGGCGATGCGCACCGAACTGCTGGCCGCGATGAGATGGGCGAAGAGGCCATCGTCGGTCGCCGACGTGCCGTGCGAGGAGAGATAGTTCTCCGCGATCGCCGCCGAATGGAGCGGCGAGCACGGATGGTTCAGCCACGCTGCCTCGAGGGTCGCATCGAGAACGTGTTCGAGCCCCTGCGGCCGGGCCGCGTCGATGGGCGTACTGATCGCCGCCGCATTCATCGCCGCATCCTTCGGAACGCGTCGCCTTGCGAGGCCACGCGAAGAGGGGTCATCGATCCATCACTCATCGACACGACCCAGGATCAGGAACTCCATCAATGCCTTTTGCGCGTGCAGCCGATTCTCGGCTTCGTCCCACACGATGCTTTGCGCCCCGTCGATCACCGATGCATCGACTTCTTCGCCGCGATGCGCGGGCAGGCAATGCATGAAGAGTGCGGAGGGCTTCGCGGCAGCCATCATCTCGTCGCCCACGCGCCAGTGGGCGAAGGCTTTCTTCCTCAATTCGTTCTCGGCTTCGAACCCCATGCTGGTCCACACGTCGGTGGTGACGAGATCGGCGTCGCGGCACGCATCGACGGGATCGGCGAATTCCCGGTAGTGCGCTTCGCCGACGAGGCCCGCGCGCTCGGGTTCGACTTCGTAGCCGGGCGGCGTCGAGACATGCACCGTGAAGCCTAGCGTCTCGGCGGCCTGCAGCCAGGTGTTGCAGACGTTGTTGGAGTCTCCGATCCACGCGACGGTCGCGCCTGCGATGGCGCCGCGATGCTCGATGAAGGTGAAGATGTCGGCCAGTATCTGGCACGGATGGTATTCGTTGGTGAGGCCGTTGATGACCGGCACGCGCGAGTTCGCGGCGAAGACTTCGATGCGCGCCTGCTCATAGGTGCGGATCATCACCAGATCGACCATGCGGCTGATCACGCGCGCGGTGTCTTCGATCGGTTCGGCGCGGCCGAGCTGCGTATCGCCGGTGGTCAGGTTGATCACCGAGCCGCCCATCTGGTACATGCCGGCTTCGAACGACACACGCGTACGCGTCGACGCCTTCTCGAACACCATCGCGAGCGTGCGATCGACCAGCGGCTGATAGGGGACGTAGCGCTTGAAGCGATCCTTGATGATGCGCATGCGCTCGAACAGATGCGCATGGTCGTCACGCGAGAAGTCGTTGAACTGCAGGTAGTGCCGAATCGTCATGGTGAGGATGCCGGGGTCACGATACGGGATACGACTTTGATCGCGATGACTTGCGCAGAAGCCGGGCGACGCGGCCGGCGGGATAGCGGCTCACGCGGCTTTAGGTTGGGCCTGCTGCGAAAGAAATTCGCGAACGACCTTCCCCACGGCCACGGCAAGCAGGGTGGCTTCTGCGGCGTTGATGATGAGCGGAGGCAGGAGGCGCACCACGCGCTCTTGCGTGACGTTGATCAGGACGCCATGATCGTCCGAGAAGGCGAGCGCACGCTTGACGACATCGGCGCACGGGCACGCGAGCTCGATCCCGAGCATCAGGCCGCGTCCGCGAATGTCGAGCACGCCCGCTACCGATGCGAGGTCGCGCTGTAGCGCCGAGCGCAGCAATTGGCCCGTTTGCTCGGCGTTGGCCAACAATTGTTCATCCTCGATCACCGCGATCGTCTCGAGTGCCGCGCGGCATGCCAGCGGATTGCCGCCGAAGGTCGTGCCGTGATTGCCGGGCCCGAAGACGTTGGCTGCCTCGCCTTTCGCGATCACGGCGCCGATCGGCACGCCGCCGGCAAGTCCCTTGGCCATCGGTACGACATCGGCTTGTATGCCGGCCCAGTGATGCGCAAACCACTTGCCGGTACGGCCCATGCCGCACTGAACCTCGTCGATCATCAACAGCCAGCCCTTTCGATCACAGAGCGCGCGGACGGCTTGCAGATACTCGACGCGCGCAGGCGCGATGCCGCCTTCGCCCTGAATCGCTTCGAGGAAAACCGCCACGACGTCGGGCCGCTCGGCTGCGACGCGCTCGATCGCTGCGACATCGTTCAACGGCACGCGTACGAACCCGGGCACGAGCGGCCCGAAGCCCTTCTGCACTTTGGCGTTGCCGGTCGCCGACAAGGTCGCGATCGAGCGGCCGTGAAAGGCGTTTTCATAGACGACGATTTCGGGATTCTCGATGCCGCGATCGTGGCCATACTTGCGCGCGATCTTGAGCGCCGCTTCGTTCGCTTCGAGCCCCGAGTTACAGAAGAACACACGGTCCATGCCGGACAGCGCGGCGAGCTTGTCGGCCAGCGTCTCCTGCAGGCGGATCTTGTAGATGTTGGACGTGTGAATCAGCTTGCTCGCCTGGTCGGCGATCGCGGCGACCAGGCGCGGGTGGCCGTGGCCGAGCGTATTGACCGCGATACCCGCGAGACCGTCGAGGTATTTGCGACCGCTTTCATCCCACAGCCACGCGCCTTTTCCATGTGTGAAGTACACAGGCAGATTCGCGTAGGTGTTCATCAGATGCGACGGAGGATTGGTCTGATTCATGTGATCGCGCGCATCGAAAAGTGGATGGGGGATGTTAAGCGATTTGCCCGAGACTGACATCCGGCACATCGCGCAGGCCGGTGCGCAAGTACAGCACGGCGACCAGGCCGATCACGATCGCGCTCATGCCCGCAAAGGTCTCGCGCATCCCGAACAACTCGGCCGCGTGTCCCGCGGCGAGAGCGCCCAGCGGCGCCGCGGCCACCGTGAAGAAGCGCATGGTTGCGGTCATGCGCCCGAGCATGCCGTCGGGCGTGACGGCCTGACGTACGCTCGCGTAGTTGATCCAGTAGAGCGTGACCCCGAAATCGAACACGAACAGCGCCGCGCCGAGCGTGGCGAAGGCATGGTCGCCCTTCGGCATGACCGCGAGCATCAGCCACGCCAGCGCCGAACACAGCACGCCAAGCAGGATAGGCACGCCGGCGCCGAAGCGCCGCGTCGCGTGTCGAGCCAGCATCGCCGACAAGAGCGCGCCTGCTCCCCCGACCATGTGCGCCGCGCCCAACTCGCCCGCGGATAAACCGAGTTCGCGCGTGGCATACAGCGTCTGCAAGGTGATCCATCCCTGGAAGACCACGAACCAGGCCGTCGAGACGAGCGTCAGCGGACGCAGGATCGGGTGCCCGAGCACGAGCGCAAGGCCTTCGCGGATCTCGCCCCATATCGACGCCTCGGAGGTCCTCGCGGGGCGGCGCTCGACGTGCCGGATGCGTGACAGCAACAGCAACGATACGACGAAGCTCATGCAGTCGAACAGGATCGCGATGGGCGCGGTCAGCCACTGGATCAACAGCCCCGCGAGACCCGGACCGGTCAATCGCGCCGTCGATTCGCTGGCGATGAAAAGGCTGTTGGCTGCAATCAGCCGGTCTCGTCCTGCCACCTGCGTCAGATACACCTGCGCCGCGCTGCCGACGAAGACGAACACCGTGCCTAGGATGAAGCCGACCGCGTACATCAGTGGCATCGACAGGCGGCCGAGCCACGCGGCTGTGGGTATCGACAGCAGCGCGAGGCAGATGATCGCTTCGCAGATCAACATGATCGGCAGCTTGCGCACGCGATCGATCAACACGCCCGCGTGCAGCGAGAAGAGCGAGAAAGGCAACGCCTCGAGCGCGACCAGCATCCCCATCTGGCGCGGCGTCGCGGCCAGCATCGTGATCGCGGTCAGCGGCAACGCCAGCATCGTGATCTGGCCGCCGAAGCTCGTGACGCTGGCCGACAACCACATCAGTCGAAAGTCGCGATGTGCGAGCAGGCCCGCGCGCCAGATCGCGAGGAATCGCTGCATGAATTTGTTGTGGTTCGCTGCGTCCATCACCGCACCATCATTCTTGTTGTCATGAGACGAAAAAAAAGCGCACCGATGTGCGCTTTTTCATTCGGGCCTCTGCCCGCGTTTCATGCGGACGGGCTCAAGCGTTGAGCGCCTTAACGGCTGACGACAGACGGCTCTTGTGCCGCGCCGCCTTGTTCTTGTGAATGATCTTCTTGTCTGCGAATCGATCGATGATGCTCGTGGACTTGCGGAACTGTTCGGCTGCAACTGCCTTGTCGCCGGCGGCGATAGCCTTGCGAACCGCCTTGATCGCGGTGCGCAGCGCCGATCGAAGGCTGGAGTTGTGAGCGTTGTGCTCCGCGCTTTGACGGGCGCGCTTTTTTGCTTGTGCAGTATTTGCCATAGAGACTTGCAGCGGCCGTAACGCGGCCTGAAGGCTTGAATTGGGAAAGCCGGGCAGTATAGCGGCCATGCCGGCGTTTCGCAACACGCGTACGCATCCTGCGGCACGACGCCGAATCGCGAGCGCGTTGCCGCGTATTATTCTCGCCTTCGAAAAGCAGCGCATCCAAGCGCCGCCCGCTCGGCGTCTCCTCTGCGCAGCTCCCGGTCGTTCGCGATGAATTCAACAACAAACCCTGCGGAACACAAGAACAACTTCGACTTTCTGCGCATCGTCGCGGCGTACATGGTGTTGTACAGCCACCAGTCCCCGTTGACCGGGCGAGTCGAATGGACCGTTCCGCAATACCAGAGCCTGGGCGGCATCGGCCTTCTGATCTTCTTTTCGATCAGCGGATTTCTCGTCGCCGAAAGCTGGCAGCGTGATCCACACATCCTCCGTTTCGCCTTGCGGCGCATGTTGCGCATCTGGCCGGGACTGGCGGTCGCCGTGACCCTTACCGTCTGCGTGCTCGGGCCGTTGATGACCACACTGCCACTCGGCCCATATTTCGCGGACCCCGCGACCGGACATTACTTCGGCATCCTCAAGTTCAACGACGCCGGACATTTGCCGCGTGTGTTCGACAGCAATCCGAATCACGTCGTCAACGGCTCGCTGTGGACTCTGCCGATCGAGGTTCGCTGGTACGTCATCCTCGCGATTCTCGGGCTGCTGCAAGTGCTGCGCTGGCGCGTCGTGCTGCTGCTCGGGACGGCGGTGATGGCGATCCACTACTTCTGGATCTTCGATGTTCAACGCGTCATGGCCGAAGCGGGCAAGCGCGGCTGGAAAGAGGAACTCGGCCTGTTCTTTCTCGCGGGCGCATGTCTGCATTGCTTTCGCGCCGAGTGGGAAAAGCGTTGGCTGGTCGTTGCAACCGCGATCGCGGTTGCCGCCACTGTCTTGTTCTCGATCGGCCAGAGGCACGCGGCGTTCTGGTTGATCATTCCGTTCGCGACGCTCGGTTTCGGCGTGGCCTCGTGGCCCGGCATACGGCGCACCGCACGCTTCGGCGACTTCTCTTACGGCGTGTACATCTACGCTTTTCCGGTGCAGCAGACGATCGTCGCGTTGACGTCGAACGCCTTGCCTTTCGCCGTCGGCCTCGCGGTCTCGGCCCTGGCCACGCTCGCGCTCGCGTTCCTGTCCTGGCATGTCGTCGAAAGGCAGGCGCTCAAGCTCAAGCCGTCGCGCACCGCCTTCGCCATGCCGTGGCTCCAGTTGCGCGCGCGATAATCCGCGCATGAACCTGCTTCGCGTGCTGGCCACCGTCAGCGGCATGACGATGGTGTCGCGCGTGACCGGGCTCATACGCGAGAATCTGATGGCGCGCATCTTCGGCGCGAGCGTCGCGACCGACGCCTTCTTCGTCGCGTTCCGCATTCCCAATCTGTTGCGACGGCTGTTCGCGGAAGGCGCGTTCTCGCAGGCCTTCGTGCCGATCCTGGGCGAGTTCAAGTCGCAGCGTTCGCCTGAAGAAACGCACGCGCTCGTCGATCACGTCGCGACCGTTCTGACGTGGGCGCTCGTCGCGGTCACGATCATCGGCATCGTGGCGACCCCTGCGGTGGTGTGGCTGCTCGCGGGCGGATTGAAATCGGATCGCTGTGGCGTGGCGCAGGACGCCGCGCAAGTAGCCGCGCAGTTGGGAAGTACGGCGACCAATGGCTTTGATCTGGCCGTGATGCTCACCCGCATCATGTTTCCCTACATCGCGTTGATCGGCCTCGTCGCCGGCGCATCGGCAATCCTGAACACCTGGAGACAATTCGCGGTGCCGGCGTTCACGCCGGTGCTTCTCAACATCTCGTTCATCATCTGTTCGTTGTGGGTCGCGCCGCACGTCGATCCGCCGGTGCTTGCGCTCGCGATCGGAGTCGTTGCGGGCGGCATCGCGCAACTCGCATTCCAGATTCCTGCGCTGACGCGCGTCGGCATGCTGCCGCGTATCGGCTTCAACCTTCGTGTTGCCTTGGCCCATCCCGGCGTGAAGCGCGTCTTGCGCCAGATGCTGCCTGCGACGTTCGCGGTCTCGATCGCGCAGATCAGCCTGATCATCAACACCAACATCGCCTCGCATCTCGCATGCGGCAGCGTGTCGTGGATCACGTATGCCGACCGCCTGATGGAATTTCCGACGGCTCTGCTCGGCGTTGCGCTCGGCACGGTGCTGTTGCCGAGCCTCTCGCACGCGAACGCCGAAGGCCGCACCGACGAAATTTCGGAACTGCTGGACTGGGGCATGCGTCTATCGCTGATGTTCGCGCTGCCGTGCTCGCTCGCCTTGTGGTTGCTTGCGCAACCGTTGACCGCGACGCTGTTTCACTACGGCAAGTTCACCGCGCTCGATGTCATCGCGACGCAGCACGCGGTCACGGCGTACGGCGTCGGCCTGATCGGACTCGTCCTCGTGAAGATCCTCGCGCCCGGCTTCTACGCGCGGCAGGACATCAGGACGCCGGTCAAGATCGGCGTCGTGGTCCTGATTGCCACGCAGTTGATGAACGTCGCATTCGTCCCGCTCTTCGCACATGCCGGTCTGGCGCTCGCGATCGGCCTCGGCGCTTGCGTGAATGCCGCGATGCTGCTGATCGGCTTGAGGGTGCGCGGGATCTATCGCGCTCGGCCGGGATGGCTCGCGTTCGGGCTGCGCCTTGCGGCCGGCCTCGTTGCGCTCGGCGTATTCCTCGCGTGGACCGACGCGCGCTTCGACTGGATCGCGATGCGTGCCGTCCCCGCGCAACGCATCGCAGCGCTGGCCGCGATCGTGGTCGGTGGTGCGGCTCTCTATTTCGGCGTTCTGCTCGCCTGCGGCATGCGGCTTGCGCATTTTCGTCGGGGTGCGGGATGATCATCGACGCAAGCGCATGATGCTGTCGGTACCATGAAGCCCGACGTGATGACGCCGCTCGAATACTTCGCCACGCTGGTGGCGCCACCCGACGACGGTGAAGACATTCCGTTGACCGAGGCGGCGCTCGCGATCGCGCAGGATATCGAGCCGCGCCTCGACCTCGCGGCCACGCAATCAAAGATCGATCGCCTCGCCGCGGCGCTGAAGGCCCGCTTGCCCGCCGATGCGGGACAGGTGCACAAGTTGCGGCTGCTCAATCGCTACTTCTTCGACGAACTCGGCTTCGCGGGCAACGCCAATGATTTCTACGACCCCGACAACAGCTATCTGCAGAAGGTGCTCGAGCGTCGTCGCGGCATTCCGATTTCGCTCGCGGTGCTGTTCATGGAGATCGGCCAGCAGATCGGATTGCCGCTGCGCGGCGTGTCCTTCCCCGGTCACTTCCTCGTCAAGCTCAAGGTGCGCGCGGGCGACATCTATCTCGATCCGTTTTCCGGCGAGTCTTTGTCGAAGGAGCAGATCGAAGAACGCCTCGCCGAATTTCTCGAAGCGCTGCAAAGCGGCTCGACATCGGCAGGCGCGAGCGGCCGCATCGATCGCGGCTCGCTCGACATTGCGCTCGGCAGCGCGATTCGCGAAGCGACGCCGCGCGAGATCCTCGCGCGCATTCTGCGCAACCTCAAGGCAGTTTATCACGGCCGCAACGACTACGCGCGCTTGCTCGAGGTGCAGAACCGCCTCGTGATCCTGCTGCCCGACGAGCACGAGGAAAGGCGCGATCGCGGTCTGGTCTATGCGCAGCTCGAATGCCCGCGTGCCGCGCTCGACGACTTGATGGCCTACCTCGATGCGGTGCCCGATGCACCCGAAGCCGGCGAGATCAGACGGACGCTGGAGGTGCTGCGCGACGCGTCGGGGCGGTTGAATTGAATCATCCGCCTGTGTCACTTCGGCGCCATGCGAATCGCGCCGTCGAGGCGGATGGTTTCACCGTTGAGCATTTCGTTGGTGATGATCTGATGCACCAGCTTCGCGTAGTCCTCGGGTGTGCCCAGGCGTGACGGGAAGGGCACGCTCGCGGCGAGCGCATCCTGCACATCCTTGGGCATCGTGTACATCATCGGCGTGGCGAAGATGCCGGGCGCGATCGTCACGCAACGGATGCCGTTACGCGCGAGGTCGCGCGCGATCGGCAAGGTCATGCCGACCACGCCGCCCTTGGACGCCGCATACGCGGCCTGCCCGATCTGTCCGTCGTAGGCCGCCACCGATGCGGTGTTGATACACACGCCGCGCTCCATCGTGTCCTCGGGTTCGTTCTTCGCCATCGCTTCCGCGGCGAGGCGAATCATGTTGAACGACCCGATCAGGTTGACCGTGATCGTCCTCGTGAACAAATCGAGCGGATGGGCGCCGTCACGACCGACGGTCTTGGCCGCGGGCGCAATGCCGGCGCAATTGATGAGTCCCATCAGCTTGCCGGCCGCAGTGGCGGCCGCGACCACCGCCTTGCCGTCGGCCTCCGAACTCACGTCGCAGCGAACGAACTGCTGTCCGAGTTCCTTTGCCAGCTTCTCGCCCGCTTCGGCCTGCACATCGGCGATCACGACTTTCGCGCCGTGGGCGGTCAGCATGCGAACCGTTCCCGCGCCCAGACCCGATGCGCCGCCGGTGACGATGAATACCTTGCCTTCGATGTTCATGAATGTTCCTTGTGAGGTGGCGCGGTTGGGGCGTGATGCCGGGCCGCGATTCTAGCGCAGCCGATTGCGAGATTCGAACCCTTCCGCGGGCAACGGCGACCCCACGGCGGTCTTTTCACGCACGCCTGAACAGATGTAAACTGCACAGTATTCTGTAACGAAAAAAGGGAAACGAGCCATGGGATTTTCCGCCAGCGATGTCGTGCCGTTCACTCACGCGCGAGCCAATCTTTCCGATCTCGCCGATCAGGTGAAGGCCGGGGCCGAAAAAATCATCACCAAGAACGGAGAGAGCTACGTCGCCCTGATCGACGCCGACCGCCTCGACTACTACCATAGTCTCGAGCGCGAGCGCATCCACCTGCTCTTGATCGAAGATGCGCGCCGCGGTCTGGAGGACATCGCTGCCGGTCGTACTCACGACGCCCATGCCGCCATCGGAAAGTTGCAACGTCGTCGGAAAGCCGCAAGCCGTCGTGGGTGACCGCCTGTTTGCGGTCAAGCTGACCGATGGCTTTCTCGAATGCCTCGATGCAATCGAAGCGTTCCTGATTGAAGCCCGGGCGGGCACCGCATATGACGCGCTGCTGAATGAAATGCGTGCCGCGGTGATCCCCAACCTCGAGCGATTTCCGCGCATGGGGCGGCGCTACCTCGACCATCCGCCGCGATCGGCCGAGGCGCTCGCGCAACTTGCGCAATTGCAGCCCGGCGCCATCGCCAGCTTGCGGGAGTATCTTCATGACGACTATCTGATTCTGTACGCGATCGACGAGTCGGCGGTTCCTCTGCTATCGATCAGGCATCACCGGCAACTTACCTATGACTTCGCGCGGTTGTGGCCGAGTTCGGCGAGTCCGGGCCAGAAATGAGTTCATGCGAGGAGATCGCGATGCACGGACACCTGAAGCAGCGCCCCGCGCCCGATGCTGTTTTCAATCAAACCGAAGCGCTGGGCGATGTCGATCTGTTCACCACCGATGTCGCCTTGTCCGATGCGGTGTCGCGGGAAGGCGCGGCCGAAGCCACGGCCGAGTTGCAGCGCATCGGCATCGAGCTCGGCGATCCCCGCAATGCCGAGCTCGCGCGGCTTGCCAATCAATACTCGCCGGTGTGGACGAGCTTCGATCCGCAAGGGCACCGAGTCGATCGCATCGAGTTTCATCCCGCATGGCATGCGCTGATGGAGGGCATCGTCGCGCGCGGGTTTCATGCGAGCCCATGGGAGAAGCCTCGCGCGCGCGGTCAAGTGATTCGCGCGGCCGGGTATCTGATGCAGGCGAGAGTCGAGCAGGGCACGCTCTGCCCGACGACGATGACCTACGGCGCGATTCCGGCAATGCAGAAGGACGCGTGGCTCGCGCGTGAATGGCTACCGCGCATCGTCTCGCGTGAATACGACCCGCGCGACATGCCGATCGCCGACAAGCGCGGCGCCCTGATCGGCATGGGCATGACCGAGAAACAGGGCGGCTCGGACGTGCGCGCGAACACGACGCGCGCCGAGCAGAACGCCGACGGCAGCTATCGCCTGACCGGCCACAAGTGGTTCTACTCGGCGCCGCAATGCGATGCCCATCTGGTGCTCGCCTACGCGAGCGATCAGGCCGGCCGCGACGAAGGCCTCACGTGCTTCTTCGTGCCGCGCTTCGAGGCCGATGGCACGAAGAACGCGGTGCATGTGCAGCGCCTGAAGGACAAGCTCGGCAATCGATCAAATGCCTCGTCGGAAGTCGAGTTCCACGGCGCGTGGGGACACCGTCTGGGCGAGCCGGGCCGCGGCGTGCCGACCATCCTCGAGATGGGAACCTACACGCGCCTCGATTGCGTGATCGGCACGGCGGGCATGATGCGCGAAGCGGTGGTGCAGGCGATTCATCACGCGCGGCATCGCGCGAGTTTCGGCGCGATGCTCGTCGAGCATCCCCTGATGCAGAACGTGCTGGCCGACCTCGCGATCGAGTCCGAAGCCGCGACCGCGCTTGCGTTGCGGCTCGCGCGTGCGTTCGATTCCGGGGACGACGCCGCAAACGCCGAATCCGAAATCCTGTTCCGCCGTCTCATGACTTCGGCTTCGAAGTTCTGGGTGTGCAAGCGCGGCCCCGAGCTTGCCGCCGAAGCGATGGAAGTGCTGGGCGGAAACGGCTATGTCGAAGAAGGTCCGCTCGCACGAATCTATCGCGAGATGCCAGTCAATTCGATCTGGGAAGGCTCGGGCAACATCATGTGTCTCGACGTGCTGCGCGCGTTCTCGAAGTCGTCGCGAACGGGCGAGGTGATCGTCGAGGAACTCGCGCAGCAACGCGGCCGGCATGGCGCGTTCGATGCGGCTTTCGAGCGCTTCGCCGCGCGGCTCGCGGGACATGACTTCGACGAAGCGTCGGCGCGCGCGTTGGTCCGATCGCTGGTGACGCTGGAGCAGGCGGCGTTGCTGCTGCAATCGGACTCCACCTTGATGAGCGACGCGTTCTGTGCCACGCGGCTCGATGACCATGCGCGCTGGGGCGGCGTGTACGGCGATGCGACGGCCCACATCGATGCGCGCGCGATCATCGACCGCGCGTGGCCCCGTTGATCGGGACGCAGATGAGCGCGTCCCGGATGAGCGCCATGAAGATGAGCGCGTCGGCCATCGGCTGAAACTTCGGTAGGCGCGCGGGTTGGACGAAACTGCGCGGCGCAAGCGCGGTCGCATGGCCGGGTGAAGCCGTGCGCTTTACCGAACCTGGCATTCACGAGGAGGACCGCCATGACGATCGACACATCGATTGGACTCGACGACCCGAGAGGCAATCAACCATCGGGTTTGAGTGAGGAAGAGCGCGCGGAAGAGCGCGCGCGCAAGGCTCGCGAAGACGGCGAGACCGAAGAGAAAGGCGGCGGCGGGGATCTAACGCGCGAAGACATCGAACGCGGCAACGATCGCAACACCTCGGCCGACCAGGGCGGTCGCAGCGGCACGACCAACAAGCTCAAGGATCGCGGCATCGAGATCAGCGACATCAACAACGGACCGGTCGACGCATGAAGTGGTGTCGTTCCGAGCGTCGCGAGCGAGTGGTCGATGCGCTCATCCGCTATGGTGAACTGCGGTGGAAGGCGAAGCGGATGGGATCCCTCACTGCGTTCGGAATGACAAGGAAGGGGGCCGCGATTGCGGCCCCTTTCTTACGCGTGTGCTACAAAAGCGCTACAGCAGCGGTACCATCAACAACGCCACGATGTTGATGATCTTGATCAGCGGATTGACCGCCGGACCGGCCGTGTCCTTGTAGGGATCGCCCACCGTGTCGCCGGTGACGGCGGCCTTGTGCGCCTCCGAGCCCTTGCCGCCGAAGTTGCCTTCCTCGATGTACTTCTTGGCGTTGTCCCAGGCGCCGCCGCCGGTACACATCGAGATCGCGACGAAGAGACCGGTGACGATGGTGCCCATCAGCATCCCGCCGATCGCCATGCGCGCGCCTTCAGGTCCGATCAGAAAACGCATGACGACCGCGAGCAGGATCGGCGTAGCCAGCGGCAGCAGCGACGGGATCATCATTTCCTTGATCGCGGCTTTGGTGAGCATGTCGACTGCGACGCCGTACTCCGGCTTGGCGGTGCCTTCCATGATGCCCTTGATGTCGCGGAACTGGCGGCGCACCTCGACCACCACGGCGCCGGCCGCGCGACCGACCGCTTCCATCGCCATCGCACCGAACAGGTAGGGAATGAGCCCGCCGACGAAGAGACCGATGATCACTGCCGGTTCAGACAGGCTGAACGTCACGCTCTTGCCGCCGGCGTCGAGCGCGTGCGTGAAGTCGGCGAACAGCACCAGCGCCGCAAGACCGGCCGAGCCGATCGCGTAGCCTTTGGTGACCGCCTTGGTGGTGTTGCCGACCGCGTCGAGCGGGTCGGTCACGTTGCGAATCGCTTCGGGCAGTTTGGCCATTTCCGCGATGCCGCCGGCGTTGTCGGTGATCGGACCGTAGGCGTCGAGCGCGACGATGATGCCGGCCATCGACAGCATCGAGGTCGCGGCGATCGCGATGCCGTAGAGGCCCGCGAGTGCATACGACGCATAGATTGCCACGCACACGCACAGCACCGGCCATGCGGTCGACTTCATCGAGACCGCGAGGCCCGCGATGATGTTGGTGCCGTGACCGGTGGTCGATGCCTGCGCGACATAGCGCACCGGCTTGTACTCGGTGCCGGTGTAGTACTCGGTGATCCACACCAGGAGGCCGGTCAATACCAGCCCGACCACCGACGCGAGATAGAAGCGCATCGTCAGCGACACGCCTTGCGCGCGCGCCTCCGCTGCAAGTTGGGTGCCGTCGAACAGCCAGCTCGTGATCGGATAGAAGGCGATCAATGCGAGCACGCCCGCTACGATCAATCCCTTGTAGAGCGCGGTCATGATCTTGCTGCCTTCCTTGTGCTTGACGAAGAAGCAGCCGACGATCGACGCGAGGATCGAGAAGCCGCCCAGCGCCAGCGGATAGATCACCGCGGCCGACTCGGCGCCTCGCAGCAACAGCGAGCCGAGCAGCATGGTCGCGATCAGCGTGACCGCGTAGGTCTCGAACAGGTCCGCGGCCATGCCGGCGCAGTCGCCGACGTTGTCGCCGACGTTGTCGGCGATCACCGCCGGATTGCGCGGATCGTCCTCGGGGATGCCGGCTTCGACCTTGCCGACCAGATCGGCGCCGACGTCGGCGCCCTTCGTGAAGATGCCTCCGCCCAGACGCGCGAAGATCGAGATCAGCGACGCGCCGAACGCGAGGCCGATCAAGGGTTGAATCGCGTCGTGCAGCTTCGCGGGATCGACGCCTTGTTGCGATCCGAACCCGACCAGCACGCCGTAATAACCGGCAACGCCGAGCAAGCCCAGCCCGACCACCAGCATGCCGGTGATCGCGCCGCCGCGGAAGGCGACGTTGAGCGCGGCATCGATGCCCCGGCTCGCGGCTTCGGCGGTGCGCACGTTGGCGCGCACCGAGACGTTCATGCCGATGAAGCCCGAGGCGCCCGACAATACTGCGCCGATCAGGAAGCCGAGCGCAGTCGGCCAGCCGAGTCCCGGCACGAAGCCGACGATCAGAAAGATCACGACGCCGACCATCGCGATGGTCGTGTACTGGCGCTTCAGATAGGCGGCCGCGCCTTGCTGGATCGCGAGCGCGATCTCCTGCATACGCGCATTGCCAGCGGGCAATCCCAGGATCCAACTGCGCGACCACACGCCGTAGATCACGGCGATCAAGCCGCATACCAATGCGAACCACAGGCCCGCGTTCGAGCCCACCGTCATTCCTGCTTCCATACTTCCCGCTCCTCGTGTTGCCCGGATTGAACCGGCGGATGTCTTGCCCTGATCTGCGAACCGTTGACTATTCCAATGCTTCAAACACGCGCGCGCGAATTTCGTCGACGCTGCCCGTGCCGTTGACCTTGCGATAGATCGGCGCCGCGGGCTCGCCATCCCGCGACCCCTGTCGTGCCCAATCCGAGTAATAGCCGATCAGCACCTTGGTCTGTCCGTGATAGACCTCGAGGCGCTTCTTGACGGTCTCTTCGAGATCGTCGTCGCGCTGGATCAGGGCGTCGCCGGTGACATCGTCGATGCCTGCGACCTGCGGCGGATTGAAGTGGATGTGATACACGCGGCCGCTGCCGGGATGCACTCGCCGCCCGGAAATGCGTTCGATGATGTCCGCATCGGGCACGGCGATTTCAAGCACGCGATCGATGGCGACATGCGCGCGCTTCATCGCGTCGGCCTGCGGAACCGTGCGCGGGAAACCGTCGAACAGATAACCGTTCGCGCAGTCAGGTTGCTTCAGGCGGTCTTCGACGAGTCCGATGATGATGTCGTCGGAAACCAGCGCCCCGGTGTCCATGACTTTCTTGGCGGCGATGCCCAGCGGCGTCTGCGCCTTGACCGCGGCGCGCAGCATGTCGCCCGTCGAGATCTGCGGAATGCCGTAGCGCTCGCGGATGAACTGGGCCTGCGTGCCTTTTCCCGCGCCGGGAGCGCCCAGCAGAATCAGGCGCATGAAATTCTCTGCATCGCAGTCGTGCCTGGTGAGAACCTCGGATGGGAAGGATGACCGGGCTGTGACGTTGTTCGCTTCGTCGCGATTCGTCGTCTTCTACAGTGGTCAGCGACTGCGCCAGAGATCAGCACTGCGCGCGCCGACGCGAACCTTACCGGATGATGGCCGACACGGTCAATCGTTGTCCGCGTCGTTGTGCGCGTCGTTGTGCGCGCGTTGGCGCGCGTCTGCCTGCGCGCGACGTGCGGCGGCAGCGGCGTGCGCGCGTACCCGCGCCAGGTCTTCGGCGGTGTCGACTCCGGGCGCGGGCGCCTCGGCGCTTTCGAAGACGACGATGCGATAGCCGTGCCACAGGGCGCGCAACTGCTCGAGCGATTCGAGAGCCTCGATGGGCGCCACGGCCAGCGTCGAGAACACCGACAGGAAGCTCGCGCGGTAGGCATACAGCCCGATGTGTCGAAGCGCGCGAAGGTCGCTCGACGGTTCGCTGTGCAGTGCCGAACGATCGTCTGCGTGCGCGAAACGATCGCGATCCCACGGGATCGGCGCGCGCGAGAAGTAGAGGGCTCGGCCCTGCGCATCGACGACGACCTTGACGACGTTGGGATTGAACATCTGCTCGCGCGACGTGATCGCATGGCAGGCCGTGGCGATCGCGCAGTCGGGCGCAGCGGCCAACGCCTGGGCCGAACGCGCGATCAGTAAGGGATCGATCAGAGGCTCGTCGCCCTGCACGTTGACGACGATCGTGTCGGCGGCGAGCGCGAGGCGCGTCGCGACTTCGGCGATACGGTCGGTGCCCGAAGCATGCGCCGCACGCGTCAGCATGGCCTCGTGCCCGTGCGCGCGGACCGCAGCGGCGACGGCATCATCATCGGTGGCGACGATCACCCGCTCGGCGCCGCTCGCGCGCGCGCGGTTCGCGACGTGAACGACCATCGGCTTGCCCGCGATGTCGGCGAGCGGTTTGTCGGGCAGGCGCGTCGAGCCGCGCCTTGCAGGAACGATCGCGACGAACGAAACACCCACGTTGCCGCGCTCGTGCGTCACCGGCCGACCCGCATTCACGAGGCCGATTGCGAATCGCGCGGCGCGGGGTCGGGGTCGAGTCGTCGCGCCTCGGACTCGAGCATGACGGGAATGCCGTCACGGATCGGATACGCGAGCCGCGCCGCCTCCGAGACGAGTTCCTGCCTGGCCTTGTCGTAGGTCAACGGACCCTTGGTGACCGGGCAGACGAGGATGTCGAGAAGTCGGGGATCCATGGGAGAAGTCAGGCCGGCGACGGCAGTTTCTTGCTGCCGCCGATACGCTCGAGCAACGCGGCGACGAGCGTGGGATCGATCTCGGCGGACACCGGCACGGCCCACATCCGCGACTCCTCGAAACGCCTGCATTTGACCGCATCCTTTTCAGTCATCAGCACGGCTTCCGCATGGCGGCCGGCAAACGGATTGTCGCGGTAACGATGGTGATCGTCGAGCGGCATGCGATGAAACTTCAGGCCCGCGCCATGCAGGAGCGCAAAGAAGCGTTGGGGATTGCCGATGCCCGCTGCCGCCGTCAGGCGACTTCCGCGAAACTGTTGCAGCGTGCGCGTTTCGCCCGAGTTGTTGACCCGATATGCGTCACTCGGTACGAGCGTCATGCGATAGGGGGCACGCGACGGGACGAGGCCGCCGGGAATTTTCGGGAGAACGGCATCGTCGCCGTTGAGGACGATGGCATCGATATCGAGCAGACGACCGAGAGGCTCGCGCAACGGACCGGCCGGAAGCATTCGACCGTTGCCCGCGCCGCGCGCATCGAAGACCGCAATTTCGAAATTGCGCGCCAGCGCGTAGTGCTGGAGCCCATCGTCTGCGATCAGCACATCGACCTCGGGATGCGCCGCGAGCAATGCGCGCGCGGCGCGGGCGCGACGGCGGCCGACAAACACCGGCGCGCCGGTACGCTGCCTGATCAGTACCGACTCGTCACCGAAGCGCTCGGCCGCGTCGTCGACCGCGGCGTCGACGCTTTCGACTGCGCGCTTCGATCGAGTCCCTTTTGCGCGATAGCCGCGCGATACGACACCCGGCGCGTAACCTTCGCGCCGCAACGCTTCGACGAGTGCGATCACGAGCGGCGTCTTGCCCGAACCACCGACCGTGATGTTGCCGACCACGATCACCGGCACAGAGATGCGCTTGACCGCGCCGCGCGACAGCCGGGAAAGAAATCGCCGCGTGCCGACGCCCGCTCGAAAAAGCAGCGACAGCGGCATGAGCGCGAGGGGCAGGAGCGCGTGCCGCAGCACCCGATTGCCCCTCGCAGGTCGACGCGCCTGAGATCGTTCGACGCCGAACCAGATTTCCTTGAGCGCGCGGCTCAGCATGGAGCGGCTCCTGAACGCAACGACGCATCGATCATCGTTGCTGGAATCGATGCATGCGGACGCAAGACGACGATCACTTCGACTGAGAAATCTGGGTTGCGAACGTGATCTGTGCAATTTGCGCCGCGCGCGCGGCCTCCATCACGTTGATCACCGATTGATGCGTCGCCTGGGCATCGGCATTGATCACGATCACCGGGTCCTTGCGCGACGCTGCGCTCGCACGGATCGCTTCGGCAAGCCCGCTTGCATCGCGCGCGCCGAGTTGCCGGCCATCGACGCTGTAGCGGCCATCCTGCGTGACCGATACGTCGATTTCCGCGGGCCGCTGCAAAGCCTTCTCCGCGTCGGCGGTGGGCAGCGTGATCTGCAGCTCGGCAAACTTCGAATAGGTCGTCGTCACCATCAGAAAAATGATGATCACGAGAAACACGTCGATCAACGGAATGAGGTTGATCTCGAGCTCTTCGCGGCCCAGGCCCTTCTTGAAATTCATGTGAGGACAAGCTCCGGTTCAGTCGCTGCGTTCGCCATGCACGATGTCGACGAAACGCACCGCAAGCTGTTCCATCTCGACCACCAGGCCGTCGACCTTGCCGCGAAAGTGGCGATAGAAAATCAACGAAGGAATCGCCACCACGAGGCCGAACGCGGTGTTGTAGAGAGAAACCGAAATGCCGTGCGCGAGTTGCACGGGATTCGTCCCGCCCGTGGGCGCCTGCGAGCCGAAGATCTCGATCATGCCGATCACGGTGCCGAACAGACCGAGCAGGGGGGCGGCGGTCGCAATGGTGCCCAGATGATTGAGAAAGCGTTCGAGATCGTGCGTGACCGCGCGTCCGGCTTCCTCGATCGACTCCTTCATGACTTCGCGTGAAGCCCTTTCGTTTCGCAACCCGGCGCCGAGGACGCGCCCCAAGGGGGAATTGATTTCGAGGCGCTGGACGATTTCGGGAGTGACTTTGCGCGAACGATAGAGTCCGACAACCTCGTCGAGCAGATGGGGCGGGATGATCTTCGAGCGCCTGAGAACGATGGACCGTTCGATAATCAGTGCGAGAGCGATGATGGATGCGACCAGCAGGAACCAGATCGGCCACCCGGCCGCGAGAAAAATCGAACCCAAACGTTGCTCCTGATGGAGGAAAGGCGACCCGCAATGTAGCCTGTCGAACCCGCATCGGCAAGCCGACGGCGTTACGGTGATGAAACCGGATGCGGGGAATTCGCTGGTTGACGCGGGATTTGGAGATGTGGATAACTATGTGTATATCCGTTGGCTTCAATCTCGACAAGATGTGCGGCTTTCACAACCGACCGAATCGGCGCGTTCGAGAATCTTGAATCGAAAGCGCTTTACGCCGACTGATTCCGACATACGACGGCCGTAGCGGGCTGGCAGGGACGCGAGTCGATGTGGACAGTGTCCGTGCGGCGTTCGCGGCGGGGCTCAATGTCCTCGCGCCTTTCCGGATCAAATCACCTCGAGACCCGCATGAATTCTGATCTCGCCCTGCCCGACACCATATCGGCGCAGCGTGTCGTCCCGATCGGCGAGCTGGCCCGCGTCGTTGCGACTTTGCTCGAGCGATCGTTTCCGTTGCTGTGGGTCGGCGGCGAGATTTCGAATTTCACCCGGGCGGCTTCGGGGCATTGGTATTTCGTGCTCAAGGATCGCGACGCCCAGGTGCGCTGCGTGATGTTTCGCAACCGCAATCAGAATCTCGATTGGGCGCCGCGCGAAGGCGATCGCGTGGAGGCGCGCGTGCTCGTCGGCCTCTATGCCCCGCGCGGCGAATTTCAGTTGCAGGTCGAACAGATGCGGCGCGCGGGGGCAGGCGCGCTCTATGAAGCCTTCTTGCGAATCAAGGCGAAGCTCGAGGCTGCGGGACTGTTCGATGCAGGACGCAAGCGCCCGCTGCCCGCCCATCCGCGCGCCATCGCGATCGTGACCTCGATGCAGGCGGCCGCGTTGCGCGATGTGTTGACGACGCTCGCGCGTCGCGCGCCGAACGTCGACATCCTCGTCTTTCCGACGCCCGTGCAAGGCGAAGAGGCGCCTCTTCGAATCGTCGAAGCGATCGCCGCGGCTTCGCGTCATGGCGCGACGCATCGCGTCGACGTGCTCCTGCTGGTCCGCGGTGGTGGCAGCATCGAAGACCTGTGGGCCTACAACGACGAGCGCGTCGCCTATGCGATCGCCGCCGCGGAGGTGCCCGTGATCAGCGGCGTCGGTCACGAGACCGACTTCACGATCGCCGACTTCGTCGCCGATCTGCGCGCGCCCACGCCGACCGCAGCCGCGGAACTCGCAACTCCCGATGCCGGCGCCTTGCTGATGCGTCTCACGCAACGGCGTGCTGCGATTACGCGCGCGATGGAGCGCCGCATCGCCATGCTCACGCAACGGATCGACGAGGGCGCGCGCCGGCTGCGGTCGCCGGCTCAGCGCCTTTCGATTGCGCGGCAAACGCTGGGAGATCGGTTGCGTCGTTTGATCGGTGCAAACGACCACGCCTTGTTGCGCAGCCGCGCGTGCCTGGCGCAGTCGGTACGGCGCTTGAGAGCGGCAGCGCCCGCGCTCGAACGGCTCGCTGCGCGTCAAAGCCGCCTGCGCGAGCGATTCGACTGGGGCATCGAGCAACGCATGCGCATGGCTACTCACGCGCTCGAAAGTCTGGAGCAGCGACTCGGCCTGCTCGATCCGAAAGCCATTCTCGAGCGCGGCTACTCGATCGCGGTCGACTCCGGAGGACATGTCGTTCGCGACGCGGCGCACCTGCGCGTGGGAGACCGCGTGACCGTCCAGGTCGCCCACGGGCGCTTCGAATCCGACGTCGTCGAGACGATCGTCGAAGTGTCAGCGCGCGTCTGAATACTGCGCCCGCACCACCGATTCTTCCCGATCGCGCCGTAAAATCGCGCCTCGTTGCCTGGCCCGAGGACAATGCGCACCCGACCATTGCGCGCTCGCTGAACTGCTTTCATCCCATCGTTGGTCGCAGGCCAGTCATCCGCTAGGAGAAATCATGGAACACAAGCTGCCGCCGCTCCCGTACGCCATGGACGCACTGGCTCCCCACATCTCGAAGGAGACCCTGGAATATCACTACGGCAAGCATCACCAGACGTACGTCACGAACCTGAACAAGCTTATCAAGGGGACCGAGTTCGAGAATGCGTCGCTCGAAGATATCGTCAAGAAAGCTTCCGGCGGCATCTTCAACAATGCCGCTCAGGTGTGGAATCACACCTTCTACTGGAATAGCCTCTCGCCCGATGGCGGCGGCGAGGCCAAAGGCGCGATCGGAGACGCGATCAAGGCCAAGTGGGGAGACTTCGCGGCATTCAAGGACGCCTTCACCAAGGCGGCTGTCGGCCAATTCGGTTCGGGCTGGGCGTGGCTGGTCAAAAAGGGCGATGGCGTCGATATCGTGACGACCGGCAATGCCGATACGCCGCTCAAAGGCCCGGACAAGGCGCTCTTGACTTGCGATGTGTGGGAGCACGCGTATTACATCGACTACAGAAATGCGCGCCCGAAGTATATGGAAGCATTCTGGAATGTCGTCAATTGGGATTTCGCCGGAAAGAATCTTGGCTAATTCGGCAATTGCGTCTTCTTGAACAATTGAAAGGCTGTTTGCTGGAATCGCGAATATCAAAATTATTCGCGATTTCATCGCACTAACTTAGAAAACTACCGCGCTGGTTTTGGTAAACCCGCAACCTTCATTCCAGCCGAAATGCCGTGCTTGGAAAACCAGCCACGATTCATTTCGAGCGCATAACGCGCAGGCTTTGCCGCGCAATGATTATCTTCCGTCTGAGGCGCCATATCCTCGATATTCAGAATGCGCCCATCATCGGCGATGAATGCGACCGAGAGCGCAATGAGCGTGTTCTTCATCCACATGCATTGCTCGGCGGGTTGATCGAATAGAAACACCATGCCCTGATTGGCGCCCATCTGCGGACGATGCATCAGGCCGCGGGCGCGCTCGGTCGGCGTCGCCGCCACCTCGGCGCGAATCACGTGTATGCCCGCCGAAAGCGGGATGACGGTGAATTCGGTCGGCGCGCTTTGCGATTGCGCTGGTCCGGCCGTCGTGACCAGAACTGCGCACAGGGTGATCGACAGGCTGGCGTTACAGACGGCGCGAACGATACGGAAGCGTGAGGTTGGTCGCATGGTGGACCCCGGAAAATCGTGATGGCTTCAAGATAGCGTAATTCGTGCTGAACGCTTGATCGGCACGCGACTGGAGCCGATCAAAAAAAACCGGCACCCAATGAGTGCCGGCTTTTTCTCGGCGCGAGGCCGATCAGCAAGAAGCGCTGCTTAGTTCAGGGGCTTGTCGCCAACCTTTTCGGCGCGCTTCATCTTGCGAGCAGCGCGCTTCGACTTGGTCATTTCCTTCTTGTCGGACGACATCGCCATCTTGTCGTCTTTCTTCATCATCGAGTCGTCCTTCTTCATCATCGAGTCGTCCTTCTTCATTTCCATCTTGGCGGCCGTGCCCGTGGGCGGCTGTGCCGGGGGCGTCGCGCCGGTTTGCGCAAAGGCGGCGGCTGCGAACAACGACGCAACCAGGGTAGCGATGAGCTTGCTCATGGTAATTTCCTCAATAGTGGTCGAAAGAATCAAGTGTCTCGGTACTGACTCGAGTGGCATGCAAGATCACCGCCAGAGCTTCGGGTCACCCCCAATAACGCGGTTTGCGCAAGCTGGTTGACATCTACGCGCACGACGCCGTTTTGCACGCACGGCCAGCGGAGTTCGGCAATGCTACCGCAGAGGGCAGGTTGAACGCGTTCGGCACGATGGTCGGCTCGGGCGGGTCAAGGCCGGTTGGCGATTTCGGGCATAATTTCGCCCTTCGACTGCGGAGCGACCCGAGCCTTCGGTCCGGCACTCCGCAAGTCTGCAAGCATGCCTCGGTCGCTCGCATTGCTTCGCGCGTGCGACCCTTTCCGGAGACTTCCATGTTCGAGCACGTCAAGCTTCCCGCCGCGGGCGCGAAGATCACCGTCAACGCCGACTATTCGCTGAACGTTCCCGACCAACCGATCCTGCCCTTTATCGAAGGAGACGGCACGGGCGCGGACATCACGCCGGTGATGATCAAGGTCGTCGACGCGGCCGTCGCAAAGGCTTATGGAGGCAAGCGCGCGATTCAGTGGATGGAAATCTACGCCGGTGAAAAGTCGACTCGTGTCTACGGTCCCGACGTATGGCTGCCGCCCGAGACGTTGCAGATCCTCAGGGACTATGTCGTATCGATCAAGGGTCCCCTGACGACCCCGGTGGGCGGCGGGATTCGTTCGCTCAATGTCGCCTTGCGCCAGGAACTCGACCTCTATGTTTGCCTGCGCCCGGTCCACTACTTCAAGGGCGTTCCCAGTCCGGTCAAGGCGCCCGAGAACGTCGACATGGTGATCTTCCGCGAGAACTCGGAGGACATTTATGCCGGAATCGAATTCGCCGCCGAATCGGACCAGGCCAAAAAGCTGATCGATTTCCTGGTTAAGGATATGGGAGTCAAGAAGATTCGCTTTCCGCAGACTTCGGGAATTGGCATCAAGCCCGTATCGCGCGAAGGCACCGAGCGTCTGGTCCGCAAGGCGATTCAATATGCGATCGACAACGACAAGCCCTCGGTGACGCTGGTCCACAAGGGCAACATCATGAAGTTCACCGAAGGCGGCTTTCGCGATTGGGGCTATGCGCTCGCGCAAAAGGAATTCGGTGCGCAGGCTATCGATGGCGGCCCGTGGTGCAAGTTCAAGAACCCCATGAACGGCCACGACATCGTGATCAAGGACGTGATCGCTGACGCCTTCTTGCAACAGATCATCCTTCGACCCGCGGAATATTCTGTGATTGCCACGCTCAATCTCAATGGCGACTACATCTCGGACGCACTGGCCGCGCAGGTCGGCGGAATCGGCATCGCTCCGGGAGCCAACATGAGCGATTCGGTCGCGATGTTCGAGGCCACGCACGGCACCGCGCCCAAGTATGCGGGCAAGGACTATGTCAATCCTGGTTCGGAAATCCTGTCGGCCGAGATGATGCTTCGGCACATGGGCTGGGTCGAAGCGGCCGACCTGATCATCACTTCGATGGAGAAGTCCATCCTCTCCAAGAGAGTGACCTATGATTTTGCGCGTCTGCTCGAAGGGGCCACGCAGGTGTCATGCTCGGGTTTCGGCCAGGTCATGATCGAGCACATGTAATTTGACTCGGTACACGGCGGCCACGGCGACCGGCCAAAAAAAACCCGGCGACTGCCGGGTTTTTCAATGGGATCAGGAAATCAAGTAGGCGCCTGAATATTGGACGCTTGTTTGCCTTTTGGGCCTTGCGTCACCTCGAATTGGACTTTTTGTCCTTCCTTGAGCGTCTTGAATCCGTTCATCTGGATTGCCGAGAAATGAGCGAAGAGATCTTCACCGCCGTCGTCCGGAGTGATGAAACCGAATCCCTTGGCATCGTTGAACCATTTGACTGTACCGGTTGCCATAAAAACGATCTTTCAAAAAAAACGACCGAACCCGAGCTTTGACACCGAGCTTTGATTCAAACGCGAAATGCTTTGTGAACCCGCTTGTGAACACCAGGCAATTCGCTCCTCCCATCATGTTGAAGCCTGCTCGTGTTTGGCGTACAAGTTCGTCAATCCCGCTTACGGCCAACCAGTACTAGGAAAACTTGACAACAAACACCGAGACATTCTTTGAGTTTGGCCGAACAAAGTCAAGTACCGAAATCGATGACGACATTGCCTCTGTCCGGCTGTTGCCGCCGCGGCAAAAAAGCGTTGCTGTCTTGATGGATGGGCTGCGACCAAGAGTAAACTCGAATCGTCAGACGGGCGCGTCTGTCCGGCGCCTGCCAGATGGGCAACTAGCGCGGCGACTTGCGTTCCGGATCGGCGGTCCCATCTGAGGCGTACGCGTTGCGGGCATTAGAATTGCATCGATGGCTGAGCCCTACGGTCCTGAACGAAATCCGACGACGGTCCTCGAACGCGAAGAGCAGCGGGTCGAGCCCCCACCGATCTTTCAGGTCATGATCCTGAACGACGACTACACGCCGATGGAGTTCGTGGTGATGGTGTTGCAACAGTTCTTCGGAAAGGATGCCGATCAGGCCTTCCAGATCATGTGGAAGGTGCATATTGAGGGCAAGGGCGTCTGTGGCGTGTATCCGCGCGATATCGCCGCGACGAAGGTGGATCAGGTCATCGAGTTTTCACGGCAGCATCAGCATCCGCTTCAGTGCGTGATGGAGGAAGCATGATCGCGCAGGAATTGGAAGTCAGCTTGCACATGGCGTTCGTCGAAGCCCGGCAGGCGCGACACGAGTTCATCACCGTCGAGCATCTGCTGCTGGCGCTGCTCGACAACCCGACCGCGGCGGCGGTGCTGCGCGCATGCGCGGCCAATATTGAAGATTTGCGGAAGAATCTGACAAATTTCATCAACGACAACACGCCTGTGGTGTCGGGGACCGACGAGATCGATACCCAGCCGACGCTGGGCTTTCAGCGCGTCATTCAACGCGCAATGATGCATGTGCAGTCGACCTCCAGCAGCAAGAAAGAAGTGACCGGCGCGAACGTCATCGTCGCGATCTTCGGCGAGAAGGACTCGCACGCGGTCTACTACCTGCACCAGCAGGGCATCACGCGGCTCGACGTCGTCAATTACATTTCGCACGGCATCACCAAGAATCCGGCGCAGCAGGGCGCGGGATCCGAAACCGACAACGAAGAACGCGAAGGCGACAAGGAGCAGCGCCAGACGGCGCTCGACCAGTTCACGCAGAACCTCAACGCGCTCGCGTTGCAGGGCAAGATCGATCCGCTGATCGGCCGCGAAGCCGAGGTCGAGCGCGTAATACAGGTGCTGTGCCGTCGTCGCAAGAACAATCCGTTGTTGGTCGGTGAGGCAGGCGTAGGCAAGACCGCGATCGCCGAAGGTCTGGCGTGGCGCATCACACAGAAGGAAGTCCCCGAGATCCTGGACAGCGCCGAGGTCTATGCGCTCGACATGGGATCGCTGCTTGCGGGGACCAAATATCGCGGCGACTTCGAACAGCGTCTCAAGGCGGTACTGAAGCAGTTGAAGGAAAACAGCAGCGCGATCCTGTTCATCGACGAGATCCACACCCTGATCGGCGCGGGCTCTGCTTCGGGCGGCACGCTCGATGCGTCGAACCTGCTCAAGCCGGCGCTTTCTTCCGGGCAGATGAAGTGCATCGGCGCGACCACCTACAACGAATATCGCGGCATCTTCGAGAAGGATCACGCGCTGTCGCGCCGCTTCCAGAAGATCGACGTCAACGAGCCTTCGGTCGAGCAGACCGTGCAGATCCTGCGTGGACTCAAGTCGCGCTTCGAAGAGCATCACGGCGTGAAGTATTCGGCGACGGCGTTGACCACCGCGGCCGAGCTGGCCGCGCGCTTCATCAACGATCGGCATCTGCCCGACAAGGCGATCGACGTCATCGACGAAGCCGGCGCCGCGCAACGCATCCTGCCGGTGGGCAAGCGCAAGAAGACCATCGGCAAATCCGAGATCGAAGAGATCATCGCGAAGATCGCGCGCATCCCGCCACAGAACGTGTCGTCGGACGATCGCAGCAAACTCGCGACCATCGAGCGCGATCTCAAGAACGTCGTGTTCGGCCAGGATCCCGCGATCGAAGCGCT
>JBBRQU010000004.1:0-139394 GCA_038225855.1 Burkholderiales bacterium | reverse complement strand
GTTCGGGCAAGACCTTCACGATGTCGAACGTGATTGCGCGTGCCGGGCGACCCGCGCTAGTCCTGGCGCCGAACAAGACGTAGGCCGCGCAGCTGTATTCGGAGTTCCGAGATATCTTACCGAATAACGCGGTCGAGTACTTCGTCAGCTACTACGACTACTACCAGCCCGAAGCCTACGTCCCGCAGCGCGACCTGTTCATCGAGAAGGACTCGTCAATCAACGAGCACATCGAGCAGATGCGCCTGTCGGCGACCAAGTCGCTGATGGAGCGGCGCGACGTGATCATCGTCGGCACGGTCTCGACGATCTACGGCATCGGCAATCCGAACGAATATCACAAGATGATCCTGACGCTGCGCGTCAAGGACAAGCTCAGTCAGCGCGACATCATTGCGCGCCTGATCCAGATGCAATACAAGCGCAACGAGGTCGACTTCGGGCGCGGCACGTTCCGCGTACGCGGCGACGTGATCGATGTGTTTCCCGCGGAGCACGCGGAGCTTGCGGTGCGCATCGAACTGTTCGACGACGAACTCGAGAGCATGCAGCTCTTCGATCCGCTCACGGGTCGCGTGCGCCAGAAGATTCCGCGCTTCACGATCTATCCCGGCTCGCACTACGTGACGCAGCGCGGAACGGTGATCAACGCGATCGAGACTATCAAGCTCGAGTTGCGTGAGCGGCTCGAATATTTCTATCGCGAGAATCGTCTCGTCGAAGCCCAGCGTCTCGAGCAGCGCACGCGCTTCGATCTCGAGATGATGTCGGAGATCGGCTTCTGCAAAGGCATCGAGAATTACTCGCGGCATATCTCGGGCACGCGGCCCGGCGAGCCGCCGGCGACGCTGATCGACTATCTGCCCAGCGACGCGCTGATCTTCTTCGACGAAAGCCATGCGTTGATCGGCCAGTTGAACGGCATGTTCCGCGGCGATCGCGCACGAAAGCAGAACCTGGTGGACTATGGCTTCCGCCTGCCGTCGGCGCTCGACAATCGGCCGCTGAAGTTCGAGGAGTTCGAAGCCAAGGTGAGGCAGGGCATCTTCGTGTCGGCCACGCCTGCCGACTACGAGAAGACGCACGCCGGTCAGGTGGTCGAGCAACTCGTGCGGCCCACCGGCCTGATCGATCCGCAACTCGAAGTGCGGCCCGCCAGCACGCAGGTCGACGACGTGCTCTCCGAGATCAACCTGCGCGTCGCCAAGCGCGAGCGCGTGCTCGTCACCACGCTCACCAAGCGCATGGCCGAGCAGCTCACAGATTATCTCGGCGAGCATGGGGTCAAGGTTCGGTACCTCCATTCCGATATTGAAACAGTCGAGCGCGCCGAGATCATTCGTGACCTTCGGCTCGGCGTCTTCGATGTGCTGGTGGGAATCAATCTGCTGCGCGAAGGTCTGGACTTGCCTGAGGTGTCGCTGGTCGCGATCCTCGACGCGGACAAGGAAGGATTTCTGCGCGCTGAACGTTCCCTCATCCAGACCATCGGTCGCGCGGCTCGAAACATCAACGGAAAAGCGATTCTTTATGGCGACTCGATTACCGAGTCGATGCGGCGGGCGATCGACGAGACCAATCGTCGTCGCGCGAAGCAGACGGCGTTCAACACGGCCAATGGCATCGAGCCGCGCAGCGTCATCAAGGGTGTCCGCGAAATGATCGATGGGGTGTACGACTCGAAGGTCGCGCACACCGAATTGAAGGCCGCGCAGGAAAAAGCGCGTTATGGCGAGATGGGCGAGAAGGATCTCGCCCGCGAAATCAAGCGCCTGGAAAAGGCGATGCTGGACCACGCACGCAACTTGGAATTCGAGCAGGCAGCACAAAGTAGAGACCAGCTTGCAGCGCTCAAGCAGCAGGTCTTCGGTGCGTCGGGCGTGGACAACCGGTTGGTGCTTGGAAGCGGCAACAGGGCCGCATGAAAAATCTTTTGCACTGGATAGGGTGAACGAAAATGTTGAAGTACGAAGCGTTCAAGATTCTGATTGTTTGCATGGGCAACATCTGCCGTTCTCCTTCGGCGGAGGCGGTACTGCGCGCGAAGGTGCGCGAGGCCGGTCTCGAGAAACACGTCAAGGTCGACTCGGCCGGCACGCATGGATTTCATGCGGGCGAGGCGCCCGATGAGCGCGCGACGCGCGCCGCGAAGAAGCGCGGCTACGAGACCTCCAACCTGGTCGCGCGCCAGGTCACGAAGGACGACTTCGTTCATTACGACCTGATCCTCGCGATGGACTGGGACAACCATGCGCTGCTTCAGCAGATCGCGCCGCGTCAGTTCCATCACAAGATCAAGTTGCTGATGAGTTTCGCGACCGAGCACGAGTCCGCGGTCGTTCCCGACCCGTACTACGGCGGCGCCGACGGCTTCGAGGTGGTCCTCGATTACGTGGAAGACGCATGCGTCGGCATTGTCGATTTCGTGCGCCGGCGCATGGCGCAGAAGGCCGCGGCCTGAGAAGTCACCATTCGAAAAATGGGCTACTTTCGCGCGCCCCACCAGGATCCGCGCGAAGGCTGGGCGGCCGATGCACGGCGATTGGCCGAACAGGAGGACGATGCCTTGGTCTGGCCCGTGGTGACCAACGCAGGCGACAGCGAACTGGTATGGGGAAAACGGGCGAGTTCTGCCTCGCCGTGGGGTAGGGCTCAATAGTTGACTAAATTAGTCGGGAATAGTATTCTTCGCGTTCGTGAAGAGAAATGCGCAAGAGCGCTTTCCCGGAGCCAATCACCCATGCGACTGACCACCAAAGGACGTTTTGCCGTGACCGCGATGATCGATCTCGCATTGCGCGAACACGCTGGTCCGGTGGCGCTCGCGGGGATCAGCGGCCGTCAGAGCATTTCGCTGTCCTACCTCGAACAATTGTTCGGCAAGCTGCGTCGCAATGCGCTGGTCGAAAGCGTGCGCGGACCCGGAGGCGGATACATGCTCGGTCGGCCGGCGATGGACATCTCGGTCGCCGACATCATTCACGCCGTCGACGAGCCGCTCGACGCCACGCAATGCAAGGGCAAGGAGAATTGTCTCGACGATCGCCGCTGTCTCACGCACGACCTGTGGACGAATCTCAATACGCGCATGGTCGATTATCTGGACAGCGTGTCGCTCGACGATTTGATCACCGAACAAAGAGCCCGCCTGCATCGTTGCGAGAGTTCGCCGCAAGTGCATGTGCTGCGCGACCGCCGCAGCGCGCCGGAATGCCCCGACGCGCGCCTCGGTCAGCAAATGAATCAGCGCGCTTGAATGGAAAACATCATGCAGTCACGCCTTCCGATCTACATGGATTATTCGGCAACGACCCCGGTCGATCCGCGCGTTGCCGAGAAGATGATTCCCTATCTCACGTCGCAGTTCGGCAACGCGGCATCGCGCAGCCATCCTTATGGCTGGGACGCCGAGCAGGCCGTCGAGAACGCGCGTGAAGAAGTCGCGAAGCTGGTCAACTGCGACCCGCGCGAAATCATCTGGACCTCGGGCGCGACCGAAGGCGACAACCTCGCGATCAAGGGCGCCGCGCACTTCTACAAGGAGAAGGGCAAGCACATCATCACGGTCAAGACCGAGCACAAGGCGGTGCTCGATACCTGTCGCGAGCTGGAGCGCGAAGGCTTCGAGGTCACGTACCTGCAGCCCCAGCCCGACGGCCTGATCACGCTGGCCCAACTGCGCGATGCGATGCGCGACGACACGGTGCTGGTGTCGGTGATGCTGGTCAATAACGAGATCGGCGTCGTGCAGGACATCCCTGCGATCGGTGCGTTGTGCAAGGAGCGCGGCATCCTGTTCCACAGCGACGCAGCGCAGGCGACCGGCAAGGTCGCGATCGATCTGTCGTCGTGGAACGTCGATCTGATGACCTTCACGGCGCACAAGACTTATGGGCCGAAGGGCATCGGTGCGCTGTATGTGCGTCGCAAGCCGCGCGTGCGCCTCGAAGCGCAGATGCACGGCGGCGGTCACGAACGCGGCCTGCGTTCGGGCACGCTCGCGACGCATCAGATTGTCGGCATGGGCGAGGCCTTTCGTCTCGCGCGTCTCGAAATGCATACCGAGAACGAGCGCGTGCGCATGCTGCACGATCGTCTGTGGAACGGACTGCGCGACATCGAAGAGGTCTATCTGAACGGCGACGAAGAGCATCGCGTGCCGCACAACCTCAACGTCAGCTTCAACTTCGTCGAAGGCGAATCGCTGATCATGGGGATCAAGGAGCTCGCGGTGTCGTCGGGTTCGGCGTGCACGTCGGCGAGCCTCGAGCCGAGTTATGTGTTGCGCGCGTTGGGTCGCAGCGATGAGCTGGCGCATTCGTCGATCCGGTTCACGATCGGACGCTTCACGACCGAAGACGACATCGACTTCGCGATCGGCTTGCTCAAGTCGCGCATTGCGAAGCTGCGCGATTTGTCGCCGCTGTGGGAAATGTTCAAGGACGGGGTCGATATGGAATCTATTTCCTGGGCCGCCCATTGAGTGTTATTGCCGTATCGGCAATAACTCGACCGATTCGAGCGGGCACTTCGTGCCGCTCAATCGGTCGGGAATGCAGGATGAAGTAACTGGAGATTGTCATGGCTTACAGCAACAAGGTTCTCGATCACTATGAAAATCCGCGCAACGTCGGCTCGTTCGAGAAGGGCGATGAGGCGGTGGGCACCGGGATGGTCGGCGCGCCGGCTTGCGGCGACGTGATGAAGCTGCAGATCCGTGTCGGCGAGGATGGTCGCATTCAGGACGCCAAGTTCAAGACCTATGGCTGCGGCTCGGCGATCGCTTCGTCGTCGCTCGTGACCGAATGGGTCAAGGGCAAGACGCTCGACGAGGCGATGACGATACGCAATACCCATATCGCCGAAGAGCTCGCATTGCCGCCGGTGAAGATCCACTGCTCGATACTCGCTGAAGACGCGATCAAGGCCGCGGTGCAGGACTATCGCGCGAAGCATGCCGACGCAGTGATTGATGTCGCGGCTGAAGTGCCGCAAGCGCAGGCGGCATGAGCATGGATGCTGCAACCGATCTCGCGGGCGTCACGCTGACCGAGAAAGCGGCGCGCCATGTGTCGCGCTATATCGAGCGCCGCGGCAAGGGCGAAGGTCTGCGAGTGGGCGTGCGCACGACCGGCTGCTCGGGCCTCGCATACAAGCTCGAATACGTCGACGAACCGGTATCCGAAGACCGCGTGTTCGAGAGTCATGGCGTCAAGATCTACGTCGATCCGAAGAGCCTGCCCTATATCGATGGAACCGAACTCGACTTCGCTCGCGAGGGATTGAACGAAGGCTTCAAGTTCAAGAATCCCAAGGTCAAGGATGAGTGCGGTTGCGGAGAGAGCTTCCGAATTTGATCGTCGCGCGACGCTTCGCGTGATGAATCAAGGCGGCCCGGCCGCCTTGTTTTTTATGGACATCCAGGATAACCACTTCGCACTGTTCGGTCTGCCCGAACGCTTCGCCATCGACGGTGCGGCGCTCGATCGTGCCTATCGCGACTTGCAGCGCCGTGTGCATCCCGATCGCTTCGCGGCATCGGGCGCGGCCGAGCAGCGCGTCGCATTGCAATGGGCGACCCAGGCCAACGAGGCCTATCGCGTGCTGCGCGAACCCTTGAAGCGCGCGATCTATCTGTGCGGTCAGAAGGGCCACGATCCGGCAAACGAGAACAACACCGACATGCCACAGGCGTTTCTGCTCGAACAGCTCGAGTGGCGCGAAGCGCTCGACGATGCGCGCACCAGCGATGACCGGGCGGCGCTCGAAGAATTGGATCGCAAGCTCGCGACGGCCCGCGACGGATTGAAGGCGCAGGTCGAAACCGCACTCGATGGCGACGCTGATGTTGAAAATGCGGCGGCACGCGCATCCGATCTCGTGCGCCAATGGATGTTCGTCGAACGCTTCGGTGAAGACGTCGCGTCGGCGAGCGGTCGCCTCGACTCCGCGGTGCACTGATGGCTCTCCTGCAAATCTCCGAGCCGGGCATGGCGCCAGCGCCGCACCAGAGGCGGCTCGCGGTGGGCATCGATCTGGGCACGACCAATTCGCTGGTGGCTGCGGTTCGCAACGGCGTCGCCGAAGTATTGCCCGATGAAGACGGCCGCATGCTGCTGCCGTCGGCCGTGCAATATCGCAAGGACGGCACGGCCCGCATCGGACACGAGGCGCTCGCCGATCGCGCCGCCGATCCGCGCAACACCATCGTGTCGGTCAAGCGATTGATGGGTCGCGGACGTGACGAGATCGATGACGCGGCCGCAACGGAAATGCGCTACGACCTCGTCGATGCTTCGGCGCACGAAGGCAGCGGCAATCTGGTGCGTCTCTCGACCATCGCCGGCATCAAGACGCCGGTCGAAGTCTCGGCCGAAATTCTCGCGACCTTGCGACAACGCGCCGAAGACACGCTCGGCGACGATCTCGTCGGCGCGGTCGTGACCGTCCCGGCCTACTTCGACGACTCGCAACGTCAGGCGACCAAGGACGCCGCGCACCTCGCGGGCATCAACGTCTTGCGCCTGTTGAACGAGCCGACCGCGGCCGCGGTCGCCTACGGTCTCGACAACGGCATCGAAGGCGTCTATGCCGTTTACGACCTCGGTGGCGGCACCTTCGATCTCTCGATCCTCAAGCTCACGCAAGGCGTGTTCGAAGTGCTCGCAACCGGCGGCGACACGGCGCTCGGCGGCGACGACTTCGACGAGAGGCTCTCGAAACTCGCGCTCGCTGCGGCGGGGGTGACGCTCGAGCAATTGTCCGACGCCGAACACGCGCGCCTGGCCGCGCACGCACGCGCTGCGAAGGAACAGTTGAGCGACGCGCTGATCGTCAATCTCGCATTCGAAGCGGACGGCGTACATCGGCATGCGGCGATTTCGCGCGATGCCTTTGGCGCGGCAACCAGGGACCTCGTCGATCGCACGCTCGCGTCCGCAACGCGCAGCCTTCGCGATGCGCGTCTATCGGTCGACGACGTGCGAGGCGTCGTGATGGTCGGCGGAGCGACGCGCATGCCGCAGGTCCGCGCCGCGGTCGAAGCCTTCTTCGGCAAGCCGCCGTTGATTGACCTCGACCCCGATCGTGTTGTCGCATTGGGTGCGGCGATCCAGGCCAACGCGCTCGCCGGCAATCGCGCCGCACCGGGCGCTGCGGGCAGCGACGAGTGGCTGTTGCTCGACGTGATCCCGTTGTCGCTGGGCATCGAGACGATGGGCGGCCTGGTCGAGAAGATCATCGCGCGCAATTCGACGATTCCGGTCGCGCGCGCGCAGGAATTCACGACCTACAAGGACGGCCAGACCGCGATGGCGATTCACGTCGTGCAGGGCGAGCGCGAGCTGGTCTCCGACAGCCGCTCGCTCGCGCGCTTCGAGTTGCGCGGCATCCCCGCGATGGTCGCGGGTGCGGCGCGGATACGGGTCACCTATCAGGTCGATGCCGACGGCTTGTTGTCGGTGACGGCGCGCGAGACGACGTCGAACGTCGAAGCGCACGTCGTCGTCAAGCCTTCGTATGGTCTGGGCGATGAAGAGGTCGCACGCATGTTGAAGGACAGCTTCGGTGCGGCCGACAGCGACATGCGCGCCCGCGCCGTGCGCGAGCAGCAGGTCGAGGCGCAACGCATCGTCGACGCGACCGAGTCCGCGCTTGAGGCCGACGCGTCGCTGCTCGAGGCGTCCGAGATCGCGCGCATTCGTTGCCTGATCGATGCGGTCCGCAAGGTCGGCAAGGATGACGATCACGCTGCGATCAAGGACGCGATCGATGCGCTCGCGCGCGGCACCGAGGATTTCGCGGCAATGCGCATGGATGCCAGCGTCAAGCGCGCTCTCACCGGCAAGCGCCTCGACGAGCTGGCTTAGTCGCGCGTAGAAATCACATGCCGAAGATCACGGTCCTGCCGCATCACGATATCTGCCCGAACGGCGCCGAATTCGAAGCCGAGGTCGGCAAGAGCCTGTGCCGCAACCTGCTCGAGCATCACGTGCCGATCGAGCACGCGTGCGAGATGTCAGCCGCATGCACGACCTGCCACGTGATCGTCAGGCAGGGCTTCGACAAGCTCGAACCTTCCGACGACAACGAAGACGACCTGCTCGATCAGGCGTGGGGTCTGACGCCGCGTTCGCGGCTGTCGTGTCAGGCGATCATGACCGGGGACGATCTGGTTCTCGAGATTCCGAAGTATTCGATCAACCATGCGAAAGAGAATGGGTGATTGCGTCACGCGAAGAGCCTGGGAGATTGCGCCATGAAATGGATCGACATCGAAGACATCGCGATCGCTTTGCAAGAGGGACATGCCGAGGTCGATCCGAAGACGGTGCGCTTCACCGACCTGCATCGCTGGGTGACCGAGCTCGAGGATTTCGACGACGATCCGGCGCGCTCGGGCGAGAAGATCCTCGAGGCGATCCAGGCCGCGTGGATCGACGAAGTCTCGTAGCGCGCCGCGCACGCCACTGCCCGCCGCCGCCCGCACCTCGCCATGCGCTGGTTGTTCGGTCGTTCGAGCAGATCCGAAGTCGATCGTGCACAGTGGATCACGGACGATAGCTGGTCGGGTCTTCTCGATCGTCATCGCTTCCTTCATGACCTCGATGCCGATCGGCGCGATCGACTCCGAGTTCTTTGCGGAACCTTCCTCGCAACCAAGGCCGTCAACGCGGCAGGCGGCCTGGCGCTGAACTACGAGATGGTTGCGAGCATCGCCGCGCAAGCCTGCCTGCCGGTGCTCGAACTGGGCATCGAGGCCTATCCGGCGTTCGACGAAATCATCGTGTACCCGAGCGACTTCGTCGTCGATCGCGAAATCGTCGACGAGAACGGCGTGGTTCATGCGTTCACCGAGGCGATCGCCGGCGAGTCGTGGGAGGGCGGCCCGATCGTGCTCGCGTGGGATGCCGCGTCGGGTGAACGTGAAGGCAACGCGCATCGGCCGTCGCCGTTCGCGTTCAACGTCGTGATCCACGAGTTCGCGCACAAGCTCGACATGACCAATGGCGCAGTCGATGGGATCCCCGCGTTCTTGCGGCAACTGCACGCGGATCTCGGCGAGCAGCAGTGGCGCGATGTGCTGGCAACCAGCCTAGAAGACTTCGCCGCGCGCGTCGATGCGGCCGAGGCCGCCATACCGCGGCACGTCGACCCCGAGTCCGCGCGCGCCGATCGCTACTTCGCCGACTTGCCTTTCGACGCCTATGCGGCGACCGACGAAGGCGAATTTTTCTCGGTCACGAGCGAAGCGTTCTTCGTCACGCCCGAGCGGCTCGTCGATGCGTATCCGCAGTGGTATGCGCTGCTTGCTGCGTATTACCGACAAGACCCGTTGCCATCCCGGGCGCAATGAGCAACCGTCGTCCCTGCGAACGCAGGGAACTTCGCAGGGGTTTCGATCGGCATGCCGATCGCCTGCGGAGCGCGATGCGCTTGCAAGCGCATCGCCCAGTGTCGTTGCTTTTTCGAAGACGCTGGATTCCCGCGTTCGCGGGAACGACGACCGATTACACGATCTGCGCAGCGACGATCTGAATCTCCACCAGACAGTCCGAACGCGCGAGCTTCGCTTCGATGGTCGCGCGCGGAGGCGTCGCGCCGGGCTCGACCCACGCGTCCCACGCGCGATTCATCTCAGTGTAGTTCTTCATGTTGGACAGATAGACCGTCGCCGAAAGGATGTGGCGCTTGTCACTCTTCGCTTCGCCCAGCAGGCGCTCGACGTGACCGAGCACTTCCTGCGTCTGCGCGAACGCATCGGCCTTCCTGTGTTCGGCAATCTGGCCGGCGAGATAGACGGTGCCGTTGTGAATCGCGACCTCGGAAAGACGTGGGCCAACGTGAAGGCGTTCGACGCGGGTTGCATCCGGCATGATCAATTTCCCCTCAGAAAAAAATCCTTTGCGATTCCGATTTGATCGGCATGAATGAACGTCGGGGCATGCCCGACGTTGGCGATGGTCACGAGTTCGGCTTTCGGCCCGCGCGTCGCCATCGCCTGGTGCGTCTCGGGCGACAGCAGATCCGAGCGTTCGCCGCGAACCGCAAGTACGGGGCAGCCAATCGCATCGTAGATATGCCAGAGCGATGTATCGCCCTGCGTCCCCGTTCCCTGCGCGGACTTGAACGGCACCGCGAGTCGAGGGTCGTGGTGGCGCACCCATTCGTCGCCGTGCTTGCGCATTACGACCTCGGTCAGGAAACGCCATTCGGCGTCGCTGTGTTCACCGAATGGCGCCGTGATCTCGCGGATGTAGGTCTCGGCAGCTTCGATGCTTGCAAAGCGCGGCGTCTCGCCGACATACGAGCCGATGCGTGCGATCGCGGCCGCGCCGAGCAGCGGTCCCGCATCGTTGATGATCATGCGCTGGATCGGGGTGTCGGGAAGCGATGCGAGCACCATGCCGATCAGTCCGCCCATCGAGGTGCCGAACCAGTGGACCGTCTTCGCGTCGAGGCGCGCGAGCAGGGTGATCATGTCGGCGACGTAGGTCGGGACCTGATAGAGCATCGGGTCGCGCAGCCAACTGCTGCGGCCCCGTCCGACGACATCGGGGCAAACGACGCGATAGTCGGAGGCAAGAGCCTGCGCGAGAGCGTCGAAGTCGTTGGACACGCGCGTGAGCCCGTGCACGCAGACCAACACGCGATCGTTGTCGGGGTCGCCCCATTCGCGATAGGCCATGCGATGCAGCCCGGCCGGCGTGATGCATTGCACGTCGCGAAGACGAACGCGTGGTTGGGGCGTTGCGGACATCGATGAGCTTTCGTAGAGTGGCAATGTCATTATTTTAGCGTTTAGTCTCTCGGCCCCTCGAACGGAGACACAGCCCGGTCCAGACGTAAAGCTATGGTAGGACGCCTGCTGAATTTCCTTAGCGCTCGGCCGATTTCATGCTTCTCGACTCTAGACTGACGGTTTCGGCCCACCTGCCTCGGGCCCACCCAATGATGAAAACTTTCGATATCGATTGCCGGCTCGTGTACGAGGTGCGCGGGCCTGCGGAATTCTTCTTCCAGATCGAAGCGGCTCGAATTCCCGAGCACACGATCCTGTCGGAGTCGTTCAACATCACGCCCCTGACCGGCTTTCCGCAAGAGTATCTGCCGCCGCATTCGCACAACCGGTCGATGCGCGTGCATGCCGAGCCGGGCCTGATGACGATCGATTATCGCGCGCGCGTCGTGCGTCGCTACGAAGAGCCCGATCACAATGCGCGTGAGTTGAGCATCGCGGAACTGCCCGACGAAGTGATGCAGTATCTGCTGCCGACACGCTATTGCGAATCCGACTCCCTGTCGGGAATGGCGCAGAGAACCTTCGGACATCTGCCGCACGGATACGGCCGCGTCGAAGCGATCGTCGCGTGGATCCGTGAGCACATTTTTTATCAGATCGGTCAGACCACCGTCATGACCACTGCGCGCGACGTGCTCGCCAATCGCGTCGGCGTCTGTCGCGACTTCGCTCACGTCGCGATCACGATGTGCCGCGCGCTCAACATCCCGGCGCGCTTCGTGGTGGGTTACGTGGAGTTCGAAGAACCGCCGCCCGACTTCCATGCGATCTTCGAGGCCTACCTCGGCGGCAAGTGGATCCTGTTCGACCCGACCGGCCTCGCGCCGGCCGAGGACGTGATCCGGATCGCATCGGGCTCCGACGCCAACGACGTGGCCTTCGCGATCATCTATGGTCCGGCCAGCATGACCGACATTCAGCCGAACATCAGCGAGGTCAGGCAAGACAGCAACGATGTCCCCTCGCAAAGCAAGCCGGACCTCAAGAGCGTGCAGCTCGCGGCTTGACGCGCACTCGGTCGGCTGCCACGACAATCATCGCGCGATAGCGCCGAGCTCGATCAGCATCGCGTGCGCCGCTTCGGCCGCTTGTTGCGGGCGCTCCATGGGAAACAGGTGGCCGCCTTCGATCATGCTGAAATGCTCGCCGACCACGCGACGCGTTTCCGACGTCCCGGTCAGTTTCAATTCCATCGAATGCGTGCCGCCGATGAATCCGATCGGGCAGGGCGCCGGCCGTCGCGTGAGGCGATGCAGCTGATGCGGCAGCGTGCGATAGATGCGGTACTCGCGCTCACGCTCGAATGCGAGTGATGCGCCTTCGCAGGTCTGCGTCACGCCGGCGTCGACGTAGTCGCCGAGCGCTTCGGCATCGAACGCCGCGAACGCTCGCTTCTCGCTGAAATGCGCCAGCGCTTCTGTGCGACTCGACCAGGTGTTTCGCCGCCGCCTGGTTGCGGCCGCCGGTGAGAAACGTTGGTCGAGTCCGGTCTTCTTGGCGAGCGCGAACATCGTCGCTTTCCACGAGGGAATGATCGGCGCGTCGAGTAACAGCACCGCCGCGGCACGCGGGTGGACCCCATTGGCGAGTTGATACGCGGCCATCAGGCTCAGATAGCCGCCGAGCGAATGGCCCATCAACACGACGGGCCGATCGCGATCGCCGCCTTGATTCAGATCCGCGATCAATTCGCGGACCAGATGCGGCCACTGGTCGGTGATCGGGAACTGCGGATCGTGGCCGATGCGCTCGACCGCGCGCACCGTAAGCGCCGGCAAGCGGTCGGACAACGCGCGCAGGAAGGCACGGTAGCTGCCCGCGGGGAAACCATTGCCGTGACTGAACTGCACACGCATCGCGCGATGGGGGGTCACCAGCTCTCGCAAATTCCGTCTCCCCGGCGAAGGCCGGGGGCCAAGTTGCCTGTCGGGCGCTTGTTCACGAACTTGGATCCCGGCCTTCGCCGGGATGACGGCTCGTGCAGTTGCGTCGAGACCTGCTGCCTATTCCGACTGCGGGACGTTGCCCTGGTTTTCGGCCAGGGTTTGAATCGGCTCGCGGGGAACCGCAGCGAGCCTGGGCTCCACGTCGCGCGGCGGGTGGGCGCGTACCGGCTCGGTGCGCGGAACGGTGGCTGCGTCCTGGCCGCGCGGCGGGTTCGTCATGCGCGTCGGCTCGGTCGATGCACCGCCGAGTGCACCGGCCTCGTCCCAGGTCGGGTCGGGAATTTCTCCGAATATCTGTTTCAAACGCTCGCCCCACGTGTCGTGGATCATGCGGAAGTATTGGTTGTGCGCATCGATCATCGCGAAGCGCGTGACCGCGAGACGCCCCGTTTCGTAGCACAACAGATCGAGCGGCATTCCCACGGAAAGATTGGAGCGCATCGTCGAGTCCATCGACACCAGTGCGCACTTCGCGCCTTCATCGAGCGTCGACTTGGGCGTGATCATGCGGTCGAGAACCGGCTTGCCGTACTTCGCTTCGCCGATCTGGAAGTACGGACTTTCGGGCAGCGCCTCTATGAAATTGCCGGCCGAATAAACCAGGAACAAGCGGCAATCCTCGCCCTTGATCTGGCCGCCGACGATGATGCTCATCGTGAACTCGATGCCGGCTTCCTCGAGCGCGGCCGCATCGCGCGTGCGCACTCGGCGCACCGCGTCGCCGACGATGCGCGAAACCACGAACAGATTCTTCGCGTTCCAGATGCTGGTGCCGTCCGCATCCTGCGTTTCCGAAACGATCTGCCGCACCGCCTGACCGCTTGCGAGGTTGCCTGATGTCATCAGCACGATCACGCGTTCGCCCGGCCTTTCGAACACGGTCATCTTGCGGAAGGTGCTGACGTGATCGACTCCCGCGTTGGTGCGCGAGTCCGCAAGAAAGACGAGGCCTTGATCGAGGCGCATCGCGACGCAATAGGTCATGGCGATCTGAAGAAAGTAAATGCAAAAAGGAACGGGCGATTCTAGCGCGCCGCGAGTGAACGCGACGATCGCCACGATACGTATTTTGGCCACGGCGCGGCCCGCCCGCGCTGCGGGACATGCCCGTTTGATTGCTGTATCGTCGCGGCCATCATTTTCATGAGGGGCGCGCGTTCGCTGCGCCCGGCACATCCCCATGAACCTTTCCTTCGTCACTCAGGCGCACGACAGCCCGTGGGCCACGTATCTCGCGCAGGTCGATCGCGTCTTGCCGTATCTCGGCGATCTCGCGCGCTGGTCCGAGACCTTGAAGCGCCCCAAACGCGCGCTCATCGTCGACATTCCGATCGAGCTCGACAACGGCACGCTCTCGCATTTCGAGGGTTTTCGCGTGCAGCACAACCTGTCGCGCGGACCGGGCAAGGGCGGCGTGCGATTTCATCCCGACGTGACGCTCGAAGAGGTGATGGCGCTGTCGGCGTGGATGACGGTCAAGTGCGCGGCGGTGAACCTGCCGTACGGCGGGGCGAAAGGCGGCGTTCGCGTCGATCCGAAATTGTTGTCGCTCAAGGAACTCGAGAAACTCACGCGCCGCTACACCAGCGAGATCGGCCTGGTGATCGGGCCGCACACCGACATTCCTGCGCCCGACGTGAACACCAACCCGCAGATCATGGCGTGGATGATGGATACGTATTCGATGAACGTCGGCGCCACGGCAACCGGCGTCGTCACCGGCAAGCCGATCGAACTGGGCGGCTCGCTCGGCCGCGTCAAGGCGACCGGTCGCGGCGTGTTCGTGGTCGGCCGCGAAGCCGCGCGACGCATCGATGTACCGATCGATGGCGCGCGCGTCGCGGTGCAGGGCTTCGGCAACGTCGGCTCGGCTGCTGCTGAACTATTCGTCGGCAGTGGCGCGAAGATCGTCGCTGTTCAGGATCACACCGGCACGGTCTACAAACCGACCGGACTCGACATCGCGGATCTGATCGCCCACGCGCATGCCAACGGCGGCGTCGGCGGATTCAAGGGCGGCGACGTGATCGACAACGAAAATTTCTGGGACGTCGAAAGCGAGTTCCTGATTCCCGCCGCGCTCGAGAGCCAGCTCACGCGCGAGCGCGCAGAGCGCGTCAAGACCCGCATGGTTCTCGAAGGCGCGAACGGACTGACGACGCCCGATGCCGACCTCATCTTCGGCGAGCGCGGCATCCTGGTCGTGCCCGACGTGATAGCCAACGCGGGCGGCGTGACGGTCTCGTATTTCGAATGGGTGCAGGACTTCAGCTCGTTCTTCTGGACCGAGGACGAGATCAACGTGCGCCTCGACAAGATCATGGTCGATGCGTTCAAGCGCATCTGGGAAATCGGCGACCAGCATAGGATCCCGCTGCGCACCACTACCTTCGTGGTCGCGTGCACGCGCGTTCTGCAAGCGCGTGAAAAGCGCGGGCTGTATCCGTGATCGCTCCGCCTGTCGTCCCTGCGAAAGCGGGGACCCAGCGACTTGTGCTGACGACCCTGGATTCCCGCTTTCGCGGGAACGACAGACATCCCGTCGTCCCTGCGGCCTTTAGTCCCCGCGAAAGCGGGGAAGGGATCCAGTGGCTTGCTTCGACGCGGCTTCGTGCGACGACTCTGGATTCCCGCTTTCGCGGGAACGGCGGCAGTTCGTGATGAACTTGCAAGCGCCCCAACGCCTCGTCATCGCGTCGCGCGAGAGTCCGCTCGCGATGTGGCAAGCCGTGCATGTGCGCACGGCGTTGCAGCGGCTTTATCCGGCCTGCGAAATCATCATCGACGGCATGACGACCGAGGGCGATCGGATCCTCGACCGGACCTTGGCCAAGGTCGGCGGCAAGGGGCTGTTCGTGAAGGAGCTCGAAGCGGCATTGCTCGAAGGGCGCGCCGACCTCGCGGTCCATTCGCTGAAGGACGTGCCGATGTCGCTCGAGCCCGGGCTTGCGCTCGCCGCGATCCTGGTTCGCGAAGATGCGCGCGATGCCTTCGTGTCGAATCGTCATGCGTCGCCGCGCGAATTGCCGGAAGGCGCGGTGGTCGGGACGTCGAGCCTGCGCCGCGAAGCGCAGTTTCGCGCAGCCTACCCTCATGTCAAGGTTGAGCCGGTGCGTGGCAACGTCGGTACGCGACTCGACAACCTCGACCGCGGCGACTTCGATGCGATCCTGCTTGCCGCAGCCGGCCTCGTGCGCCTCGGTCTCGAGTCGCGCATTTGCCTGCGCATGGATCCCCTCCAGAGCCTGCCGTCGCCGGGGCAGGGCGCGCTCGCGATCGAAATCGATGCGAAGCGCGACGACTTGATCGCGCTGCTCGCACCCTTGCACGACGACCGCACCGCGCTCGCCGTGATGGCCGAGCGCGCGGTCTCGCGGGCTCTCGGCGGCAATTGCACGATGCCGCTCGGCGCCTACGCGACCTGGGACGATGACGATCGCCTCGCGCTGTCCGCGTTGCTCGGGAAACCCGATGGATCGCGTATCGTGACCGCCAACGAGAGTGCGGTCGTGCTCGCGGTCGAGGACGCCGAAGCGCTCGGTCGTCGCGTCGGCGAGCGCCTGATCGCGCAAGGCGGGCTCGAATTGATCGAGTCGCTTTGAGACGCCCGCAATGAGTGGAGAAACCGCGCGACGATCGACCGTCATCGTGACGCGTCCGAAGGGCGACGCCGTGCCGCTGATCGACATGCTGCGCGATCGCGGCCATGAGGTCGTCGCATTCCCGGTCCTTGGAATCGAACCCGTCGACGACGCGCAGGCGCTTGCCGCGACGATGGCGCGCATCGATCGATATCGTCTCGTGGTCTTCGTCAGCCCGAATGCGATTCGCCACGCACTCGCGCATCGCACACAGGCGTGGCCGCGCGCGGTGGCGGTCGCCGCGATGGGGCCGGGCAGCGTCGCCGCGCTGGATGCGCTGGGCATCGCGCCGCCCGCAATCCGCGTCGTCTCGCCGGCCGATGGTCGAGTCGAGCAGGTCATGTCGGCCTACGCAGCGGCCGATGCGGGCGCCGACGCAGCGCCCTCGCTTCGGCGCTACGATTCCGAGGCCTTGCTCGCCGCACTCGACGCGACGCTCGGATTGCGTCGAGGCTTCGAAGGCCGCGTGCTGATCGTGCGCGGCAACGGCGGTCGCGCGTGGTTCGCCGATCGCTTGCGCGAGCGCGGCATCGCGGTCGATGAAGTCGAGAGCTATCGGCGCGTGCGACCCGAACCCGACGCCGCATCCGCAGCCGCGTTGCGGCGGCTCTACCGCGACCACGCGCCCGCGGTCTTCGTCGTCACGAGTTCCGAAGGCCTGTCGAATCTCGTCGCGATGCTCGAAGCCTTGCTCGCGTCCGACGGCCACGAGGTGGCGCAGGCGCGCCAATGGCTATTGAAGCAACGGATCGTCGCGCCCCACGCACGCATCGCCGAAAAGGCGCGTCGTGCGGGCTTCTGCGACGTATCGCTGGCCGAATACGGCGACTCCGGCATTGCTGCCGCGATAGAATGATCGGCGTGCCGAATACCTCAACTCCCTCTTCATCCGATGCGATCACGCCGACCGTCGCGCATGCGGCCGGCGATGCGGGGCAGTCCGCGGCGGTGCAGGAACTTCATCGCTTGCGGCGTTCGGTGATTCTGTGGCTGGTGCTGGGATTTTCACTCGTGCTGTTCGTCGCGATCGCGCTGTGGTTCCTGGCTGCCAATCGCCTCGATCGCAGCGAGCGTGAGTTCGCGCGGCGGATTCAGGACGACGGCGTCGCAAGCCGTTCCGCGCAGACGGTCGCCAAGCAGGCGCAGGATCAGGCGCTCGCAAACGCGGGCAAGGTAGGCGCGCTCGAAGCGCGCGTCGCCGATTCGCAAAGTCAGCAGGCCTCGCTCGAGCAGTTGTATGCCGATCTCGCGCGCACGCGCGACGACTGGGCGCTCGCCGAAGTCGAGCAGATCCTCGCGGTCGCTTCGCAGCAGTTGCAGCTCGCGGGCAATGTGCAGGGCGCAATCATCGCGCTTCAGAACGCCGACCAACGCCTGGCGCGCACCGAGCGGCCGCAATTCATCGTTCTGCGCCGTGCGATCGGAAAGGATCTCGAACGCCTCAAGGCCTTGCCGGCGGTGGACATCGCGGGCAATGCCTTGCGCATAGACAGCCTGGTCGGCATGGTCGACAGCCTGCCGTTGCTCGCCGACGAGAAGCCCGCGCCGCGGCCGCGGCTGGATGCGCAGACGGTCGATCGCAGCGTCGGGTCCGAGCAGGGCGGCGCCGCGCGCGGCTGGTTCGATCACGTGCAGGACGGCCTGCGTTATCTCGCCGCCGAGGCATGGCAGAAGTTCGGGCAACTGGTTCGCGTGCGCGAAGTGAGCGAGCCCGATGCCCTGCTGCTCGCGCCCTCGCAGACTTATTTCGTGCGCGAGAATTTGAAGTTGCGTTTGCTCAACGCGCGGCTCGCACTGCTGGCGCGGCAGGAGGTTACCTATCGCGCCGATCTGTTGCGCGTGCAGGAAGCCCTGCAGAAATATTTCGATCTGCGCTCCAAGCAGACGCTCGCGGCGCTGGCGCTGTTGAAGCAGTTGCAAAGCGCGAACACGGTGGTCGATATCCCGACGCTCTCCGAAAGCCTCGTGGCCGCGCGCAGCGTCAAGGGACAGCGGTGATGTGCGGATATTGCAAGGCCTGTCGTTCCCGCGCACGCGGGAATTCAGCGCCCGCGTCGAGCGCGCCGGCCTGGAGGGGTCCGAGTATCGCCTGTCGTTCCCGCGCACGCGGGAATCCAGCGTCTTTCGGCGGACGCCGCCGGGTCCCTTCCCCGCTTTCGCGGGGACTGAAGGCCGCAGGGACGACCATCTCCATGTCGATTGCGTCACCGGTTTCGTAATCGTCGGACCTCCGCGATGCGCTTCTCCCTGATCGGATTGCTCGTCTTCGCCGCGGCGGTCGGCCTCGCGCTCACGCTCTCCACCGACCCGGGCAACGTGGTCGTGTTCTATCCGCCCTATCGCATCGATCTCTCGCTCAACCTGTTCCTGCTGATCGAGATTGTTGCGTTCGTCCTCGTCTATGGGTTGATCCGGCTCGCGAAGAAAACCGTGCAGATGCCGCAGCGGGTCGCACTCTATCGCCAGCGTCAAAGCGAGAAGCGTGCGTCGCGCGCGTTGCGTTCGGCCTTGCAGGCGCACTTCGAAGGCCGCTATGGGCACGCCGAGCGCGAGGCCGAAGGCGCGCAGGAGTTGCCCGAGACGGCAGGGCTCGCGGCGCTGATCGCCGCCCGGTCCGCGCATCGCATGCGCGAGTACGGACGGAGAGACGAATGGCTGCGTCGCGCCGAAGCCGACAGCGGACTGCGCGCCGCCAAGCTGATGACCGAAGTCGAGTGCCTGGTCGATGCGCGCGAAGGCACGCGTGCGCTCAACGTCGTCGAGCAATTGCATGCAGCGGGCGCGCGGCACATCCAGTCGCTGCGCCTCGCATTGAAGGCGCATCAATACGCGGGCGACTGGGATGCGGTGCTGCGACTGTTGCGCACGTTGAACAAGCGCGACGCCCTGCATCCCGCGGCCGCGCGGCAGATGAAGACGGTGGCTTATCGCGCGCTGTTCGCCGCGCGAGGCGACGACCCGCAGGCTTTGATCGGACTCTGGCAAAGCGTGCCGGGCGGCGACAAGCGCGTGGCCGACGTCGCGCTGGTTGCCGCGCGCGCCTTCAACGCCGCGGCTCTCGGCTATCAGGCGCGACTCGTGATCGAGAACGCGATCGCATCCGAATGGGACCCGCGTCTTGCCGAAGAGTACGCAAACAGCGGAGGCTCGCGCACCAAGCCAGGAGACAAGGCGGGCGATGGCGCGGCGCGCAGCCCATCGGACGATCCGCACTTTCAGATCGAACGCGCCGAACGCTGGGTGGGCGCGCATCCGCAGGACGCGTCGGCCAGCTATGCGCTCGGTGCGTTGTGCGCGCGCGAACGCCTGTGGGGCAAGGCGCAGGCCGCGCTCAAGAGCGCGTTAGCGCTCGCGCCCGACCCGCGTCTCGCGTCCGCGATTCATCTCGAACTCGCGACCGTGTATGAAGCGATCGACGATGCGGCCGCGAGTCTCGTGCATTATCGCGAGGCGGCACGCAGCGCTGCTTATTGATGATGGCTTGACTCGCACGACCACAAGATCAGGAGACCCTGAATGAATCATCCTCTCGTAAGTGAGCAGCGCGCGCCGCTGATCCGCTTTGCCGCGGCCCTCGTTTCCTGCGTGTTGGCGTGCGGCTTTTCGCTCGCGGCTTCGGCGCAGACCTCGATGAAGATCAGCATCTCGGTCTCGCAGAATTCGCATCAGGGCGTTGCGATCGACACCTTTGCCAGGGAAGTCGAGCGCCGCACCACCGGGCGCTACAAGGTCCAGACTTTTTATTCGGGCGCGCTCGGCGCCGAGCGCGAATCGGTCGAAGCAGTGCAGCTCGGAACGCAGGAGCTCACGTTCACGTCGACCGGTCCGGTGCCCAACTTCGTTCCCGAAGTGAAGATCCTCGACGTGCCGTTTCTGTTCCGGGATTACGCGCACGCGCGCGCGGTGCTCGACGGTCCGATCGGCCAGGACCTGCTCGCCAGGTTTCCGTCCAAGGGCATGGTGGCGCTCGCGTGGGGCGAGAACGGCTTTCGTCACATGACCAACAACAAGCGGCCGGTCTTGACGCCCGAAGATCTGCGCGGCCTCAAGATGCGCACGATGGAGAACCCTGTTCATATCCAGGCGTACAAGGGCTTCGGCATCATCCCCACGCCGATGGCATTCACCGAAGTCTTCACCGCGCTTCAACAGGGTACTGTCGATGGTCAGGAGAATCCGCTGTCGGTGATCACCGCGGCCAAGTTCGAGCAGGTGCAGAAATATCTGTCGCTGACGGGCCACGTCTATTCGCCGTGCGTGCTGCTGATGAATAAGGCCGCGTACGACAAGCTTTCGGCCGAGGACAAGAAGAACTTCGTCGACGCCGCTAAGGAAGCCGTGAAAGCCAATCGCGCGCGCGTCGACGCGGACGAGAAGACCGCGGTCGCCGACCTGCGCGCGAAGGGCATGCAGGTGACCGAGAACATCGACAAGGCCAGGTTCCAGGCCGCGCTCGCGCCGGTGTATGTCGAGTTCGCAAAGCAGTTCGGTCAAGACAACATCGACCGCATCAAGAACTACAAGTGATTGCGGATGATTGCCGGATGAGCGACGGCATCCACGGAACCGCTGTCGTTCCCGCGCACGCGGGACTCCAGCGTCTTGCGACCGACGCCGTCGGATGAAGGCGTACATCCTCGCGTTCGAGCGCCGCATCAACGGCGTCGCGATGCTCGGCGCCTGCCTGATGCTCGCGATCGCGGCGTGTCTCGGCATGTATCAGGTCATCACGCGCTTCGTGCTCGAGCAGCCGGCCGAATGGAGCGAAGTGCTGATCCGCTTCACGCTGATCTGGATGGTCTTCCTCGGCATTCCCACGGCGTTTCGTCTCGGCGCGATGGTATCGGTCGACGTGCTGTACCGCGCGTTGCCGCGCGCTCCGCGGCGCGCGCTCGAGACGCTGATCGGGGTCGCCGGTCTCTTTCTGCTCGCGGTGATCTTCTGGTTCGGCATCGACTACGCGATGCGCGGCAGGGTGCAGACCATCATCGGTCTCGAAGCGTTTTCGATGACGTGGGCTTATGCCGCGCTGCCGGTGGGCGCGGCGTTCGCGATGGTGGGCGTGATCGGCAACTGGCTCGATCCCAAACGCGAAGAGCTGGAGACCGCGCAATGACGCTTCCTCCCGTCGAGGGCGCCTGACATGTCGACCGCAATGCTGTTCACGATGCTGCTGTGCTTCGCGCTCAGCATTTCGGTCGCGGTCTCGATCGGATTGGCGAGCGTGTTCGGCGTGCAGATTTCGGGGCTGCCGCAACTCGTCACGGTCAAGGAGATGTTCTCCTCGATCAACCGCTTTCCTCTCGCGGCGATCCCGTTCTTCATTCTCGCCGGCAACCTGATGGAAACCGGCGGCATCTCGCGACGCCTGGTCGAGTTCGCACGCTCGATCGTCGGCGGCGTGCAAGGCGGCCTGCCGATGACGTGCGTGCTGACGTGCATGATCTTCGCGGCCGTGTCCGGGTCTTCGGTCGCGACCACATTCGCGATCGGCGCGATCCTCATTCCGGCGTTGATCAAGCGCGGCTACCCGGTCACTTACGCCGCGGCCCTTCAGGCCACGTCGGCCGAGCTCGGCGTGATCATCCCGCCGTCGATCCCGATGATTCTCTATGGCGTCTCGGCCGAGGTGTCGATCGGAGAACTTTTCATCGCGGGCTTCGGTCCGGGCCTGTTGATCGGCGTCGCCTTGATGCTGTGGGTCTTCATCACCTGCAAGCTCAAGGGTTGGGGGAAGACCGATGGCGATGGACGATTGCCTATCGTCACCGCGGCGATCGACATCGCGTTCATCGTGGGATTCGTCGCTGTCGTGATGGCCGCCAACAGCGTCGTCTCGCATCCGACCGTGCATCTGCTTGCGCCTCTGATCTATCTCGCGGTGTTTCTCGTCGTGCCGCGCCTGCGGCGCATCGTCGTCACGCATGCCGCGCTGGCACTGCTGATGCCGGTCATCATTCTGGGTGGCATCTACGGCGGCATCTTCACGCCCACCGAGGCGTCGGTGGTCGCGGTGTTCTACGCGTTGATCGTGGGCGTGGTCGTGTTTCGCGAGACGCGCATCGTCGATGTCGGCACGGTGTTGAAGAAGTCGGTGATCTCGTCGTCGGTGATCATGTTCATCATCGCCAACGCCGGCCTCTTCAGCTACCTGATCACGCGCGCGGGCGTGCCGGACCTGATCGGCGCCTATCTCAAGGCGACCCTGCAGACGCCGGGATGGTTTCTGCTCGGCGTCAACGGTGCGCTTTTCATCATCGGCATGTTCATCGAGACTTCGGCGTCGATCATCGTGCTCGCGCCGATACTCGCGCCGGTGGCCGCGCAGTTCGGCATCGACCCGGTCCACTTCGGAACCATCATGGTCGTCAACCTCGCGCTCGGCATGATCACGCCGCCGTTCGGCGTCAATCTGTTCGCGGCCTGTACGGTCGCGAAAATCTCGCTCGATCGCATCGTCACGCGATTGATACCGTTCGTGCTGGTCGTGCTCGGCTGCCTGATGCTGATCACCTACGTGCCGCCGATTTCGCTGGCGCTGCGCGATCTCGTCTATCACACGTCGAAGTAGAAGCCCTCATGTCGGAATCGATGCCAGCGGCGCTCGTGCTCGAAGCGTTGCCCGACTATCGCCGTTACGCGCCCGACGAGATGGCGGCGCGTGCGCATGCCTTTCATGCCGAGCTTCGACGACGTCGCAGCGTCCGCGAGTTTTCGTCGGAGGATGTTTCCGATGACGTGATTCGCGCATGCCTCGCAGCGGCGGGGACAGCGCCATCGGGCGCGAACCAGCAGCCGTGGCACTTCGTGGTGATCCGCGATCGGCAACGCAAAGCGCGCATACGCGTGGCCGCCGAAGAGGAAGAACGCGCGTTCTACGCGGGTCGCGCGCCCAAGGAATGGCTCGAAGCTCTCGCGCCGCTCGGCACCGACAGCGACAAGCCATTCCTCGAAGAAGCGCCGGTGTTGATCGCGATCTTCGCCGTCAAGTCGGGTCAGCGTCCCGACGGCCGCATGGTCAAGCATTACTACGTACCCGAGTCGGTCGGGATCGCCAGCGGCTTTCTGATCGCAGCGCTGCATCATGCCGGGCTCGCGGCGCTCACGCATACGCCGAGTCCGATGAACTTCCTGAACGAGATCTGCGAGCGGCCTGCATGGGAGAAGCCCGTGATCCTGCTGGTCGTCGGTTATCCGAAAGGCGATTGCAAGGTGCCGGTACACGGCGGAATCAAGAAACCGCTAGATGAGATCGTGACCTGGCTTTGAAACGTGCTCATCCTGTTCTCTGCAGCGCGATGGGACAGGGCTTCGGAAAATCCGTATGGCCAAGTCCTTGATACGGTGTGCCAAAGAATACTTGCGCGGTCCGTACATCCGCCGTACATTATGGCGTGAAAGTGTATTCGACAGAAGGAGCAAGCATGCACGCCCCCGCTACAGAACGACCGACGCGTTCCGCACACCCGAAAAAAGCGAAGACGCCAGTCCGCAAGCGGGCCGATGCGCGTCTGGAGGCGCGCGTCACTGTCGAACAAAAAGCGCAACTGCAGAAGGCGGCGGAGCTCTCAGGGCGCTCGTTAAGCGACTTCGTCGTTGCGAGCGCGCAGGAAAACGCTCGCCGTGTCTTGCAGCAACACGAAGCTATTGATCTGGGCCGGAAAGGGCAGATCGCATTCGTGAGCGCGCTTTTGGCCCCGGGCAAGCCAAACGCACGTCTTCGCAAGGCAGCGGCCATCTATCGGACGCGGATGGGGTTTTGATTGACGGCCGCGGCCGTCCCCCACATCGATCGTCTGACGAAGGCGCATAACCGCAAGGAATTTTCGTGCGGCGTCGTGACGCTCGATCGTTACCTGCAAGCTCAGGCGCGCCACGACGCCGACAGTCGCGTCGCGGCCGCCTTCGCCCTTACCGAGCCACCGGCGACGCGTGTGCTCGGCTACTACACGCTGTCATCCGCGAGCATTTTGCTCGATGCTCTGCCGGCAGCCCTGCACAAGAAGCTACCGCGCTATCCAGAACTGCCGGTGACGTTGCTCGGCCGTCTCGCGGTCGATCAAAGCGCGAAGGGGAGGGGGTTCGGCGATTTCCTCCTTCTCGACGCGTTGCGTCGCAGCCTCGAGGTTGCCGACGACATAGGCGCCATGGCTGTGATCGTCGATGCCAAGGATGAAAGCGCGGCGAAGTTCTACGATCGCTACGGCTTCAGGCCCCTGCCCGAATACGCGCGACGCATGTTCCTGCCCATGAGTACGGTGGCGGAGCTCTTCAAGTAAACGGGAAGTTCGTCAAACGCATCGTCCTCCATCCACTTCGAGGCACACGTCCGTGATACGTGTTCGGGAATTCGAGGCGCATGAGCCGAGCCGAACGCGCCGTGTGCGCTTGCAAGCGCACGCGGTGTTCATCACACGCACCGCCCGCCATCGACTTCTAGACAGACGCCGGTGATGAACCGCGCCTCGTCCGACGCGAGATAGAGGCACGCGTTCGCGACATCTTCAGGCGTCGAGAAGCGCCCCATCGGGATCGTCGCGAGAAAACGTTTGCGATTCTCGGGCGTGTCTTCGGCGCCCATGAACTCGGTCAACAAACCAGTCGCGCCGATCACCGGGTTCACGCAGTTGACACGGATGTTCTCGGGCCCGAGTTCGGCGGCCATCGAACGACTCGTCACGATCACCGCGCCCTTGCTGCCGTTGTACCAGGTGAGCCCGGGGCGCGGACGCACGCCGGCGGTCGACGCGATGTTCACGAACACGCCGCCGCCGCGCCTTCGAAAGTGCGGCACGAAGTGTCTGGCCGTGAGGTAAATACTCTTTACGTTGACCGCGTAGACGCGATCGAATTCGGCTTCATCGACCTCGAGCATCGGCCGGTTGCGATGCGTCGTACCCGCGTTGTTGACGACCATGTGCGCGTCGCCGAATGCGGCCAGCGTTGCGTCGAGCAGGCGGGCGACATCGGCGTCTTTCGAGACATCGGTTTGCGCCGCGACCGCCTTGCCTCCCGCGGCGCCGATCGCGTCGGCCACGCGCGTGGCTGCCGCTTCGTCGATGTCGGCGACGACCACCTTGGCGCCCTCGCGCGCGAACGTGTGCGCGATGCCTTCGCCGAATCCCGAGCCGCCGCCGGTGACGATCGCAACCTTGTCTTTCAAGCGCATGGGTTCTCCATTTCGTTTCAACGCGAGTCGTCAACCATGGCGGATCGCGATCGTCTTCAAGGTCGTGAAACCGTAGAGCGCTTCGAAGCCTTTCTCGCGTCCGTGCCCGCTGGCACCGACGCCGCCGAACGGCAGCTCGACCCCGCCGGCCGCACCGTAATTGTTGACGAACACCTGGCCGCCGCGAATCGCGCGCGCCATGCGCATCTGCCGCGCGCCGTCGCGCGTCCACACGCCCGCGACGAGGCCGAAGGCCGTGCCATTGGCGAGGCGTATCGCATCGGCTTCATCCTCGAACGCCATCGCCGCGAGCACCGGGCCGAAGACTTCCTGTTGCGCGAGCCGATGATGAGGCGGCACATCGCGAAACAACGTGGGCGCCTGATAGAAGCCGCCTTGCGGTGCTTCATCGACCACGCGTCCCTGCGCGAAGATGGGGATCGCATCGTGTTCTGCGTCGCACAGAAAATCCCAGACGCGCTGCAACTGGCTCTGGCGAATCAGCGGCCCGCAATCGAGGTCCATCATCGCCGGTCCGGTCTCGAGACTCTCGAAGACCGACGCGACCAGATCGAGCACCTTGTCGTACGCGGCGCGCTCGACCAGCAAGCGGCTGCCTGCCGAGCACGTCTGCCCCGCGTTCTGCACGATCGCGTTGACGACCGCAGGCAGCATCGCATCGAGGTCCGCATCGGCGAACACCACCTGCGGCGACTTGCCGCCGAGTTCGAGCGTGACCGGCGTGTGATGCTCGGCCGCCGCGCGCACGACGATCTTGCCGATCGCGGGCGAGCCGGTGAACGACAGGTGATCGATGCCGGGATGCTTCGCGAGCGCGTCGCCGGCTTCGTGTCCGTAACCCGTCACGATGTTGAGCGCGCCCGCAGGCAACACGTCGGCTGCGAGCTCGGCCACGCGCAGCAACGACAGGCACGCGTCTTCGGATGGCTTGACGACGCAGGCGTTGCCGGCCGCGAGCGCACCGCCGACACTGCGACCGAAAATCTGCAGCGGGTAATTCCAGGGAATGATGTGGCCCGTCACGCCGTGCGGCTCGCGGATCGTCAGCACCGTGGTGTCGTGCTGATACGGGATCGTCTGCCCGTGGAGCTTGTCGGCCGCGCCTCCGTAGAACTCGAAGTAGCGCGCAACCGCGGCCGCGTCGGCGCGCGCCTGCTTCAACGGCTTGCCGCAATCCTTCGCTTCGATTTGCGCGAGTTCTTCGGCGTGATCCACGAGTATCAGCGCGAGCTTCTGCAATGCACGGCCGCGCTCGGCGGGCGACAGGGAGCCCCATGCGCCGTCGAAGGCGCGACGCGCGGCATGGACCGCGGCGTCGATGTCGGCCGCGTTGCCGCGCGCGATGGCGTCGAAGACCTGACCGTCGGAAGGATCGATGACGGCGATCGACTGTTCTGATCGGGGGGCGGTCCAGCGATTGGCAATGAAGTGGGCGCGCATGGGCTTCAGGCTGTCTTCCGACGTGAAATTTGCACCGAACAAGCAGGGCATTCTCACCGCAAATGACATGCTTGGTTGACTAGAATCAAGTGGCTCGATGCAAGGACGCGGCAATGAAGCCCGGGATGAAACCCCGAAAGCAAGCGTCGTTTTCAATCTTTCGTCGAGAGGAGAACCAAATGAAATTCGACCGGAAATTCAGATTTTCAGTCCTCGATTCGGTGATGAATATCGCCGTCATCTCGGTCGGTCTCTTGTTGATCGGGGTGATCGTCAGCATGCCCGACGTCCTCTGGATCATGACCTGATTGACCTTTGTCGTTCCCGCGGCCTTTAGTCCCCGCGAAAGCGGAGAGGGAAGCCAGCGACGTGCGAACGTCAACGTCACTGGTCCCTGCTTTCGCAGGGACGACGGCGCGACGTGAATTTCGCACATGCAATCCCCACGATATTCACGTTCATCGCGACGCCATCCTCCTTACGATGTTTCTCGAGCACCGCTTTTCGATGCACGACAGGGAGAAAGAACAATGAACCGCGGCATCAATTTTTCCGCCGGAGATTTTCAATGCGAAGGTAGGCGCCCGGTCGCTGCGATGTGGCCGCGCCCCGAGGACTGCCTGCTCATGCGCGTGCTCGACGAGATGGACCATGGCGTGCTGGTGCTGGCCGTCGACGCGCGTTTGATTTATGCCAATGAACTCGCACTCGACGAAGTCAACGGCGCCGGTCCCTTGCGCTTGCGCGATGGATGCATCGTTGCCGAGTCGAGTGCCGAGCGCATGAAGTTGAGAGCCGCGCTCGCGGAAACTCTTCGCGGTCGCCGGAATCTGCTGCTGCTCGGCGGCGGCGATGAAACGCTTTCAATCGCCGTGACGCCGATCAGCGGCGAAGGCATGCACGGTGAATCGAATTTCTCGCTTCTGGTTTTCAGCAGGCGTTCGCGCTGTACCGCGCTGGCGATCGATTTCTATGCGCGTTCGAAGGGCTTGACGGGAGCGGAGGCGACCGTGCTCGCATATTTGTCGCAAGGCTTGAGGCCCGCTGAAATTGCGCGGCGACAAGGCGTTGCGATGTCCACGATCCGCAGTCAGATTGCGAGCCTGCGCGTGAAAACGCAGGCCGACAGCATCGGCGAACTGCTCGATCGAGTGGCGCAACTTCCGCCGATTCGGCCGGTGCTCCGAGCGGCATTTCGCACCTCGTTCATGGCCGCGACGACCGCCGTCGTTCGACGCCACGAACCGGTTCATGCGGCAGCCTCAGCATGCTAGAGTCCTTTCGCACGTTCGTGCAAATCACCGATCCGGCGGGACGCCGGATGACTCGCATAGCGGGGGTCATGAATACCGTCACCGACTCCAGCGTCAATCCTTCCATGCTGCGGCTCGCGGAATGCGGCCAGCAGCGACGCTATCGCAAGGGCGTCCTGCTGATCAACGAAGGGGACTGCAACGACACCCTGTTCGTGATTCTTTCCGGAAGAGTCAAGGCCTATTCGGTCGATGAGCGCGATCACGAAATCATCTACGGCGTCTATGGAGCCGGGGAGATGGTCGGCGAGATGTGCCTCGACGGTGGTCCCCGCTCGGCGAGCGTCATCACGCTCGAGCCCAGCGTATGCGCGGTCGTGACGCGCGCTGCCCTGCTCGAGCACATCAAGCGCCATCCCGAATTCGCCCTTGAGCTGCTCGACCGCGTGATCGCGGTTGCGCGCATGGCCACGCGCAACGCCCGCAGCATGGCGCTCCTCGACGTCTACGGTCGCGTGGTGCAGTTGCTGGAATCGATGGCCGAGCCGCAAGCCGACGGGACGCGCATCATCGCCGAGCGCCTGACGCACGCCGAAATTGCGAATCGCGTCGGGTGTTCGAGGGAAATGGTCAGCCGCCTGTTGAAAGACCTGCGTCAGGGAAATTATCTTTCGATCGAGGATAGAGGGTGGGTCATGTCGAAGACTCTGCCGTCGCATTGGTAGTCCGGCTGCGCGCCGGGGAGCGTCTTGATAAGCTACGGCGTATCGAGCGTCCCCCTTCTTCAAGAGAATCCATGAGCTTCGACAACGTCCCCGCAGGCAACGACCTGCCCCGCGAATTCAACGTCATCATCGAGATCCCGATGAACGCCGACCCGATCAAGTACGAGGTCGACAAGGAAACCGGCACGATGTACGTCGATCGTTTCATGGGCACGGCGATGCATTACCCGTGCAATTACGGCTACATCCCGCAGACGATTTCCGATGACGGCGACCCGGTCGATGTGCTCGTCGTCACGCCGTTCCCGCTTGTGCACGGCGTCGTGGTGCGTTGCCGGCCGCTTGGCGTATTGAAGATGAAGGACGAAGCCGGCGGCGACGCGAAAGTGCTGGCGGTCCCGATCGACAAGGTGCTGCCCTGGTACAAGCACTGGAAGAAACCCGAAGACGTGCAGCCCGAGCGGCTCGCGCAGATTCAGCACTTCTTCGAGCACTACAAGGATCTCGAGAAAGGCAAGTGGGTCGAGATCGAGGGATGGGGCGGAATGGCCGAGGCCGAAAGGGAAATTCTCGAAGGCGTGAAGAATTATGAGGGCAGGGCGAAGCCGGCGCGCACGAAGGCGAAGAAGAAGAGCGTGAAATAAGGTGGTCGTGCCTGCGGAGCGCGATGCGCTTGCAAGCGCATCGCCCAGTGGCGTGCCTCGCAAGACACTGGTTCCCTCCCCGCTTTCGCGGGGACTTAAGGCCGTGGGAACGACGGGCCGACCCTCAGCGCGCCGCGTTGCCTCTCGACGCGGGGCGCAGTGTTGAAAACTGATTGATCGCGAGACCGGCGAGCACCAGCGCGCCCGCGGCGATCGCCCACCAGTGCATGGTTTCACCGAGGAAGATCGCGGCCGTGCCCATGCCGACGATCGGCACCAGCAGCGTGAACGGCGCGACGGTCGCGGTCGGATAGCGGCGCATCAGCACCGACCATGCGCCGAAGCCGAAGATCGTCGTCGCATAGGCATTGAACAGCACGGCCCCGGCGATGCGCCAGTCGATCGCCGCAAGCGCGCCGCGGATGACATCGGGACCCTCGACGGCCAGCGACATGAGCCCGAGCGGCGGCACGGCGACGAGGCTGCCCCACACGACGATTTGCAGCGCCTCGACCTTTGCGCCGCTCGCTTGCGCGTGCAATGCGATGCGCTTCGTGTAGATGTTGCCGAACGCCCACGACACGCCACCCGCGATCACCATCGCGAGCCCGACCAGCGTGGTCTTCGATTCGATGTGGATCGCAACCAGTCCCATGCCGGCCAATGCGATCGTGGCGCCCGCGAGCTGCGCCGCGCGCGGTCGTTCGCCGAGCATCAGCGCGGCGAGAGCAATCGTGAAGAAGGCCTGCAACTGGATCACCAGCGATGAAAGCCCCGCCGGCATGCCGAGCTTCATGCCGCCGAACAGCAGCGCGAACTGGATTGCGAATTGCGCGAGGCCGTAGGCGGCGATCAACCGCAGCGGGACCGCAGGCCGGCGCACGAAAAGCACCAGCGGGAGCGCGGCGAACAGGAAGCGCAGGAACGTGAACAGCAGTGGCGGCAGGACCTCGAGCCCGGCCTTCATCACGACGAAATTCGAACCCCAGATCACGACGACCGCGAGCGTGAGCAGAATGTCGGCGGCTTTCATCGCGGCTTGCGCTCGACGCTTTCGCGATCCGCCGCCACGCGATCGAGCTTGAAGGGATCGCGCTCGTTGAGCTCGTCGACGTAGTTCGCGACGCCGAGCGTCTCATGCGCGAGGAAGTGCTCGACCGCATCGGCGAATGCGGGATGCGCGAGCCAGTGCATCGAGCGCGTCTTCACCGGCAGAAAGCCGCGCGCCATCTTGTGTTCGCCCTGCGCGCCGCCCTCGAAGAAACGGATGCCGCGTTCGATGCAGAACTCGAGCGGCTGGTAATACGCGCACTCGAAATGCAGGCAGGCAACGTGGTCCCGCGGATCGCCCGTTTCGCCCCAATAGCGGCCGTAGAGCGTGGTCTCGTTGAAGACGACGAGGGAGCTCGCGATCGGTCGCGCGCTTGTGCCCGTGATCGGTCGCGCGCCTGTCTCGTCCGCGGCCCGGCCGCCGTCTTCGAGTTCCGCAATGACGAGAAGCAGATTCTCGGGCATTGTTTTCGCGATGCGTCGAAAGAATGCGAGGTTGAGATAAGGCGTCGAGTAGTGCGCTCGATACGTGTTGACGTAGCAGCGCATGAAGAAGCGCCAGTCGGCGTCGGTCGCGTCGCAACCTTCGATGCGACGCACGCGCACGCCCGCTTCTGCGACCTTGCGACGTTCGGCGCGAATGTTCTTGCGCCGTTTTCTTTCGAGCGAGTCGACGAAGCCATCGAAGCTTGCGAAGCCGGTATTGGTCCAGTGGAACTGCACGCCGTCGCGGCGCATGCAGCCGGCGGCTTCGAGCGCATCGACTTCGTCGTCGCCTTCGGGAAAGAGCACATGCAGCGACGACACCTCGCTCGCGCGCGCATGCGCAAAAAGCGCTCTCGCCAATGCATGACGGGTTGCACGATCCGGTGCGACGAGTCGAGGGCCGGTCACCGGCGTGAACGGGATCGCGGACAACAACTTCGGGTAGTAGTCGAGGCCGTGACGCCGATAGGCATCGGCCCACGCCCAGTCGAACACGTATTCACCGTACGAGTGGAACTTGCGATAGAGCGGCACGGCGCCCGCGAGAGCCTGGTCTTCGGTCCAGAGCGTGAGGTACTCGACCGCCCAGCCGGATTCGAAATCGGCGCAGCCGGTCTCGTGCAGGGCGGCGAGAAAATCGTAGCGCAGGAAGGGATTGAGGTCGCGCGCCCCGGCGTGCCTGGCGTCTTCGTTCGCCCCCCCGTTCGCGCCCTGCGTCGACGATGGCGAAGCGCGCGCAATCGCATCCGCGCGTACGAGCGCGTCCCATCGATCGGGTCCGATTTCGGCCAGGTCGGTGATGAGGCGCGTGTGATAATTCACGAGGGACCAGATCGATGCGGGTCGCGGTTCAGCAAGGCGACACGAGCCGAATTCTTCACCGATAAAATGCGAGCGACAGGACGTCTGCTTGAAACCTTCATCGAACGACAGTGTCATTCGCGTCGCAATCGCGCAGATCAACTGCACGGTCGGCGATCTCGAAGGCAACGCAGAAAAAATTTTCAACGCGGCCCGCGAGGCTGCATCGCGCGGGGCCGACATCGTCGTCACCCCTGAACTCGCACTGACCGGCTACCCGCCCGAGGACTTGCTGCTACGCCCGGCATTGTATGCGAGAAGCGAGCAGGCTCTGGCCGCGCTGGTCGCGCGGCTCGCGACGTTTTGCGATCTGCATTGCGTGATCGGCCACCCTTCGCTCGAAGGCGGCAAGCGCTACAACTCGGCGTCGGTGTGGCGCGGCGGCCGGCGCATCGGCGTCGTCCACAAGCGCGAACTGCCGAACTACGACGTGTTCGATGAAGTGCGTTATTTCGAGCACGGCGACGAGACGTTCGTGTTCGATGTCAAGGGAACGCGCTTCGGCGTCGCGGTGTGCGAGGACATCTGGTTTCCGCGCGTGCCCGCTGCCGCGCGCGCGGCAGGCGCGGAAGTGCTGCTCGTTCCCAATGCCTCGCCGTATCACGTCAACAAGCTCGCGCAGCGCCACGACGTGATGCGCGCGAACGTCACGCCTGCCGGACTCGCGCTGGTGTATGCGAATCTCGTCGGCGGCCAGGACGAACTCGTGTTCGACGGCGGCTCGTTCGTGCTCGACAGCAACGGTCGCGTCGCCGCACAGATGAAGGACTTCGTCGAGAGCGTCGAGGTGTTCGCGTTCGATGGCGCGGTTCCGCGCGATGCGGCGAAAGCGCCCGACCTGCCGCTCGCCGAGCAGATCTATCGCGCACTGGTTCTCGGCGTCGCCGACTACATTGGCAAGAACGGTTTTCCCGGTGCGATCATCGGCTTGTCGGGCGGCGTCGATTCCGCGCTGACGCTCGCCATCGCGGTCGATGCGCTCGGACCCGAACGCGTGCGAACCGTGATGATGCCGTCGCGCTATACCGCCGACATCTCGTGGATCGATGCGCGCGACATGGCCGCGCGTGTCGGCGTGCAATACGACGAAATCGCGATCGGGCCGATGTTCGACGCGTTTCGCGCGCAACTCGCGCCGCAATTCGAAGCGAAGGGGGAACATGCGCCCGAAGACACCACCGAAGAGAACCTCCAGGCGCGCGTTCGCGGCACTCTGCTGATGGCGTTGTCGAACAAGAGCGAACGCATCGTGCTGACGACCGGCAACAAGAGCGAACTCGCGACCGGCTATTGCACGCTGTACGGCGACATGGCGGGCGGCTTCGCGGTCATCAAGGACGTGGCCAAGACGCTGGTCTATGAACTGTGCGCGTGGCGCAATGGCAGCGACGCATTTGGCAAACCGGACGTGATTCCCGAGCGCATTCTGACGCGGCCGCCATCGGCCGAATTGCGCCCCGATCAGACCGACCAGGACTCGCTGCCGCCCTACGAAATTCTCGACGGCATCATGCGGCGCTACATGGAAGAAGATCAGAGCGCCGACGAAATCGTCGCGGCCGGTTTTGCCAAAGCCGATGTGAAGCGCGTCGCACGCCTCATCAAGCTGTCCGAATACAAGCGCAGGCAGTCGCCCGTCGGCATCCGCATCACGCAGCGCGCGTTTGGCCGCGACTGGCGGTATCCTGTGACCAACCGTTTTGAAGGCTGATGTCGATCGAAATGAATGTGCATTCGATCCTTCAGTCGTCCCGCCATCTCCCACGCTCAAAGGCCCGACCATGAAACGCATCACCGCGATCATCAAACCGTTCAAGCTCGATGAGGTGCGCGAGGCCATGGCCGCGGTCGGCATCACCGGCCTGACCGTTACCGAGGTCAAGGGTTTCGGACGACAGAAAGGTCACACCGAGCTCTATCGCGGCGCGGAGTACGCGGTGGACTTTCTTCCCAAGGTCAAGGTCGAGGTGATCGTCACCGACGACGCGGCCCAGCGCACCATCGACTCGATCGTCGCCGCGGCTCGCACCGGCAAGATCGGCGACGGCAAGATCTTCGTGACGACGGTCGATGCGGTCGTGCGAATTCGCACCGGGGAGACCGGCGCCGACGCGGTCTGATCGGTCATTCCCGCGTACGCGGGAATCCAGTGTTGTGCGCACGCTCGCCGAGTGGCTGCTCGCCGTCGAGGCCCTTCATCCGCAACCGATCGCGATGGGTCTGGATCGCTCGCGCGTCGTCGCCGATCGGCTCGGCCTCGGTACGCATCTCGGTCTCGACACGCCGATCATCACGGTCGGCGGGACCAACGGCAAAGGCTCGACCTGCGCGATGCTGGAGTCGATCCTGCGCGCTGCGGGCTATCGCGTCGGGCTCTACATCAAGCCGCACTTCCTGCGCTTCAACGAACGGGCGCGCATCGATGGCGTCGAAGCGAGCGATGCTGAATTGATCGAACAGTTCGAAGCGGTCGAAGCGGCGCGCACCGAGGAACCGGCGGTAGCACTCACGTACTACGAATTCACGACGCTTGCGATCCTGCGTCTGTTCTCGCTGCAGACGCTCGATGTCGTGATCCTCGAAGTCGGTCTCGGCGGCCGGCTCGACACCGTCAACCTGATCGACGCCGACTGCGCGATCGTGACCGGCATCGCGATCGATCACGTCGACTATCTGGGCGATACGCGCGAGGCGATCGGCTTCGAGAAGGCCGGCATCTTCCGCGAGGATCGCCCTGCGATCTGCGCGGATCCCGATCCGCCCGCGTCGCTGCTCGAACATGCCCGGCGCATCGGCGCCGACCTGTGGCTGATCGGGCGCGACTTCAACTACTCGGGCGATCGTCAGCAGTGGAACTTCGCGGCGCGCGGTCAGCGGCGTTCGAGCCTGGCGTATCCCGCGCTGCGCGGTGCGAATCAGCTCCTGAATGCGTCGGCCGCGCTGGCGGCCTTGAGCGCGTTGCGCGAGCGCTTGCCGGTCGCGCAACAGGCGGTGCGCACCGGCCTGGTGACAGTCGAGCTCGCGGGCCGCTTCCAGGTGTTGCCGGGACGACCGACCGTGATCTACGACGTCGCGCACAACCCGCAGGCCGCAGCTGCGCTCGCGCACAACCTCGACGGCATGGGCTACTTCCCCTACACGCTCGCGATCTTCGGCGCGATGCACGACAAGGACATCGCCGGCATCGTCGCGACGATGATCGTGCGCGTCGATCGCTGGTTCATGACCGGGTTGCCGCTCGCGCGCGCGGCGACCGCCGAGCAGCTCGCATCCGAACTTGCATCGGTGGCGATCGAGAAGGACCGAAGCGACCAACGCGTCGAAGTGAGAACGTTCGCCAATCCCGCTGACGCGTGGGCCGCGGCACGAGAAGCCGCGGGGCCCGATGATAGAATCGTGGCCTTCGGTTCGTTCCATACGGTCGCCGGTGTCATCGAGGCGCGGGGCGGTCTGAAGGCCAGTCCTGACCCGGCGCCGATCCGAACGCAACACGCTCCCTGACCGTCGCGCCATGTCTCTTTTCTCGCGGAACAAAGACCCAGTCGAGCCGGCTCGCACGGACGATGCGCCGTTCGAATCGCTGCGTCGCGTGCCGCGCAGTTCGCGCCGCGGTTCAAGCCCGGCTCGCGTCGCTGCGGAATCCGAGATGGACGCCGCCGCTCCGCTCGATCCGACCCAGGCTGCGAAGACCCGTGCGCGCCGCCGCCTGATCGGCGCCATCGCATTGGCGCTTGCGGCAGTGGTGTTCGTGCCGATGCTTTTCGATCGCACACCAGTGGCGCCGAGCGATGACATCGCGGTCCAGATCCCCGATCGCGACACGCCGTTCGAAGGCAGACGCGGCGTACTCCGCGACGGCGCTGACGCGGGCAAGGGTCCGCTGCGTCCTTCGAGCGCGCTGCCATCGCCTGCAGCAAGTCCCGCGGTCGGCCAGCCCGCGAGCACCCATGTTGACGTGGCGCCGGCGCCGGTCGCATCGGTCGACGCGTCGAAGTCCTCGCCGGTCGTGGTGAACGAGTCCTCGAACGAGAAGCCGGTTCAGAAAGCGGTCGAGAAGTCCGGCGAGAAGGGCATTCCTTCATCGAGCGCTGCGCAAGGTGACGATCCTCGCGCGCTCGCGGCCCTCGAAGGCAAGGCCGTCCCGCAGGCCGCGAGCGAATCGGCATCGGGCAAAGGCTTCGCGGTTCAGATCGCCGCATTCTCGATCGCGGACAAGGCGAAAAATCTGCGGGACCAACTGAATGCGAGTGGGTTGAAGGCGTACACCGAGCCGCTATCGACACCGCAAGGGCTGCGCACGCGCGTGCGGCTCGGCCCCTTTGCCTCGCGCGAAGCAGCCGAACGCGCACGCCAGAGACTGAGAACGATGAAGCTCGATGGTTCAGTCGTCACGCTGTGAACTCGGCTGCGGCAGTCGATGACTGCGTTCGACTACGTGGTGCTGACCATCCTCTTCGCATCGATCGTCGTCAGCGTGTTGCGAGGTCTGGTCAAGGAAGTCCTGTCGCTGATCGCATGGATCGCCGCGTTCATCGTCGCCAATCGCTACGGCGCGGACATGGCGGCATTGCTGCCCGACGCGGTGCCTGCCGGCACGTTGCGTCTCGTGGCAGGCTTCGCGGTTCTGTTCATCGGCACCTTGCTGATTGCGGCTCTGGTGAATCGCGCGCTCGCCCATATCATTGAAGCGTCGGGAATGAAGATTGCGGATCGCGGGCTTGGCGGCCTGTTCGGTTTCGCGCGCGGCGCGTTGATCGTCGTCACGCTGGTGATCCTCGCGGGCATGACGGGTCTGCCGCGCGAGCCGGTGTGGCGTAACGCCTTGCTCTCCCCGCTGGCGGAAAGCGCGGCACGAACCGTCAAGCCCTGGCTGCCCGACGATTGGGCGGGTCATATCCATTTCTGACATTCATTTCTGACATCAACTTCCAAGAGCGCATTCGAGGAATCAAGCCATGTGCGGAATCGTCGGCGTCGTGTCACGCGGGCCGGTCAATCAATTGCTCTACGACTCGTTGCTGTTGCTTCAGCATCGCGGGCAGGACGCGGCCGGCATCGCCACCGGCTTCGGCAAGAACTTCGCGATGCACAAGGGCTCGGGCCTGGTGCGTGATGTCTTTCGCACGCGCAATATGCGCGACCTGCCCGGCAACATGGGCATCGCACAGGTCCGCTATCCGACCGCGGGCTCGGCCGTCAGCGCGCAGGAGGCGCAACCCTTCTACGTCAATGCGCCGTTCGGCATCACGCTCGCGCACAACGGCAATCTCACGAATTGGGAGCAGTTGAAGGACGAGATGTTTCGCATCGACCGGCGGCACATCAACACCGAGTCCGATTCCGAAGTGCTGCTCAACGTTCTCGCACACGAATTGCAGATGGCGACCGACGGCTATTCGCTCGACCCATCGACGGTGTTCACCGCGGTACGCGGTCTGCACAAGCGCGTGCGCGGCTCGTATGCGGTGGTGTCGCAGATCGCGGGTCACGGCGTGCTCGCTTTTCGCGATCCGTTCGGCATCCGGCCGCTGGTGCTCGGCGAGCGCGACACCGATTTCGGAAAAGAATATCTGGTGGCGTCCGAGTCGGTCGCGCTCGAAGGCATGGGTTATCGACTGATGCGCGATGTGGCGCCCGGCGAAGCGATCTTCATCGACATCGACGGCACGCTGCACACCCAACAGTGTGCGGACCATCCGACGCTCAACCCCTGCATCTTCGAGTACGTCTATCTCGCGCGGCCCGACTCGGTGATGGACCGCATCTCGGTCTATGCGGCGCGGCTGCGCATGGGCGAGACGCTTGCGGAGAAGGTCAGGCGCGAGATACGTCTGGGCGACATCGACGTCGTCATGCCGATTCCCGATTCGAGCCGGCCCGCCGCCATGCAGATGGCGTTGCGTCTGGGGCTCGAGTATCGCGAAGGCTTCATCAAGAATCGCTACGTCGGTCGCACCTTCCTCATGCCCGGTCAGCATGTACGCCAGAAGTCGGTGCGCCAGAAGCTGAACCCGATCGGCGTCGAGTTCAAAGGCAAGAACGTGTTGATCGTCGACGACTCGATCGTGCGCGGAACGACCAGTAATCAGATCGTCGAGATGGCGCGCGAGGCGGGCGCGAACAAGGTGATTTTCGCGTCGGCCGCGCCGCCGGTGCGCTTTCCGAATGTGTACGGCATCGACATGCCGACCAGAAGCGAGTTGATCGCCAACGGCCGCGACGACGAACAGATCCGGGGGGCGATCGGCGCGGACGTGCTGGTCTATCAGGACATCGCCGACATGAAGCGCGCGGTCAACGAGCCCGGCTCAGGCATCGCGCGCTTCGAGGCCTCGTGCTTCGACGGCGACTACATCACCGGCGATGTGACGACCGAGTATCTCGATCGTCTCGAGTACGCGCGCTTGTTTCCGTCGACGCCGGTCGATCCCGAATCGCGTTCGCAGTTGAATCTCAATCTCGTTCCCGAGCATTGACCCGCAGATCCCCGTCGTTCCCGCGCATGCGGGAACCCCGTGTCTTTCGGCTCACGCCACTGGGTCCCCGCTTTCGCGGGGACGATGGCCCGTCAGTTCGCTGCGCGCCGGAACGACCGGAGCTTCCTTCACGTCGTCCTTGCCGTGCCGCGAGCCGTGCAGATTCGCATACACCCACGTGAACTCCGCGCCCAGTAAAAAAATCTGCGTCGAGTAATAGACCCACACCAGAAGGACGATCAGCGAACCCGCGGCGCCGAAACCCGACGCGACGCTGGTCTTGCCGATGTAGAGGCCGATCAGGAACTTGCCGACCGAGAAGAGCAGGGCGGTGACGGCGGCGCCGAGCCACACGTCGCGCCACGCGATTCTCACGCGCGGCATGATCTTGTAGATCATCGCGAACAACACCGTGATCACGCCGAAGCCGATCACGAAATTGATCAGGTGCAGCAGCGCCTCCCAACCAGCGAACGCCGGACCGAGCCATGTGCCGATCGCCGCGAGCACCGCGCTGAGCAGCAGCGACACGATCAGCAGAAAGCCGATGCCGAGGATCATGCCGAACGCGAGCACGCGTCGTCGCAGCAGGCCCCAGAGCGCGCCTTTCTCGACGAGTGCGGGCGCGCGCCAGATGCGATTGAGCGCATCCTGCAATTCGCCGAATACCGCAGTCGCTCCGATCAACAGGGTGACGAGCCCGACGACCGTCGCGAATACGCTGGTTGCGGGCTTGTTGACGCTCTTGAGCAAACCTTGCACCGCCGCCGCGCCTTCGACTCCGACCAGCCCGCTCAATTGCGTGAAGATCGCGCCGCGCGCCGCGTCTTCGCCATAGAAGAAGCCCGCGATCGAAATCACGATCAGCAGCAACGGCGCGATCGAGAACAAGGTGTAGTACGCGAGCGCCGCGCCCATGCTCGACGCGTAGTCGTCGATCCACGAGTTGACCGACTGCTTGACCAATGTCCAGAGCTGTTCGAGTTTCATCGCGCTTGTATAAACGCGATCGATGCGCGCTCGCAATCGGACGATGCCCCACTGTGCCGCAGCCCGCTTGACGCACAGGGCCTCGCGCAGCGAGAATCCGTAAGCGCCGAGTTGAACCGCTTGCGGGCGCGCACGATCGATGAAGGATATGCAATTCAGCGCAACTTCTCCGTCGTGAACAAATGCCGCTAAAGTGAGTTTTCGTCGCGCGTTTCATGGGTCGTCGACGCCACCCGCTTCGGTTTTGCTGAAGCGGGTTTTGTTTTTTGGCGACGACGGTGACGACAATGACAACGACGATGAATGAAGAATGGGATTTCGACACGCGCGCGGTGCGCGCGGGAACGCGGCGTACCGGCTTCGGCGAACATGCCGAGGCGCTCTTTCTCACGTCGAGCTTCGTGTTCGACAGCGCGGCGCAGGCGGCCGACCGGTTCGCCAACAGCGGGCAGCACTTCGTCTATTCGCGTTTCTCGAATCCCACCGTTGCGATGTTTCAGGATCGACTCGCAGCGCTCGAAGGCGCAGAAGCGTGTCTCGCGACCTCGTCGGGCATGAGCGCGATCTTCACTTGTTGCCTCGGTCTCGTGAACGCGGGCGACCACATCGTCGCGTCGCGAAGCATCTTCGGCGCGACGCTGCAACTGTTCAACACCATCCTCGCGCGCTTCGGGGTCGAGACCACTTATGTCGATGCCACCGATCCGGAGGCGTGCGCGCGCGCCATGCGCGATAGCACGCGGCTGGTGTTCGTCGAGACCCCGTCGAACCCGACCGCCGAGATCGCCGACATCGCCGCGTTGAAAGCCGTCGCATCCGCACGCGGCGCGTTGCTGGTCGTCGATAACTGCTTCTGCACACCGGCGCTTCAGAGGCCGTTCGAACTTGGCGCCGACATCGTGATTCACTCTGCCACCAAGTTCCTCGACGGGCAGGGCCGCGTGATGGGCGGGGCCATCCTCGGCGGCGCGACGCTGATTGCCGACAAGCTCGCGCCCGTGTTGCGGACCACGGGACCTTCGATGTCCCCGTTCAACGCGTGGGTGCTGCTGAAGGGACTCGAGACCTTGTCGTTGCGGATGGAAAAGCAATCGGCCAATTCGCTTGCGCTCGCCCGGTGGCTCGAAGCGCATCCGCGAGTCGGGCGCGTCTATTACCCTGGGCTCGCGAGCCACCCGCAGGCCGAGCTCGTGAAGAGGCAGCAGAGCGCGGGCGGCGCGGTTGTGAGCTTTGAAGTGAAGGGCGACGCTGCCTCGACGCCCGAGAGCCTGCGGCAAGCCGCATGGCGCGTCGTCGATGGCTGTCAACTCATCTCGATCACCGCCAACCTCGGCGACACGCGCAGCACCATCACGCATCCCGCGACCACCACGCACGGCCGCATCACGCCCGAAGCGCGCGCGGCCGCCGGCATCGGCGAAGGGTTGGTGCGCGTGGCGGTGGGGCTCGAGAACGTCCGCGATCTTCAGAACGATCTCGCGCGTGGACTCGGCTGATATCCCGAGCCGGCTTCTCAATGCGCGATCGGCGCGATCGTGATGACCCGGTCGACGCGGCGCACCGTGTCGGGCCGATGGCTGACGATCAGCACGCCGAGTCCGAGCGCGACGAGGCGATCGGTGATCTCGTACTCGCGCTCGAGGTCGAGCTGGTCGAAGGCTTCGTCGAGAAACAGGATTTCGGGTTGCCGATAGAGCGCGCGCGCGAGCAGGAGCCGTTGCTTCTGCCCGCCCGAAAGCGCGACGCCGAGGCTGCCGACGATGGTGTTGTATTGCATCGGCATCGCCATGATGTCGATGTCGAGTCCGGCAACGCGCGCGCATTCGCGCGCACGCGCGGCATCGTGCGTGGGATCGAAGAAGCTGATGTTGTCTTCGACCGTGCCGATGAAGAGTTGATCGTCCTGCATCACGACGCCGATGCGGCTGCGATAGCTGCCCAGATCGAGTTCCTTCAAGTCGTGTCCGCCCACGAACAGCGTGCCTTCGGACGGTGGCAACAAACCGACCAGCACCTTGATCAAGGTCGTCTTGCCGCACCCTGAAGGACCGACGATCGCGACCGTTTCGCCCATGCGCATGTGCAGGTTGATGTTGCGAAACACGAAGCCTTCGCTGCCGTACGAATAGCCGACGTTCTCGGTGCTGATGGTGAGCGGCACGTCGCGATTGGTCCCGCGTTGCGCGGACACCGCTTCGGGCTCGGTCAATGCGATGTCGGCAATGCGTTCGGCATGCAGATCGAGCATGCGGAACTCGATCACCTTGTCGATCAGGTTGTTGATGCGCGTCAGGAACAAGAGCTTGAACGTGAGGAACGCAAACAGCATGCCGACGGTGAGCTGCCCGGCCATCACCGCATAGGCGCCGAGCCAGATCACCGCGACGTTCTCGATGCCGAAGATGAGGCCGTTGGCGGCGCGATGCACGATCGCGATCTGCTGCACGCGAACGCCCGCGTTGACGTGATCGACGACCAGGTTCTGATAGCCCGAGCGTCGCTCCTGCTCGCGCATGTTCAGCTTGATCGCCATCATGCCGCGCAAGGTCTCGATGAAATGCGAACCCGATTTTGCTTCGTGCCCAAGCTGTTCATCGGTGGCGCGGCGTTGCGGGTAATAGAACAGCCAGCGCGTGAGTCCGTAGAGCGCGGCTGCGCCGATCACGACCGAGGTCAGCGTCGTGCTGTAGAAGAACATCACGCCGAGCGTGAGTGCGACCATCAAGCCATCGACGATCGCTTCGACGAAGGTCGTCGTGAGCGTGCGCTGAATCGCATCGATGCTGCGAAAGCGCGACAGGATGTCGCCGATGTTGCGTTTCTCGAACCACGCGAGCGGCAGGCGGATCAACTGCGCGAACAGATCGGCCAGCATGCTCATGTTGATCTGGGTGGACAGGTAAACGCCGACCCACGCACGCAACGCGGTCACCATCGCCTGGATCACGACCAGCACACCGAACGCGACGCCGAGCACCGTGAGGAAATCGAGATCGCGGCCCACCAGCACGCGATCGATCACAAGCTGCAAGAAGAACGGGCTCGCGATCGCGAAGACTTCGAGCGCGAGCGACAGAAGAAAAATTTGCGCGAGCGTGGACTTGTAGCCCGATGCCGCGGACAAGAGCTGCCACGAACTGATGCGCTCGCGCTCCTCGACCTTGCGAAAGCCCGGCGTGGGCAGCATCTCCATCGCGACGCCGGTGAAGTGGCGCGACGTGTCGCTGCGGTTGAGCACGCGCTTGCCGCGAGCCGGATCGTGGACCGTGATCTTCTGCCGGTCGCCCGTGCCCGCGACCTTGGTCAGCACCACGAAGTGATTCATGTCCCAGTGCAGGATCGCGGGCAGCTTGACGCGGTCGAGCGCGTCGAGCGAGACCTGTACGCCGCGCGCGGACATCTTCATGGTCTCGGCGATCTGCGCGATCGTCTTCAGCGTCGTGCCCTTCATCGATACGCTCATGCGCTGGCGCATCGCGACCAGATCGGTCATGAAGCCGTGATAGGTCGCGATCATCGCGACGCATGCGATGCCGCACTCGGGCGCTTCGGACTGGAGGATGACGGGGATGCGACGGCCGAAGATCATGAAGGCGTGTTTGGGTTGGACCGCACGCGCTCGCGCAACTGCAGGACGGGTTGAAAGAGCCACTCGAGCAGCGTGCGTTTTTCCATCAGCAGATCGGCGGAAACCACCATGCCCGCGCGCAGCGGAAACTCGTCGCTGCCGGCCGTGATGTTCTGACGCTCGAGCTTGACGACGATGCGATACACCGGCTCGCGGACCGCCAGCGGACCGACCGATTCACCTTGCGTCCAGATGGTCTTGCCGACGTTCTCGACCGTACCCGCGTACTGGCCGAAGCGCTCGTAAGGGAAGGCTTCGTAGCGCACCATCACCGCTTGTCCCGCGTGCACGAAGCCGATCGCGCGCGTGGGCACGAGCAGCTCCGCGTGCAGCGGACTGTCCTTGGGCAGCAGCGTCGCAAGCGGCGTGTCGGCGGCGACCGTCTGCCCGCGCGCCGGACCGATGTTGGTGATGGTCCCGGCGATCGGCGCGCTGACGATCATGTCGCGCTTGACGTCCTGCTCGCGCTTGACGCCTTGTTCGGCGATGTTCTGGCTGACTTCGCTGGCCTGGCGGCTGATCTGCTCGACCTGCGAGCGGCTGCGCAATTCGGCCGAAGGAATTTCGGAGCGTGTCGCCGAGAGATCCTTTTCGAACGACGCGCGCTGTCGCCTCAGGGTCTGCACCTTGATCTCCTGATCCTTCGCTTCGTCCTGCTTTTGCTGGACCAGGATTTCCGACACGAACTTCTGGCCTTCGAGCTCCTTCCATTTCCTGGCGATACTGCGCGCCGATTCGAGGCGTTCGGTTTGCAGCCTGATCTCGGTATCGACCTGGCGGATTTCTTCGGCGAGATGGGCGATGCGCTTCTTCAATTGATCGACCTGTTGAAGCCCGAGGCCTGCGGCCTGCACGCCTTCCTGATCGAGCAGGTCCTTGCGGGTGGACAGTTCGCGCAGCACCGCCTCGTTGCCGCTCGCGTCGTTGACGCCGGAACGATCGATCGTCAAGCGCGCGAGCGGCGCGCCGGCCGCGACGACGTCGCCTTCCTTGACCATCAGGTCGGAGACCACGCCGGCATCGGGCATGCGCACCAGGGCGGCGCCGACCGCACTGGCCAGATATCCCTGCACGCGCTCGCGACGCGTGTACTGACCCCACACCGCCACCGCGATCACGATCGCCGCGATCGCGATTGCCATCACGGTATAGACCCACAGCTTGACGGGTTGCGAGACGCTCGCTTCGCCGAGAAATTTCTGGCGTTGCGCGTCGATGGCTTCTTTGCGGAACAGCGAACGGGGCATGGGGGGTGATGCGTGGGCGTTGATACGCGCGAGTTGCGTCGACGTTGGTTTGAATCTGAAGCATCTCGTCGATCTCTTCGGTATCGCGTCCATTTGCGGACACGATCGAAGGCCGAATGGTATCCGAGGGCATCGCTGCGGCGGGAACGCGGGAGTGCGGCCCGTCGTCAGCCCGCAACAAAGCGGTTCAGGCGCGCCGGCTGCAACGCGAATTTGCGAACGGGCGACGGGCGGCGACGGCAAGCGGATCGTCGCCACGACCCGCGTGTTCGCCTTCAACCGTTGATGGGTAACGGATTTCTTCGATCGTGTCGGAAATTTTCCGACGCGGCGCCATGCGCTGCGCCCGCTTCACGCGTGGCGATCCGCCACTGTTGCGCCTGTCTCGCGATCTTCACACTTGCGTCCATTGGTCCGAGTTCACGGAGAACGCGATGAGAGTCGAAAGCCTGCTGCCGCAAGTGCGTGATGTTCACCTGCAATCGTTGATGTTCGCGCATTCCGCGACCGTCGATGACGAGGCGGGATTCGTGACGCGCGAACGTCCGCTCGAACGTCCCTTGGCAACCCCGCCGCGCGAAGCCGCGACCAGCGCCGATGCCGTGGTTCGCAAGCATGCGCCGCTGGTCAAGCGCATCGCGCATCACATGGCGGCGCGCCTGCCGTCGAGCGTCCAGGTCGACGACCTGATTCAGGCCGGCATGATCGGCCTGCTCGACGCGGCGACGCGTTTCGACGCCGACGAAGGAATTCGCTTCGAGACCTTCGCCGCGCAGCGCATACGCGGCGCCATGCTCGACGAACTGCGCGAAGCCGACTGGATGCCGCGTTCGGCGCGCAAGTCGCAGCGCGAAATCGACAGCGCGATCCAGAAGGTGCAGCAGCGCAAGCGTCGCGCGGCCACCGAGTCCGAAGTCGCGCTCGAAATGAACATTCCGCTGGCCCAATATCAGCAGCTTTTGAGCGACGCGCGCGGATGCCAGCTGGTCCACATCGATGAACTGCACGGCGACGACGACGAATCGTTCTTCGAGCGCAATCTGCCCGACGAGCGTGAAGAGCCTTCCGCACAATTGGTCGACAAGCGCTTTCGGGAGACGCTGATCGAACAGATCGCATCGCTTCCCGAACGCGAGAAGACGATGATGAGTCTCTACTACGAAGAAGAACTCAACTTCCGCGAAATCGCCGCCGTATTCGGCGTGACCGAATCGCGCATTTGCCAGATGCACAGCCAAGCCGTCGCACGTCTGCGCGTGGGCCTCAAGGACTGGGGCGCAAGCAGCGGAAAGAAATCCGCGAAGACCAGGCGTCGCGCTGCTCCTGCAGCCGCGATCTGCTGACGAGTTCGATCGCCGCCTTCCACGCGATCGTTGTTCGAGGCGCGACCGTCTCGAAAAGGCGCGTCGAATTGCAGAGTTACGCTGCGCTCGACCGAGCCTGCGAAAAATCCCTACTTGCGTGAAAGAAGCTCGTCGACGTTCTCGATGAGCTTGTCCGCGATCACATCGGGGTGGGGGTGGTAGCGGCCGGCGTCGATCGCGGCCTGGATCGCTTCGACCCGCTCGGCGTCGAATGGCGGGATGAGCCGGCCCGGCGCGGTGCGTTGACCGTGCGGCGTTCCACGAAGCATCGACCAATCGGATGTCGTGAATGAAAGCGGGCGTATCGATCGGGTTGGGTCGATCGGCTGCACGACCTCGCTGCGGTCGCTCTCGATCGGGACACGGCGGGTATCGTTGTCGTTCTTCGTCTTGGTCATGTCGGGTGATTCAGTGCCGCCGATGCGGTTTCGCTTTCCCTGCTTATCGGCAGTGCGCGTCGATACTGAAGCGAAGCCATGAACGACAGCGTCCACTACACGTCGCCGTCCGTCAACCCGTGCTCGACCACGTAGCGCGTGAGTTCGACATTGTTCTTCATGTGCATCTTCTCGAGCACGCGCGAGCGATAGACGCTGACGGTCTTGACCGAGATGCAGAGCACTTCGGCGATCTCGGTCAGCGAGTGTCCGGCGCCGATCATCTTGAGCGTCTGGAACTCGCGATCCGACAGGCTTTCGTGCGGCGTCTCGTGGTCGGGCCGCTCGACGTGATCGGCCAGCAATTCGGCGAGCGCGGGCGTGATGAACTTGCGACCGGTCGAGACGGTGCGGACCGCGGTAACGAGATCGGCGGGGGCGCTCATCTTGGTGAGGTAGCCGGAAGCGCCGGCCTTGATGGCGCGCAGCGCGTACTGGTCTTCGGGATGCGAGCTCACGATCAGGATCGGCAGCCGCGGATAGTCCTTGCGAATCTGCCGCAGCAGATCGAGCCCGCTCTTGCCGGGCATCGAGACGTCGAGCAGCAGCACGTCGAACGCGACCTCGCGAATCGCGCGCAAGACTTCCGCGCCGTTGCCGGCTTCGGCAACGACGCGCAGATCGGTCGATGCATCCAATACCGAGACGAGGCCCGCGCGCAGGATCGGATGATCGTCGGCGACGATGACGCGGATCGTCATGCCGCGCGTCCCATCGGTCCGATCGGAATGCCGACCATCACGGTCGTCCCTTTGCCCGGCGCGCCCGTCACGTCCATCCAGCCGTCGAGTGCGAGGATGCGCTCGCGCATGCCGGTGATGCCGAACGCGACGCGGCGCCCGACGCCGTCGCCGCGCGCAACGCTCGGGGCGGCCGGCAGGCCCTTGCCGTCGTCGCGAATCTCGAGCGTGAGCTCGTCGGCGCGCGTGAACAGCACCACGTCGACGTGCCGCGCCTGGGCATGCTTGGCGACGTTGTTGAGCGCCTCCTGCACGACCCGGAACAGCGCGATCGATTGATCGGGCGTCAGCGCGGGCTCGCGTTCGGGCTCGGTGAACTCGGTGTCGATATCCATGCGTTTACCGAACTCGCGCAATTGCCATTCGATGGCCGGCACGATGCCATCGTCGAGGATGCTCGGACGCAAGGCCTTGGCGATGCGCACGCTCGACGCCGCGGCCGAGTCCAGCAGCCGATTGAATGCCGCAAGCTTTTCCTGCGCCTCGTCGTTGCCTGCGGTCAGCTCCTTGAGCCGCATCACGTCGATCTTCATGCCGGTCAGCGAACTGCCGATGTCGTCGTGAATCTCGCGAGCGATCAACGCGCGCTGACGTTCTTCGGCCGACACCATGTGCGCGGACAGTTGCCGCAGACGCTTCTCGGATTCCAGCAACGCCAACTCGGCATTCTTTCGATCCGTGATGTCGGTGATGACGCCGAGGTGACCGATGATTTCGCCCTGCGCACTGCGGTAGGGACGCATCTGTCCGATCACCCATGTGGCCGGCGAGCCGGGCTGCTCGATGCGGCTCTCGAACGCGAGCGGCATCAGGGGATCGGCCTCGAATAGGGCGGTTGCCTGCAGGGTCGCGCTGTCGGTCTGCAGACAGATGCGCCAGTCGAGGCCACGCGCCTGGTCAGCCGAGAGACCGGTGATCTCCGACCAGCGTCCGTTGCTGTACACGCACTCCTGATCCGCATTGGTCAGGAAGATTCCCACCGGCGCGATTTCGGTCAACGTGCGAAAGCGCTCTTCGCTGTCGCGTAGCGCGCGCATCGCTTCGGGGTCGCTCCTGCTGACGGTTTCGACCGAGCCGACCACCGACGGATCAGTTCTCGATCCGGAGTGGCTCGCGTCGAACGAAGCGTCGGCGTCGGCTCGCCACTCGCGGGCCGTGCCGGCGCGAAGAGCAGCCGCGAGCCACGCCCGATGTTCCTGGTCCGTGCCAAGCTCCGGATAGAGCAGCACCGCGGGTGGTGGATCGAGCACTTGCGTCATCGCAAGCACCGCCGAGAGCGACAGCCTGGCCGGCGTCTGATGACACAGCACGGCCGCCCAACGGCCTTCGAGAACGGCTGATTGAAGACTCGCCGCGCTGGTGACGTAGCGCAGTTCGATGCGCGAGTCCAGACGCGCGGCCTCGTTGCTCCAGGCTGCCTTGCCCGTCAGCCGGTCGTCCACGATGAGGATGCGCAACGTACCAACGGGTCGATCGTGCATGGACTCGCTGAAGCGGCCGTATTGGCGGGGAGATTTCGCTTGCCAAGCCGGCGGCCTCGCAAGCGGTCGATTTTAGCACGCGCCTTCTTGCAAACCGTCAATCATGACGTAGGTCGCGTACCAATGCGAGCGTCCTCGCGGACCTGTCGCCGCGCGTTTGACAGATCGGCTGTCCGGTCAGCGAAAAAAAACCCGCCGAAGCGGGTTTTTTCGGGGCGGCCTTCTCGAGTCGAGAACAACCGCCATTCTTCCGGCTGCATTACATATCCATGCCGCCCATGCCGCCCATGCCGCCCATGCCGCCACCCATGCCGCCCATGCCGCCGGCCGACTTGTCTTCGGGGAGCTCGCCCACCATCGCATCGGTGGTGAGGATCAGGCCTGCGATCGATGCCGCGTTTTGCAGCGCCGAACGCGTCACCTTGGCCGGGTCGAGGATGCCCATTTCGATCATGTCGCCGTACTCGCCATTGGCCGCGTTGTAGCCGAAGTTGCCCTTGCCTTCGATCACCTTGTTGAGGACGACCGACGGTTCATCACCGGCGTTGAACACGATCTGACGCAGCGGCTCTTCGACAGCGCGCAAGACGATCTTGATGCCCGCTTCCTGATCGGCGTTGTCGCCTTTGACATTGATGAGCGCCCGCGCGCGCAGATAGGCCACTCCGCCGCCGGCGACGATGCCTTCTTCAACGGCTGCACGGGTCGCATGCAACGCGTCTTCGACACGCGCCTTCTTTTCCTTCATCTCGATTTCGGTTGCCGCGCCGACCTTGATCAGCGCAACGCCGCCGGCCAGTTTCGCGACGCGCTCCTGCAGCTTTTCCTTGTCGTAGTCGGAAGTCGCTTCGTCGATCTGAACGCGCACCTGCTTGACGCGCGCTTCGATGTTCTTGGCGTCGCCCGCGCCGTCGATGATGGTGGTGTTCTCCTTGGTGATCTCGACGCGCTGTGCCTGCCCGAGGTCGGTCAGTTGCGCCTTCTCGAGCGTGAGGCCGACTTCTTCGGCGATCACTTGTCCGCCGGTCAGGATCGCGATGTCTTCGAGCATGGCTTTGCGACGATCGCCGAAGCCCGGCGCCTTGACGGCACAGGTCTTGAGAATGCCGCGAATGTTGTTGACGACCAGCGTTGCGAGCGCTTCGCCTTCAACATCTTCAGCGACGATCAGGAGCGGTCGTCCCGCCTTCGCGACTTGCTCGAGTACCGGAAGCAGATCGCGGATGTTCGAGATCTTCTTGTCGAACAGCAGCACGAACGGGTTCTCGAGAATCGCGGTCTGCTTCTCGGGGTTGTTGATGAAGTAAGGCGACAGATAGCCGCGATCGAACTGCATGCCTTCGACGACGTCGAGTTCGTTGTTGAGCGACTTGCCGTCTTCGACCGTGATGACGCCTTCCTTGCCGACCTTGTCCATCGCGTCGGAGATGATCTTGCCGATATCCTCGTCCGCGTTGGCCGAGATCGCGCCGACCTGCGCGATTTCCTTGCTGGTCGTGGTGGGCTTGGAGAGCTTCCTGATTTCTTCCACGAGCGCGACGACGGTCTTGTCGATGCCGCGCTTGAGATCCATCGGGTTGATGCCCGCGGCCACGTACTTGAAGCCTTCGCGCACGATCGCTTGCGCGAGCACGGTCGCGGTGGTTGTGCCGTCGCCGGCGTTGTCGCTGGTCTTCGACGCGACTTCCTTGACGAGCTGAGCACCCATGTTTTCGAACTTGTCCTTCAGTTCGATTTCCTTGGCGACGGAGACGCCGTCCTTGGTGACGGTGGGCGCGCCGAACGAACGCTCAAGCACCACGTTGCGACCCTTGGGGCCGAGCGTGATCTTGACGGCGTTGGCGAGAATGTTGACGCCGTTGACGATCTTCGAACGAGCGTCATCGGCGAATAGAACTTGCTTGGCGGGCATGGAGTTTCCTTATTGAATTCGATTGGGGCGTGGCGCGGAACGATTACTTCGGCGGGCAAATTCGAGACGACTTACTTCGCGCCTTCGACGACGGCCATGATGTCTTCTTCGCGCATGACCATCAGCTCGTCGCCGTCGACCTTGACCGACTGACCCGAATACTTGCCGAAGAGAACGCGGTCGCCGACCTTGACGGCGAGCGGCGAGATGTCGCCCTTGTCGTTGCGCTTGCCGGGACCGACTGCCAGTACTTCGCCCTGATCGGGCTTTTCGGCGGCGTTGTCGGGGATGACGAGGCCTGAGGCCGTCTTGGTTTCCTGGTCGAGGCGTTTGACGATCACCCGATCGTGCAACGGACGCAGATTCATGAGAACTCCTGTGGGATTTGATGGACCGATTTGAAAGAGAAGGGTCGCGCCGAGCATTGTTAGCACTCAACGACAACGAGTGCTGATTATAAGGGCTAATGACCTGAATTCAAGCGCGTGCGGGCCAAACGGTGTGGATCGCTCACGTATCATCGCGACCGCAGCATCGAGGACACCTTGCGCATGCCATCTCATTCGACGCTTTATTCCGGCCGACGCCGCTCACCGATGACGTGCGCAACGGTCGTGGCGGCGACCCTGATTGCTTGCGCGTCGCCGGCGTTCGCCGACGACGCATTGCCCCCGACGGTCTCGGCGGCCCTGCAGCGCGCCCTGATTCCCGAAAGCGCAGTCGGCATCCATGTTCAGCGGGTCCATGCGATGGAGGAGCCCGGTGTCGCTGACGAAGCGTCAGGCGATGCCGGCGAGCGCGCTGTGAACCCGGCATCTCTCGCGGCTCTTGCTTCGCCCCCGGCAGTGCGCGCACGGGTCGCAGGCGCAGGAGATCGCGAACAATCGCAAGCGCTCCTCTCGCGCAACGCCGATTACGCGATGAATCCCGCGTCGACCATGAAGCTCGTCACGACCTACGCGGCTCTCGAGCTGCTCGGCCCGGCGTTCACGTGGAGGACGGTGGTCGCGAGCAATGCGCCTCAAGTGGGCAGCAGCCTCGAAGGCGATCTCTACCTGCGCGGCGCCGGCGATCCGAAGTTCGTCGTCGAAAGTTTCTGGCTGATGCTGCGCCAACTGCGCGGCCGCGGCATCAAGACGATACGCGGCGATCTGGTGCTCGATCGCAGTCTCTTCGAGGCGGCGCCTTACGACCCATCGGCCTTCGACAGCGAGCCGCTGCGTCCCTACAACGTCGGGCCCAATGCGCTGCTGGTCAATTTCAAGGCGGTTACGTTGCGCTTCATTCCGGACGAGAAGAGGCGCGAAGTGCGGGTCGCGATGGAGCCGCTGCTCGCAGACTTCACCATCGCTCCGCTCGCCTATGCCGATGGCGCATGCGGCGACTGGAAAGCGCGCATTGCCGCGGACTTCACGAAGAGCGATCGCATCGCGTTTGGCGGCGGCTATCCGGCATCGTGCGGTGAGCAGGCCTGGAACGTATCCATCCTCGATCACCGTCAGTATGTCGCGTCGCTGTTCAGGAGCTTGTGGACCGAACTGGGCGGACGCCTGCTCGGCACGACTCGCGACGGCACGATGCCTGCCGATGCCCGCGTGCTGGTCGAGCGTGAATCGCCGAGCCTGGCGGACGTCGTGCGCGACATCAACAAGTTCAGCAACAACGTGATGGCGCGCGAGCTGTTCCTTTCGCTGGCCGCCGAGACCTTGAAGGCGCCCGCCAATCTCGAGCGGGGCCAACGCGTGATTCAAGGCTTCTATGCGAACAAGGGCATCGCGATGCCGGAGTTCGTCATCGAGAACGGCTCGGGACTGTCGCGTCGCGAACGCATCAGCGCGCGCTCGATGGCGCGCGTGCTTCAAGCGGCCTGGGCATCGCCCGTGATGCCCGAGTTGATGTCATCGCTGCCGCTGGTTGGCTACGATGGCACGATGAAGAAGCGCCTGAATCTGCGCAGCGTGGCGGGCCGGGCGCACATCAAGACCGGCTCTCTGTCCGAGGTTCGCGCGGTGGCCGGTTATGTGCTGGCGGCGTCGGGCAAGCGCTACGTCGTGGTCGCGTTCGTCAATCATCCCAACGCTGCCGCAGCGCAGCCCGTGCAAGACGCGTTGTTGCAGTGGGTTTACGAGCACGGCTAGCGAGTTTGCAGCCCATCGATTTCTAAGCATCCGTCCGACAGGGGCGCGCGGGTGCTTCCCACATGTGCGGGTGGAAGATTTGGATAAACTCTGTCACTCTTGCGGGTAGACTTCAGCCCGTCCGCTTGCCGTTCAAAGGAGATTCCATCATGACGATGTACGACGACGATCGCTTCAACGCGCAGAAGGACAAAATGACTCAGCACAAGGACAAGATCGTTACCGAGCTGAAATCCGGCGTCGACGATGCCGAAGGTTTTCTCCGCGCGGCCGCCTCTTCGACCGGTGAGAAGGCCGCCGAGTTGCGCGACAAGGCCACCGCGGCGCTCAAGCGCGCATCCGAACAACTTTCGGACCTGCAGGCCGTGGTGATGGAAAAAGGACGTGATGCCGCGATTCTCACCGACGATTACGTCCACGAAAATCCCTGGCAGGCGATCGGCATCGGCGCTGCGATCGGTTTTCTCATCGGCGTCGTGGTTGCGCGTCATTGACGTCGTCGATTCCACGTGGGCGTGAACTCTGAAGTCTTATTGCGGGTACGGAAACATCCTTCACGCCTGATTGACGCTTAATCGGCAGTATTCGACTTGGGATCGACCTCATGATTTTTGGCGCCAGCCGATCCAGACGTCCACGCCCGACCGTGCGTGTGGGTCGTCGCGCCATGAGCGGGTCGCACATCGACGACGAGTTGCCGCCGAAGCTGATTCCCTCGTTGAGACAATTGATTTCCACCGCGGTCGGCCTCGCGCATACGCGCGTGGCTCTGGCGGGCGTCGAGCTCGAAGAAGAAATCCAGCGGCTGCTCGGCGCATCGGTGCTTGCGCTGGTGGCGGGGGTGCTGGTGTTGCTGGCGCTGATCGTGGGGACATTTGCGATCGTGTTCGCGGCGCCCCCCGACTATCGTGTCGCGACGATGATCACAATCACCGTGATCTATCTTGCCATCGCGGTGCTGCTGACCATGCGCTTGCGTTCGATTTTCCACTTGAGGCCGCCGATCTTCGGCGCCACCCTCGCGGAATTGGAAAAGGACAAGGAAACCTGGTCGCACATGACGCGCGCGCATGAAGCCGCCGAAGAAGCGGCGGCCTATGCAGCGCATCGTCAGGAAGACGCATTCGCGCAGGTTCAACCGGCGACTGCCGCCCGCGCAGAAGGAGCGAGGTGATGGCGAACTCGCATGTTCCGTTGAAACTGAGAAAGCAGATGCTGCAGATGCGCGCCGCGGTCGAACGCGTCGAACTCGCGCATCATCTTTCCGAAGTGCGCCGTGCGGCGACCTTGAATGCGATCGTGCGCAATGCGTTGCCGACCGATCGTTCCCGCAGTTGGTGGTCGCGCGCCCTCGAGCTTGCCAAGCGCTACCCCTTCGTGGCGTCCGCCGCCTCGTTGATTGCAACGCGTTTTAAGATTCCGCTTCTGACGACGGCAGCCAAGTTGGGGGGCGTGGCTGCGCTCGGCTACAAACTGTGGGATCTCTGGCAGCAGCATCAGCACGAACGCGGCGCGGCTGGTGTTTCGACGCGCCTGGCCGCTGCAAAACGCCGTCGCGCGAATCGTTGACGGCGCCTGCGACGCCGCAATGGCTCGTCGCACTGAACGCAGTTGGTCATGCGTTTCTGGTCAATTTCTTGCCCCGATATTTTCGATCGCGCTCTCCTCGCAGGGACTCTGCGCCCAGAGCGATGACGTCAAGCCCGAGGCCGTTCCCAATCGACCGACCGTTTCGACGCCCGCCGCGCTGTCAGAGCCCGGATGGCTCGAAGCCGAATTCGGTGGCCTGCACGCGCGCGACCTCCACCCGGACGCCGATCCGGCGCGACGCACGAGCCTTCCCTATTCGCTCAAGCTCGCGTTCACTGAAGATTGGGGAGTTCGCATCGATGGCGAGGCATCGGTCCGTCAGAGCGCGAACGATGGCGCCAGAGGCACCGGCTTGGGCGACACGACCTTCGTCGTCAAGCGTCGCTTCGCGATCGACTCGCGATCGGACTTGAAATCCGCCTTCGGACTCGAAGCCTGGCTCACCGTGCCGACGGCCAGACGAGGCCTGGGGACGGGCAGCGGCAAGCCCGACTACACGATCAACGCGATCTACAGCGCGGACTTCGGCGACTGGCATACCGACCTGAACTTGCTGAACACGCGCGTGGGCGCCATCGACATCGGCGAAGGCCGATGGCAGACGCTGGGCGCGTTTGCCTTGTCTCGACGCCTCGGCGACCGTTGGGGAGTCGTCGGCGAAATTTCCGGAACGCATCAACGCGGCGCGAGCGGAACTGCGCAAGCGCTCGGCGCATTCACCTATGCAATTCGGCGCAGCGCGATTCTCGACTTCGGCGTCGCCCACGCATTGAACCGCGCGACGCCGACCTGGCAAGCGTTTGTCGGAATCACGATGGTGCTCGGCCGAGCGTGGTGATTGGCCGCGGTGATGCAATTCATTGCCAGCCGAAGCGTCGTGCGTAAATACTCTTTACGGCTTGCGCGAGCGCCACGTAGGCGAGCAGCACGACCACCAGCCACGGAAAGTAAGCCAGCGGCAACGCTTCGAACTTGAAGGCGCCCGCGAGCGGCGACTGCGGCAGCGCGATTGCAATCGCAACGATCAACAGCGTCATGACGATCAGAGGCCACGCGGCGCGGCTTTGCACGAAGGGAATCTTGCGCGTGCGAATCAGGTGGACGATCAAGGTCTGCGAAACCAGCCCCTCGATGAACCACCCCGACTGAAACAGCGATTGCCTGTCGATCGAGTTGGCGCCGAACACGAACCACAACAGCGCGAACGTGCACACGTCGAAAATCGAACTGATGGGGCCGAACCAGAACATGAATCGTCCGAGATCGTCGGGCTTCCAACTCTGTGGCTGCGCCAGAAACTCGGGATCGACATGGTCGAAAGGCACGGCGATCTGCGAGACATCGTAGAGCAGGTTCTGCACCAGCAGTTGCAAGGGCAGCATCGGCAGGAACGGCAGGAAGACGCCCGCGAGCAGCACCGAGAAGACATTGCCGAAGTTCGACGACGCGGTCATCTTGATGTACTTGAGCATGTTGGCGAAAGTCCTGCGGCCTTCGAGCACGCCTTCCTCGAGAACCATCAGACTTTTCTCGAGCAGGATGAGGTCCGCGGCTTCCTTCGCGATATCGACCGCCGTGTCGACCGAGATGCCGATGTCGGCCGCGCGCAATGCGGGAGCATCGTTGATGCCGTCGCCCATGAAGCCGACCACATGACCGCGATCATGCAGCGCGCGCACGATGCGTTCCTTGTGCGAGGGACTCAACTTCGCGAACACGGTGCAGCGTTCGGCCAACTCGGATAGTTCGGCATCGCCGATCGTTTCGATCTGCGAGCCGAGCACGATGCCGCTGCCATCGGCGGGCAGCACCAGCCCGACTTCCTTGCAGATCTTGACCGTCACGAGATCGTTGTCGCCGGTCAGGACCTTGACCGTGATGCCGTGCTCGCGCAGCGCCGCGAGCGCCGGTGCGGTCGACTCCTTGGGCGGATCGAGGAAGGCGATATAGCCGACCAGCGTGAGATTGGTTTCGTCGGCGACCGAGTACTGCTCCTTGATCGGCGGATGGTCGCTGGTTGCGACCGCGACCACGCGCAGGCCTTCGGCGTTCATGCTGCCCGTCAGGGCGTGGATCTCCGCGAGACGCTCGGGCGTGAGATCGACGATCTGGTCGCCACGCTGCATTTTCGTGCAGACCGCGACGATTTCTTCGACCGCTCCCTTGCAGATCAACTCGTGATGGTGGTCGCGCTCCGACACGACGACCGACATGCGGCGACGTTCGAAGTCGAACGGGATCTCGTCGACCTTGCGATAGTTCGTCACCAGGCCGAGCTCGCGATGCATCTCGGCGTGATCGAGGACCGCGCGGTCGAGCAGGTTCTTCAGGCCCGTCTGGTAGTAGCTGTTCAGATACGCGAACTCGAGCACGCGCCTCGATTCTTCGCCGGTCGCATCGATGCAGCGCTCGAGAAAGATCTTGTCCTGCGTCAGCGTGCCGGTCTTGTCGGTGCACAGCACATCCATCGCGCCGAAATTCTGGATCGCATCGAGCCGCTTGACGATCACCTTCTTCTTCGAGAGCTGCACCGCGCCCTTGGCGAGCGTCGCCGTCACGATCATCGGCAGCATCTCGGGCGTGAGCCCGACCGCGACCGAGATCGCGAACAGGAACGCTTCGAGCCAGTCGCCCTTGGTGAAGCCGTTGAGGAGAAACACGATCGGCGTCATCACGAGCATGAAGCGGATCAAAAGCCAGCTCACCTTGTTGACGCCCGCCTGGAATGCGGTGGGCCGCGGATCGACCGCGGTCACGCGTTGGGCCAGCGCGCCAAAGTAGGTGCGGTTGCCGGTCGCCACCGCGATCGCGGTGGCCGATCCGCTGACGACGTTGGTACCCATGAAGCAGATGTTGTCGAGCTCGAGTGGACTCGAGCTCGCGGCGCCCTGCGACACGCGGGACTGCACGAACTTCTCGACCGGCAGCGATTCGCCCGTCAATGCAGCCTGCGATACGAACAGGTCCTTGGCCGACAGCACGCGCAGGTCGGCGGGGATCATGTCCCCCGCAGCGAGCACGATTACATCACCCGGCACGAGGTCGCGGATCGGCAACTCGACCGGGCGCGCGGGGCGCACCTGAAGATCGATGCCGAAGTAGCGCGACGCCTCGGGTGCGGCCAGCTGCGACACGTCGCGACGCATCACCGTCGCCGTCGTGCTGACCATGTCTTTCAGCCGATCGGCGGCGCGATTGGAGCGTGACTCCTGCACGAAGCGCAAGAGCGTCGAGAGCGCGACCATGCTGCCGATCACGATCGTCGCTTTCGCGTCCTCGGTCAGATACGAAACGAAGGCGAGCAGCGTGAGCAGCAGATTGAAGGGATTCGCATAGCAATGCCACAGATGCAGCCACCACGGCATCGGCTGCTCGTGCTCGATGGTGTTGGCGCCGGTCTCGCCGCGGATCGCATCGGCCTCGAAAGCGGTGAGGCCATCGATGTGGCTGTCGAGCTTTGCAACCAGGTGCGCTGATTGCGCGCGCGATGCATCGAGCAGGATAGCCGTCAGCGCGGCGGGCGCTTCCTTGTTGACGGCGGTGCGGCGAAGCGCGTCGAGGATCGCGAGGCGACGGAAATGCCGCAGCATGCGGCGCGTGCCGATCAGCCGCGAGACCTGGTCTTTCATCAGATCGAGATTCACGAAACTACTCCTTGCCACGCGTCGCGATCGTGCGAAGCGCGCAGTTTTCCGTTTGCGCACGTTGAAGTGCGGCGTCAGAAACTGGAGGGTCGGAATCCCGGGATCCTGTGCGCGTCATGCGACATCGCACTGATGGGGAGGGGTGCCGCACCCGCCGTTGAACTCGGCGGCTGCGACTCACGAAGCTGTGTCGCTAGATGCCGAGGGATGTGTCGATCGTCGATCGACTGGAACAACTCGAATCAGCGCCCACGCGGGAGCTCCGGTCATGAAAACGGCGCGAGTGTAGCCGCATTTGCGAGCGCGGCAAAGTCGACGCGTGCCTCTGGTGCTTCCGACGCCGCCAGCGTTCAATGTCGTCTCGCGCGCCTGCGGCACCGATCGGCGCTCGACAGCGAGACGTTGGAATGCTAGTAGGAACTGCTCGCCGCAAACCTCTTGGCAAAGGCCTGACCTTCATGGAGGGCATCGTCGCTACAACCCTGTCGCTATCGGGATGGCTCCTGCTGATACTGGCCGCCATCGGCAGCGTCTACACGGTTGCGGCGGCGATCGTTTTTCGACGATTCTTCGCGAAGCAAGAGAGCATCGTTCGGCGCTCGGACGCGGTGACTCTGTTGAAGCCACTCTACGGTCCTGAGCCTTTGCTTGAGGTCAACCTGGCGAGCTTCCTGGCGCAAAACCACGGCGGTCCGATCCAGCTTCTGTGCGGCGTCGAACGCGACGACGATCCTGCAATCGAAGCGGTCGAGTCGCTGCAGCGATCCTGGGTGAATGCCGCCATTGCACTCGTCATCTCCCCCGCGCGTCACGGCGCGAGCGGCAAGATATCGAACCTGATCAATATGGATGGACATACCGCACATCCCATCCTCGTGCTGAGCGACAGCGACATCGTCGCAACTCCTGACTATCTGGCCCGCGTCCTCGCAGCGCTCGACGCGCCGGGGGTGGGCGCGATCACCGTGCTTTTTCGCGGGCGCGGCGATGCGGGTTTCTGGTCGCGCCTGGGGGCGGCGGGGCTCAGCTACCAGTTTTTGCCGGGCGCCGTGTTCGCAGTCGCGATGGAACTCGCACAACCGTGCATGGGATCGACGATCGCGCTCACGCGCGCGACGCTCGATGCGATCGGCGGCTTCGCGCGCTTTGCCGACGTCCTCGCGGACGACTATGCGATCGGCGAGGCCATCCGCGCGTTGGGCCTGAAGGTTGCGGTGCCGCCGCTACTGGTCACGCATGCATCGGCCGAAACGAGCTTCGCCGAACTGTGGCGACACGAGCTGCGGTGGGGAGCCACGGTGCGCGACGTCGTGCCCGTTGCCTACGCGGCATCCGTGATCGGCATGCCGCTTCCCCTCGCGCTGCTGGGTACGCTGATGTTGCCTGCCCCTATCGCCGGCGGGATACTAGTGCTGGTTGCACTGGTCTGCCGCGTACTTCTCGCCCGTACGATCGATACCCAGGTCGGCACGAAGACCGCTTCGCTCTGGTTGCTGCCATTGCGCGACTGCCTGACTCTCGCCGTGTTCGCAGCCACCTTCTTCACCCGCTCGATCGATTGGCGCGGCAGGCGGCTTAGAATGAACGCAGACGGCCGCATGGCGGCCCGATAATGGCGCACAAGGAGGTCATCGCATGATGCGTTCGCTGTTTCTCCAGGCTCCCTCGTTCGACGGCTACGACGGTGGCGCAGGCGCGCGCTACCAGATGAAGCGCGAGGTGAAATCCTTTTGGTACCCGACCTGGCTCGCGCAGCCGGCTGCGCTGGTGGAGGGGTCGAAGCTGATCGACGCGCCCGCGCACGATCTGAGCTTCGACGACATCAAGCACGAGGCCTTCGAGCGCGACCTCATCATCATTCATACCTCGACGCCGTCGTTCCGACAGGACGTCCATACCGCCGAGCTCTTCAAGCAGCTCAACCCGGCGCTGAAAATTGGTTTCATCGGCGCCAAGGTCGCGGTGGAAGCGCAGGGCTCGCTCGCGGCCTCGAGTGCGATCGACTTCGTGGCGCGCAACGAGTTCGACTTCACCATCAAGGACGTCGCCGACGGACTGCCGTTCAGCGAGATCAAGGGCATCAGCTACCGCAGCGAAGCCGGCAAGATCGTCCACAACCCGGATCGCGAGGTGCTCGAGGACATGGACTCGCTGCCCTTCGTGAGCCCGATCTATAAGCGCGACCTGAAGATCGAGAAATATTTCGGCGGCTACCTCAAGCATCCCTACGTCAGCTTCTACACCGGCCGCGGCTGCAAGAGCCGCTGCACCTTCTGCCTCTGGCCACAGACGGTCGGCGGTCACAACTACCGCACCCGCTCGATCCCCCATGTGATCGAAGAGGTGAAGTACGTGATGCGCGAGATGCCCGAGGTCAAGGAGATTTTCTTCGACGACGACACGTTGACCGACAACCTGCCGCGCGTCGAGGCGCTGGCGGTGGAACTGGGCAAGCTGGGCGTCACGTGGTCGTGCAACGCCAAGGCGAACGTGCCCTTCAAGTCACTGAAGGTGATGAAGGCCAACGGCCTGCGCCTGCTGCTGGTCGGCTACGAAAGCGGCAACCAGAAGATCCTGCACAACATCAAGAAGGGCTTGCGCGTCGATGTCGCGCGGCAATTCACCAAGGATTGTCACGCGCTCGGCATCGTCATCCACGGCACCTTCATCCTGGGTCTGCCCGGCGAGACGGCCGAGACGATCGAGGAGACGATCCGCTATGCCATGGAGATCGACCCGTACACCATCCAGGTGTCCCTGGCGGCGCCCTATCCCGGCACCTTTCTCTATAACCAGGCGACGCAGAACGGCTGGTTCGACGGGTCCGATCATCTGTTGACCAAGGGCGGTATCCAGATCGCGCAATTGAGCTACCCGCACCTGCCGGCGAAGGTCATCTTCGACAAGGTCGAGGAATTCTATAAACGCTTCTATTTTCGCCCGCGCAAGATCGGCGCGATCGTCGGGGAGATGCTGCGTGACTTCGACATGATGAAGCGCCGCCTGCGCGAAGGCGTCGAGTTCTTCGAGTTCCTGCGCCGGCGCAAAGAGGCCGCGTGACCTCGCTTGTCGTGACCGCCGACGATTTCGGTGCGGCCGTCGAGGTGAACGAGGCGGTCGAGCTGGCGCATAGCCAGGGCATCCTGACGGCGGCCAGCCTGATGGTTGCCGCACCTGCCGCAGTCGACGCGGTCGAGCGGGCGCGGCGTCTGCCGCGACTCGGTGTGGGGCTGCACCTGGTACTGGTGGAAGGACGACCGGCATTGCCGGCCGGGCAGGTTCCCGACCTGGTTGATCAACACGGGCTGTTTCTGACCAACATGGCTGTGGTGGGCTTGCGCATCGCACTGAGCGCGCAAGTGCGGCGTCAACTCCGCGCCGAGATCGAGGCGCAGTTTGCCGCCTTCGCCGCGACCGGGCTGCCATTCGACCATGTCAACGCGCACAAGCACTTTCACGTCCATCCCGTGATCGCGGGAATGGTGCTGGAAGCGGCGGGGCGGTATGGCGTCGCTGCGTTGCGCGCGCCGGTCGAGCCGGGCCGACCCCGAGGTTCGGGCTGGTTCGCGGCGCCATTCGCACGATCGCTGCGCCGTCGCGCGAGACGGCGCGGCATGGCGACGCCCGACCGCGTCTTCGGTCTTGCCTCGACCGGACACATGACCGCCGAGCGAATCCGTGCGGCCGTAGCCGCGCTACCCGAAGGCCTGAACGAACTCTATCTCCACCCTGCGACACGCGACGATTTTCCCGGGCACGGCCCCGGTTATCGTCATCGTGCCGAGCTCGAAGCGTTGCTCGACCCGGACTGCAGGGCGGCGGTGTCGGCGCGCGCTGCGCGACTGGGAAGCTTCGCGAGTTTGCGGGGAGCAAGCGACTGATGCCCGGCGCGCCCCATGCCTATCGGCTTGCGCCGACGATCATCGCGTCGTGCGCCACACGCAACAAGATGGGAGCCGAGCCCTGAAGTCTTATGCCCGTTCAGGGATATTGCTGGCGACCCTGGCGGGGTTGGCGGCAGCGGTGTGGGCGTTCGGTTCGACCGGTTTCGACGGCATCGTCGCGATCGCGCGGCGGCTCGGCGTCGAGGGCTTCCTCCTTTATTGCCTCTACTCGCTGGGGGTGTTCGTCGTGCTCGGCGGGGCGTGGCTCACCGCTGCGTCGGGCGAGGCTTTCAACCGGCTCGGCGTGTTCGTGTGGGCGCGGCTGATCCGCGAGGCGGCATCGGACTTGCTGCCGTTCTCGCAGATCGGCGGGATCGTCGTCAGCACGCGCATGCTGACGGCAAGCGGCATCGCGGGCCCGCGCGTCTATGCCTCGCTGATCGTCGACTTGACGACGGAGATGGCGAGCCAATTGATTTTCACGCTGTTCGGAGTGGCCGTTGTCGCTTCGATCCTGATGGGTGGCGGCCAGGGCGCGTCGCTACGCACGCCGCTACTCGGCGGCGGCGCGATCATGATCGCCCTGATGGCCGTCTTCGTCCTGGCGCAACGCTGGCTCTTGCCGCTGGCCGGGAGAATCGCGCAGCATGCACTGCCAGGCTCCGTGGCTGCCGCGCAGGAGATCGGCGCCGAACTGCGCGCGATTTACGCGCGACGCGGGCGCATCGTATTGTCGTTCGCGCTCAACCTCGCGGCCTGGGGCGCGAGCGCTGCCGGAGCCTGGATTGTTCTGCGGCTGATGGAAGTCGAGTTGTCCATCTGGACGGCGCTGGCTATAGAGAGCGTGATCTTTGCGCTGCGCAGCGCGGCCTTCGCGATCCCGGGCGGGATCGGTGTGCAAGAGGCCGGCTATGCGTTGGCTGCGCCTCTGCTCGGTCTGCCGCCCGAATCCGCGCTCGCGCTCGCGCTTGCCAAGCGCGCCCGCGATCTCGCGATCGGCCTGCCGACGCTGATGGTCTGGCAGGTCGCCGAAGCGCGCGCAGTCGTCCTCGGCTCGAGAAAGCGCTGAAGCTGCCGCGGATGCGGCTCACCGCGAGGCTTCCGCGTTTGCGATCAGGAGGTCCAGACAGCGATCGACCTCGGCCTGGCGCTCGACGAAGAAATGCGCGGCGCTGTTGTCGGACTCGCCGACATGGACCGTGACCCAATGCGCGGGCGCGCCATGAAAAACCGCCTCGTCGGTTTCGTCGTCGCCGATATAGAAGGCCGCATCGCAATGTTCGAAGCGAACCAGGGTCGCGAGCGCATCGCCCTTGTCGGGAGCGTCTTCGGGCAGGAGATTGAAAACGCATTTGCCGCCGATCACTCGCGGCGCGGGCGCGAGCGTTGCGACCGCTTGCGCTATGGCGCGTTTCGCGGCGTCACGATCGACGGCGAGGCGATAGTGGATCGAGATCGAATACCTCTTGTCCTCGACGAAGATGCCGGCATCGTCGCCGTGCGCGGCGATCGCGCCCCGCCACTGACGCAACCATTCGCGCGCGATGCTTGCGTGATCGAGTGTGCCGCCGCTCGCAGTCAGTGAATCGGCGAGCGAATGATGAAGAGGCGAAGGAAGACCTTCGGCGCCGTGATTGCCGACCAGATGCAGCGGCGTGAACTCCATCCGTTGCCGCATGTCGGCGACGCTGCGACCGGTGAGGATCGCGATCGGAACCAGAACTCCGAGCGCGGACAGTTTCCTCACGGTCGCGTCGCTTGCAGCCGCGTCCTCGGGATGCGCGACGATCGGTGCGAGCGTGCCGTCGAAATCGAATCCGTAGAGCGTCGCCTGTTGCGCAAGACGTTCCAGCGCGGCACGGCCTGCGTGCGTGAAGAGATGATTCACATGCGACTCGAAACGCGTCGCTATGCCGCGGCCTTGCGCCAGCGGCCGCGTTCTTCGGCTTCGCTGTGATGCTCGGCGATGCGTCCGCGGATGCGTTCGCGCTGTCGTACGCGCGACGCATCGAGCAGCATGCGCGCGGCCCAGCGGAACACGTTGTGATCTTTCACGAGGGCACGCAGCGCGCGCATGCGTTCGCGCTGCTCGGCAGGCGGCATGACGAGCGCCGCATGCAGCATGTCGGCAGTGTGCTCGACGTGATACGGGTTGACGATCAGCGCTTCGCGCAACTCGCGCGAGGCTCCCGCGAATGCCGAAAGGATCAGCACGCCCTGCTCGTCGTCACGCGCGGCGACGAACTCCTTGGCAACCAGATTCATACCGTCGTGGAGGCTCGTCACCACGCAGACATCGCAGGCGCGGTAATGTTCGAACACCGATTGCCTGTCGTGATGCTCGATCATCAGCGTGATCGCAGGAGGCGCGTCGGCGCTCGAACGTGCCGCGGCCGGCCGTGCGAAACGACGATTGATGCGCGAGGCTTCCGAACGCACGCGCGCTTCGAAGTTCTGATACTCCTCGAGCGCGGAGCGCGACGGCGCAGCGATCTGCACGAACGTGAAGCGCCCGACCATTTCGGGATGACGCTCCAACATCACCTCGACGGCCGAAAAACGCTCGAGGATGCCCTTGGTGTAATCGAGGCGATCGACGCCCAGCCCGATCAACTGACTCGCGGGTACGCCGATCCGGTTGCGGATTTCCGATCGACATTGCTCGATCGTCTTCTCGAACGCGGGTGCATCGGGCCAGTCGATCGAGATGGGATAGCTCTCGACTTGCGTGCGCACGCCGCCATACGAGATGACCGAGATCTCGTGCTCGATGCGCGTCTCGAGAAAGCGGTCGGCGGTCTCGATGAAGTTCTTCGCCTGATAGCGCGTGTGAAAGCCGAGGATGGTGCTGCCGAGCAGGCCCTCGATGATCTCGGTGCGCCACGGGCAGATGCCGAAGGACTCGGGGTTGGGCCAGGGGATGTGCCAGAAGGTGATGATGGTCGCCAGCGGAAGCCGGTCGCGGATCAAACGCGGCAGCAGCGCGAAGTGATAATCCTGCACCAGCACCACGGGGTTCTCGGTGCGCGATTCTTCGACGACCGCATCGGCGAAGCGGCGGTTGACCGCGACGTATTGCTTCCAGTCGGCGCTGCGAAACACCGGTCGCACGTGCGCGATATGGCAGAGCGGCCAGAGTCCTTCGTTGGCGAAGCCATAGTAGTAGCCGTCCTCTTCTTCCTGCGTCAGCCAGATGCGGCGCAAGGTGTACGAAGGATCGTCGGGGGGCACGGCCACGTGCGCCTTTGCGTCGACTGCGTCGCGGTCGCCCGAGCCTCCGCCATGTGCGATCCAGGTTCCCGAGCACGCGCGCATCACCGGCTCGACCGCGGTCACGAGACCGCTCGCGGGCCGCTGCACTTCGAGCCCGTGATCGGTCTTGACGTGGATGTAAGGCTCGCGATTCGACACGACGATGATCTCGTCGTCGGACAGATGTTCGTGCAACAGGCGACTGAGGCGCTCGGGCGTCCATTCGCCGCCGTCGTCGCCCGCGTTGTCGCGCGCGCGTCGCTCTTCGTCGAGCTCGCGCAGGATGCCGCGCACATCGGCCATCAGCGGACGCAGCTCGGAGTCGAACTCGGCGCCGTCGGCTACGCTCATCGGGTTCGCGCGGCTCGGGATCCCTTCCATGCCTGCGAACGGCCGCAGCACGCCTTCGCCGCGCAGCATCGCGCGCACGCCCGCGATCCATCCGCGCCACGACAGATGCGCGACCAGCACCGTGATCAGCGACGTGACGACGCCGAGGATAAGGAACAGCAGGATGGTGTACTTGCGCGTGTCCTCGCTGCGGCTTTCGATGAAGCTCATGTCCGAGACCATCACGAGCCGCCCGATGTCGCCATCGGTCGCCTTGACGGGAATGCGCGCCACGTGCAGAGAACCCTTGGGCAGCTTGACGATCGAACCTGAGAGGTCGCTCGCGCCATTGCCGACCCGGGTCTCGTCGGGGCTCGCGACGCATCCGACTTCAACAGGCAGGTTGGCGGTGCGATAGGCGATGCGGTTGCCACGATCGCAGAACGCGATCGCGTACAGGCGTTCGTTTTGCGTGACGCTGTTGAGCAGCGTCGTGATCTTCTGGTTGGCGTGCTCGGGTATGAGTTCGGCAAGCTGATCGGCGAGCGGCGCGGCGGCCAGTTGCGCGCGGCTGTCGAGGTCGCGCACGAACCAGCGAACGGTCAATGCATCGATCTGCGGGACGACGAAGTAGGCGAGGAGCGCGAGGGCGGCGATCAGGGGAATGAGGAACCGCAACGACAGGCGCATGGAACGCGGCTTTCGGAAAACGGGGGATGAAGGTCCGACTCTGAACCCGGCCTGAGGCAGGTATTTTATTCCGCTTCGGCAACGCGGCCACTCGCCCGATCGAAGCCGCTGCAAGTCAACCTCGATCAGACCATCAAAGCCGCGTCGGGTTCGCGACCACGCCGCTCATGCGATCGCGGCGAACGCTTCTCGCGCCGCGGCGAGCGTCGCTTCGATTGCCGCATCGTCGTGCGCAGCCGATACGAATCCCGCTTCGTAAGCCGACGGCGCGAGGTACACACCGCGCTCCAGCATCGCGTGAAAAAAGCGTTTGAAGCGCTCGATGTCCGAGCCGCTCACGTCGGGCAAGGCGCGCGGTCGCCGGGCAGTGAAGGTGAAGCCGAACATGCCGCCGACGGCATCGCTGCAGAATGCGATGCCGGCATCGCGCGCCGCAAGAGCGATGCCATCGGCAAGCCGCCGCGTGCTTGCGGAAAGGCGATCGTGGAAGCCGGGCATTTCGACTTCCGCAAGCGTCGCGAGACCCGCGGCCACCGCGACCGGATTGCCCGACAAGGTTCCCGCCTGATAGACCCCGCCTTCAGGAGACAAGTGGCGCATGATCTCGCGCCGTCCGCCGAAGGCTGCGACCGGCAAGCCGCCGCCGATGACCTTGCCGAGCACGGTGATGTCGGGCGCAACGTCATAGAGCGATTGCGCGCCGCCGAGCGCCACGCGAAAGCCGCTCATCACTTCGTCGAAGATCAACAGCGCGCCGAACTTCGTGCACAACGCTCGCATGCACGCGATGCATTCCGGAGTCGATCGAACCAGATTCATGTTGCCCGCGATCGGCTCGACGATCACACATGCGATCGCATCGCCGTATTCGGCGAACGCGGTCTCGAGCTGTTCGCAGTGGTTGTAGTCGAGCACGATCGTGTGCTGCGTGATCTCGGGCGGCACGCCGGCCGAGCTCGGCGTGTTGAACGTCAGCAGTCCCGAACCTGCCTTGACCAGCAGGCTGTCGGCGTGACCGTGATAGCAGCCGTCGAACTTGACGATCTTCGAACGGCCGGTCGCTCCGCGCGCGAGACGAATCGCGCTCATCGCCGCTTCGGTGCCCGACGACACGAGCCGCACCTGCTCCATCGAGGGCACGAGGCGGCAAAGGGTCTCGGCCATTTCGATTTCGCCTTCGGTCGGCGCGCCGAACGAGAGGCCGCGCGAGGCCGCATCCTGCACCGCCCGCACCACGCGCGGATGCGCGTGTCCGAGGATCGCCGGACCCCAACTGCCGATGTAATCGATATAGCGCGTGCCGTCGGCGTCCCAGAAATACGGGCCTTCGGCGCGCGTCACGAAGCGCGGCACGCCGCCGACCTGGCGGAATGCGCGCACCGGCGAGTTGACGCCGCCGGGGGTGGTGCGCAGTGCGCGTGCAAAGAGTTGGTGGTTGCGGGATTCGGTCACGATGAGCAGTCGATCAATCGGGCGAAGGGAGAAGGGAAGTGCGGGTCAATGCGGGTCGGTCGATGCGGGCCGGCATGCGCGGCCCGCATCGCCGAAGCAACGCGCAAGCGCAGTCGCGCGCACGCGGATCGCCGCGACTTCACTCACGTCGAAGAGATCGGTGATCACCGCCGCGGCATCGGCGCCCGCCTCGATCAAGCGGGGCAGATTCGAAGCATCGATGCCGCCGATGCCGACAAGCGCAATGTTCAATTCGCGCGCCTGCGCAAACAGTTCGAGCGATGCGCGAACTGCCGCGGGTTTGGTCGACGATGGAAAGACGCTGCCGAATGCGACGTAGTCCGCGCCGGCGGCTGCGGCCTGTTTCGCGCGATCGAGATCCGCGTAGCACGATACTCCGAGGATGCGCGACGGGCCGAGGCGTTCGCGTAGCGCGTGCAGGTCGTTCGCGTCGTCGATGCCGACGTGCAGCCCTGCGCCCGCGATCGTCATCGCGAGATCGACGTGATCGTTGACGATCAAGCGACGGCCGTGCTCGACGCACAGGCGCGCGAGCCGCATCGCCTGCTCGGCTCGCAGGCTTTCGCTGGCCGACTTGTTGCGGTATTGGACGAGCGCTGCGCCGCCTGCGAGCGCGGCAGCGACCATCGCCAGCAATCGATCGGTATCGGCTTCGTCGGGCGTCACCGCGTAGAGACCGGCGACGTGATTGACGATGCGATGGGCGACGCGGTCGGCGACGCGGCCACTGCCGTGATTCATGCGCTGCGCGCGCCAATCGAGCGGCGCGCGTCTCCGTCTTCGCGCGTCCAGTAGAAGCGATCGGGAAGGAACTGTCCCATGCCGGGACGAAAGCCCGCACGCAGTGTTTGCCAGGTGTAGTCCTGCGCATCGCGCACCGCGTCTTCGAGCGTGGCGCCGCAGGCGAGCAAGGCGGCGATCGCCGATGCGAGCGTGCAGCCCGAGCCGTGATACGAACCTTGCAGACGCGGCCACGCATCCGCGCGAATGCGCACCGTGGCGCCGTCGCGCTCGCCGTAAAGCGTATTGATGACGTCGCCGGTGTTTTCATGTGTGCCGGTAATCAGCACCCAGGTCGCGCCCGAGCCGATGATGCGCGCGGCGGCTGCATCCAGGCCGATGGGCTTGATGTCTGCGTGGACCCGATCGGCCTCGTCGGATTCGTCTTCGACCGCAGCGAGCCTGCGCGCTTCGAAACTGTTGGGAGTGATCAGCGTCGCCTGCGGTATCAGAAGCTCGCGGATCGCTCGCAGCGTGTCATCGTCGGCGAACGCGTCGCCGCGTGCGCTGGCAATCACCGGATCGAGCACCACCGGCACGTCGGGGTAGTCGGACACGATCTCGGCGACCGCGGCCACGGTTTCCACGTCGCCCAACACGCCGATCTTGAATGCCGCCACCCGCATGTCTTCGAGGATGGTGCGCGCCTGATCGTCGACGTGGTCGGCATCGATCGCCACGAACTCATCGACGCCGGTGGTGTCCTGGACGGTGATGCCGGTGACGATCGATGCCGCGTGACAACCGAGGCTTGCGATCGTCATCAGATCGGCCTGCATGCCCGCGCCCCCGGTCGGGTCGCAGGCCGAGAAGGTCATGACGATGGGCAGGGAAGCGGCAGGCATGAGGGAGGGGGTGTGGGAATCAGGAGGGGCTCGCCGCGCGGCGGCTCACGATACGCACAATGAGCGTGACGCGAGCGCTGCGGCTACACTTGCGGGTTTGGCAAAGCTCGATCGAACAACGACGCGTGAGCCAGGCTCCGCATGAGCCTCAGCCCTCGCAGACCGCGCATCGCATTTTACGCTGGCGGCCGCCGACGACCGCCGACCCAACTCTGGACTAGACGACTAGACGATGAAGACCTGGATGTGCCTGATCTGCGGCTGGATCTACGATGAAGAGGCTGGCGCGCCCGAAGAGGGCATCGCCCCCGGCACGCGCTGGGAAGACATACCGATGAACTGGACCTGTCCCGAATGCGGCGCGCGCAAGGAAGACTTCGAGATGGTTGAGGTGTGATCGCCGCCTTGGCGCGCGGCGGATGCTTCTAAGGTTTGCCGTCCGAGTAGCGCCTCTCGCGCCTTAGAGTTTCCCCTAAGCGCCGTTGCCCATCCACAACGCGCGATGGGTGAGAGCGCTTTGTTTCGCCATCATTGCGAAATTTCTGAGACTACAATCGCTTCGCTCTGCGCCCTCATGTGCGGCGCACGGATGCCGATAGCGATGTGACGCTCGTTTGACGGCGTCAAACATCCGAAGGGACATATGGCTTCCACTACCGATATCGCTGGCCTGAAGGTCATGGTGATCGATGACAGCAGCACGATTCGTCGCAGCGCCGAAATTTTTCTGGTGCAGGCGGGTTGTCAGGTGATCCTCGCCGACGACGGTTTCGACGCACTCGCCAAGGTCAACGACTACCAGCCCGACCTGATCTTCTGCGACATCCTGATGCCGAGGCTCGATGGCTATCAGACCTGCGCGTTGATCAAGAAGAGCGTGCGCTTTCATACGACGCCGGTGGTGATGTTGTCGAGCAAGGACGGCCTGTTCGATCGCGCGCGCGGTCGCATGGTCGGATCGGATGAATATCTGACCAAGCCCTTCACCAAGGACAGTCTCCTGAAGACCGTCGATGTGCATGCGCGGCGCGCGATGGCCTGACTCTGTCAAAGCTGGATGGCGAATTGCCGATCGGTACTTGACCCAACCACACTGGAATGACCTTGCAAAAGATTCTCGTCGTCGACGACTCCGCAACCGAACGCTTCTTTTTCGCCGAGCTGCTCAGCAAGAATGGCTACGAGGTGGTCACCGCCGAGAACGGCGCTGAAGCCTTGACCAAAGCGAAGAGCGAGCAGCCCGATCTGATCCTGATGGATGTCGTGATGCCCGGCCAGAACGGCTTTCAGGTGACGCGCACCATCAGCCGCGATCCCGGCACCGCGCACATCCCGATCATCATCTGCACGAGCAAGAGCCAGGAGACCGATCGCTACTGGGGAATGAAGCAGGGCGCGAAAGACTACGTCGTCAAGCCGGTCGATCCCAAGGATCTGCTGACCAAGATCCGGGCCTGCGCCGTTTGATCATGTCCGAGCCTCTATCGCGGTTGCGCTCGCAGGCGGCGTCAGTGACGCGGCGCGAGCGGCTTCGTGAATTTCAGTCGGCGTTGTCCGAACGTCTGCGACGCGCACAGAACGCGCCGCTCGCATCGAACCGGCTCGGCTTGCAGATCGGAACGAGGCGCGTGCTCGTCGATCTCGCCGACGCGGGTGAAATTCTCGCGGTTCCCGACGTGACGCCGGTGCCGCTCACCAAAGCCTGGTATCGAGGCCTCGCCAACGTGCGCGGCAATCTCCTCGGGATCGTCGATCTCTCGCTGTTCGCGGGAGGTTCCGCGACGCCGCTCGACAAGGACAGCCGGGTGCTCGCGTTTTCGAGCGAACTTCATTTTTCGAGCGGCATCCTGGTTTCGCGCATGCTCGGTCTGCGCAGTGCGGCCGATTTGACGCCGGCGCCCGAAAGCGAAACTGCCGTCGTTGCGTCCGGCGCGGACCTTTTCGCGCCGTGGGTGCGCGCGCGACTGGTCGATGCGCAGGGCGCGCTGTGGGATGAGCTCGATCTCGCCGCGCTCACCGCCGATGAACGATTTCTGCAGATCGGCCGGTCGTGACCGGCGAGGCCGACTCCGTCTAGCGTTTTGTACGCATCGATGCTTTGTGTCGCGTGTCGGCTGGACGATGGTTGAAAGAACGCTCTGTGTCGGACGCTCCATTTTTTGCAACGCGTGCCGATAGCTGACTGGAAGGGGAACGCCGCGGCGGCAGGTCCCGACAAACATGATGAGGAAGACATGGCATTCACGTGGTCATTCGACAATGGATTTGGCGGCGCGCGCGACAACGCGCACGGCCGCAAGACGGCGCCCATGACGGTGATCGATACGTCCGCGGCGAGTGAGTCCGAAGGCGCGGCCTCCGTTTTCGCGGATGGCGGCCCTCCGGCTGCGACCAACCCTGCGACGGCCGCTGCGACGAACCACGCGGCGCCCTCCGCATCTGCCGCAGCGTCGCTCGCGATGAACAAGGTCGATGCCCTCGATGCGTCGGCCACTTCGCTCGCGCGAAGACTGCCCTGGCTGATCTGGTTCACGGTCGCGATGCTGCTGGTCTTCATCGTGATGGTGGTGCTCGACCTTCGCAGCAAGTCGGCCGAAGCGACGTACGCTGGAACGACCGGTGAGTTGCTGATGCATTCACAGCGTCTCGCCAAGGCGGTGCCCAATGCCTTGCAAGGCAATGGCGACGCCTTCGCACAGTTGCGCGACAGCCGCGACCGTCTCGCCACCAACCTCCATGCGCTCGACGACGGCGGCATGGTCGGCGATCGCGAAGTGCCTGGCACCGGCGACAACGCCAGGCCTCAACTCATCGCAGTCCAGAACGACTGGAAGCAAGCGTCCGGCAACGCCAGCGTCATCCTCGACAACGAGAAGCTGCTCACGTCGATCGGCGCCACGCTGCGTGCGCTCAATGACGCGACACCCGCGCTCGCGCAGGCCAGCGAGCAGATCGCCGCGCAGAAATTGCAATCGGGCGCCTCGCAGCGCGAAGTCGCCGCGGCCGGTCAACTCGTGATGCTCACGCAGCGCCTCGCACGCAACGCCAACGAGCTGCTGGTCGGCGAAGGCGTCAATCCCGAGACGGCGTTCAGTCTGGGTAAGGACACCAACGCTTTCCGCGATACCGTCGAGGGGTTGCTCAACGGCAGCTCTGGCGATGCGCGCGACAAATTGCTGGCGCTTCAGAAACGGTTCGCGGCCTATCAGACACAGATGAAAGGCCTGCTCGACACCCTGCCCAAGCTGGTCGCGGCCAAACAAGCGGGCGAGCAGGTCTTCAAGGACAGCGAGCCGATGCGCATGCATATGGTCGCGTTGCAGCGCGCTTATGCGGAAGGCACGAGCGTGTTCGCCTGGCTCGCATTCCTGACCGGGATGCTGACGCTCGCGGGCGCCGCGATGATCGCGCGGACTTATGTTCGCAGCGCCGCCCTGCAGGCCGATGAAGCGCGTCGCGGCCGCACCGAAGCCGAACGTCAGGAAGAGAGCCAGAAGGCGACCAACGAAATCAACCAGGCCGCGATCATGCGGCTGATGAACGAACTGCAGGAAGTGGCCGACGGCAATCTGACGATGCAGGCCACGGTATCCGAAGACATCACGGGCGCGATCGCGGACTCGGTCAACTACACGGTCGAAGAATTGCGCACGCTGGTGGGCCGCATCAACAGTACGGTCGAACAGGTGACCGATGCATCGTCGCAGGCCCAAGAGACGTCCACGCGATTGCTGTCGGCCTCCGACGAACAGTCGCGCGAGATCCGATCGACCGGCGACGCGGTGCTTGCGATGGCGCGACAGATCAGCGAAGTGTCGGTATCGGCGGCCGAATCGGCTAGCGTCGCTCGCCAATCGCTGGCGGCAGCCGAAGACGGGCAGCGCGCGGTGCAGAACTCGATCTCGGGCATGAACGAGATCCGCGAACAGATTCAGGAGACCAGCAAGCGCATCAAGCGCCTGGGCGAATCGTCGCAGGAGATCGGCGAAATCATCGAGCTGATCTCGGACATCACCGAGCAGACCAACGTGCTCGCGTTGAACGCGGCGATCCAGGCCGCGTCCGCAGGCGAAGCGGGCCGCGGCTTCTCGGTGGTCGCCGAAGAAGTGCAGCGTCTCGCGGAACGTTCGGGCGAGGCGACCAAGCAGATCGGCGCCCTGGTGCGCACCATTCAGACCGACACGCAGGATGCCGTGTCGGCCATGGAGAAGTCCACGCAGGGCGTGGTCGAAGGCGCCAAGCTGTCCGACGCGGCGGGTCAATCGCTCGCCAACATCGGACGCGTCTCGCGCCAGCTCGCCGAGCTGATCGAGTCGATCTCCGGGGACACCTCCACGCAGGCCAGGTCGGCCGGCGGCATGGCGTCGAGCATCGAACACATCCTCGTGGTCAACGAGCAGGCCTCCGACGGCACGCGACGTACCGCGACGTCGATTCAACAACTCTCCGCACTGGCGCTCGAACTCAAGAGTTCGGTCGCCCGGTTCAAGGTCAACTGACCAGCGTCGGCCGATCGACGTCGGCCGATCAAGGCTACCGATCCACGTCGGCCGATCGAGGTCGGCCGATCAACGACAACTGATGCGGCGGGCCTGCGTTCGCGCGGGTCCGCAGCATCGACAGGGATTTCATCGATGAATGGCGCCTCCGCTCTCTTTGGGCTAGCACACGATTCCGACAGGCTTCGCTCCTCGAACGCTGGGGATGGATTCGAAGCGCATGCAGACGCGGATGCTCATGTCGATGACGCCGCGGATGACGCCGCGATCGACACCGGAACGATCGTCTGGCTGTTGCCCGAAATCTCGAACGCGCTCGATGCGGCCATTGCCGCCCTGCGCACGTTTCGCGCGGGCGCCGCCGGCGTCGATCGCCGCGAGGTCGACCTCGGCCCGCTGCGGATCGCGCGCTCGCATCTGCATCAGGCTCATGGCGCGCTCGAGATCGTCGAGCTCGCCGGCATTCCCAAGCTGACCGAAGCGATCGAAGAGCTGCTCGCAAGCTTCGAAGCGGAACCCGAGAAGTGCGACGCAACCGCGCTCGACGCGATCATCGGCGGCTGCCGGACCATCGTCGAATACCTCGAGGATCTGCAAGGCGGCGCGCGTCAACAGCCTCTCCATCTGTTTCCCGCGTATCGCGATCTGTTGCGTGCGCGCGGCGCCGACCGGATTCATCCGGCCGACCTGTTTCATGCCGACCTTTCGATCCGCCCGCCGCGCGATGCGAAGGGTGCGGCCGGCGGCCTCGCTGTCGACACGCACGCGCTCAATCGCGCGCTCGGCGAACAGCGTTCGGCATTCGAGCAGGGACTGTTGCGCTACATGCGCAACGATCAGGACACGCGCGCGCTTGCCGCCCTCGCCCATGCCGTTGCCGCGATCGAAGGTTTGGTCGCCGCGACCACGAAGCTCAATCAACAGCGCGCGTTCTGGTGGGTCGCGCGCGCCCTGTTCGAAGCGCTTGCCAAGGACGGTTTCAATCACGCGCGGGGCCAGCACGCGCATCTGAAGCGTCTCGCCGGTCGCGTCAATCTGCAGATACGCAAGCTCGTGGAGGGCTCGGCCGCGGTCGCCGAACGCCTCTTCAACGACACCCTGTTCTTCGTTGCGATCGCAGCGCCCGTCACGCCGCATGTCCGCGAAGTCCAGGCGCGTTATCGCCTCCGACATGCTGTTCCCAAGGACTTCGAGACGCCGCGTTATGCCCGCGTCGATGCGGCCGCGCTTCGCCATGCGCGCGAAGCGCTCGCCGAGGCCAAGGCAACGTGGTCTTCAGTGGTGGCAGGCGAGCCCGGTCAGATCAATCAGTTTGCTCGCGCGACCGGCGCACTGCTCGACGCCGTCGGTCCGTTGAAGAGTCGCGGGCTCGCACAGGTCGTCCAGGTGATCGACGGCATCGCCGCCGATCTTGGTTTCGATCCGCGTCAACCTGCGGCCGCTGTCGGACTCGATGTCGCCACCGCGTTGCTGTTCCTCGAAGGCGCTCTGCAACGCGCTCGCACGCTCGACGATGCTTTCGATGCGCGCGCAGCGCTGGTGGTTGCGCGAGTCGAAGCTTCGGCGCTCGGGCAGGAAAGCCCCGCCGCGGGTTCGGGAAGCCCGCTGGACTGGCTCGATCGCATATCGCGCGACGCCGAAGAGCGCCTCACGATGGCGAGCTTCGTCGCCGAGATGCAGGCCAATCTGCGCGGCGCCGAAAAAGTGCTCGATGCCTTCTTTCGCGACCAGACCGAACGAAGGGGACTCGCCGAAGCTCACAAGAATCTCGCGCAGGTCAGCGGCGCGCTCGCGCTGCTCGGCCATGAAGACGCGCATCGCGCGATCGACGGCGCACGCGCGGCCATCGCGCGCTTCGAACAGGCGGGCGATGCGACTGATACCGCCGCGTTCGAGCAGCTCGCACAAACCCTGGGCGCGGTCGGCTTCTATGTCGAACAGATCAAGCGCGATCGCATCGACGAGTCGGCTTTTCACTTCGATCCCGAGACTGGCGCGTTCACCGCCGAGATCGCGCGACCGCCGGCGCGCCCCGCGATCGCGACCAGCGATGTCGAACCCTCGATAGCCGTGACGCCAGCCGCGCCTCTCGACCTCGCCATTCCCGAATCCGACTTCTCGTTCGTCACGACCGAATTCGAAGCGCCCGAAGCGTCGCTCGAAGAAGAGATCGCGCAGCGCGGCGACGATGCGAACGCGCTGGCCGCCGAATTGCGCGCGCATCCGGAAAATCAGGACACGCGAGACCGGCTGGTTGCCGCGCTCGAGGACGTTCGTCGCAACGCCGTGTTGATCGACGATCGCTCGCTCCAGGACGAGGCTGCGGCCGCGTTGCAATCGTTGCGGCGCGCCGAACGCGACGGCGTGTCGGCCAACGCAGCCGATGCGCTCAGCGATCACGTCGCCGAACTTGCCAACCACGCGAGCCGTGCGGCGGGCGTGACGACCAGCGCGACTCCGGTCGCGCCCTCGGCGCCGGTGCCCGCGGAAAACAACGCCGCCGCGATCGACGCCGAGCTGCTCGAGATCTTTCTCGAAGAAGCGACGATGGTCCTGGCCGACGCGCGCGACTCGCTGCGCGTACTCGATGCCGACCCGGCCAACGTCACAGCCATGACGGTCCTGCGCCGTGGCTTCCACACCTTGAAGGGCAGTGGCCGCATGGTCGGGCTGACCGCCTTCGGCGATGCCGCGTGGAATCTCGAAGAGACGTTCAACGGCTATCTCGCCGAGCAGCAACCCGCACCGACCGACCTGCGCTCGCTTGCCGACTATGCGATTCGCTACATGGGCGATTGGGTCGGCGAGTTGCAAGCCACCGGTTTCTCCACCCGCCTTCCCGACACGCTGATCGAAGCGGCGCGCGCGGTGCGCTACGGAGCGCAGCCGGCCGCCGTACCGTCGTTTGCGCCGTCGTTTGCGCCGTCGTTTGCGCCGTCGTCCGCGCCGTCGTCCGCGCCGTCGTCCACCTCGTCGTTGATTTCCACGTCGGGCGGTTCGTCGATTGACGGTGTCGATCAGCATGCACACGAAGCGTCAGCGGACGACTTCGAAGTCGATTTCCAGAAGACCGAGTTCGCATCGCGCCGGCCTGTCGTCGAGGAAGATCAAAGCTTCGCCGCAACCCAGTTCATGGGTGCCGATGAAGCATTGATCGATATCGAGTTCTTCGGCGTGCAACCGCACGCCCCGGTCGATGTCACGCCCCTGATCGCCGATCTCGCCTCGGGCGAGCCCGATCTCGCCGACCTGCACGCGCGCGGTCAGGTCGTGACGCTGCCGAGCGACGAGGCGGCGCCGGAACGGGCGAGCGATGCGCTCGCGGCAGCGGCCCTCGAAGTCGAACCGGCGTCGGTCGATGCCGCAATGGGCCACGTCGCGCACGACCTCGTCGTGTTCGGCACGCCCGAGCCTGCGGTTGTCGAAGAAACGCGGCGCATCGGACCGCTCAACCTGTCGGTCGCCCTCTTCAACATCTACCTGACCGAGTCCGACGAACTGTTGCGCGTACTCACGCAGGACTTCGACGAATGGCGTTACGAGCTCGACCGCACTGTGTCCGAGAGCGCGATCCGTGCCGCGCATTCGCTGGCGGGCTCATCGGCAACCGTCGGTCTCGTCCCCGCACACGATCTTGCCGCGGGGATCGAAGATGTATTGCAATTGTTGTGGCGCGAGCCGGTCGAGTTGGCGGAGGCGCAGGTGATGCGCCTTCGGGATGCCGTCGAAGCCTTGAGCAAGATGCTTCATCGCTTCGCTGCCGAGCGCATGCCCGAGTCCGATCCGATACGCGTCGCGGGTCTGTCGGCATTGCGACGCGAGTTGGCGCAAGCCAGCGCGCACGCGAACGTGGACGAAGCGCCGATCGAACACGCCGCCGACGCCGTGCCTTCGGTCGATTCGTCGACCGTCGCAGAGTTGGAAGAGCCCGCGGTCGAGCTGTCCGAAGAAGCATCGATCGCATCGCACGCCACGATCGAAGCGGCGAGTCTAGAAGCGACCACGCAGGAAGCGGCCACGCAGCGCGCACCTGCGCTGCCCGCGCGCAGCGCAGTTCGTGACGAGATCGATCCTGACCTGCTCGAGGTCTTTACCGCCGAAGCGGGCGAGATTCTTCCGCAGATCGGTGCGCTGCTGCGCGCGTGGCAATCCAATCCGGCCGATCGCAATTCGGCGCGTTCGTTGTTGCGCCATCTGCATACCTTGAAGGGCAGCGCGCGCATGGCCGGCGCGATGCGTCTCGGTGAAGCCGTGCACGACATCGAAGCGAACGTCGAGTCCGCTGCGCGCCTGCACGAAATTCCACCGACGCTGCTCGAGGAGTTGCTGGCCGCGCACGATCGCAGCCTCGAATTGTTCGATCAACTGCATCACCCCGTGGCGGCTGCAGCGATCGAAGCGACGCCGGCCGCGGCCGCATCGACCGACGCCGACCCGGCCGCAGTGGACGAAGCCGCAATCGACGTCTCGTCGCCAGCCGGCGCGCGGCAGCAGACGATCGTCGGCGCATCGACCGATGCGCGGCGTGCGCGCGACCAGAGGCCGGGCGTGCAGCAGGCGGCGGTGCGCGTCAATTCGGAAACGCTCGACCGTCTCGTCAATCTCGCAGGCGAGGTCAGCATCTCGCGCGCGCGCATCGAAAACGAAGTCACGCAGATCAAGGGCGCGTTGTCCGACCTCGGCGATAACGTCGAGCGCTTGCGCGCGCAGTTGCGCGAGATCGATCTGCAGGCCGAATTTCAGTTGCAGTCGCGCATGCAATCGCAACAGGCGGCCGGCGCAGAGCGCGAGAAGTTCGACCCGCTCGAATTCGATCGCTTCACGCGCTTCCAGGAACTGACAAGGATGATGGCCGAGTCGGTCAACGACGTGAAGACCGTGCAGCAGAATCTGCAGAAGAGTCTGGAGAGCGCCGACACCGACCTGGCCGCACAGCGCCGCATGACGCGCGAGCTGCAGCAGGACCTGATGCGGGTGCGCATGGTGCCGTTTTCCAACATCGCCGAGCGCCTCTACCGCGTGGCGCGGCGAGCCGCCAAGGAAGTCGACAAGCGCGTCAACCTCGACATTCGCGGCGGCTCGGTTGAAATCGATCGCAGCGTGCTCGAACGCATGGCCGGTCCCTTCGAACACCTGCTGCGCAATCACATCGTGCACGGCATCGAAAGCCGCGACCAGCGGCGCAACGCGGGCAAGCACGAAACCGGCGAGCTGCTGGTCGAGGTGCGGCAGGAAGGCAACGAGATCGCGCTGACATTCTCCGACGATGGCGCGGGCCTCGATCTGGATCGCATTCGCGCCAAGGCGCGCGACCTCGGCCTGGTCGGCGAGAACGAAATCGTGAGCGACGCGCGCGCTGCCGAGTTCATCTTTCATTCAGGCTTCTCGACGGTGTCCGAAGTCACCGAGCTTGCGGGACGCGGCGTGGGCATGGACGTGGTGCGCGCAGAAGCCAACGTGCTCGCCGGCCGCGTTTCGGTCGATAGCGAGAAGGGCCGTGGCACGCGCTTCACGATCAATCTGCCGCTCACGCTCGCGGTCACGCAGGTCGTGCTGGTCGCTGTCGCCGGTCGCGTGCATGCGCTGCCGGCCGTGCTGGTCGAACAGGTTCAGCAGTTGCGGCCTCAGCCTCTGGCCGATGCCTATCGCGCCGGTCAACTGATGTGGCTGGGCGAGCCGGTGCGGCTCGCTTTTCTCGGGACGCTGCTCGGCATCGAGGGCAGCGTGCCGGTCGCGCAGCGTTCGTCGCCGGTGTTGATCCTGCGCTCGGCGGGCGAGCGCATCGCAATCCATGTGGACGACGTCGTCGGCAATCAGGAAGTCGTCGTCAAGAATCTCGGTCCGCAACTCGCGCGCATGACCGGTATCGCCGGCGCCACGGTGCTGGGTTCGGGCGAGATCGTTCTGATCCTCAACCCGGTGCAACTCGCGCACATGCTTCGTCATGAAGAAGCCGTCTTCGCGGCGGCCCAAGCCGACGCGAAGACGGACGGCGCACCGCCTGCGATCCGCACGGAAGTCCTGAAGACGCTGCCCACCGTGATGGTGGTCGACGATTCGCTGACGGTCCGTCGCGTCACGCAGCGCCTGCTCTCGCGCGAGGGCTATCAGGTGGTGCTCGCCAAGGACGGGGTCGACGCGCTTGAGCAACTGCAGGACTATCCGCCCGACGCCATGCTGGTCGATATCGAAATGCCGCGCATGGATGGTTTCGACCTGACGCGCAACATCCGCAACGACCCGCGCTATCGCCACGTGCCGATCATCATGATCACGTCGCGCACTGCCGAGAAACATCGGCAGCATGCGGCTGAACTGGGCGTCGACGAGTACCTCGGCAAGCCGTATCAGGAAGACGAACTGCTGGAGCTGCTCGCGCGATATGTCAAGGAGCGGCGCACGCAGTCGGCGTGAAGAATCGTTGACGTGACGATGTTTTAAACCTCAAGCATCGGGTTCGACCAGACGCGAACGCGAGGTTGAGCCGTCGCCCCGACGAAGGCCGGGGTCCAAGTGGTCTGTTCCGTTGCATACGCGAAACTTGGGTCCCGGCCAGAAAAAGATTCGCTCCCGCCTTCGTCACATCGTGGTCAGTACGCGCTCTTGACCACCGCATAGCGTTCCAGCGTCGCGTGTCGTGCGGCCTCGTGATCGACGACAGCTTCAGGGTAGTCGCGGCCGAGCACGATGCCGGCGCGATCGAGCTCCGCGGGGCTCGCGAGCCAGGGCGCATGGATCGTTTCGTTCGACAGCTTGGCGAGTCCGGGCAGATAGCGGCGTATGAACGCGCCATCGGCATCGAACTTCTGCGACTGCGTGACCGGATTGAAGATGCGAAACCACGGCTGCGCATCGCATCCGCTCGACGCGGCCCATTGCCATCCGCCGTTGTTGGCCGACAGATCGAAGTCGTTGAGTTGCTCGGCGAAATAACGCTCACCCCAGCGCCAGTCGAGGCCGAGATCCTTCGCGAGAAAACTCGCGGTCACCATGCGCAGGCGGTTGTGCATGTATCCCGTGGTGTTGATTTGGGTCATCGCAGCATCGATCAGCGGGTAGCCTGTCGCGCCGCGACACCATGCATCGAAGAGACGCTCGGCGTGCGGGCCCTGTTCCCAGCGGATGCGATCGAATGCGGGCTTGAATGACGCGCCGCGCGCGAGGTCGGGCCGGTGATGCAGGATCTGAAAATAGAAGTCGCGCCAGATCAGCTCCGACAGCCACGTCTCCGCACCCTTGGCGCCGGCCGCCGCGCCGCGATGCACGAGATCGAGCGCGGCGCGCGCGAGCGCGCGAATCGAGATCGTTCCGAAGCGCAGATGCACCGACAGACAAGACGTGCCGTGAACGCCCGGATAGTCGCGCGCCTCGTGATAGTCGGCGATGTGTTCCGTGAATGCATCGAAGAGGCTGTAGGCCCCCGATGCGCCGGCGGGAATGTCGAGTTCGTCGAGATTGGTCTTCGCGAATCCCATGTCGGCGAGCGACGGCGGCTGCTGACGCAAGTCCGCGTAAAGCGGCGCGAGTCGCCCTGCGTAAAGCTCGACCGGATACGCCGAGACGTAGAACGGCGTGACCGTCTTCAGCCATGTGCGCTTGTACGGCGTGAACACCGAGAATGGCGTGGCGCTCTGCGTGAGAATCTCGTCCTTCTCGAAGATGACCTGATCCTTGAAGGTGTGGAACGCGCGGCCCCTGGCTTTCAATTTTCTTGTGACCTCGTCGTCGCGCGCGATCGCATCGGGTTCGTAGTCGTGGTTGACGAACACGGCATCGACCTTCAATGCGTCTGCGACTTGCAAAACGAGATCGCGCGCGGGTCCGTGCCGCACGATCAGGCCGCTACCGCCGTTCGGCGATGCGTTCGGCGCGACATCGTGCAACGCTTGCGACAATTCGACGACGCTTGCACGAATGAACTCGACGCGCCGGTCGTGCCGCAAATCGCGTGCGAGCAACGGTTCGAGAATTTCGGTATCGAAGATGAAGACGCACCAAACCGACTTGCACGACCGCAGCGCGTGATAAAGCGCCGCGTGATCCGACGCGCGCAGGTCGCGGCGAAACCAGACGAGGCCGCGCTCGTATTCAGGATCGTGCAAGGGCATTGATTTCCCGGTCGTCCCCGCTAAAGTGGGGACCCAGTGTCGTTGATGCCGCGAAGTCCATGGGTTCCCGCGTTCGCGGGAATGACCCCGGTCCGATTGTGCCGACCCAAGTGGCCGTTTACAATGCGCGCATGTCCGACCACGCATCCGCGGACGGCAAGACGAAAGCAGCACAAACGGGTGCCTCGCCCGCGACGCTCACCAGTACGCTCACTGGAACGCTGAGTCTGGCCAACCACTTCCTGATCGCCATGCCCAGCATGGCCGACGAGCGATTTTCCAATACGGTGGTTTACGTGCTCGAGCACACGCCCGAGCGTGCGATGGGCGTCGTCATCAATCGACCGACCGACCTCACGCTCGAAAAATTGTTCGAGCGCGTCGAGATGAAGCTCGAGATCGCCGTGCTCGGCGCGCAACCGGTTTGCTATGGCGGCCCGATCGCAACCGATCGCGGCTTCGTGCTGCACGATCAGACAGACGCGAACTACGGCTCGACGCTGACGGCCGAAGACGGCCTTTCGGTGACGACATCGAAGGACGTTCTCGAAGCGATCGCCGACGGGCGCGGCCCCAGGCACGTGATGGTCGCGCTCGGCTACGCGGGCTGGTCCGGCGGCCAGCTCGAAAGCGAGATCGCGCAGAACGCATGGCTCACGGTGCGCGCCGATCCGTCGGTCGTGTTCGAAGTGCCGCATGCGCATCGGCGCGCGTCGGCGATGCAATTGCTCGGCTTCGATCCGATGATGCTGTCGGGCGACGCGGGGCACGCGTGATGCACGTGCCGGACTTTCACGTCCATCCGGCGCACGTGACTTCCGCTTCCGAAACTCTGCTTGCATTCGACGTCGGCGCGCGGCGCATCGGAGTGGCGCTCGGCAACGATCTCGTGCGTCAGGCGCACGCTGCAGCGATCGTCAACGTGACGGAAAGCGACGATGGCTTCGCGACGATCGCGAAGCTCGTCGATGAATGGCGACCCGAGCGCCTCGTGGTCGGCATCCCACTCTCAGTCGATGCGCCTGGGCACGATCAGAGGCGGTCGCCCGCGCTCGCGCGCTGCGAACGATTCATCGAGCAACTGACGCGACGCTTCGATCTCCCGATCGCGCGCGTCGATGAACGCTACAGCTCGATCGATGCCGACGCGATCCATCGCGAGCGCCGTCACGCCGGCCTCGCAAGACGCGCGAAGGCGCTCGACGACATCGCCGCGCAGGTGATCCTGCAACGATACTTCGATGCGTTGCCGATGCGCGAGGCGCTCGCATGAATAGCGACGACGCGGCGCACCGCGAACCGATGCCCGACGCCGAAGCCTTGTACACGTCGCTACGCACCGCGCTCGCCGAGCACATCGGCGCGCGCCGCGATCGCGTCCCGCGCGTCATCGGCATACACAGCGGCGGGACGTGGATCGCCGAGCGCCTGCATCGCGATCTCGCACTCCCCGACCGCGCCGGCGCGATCGACATCTCGTTCTATCGCGACGACTTCAATCGCATCGGCTTGCACGGCCAGGTCAAGCCCACCGAGATCGACTTCGACGTCGCGGGCGCCGACATCGTGCTGGTCGACGACGTGCTCTACACCGGACGCACGTTGCGCGGCGCGCTCAACGTCCTGTTCGACTTCGGCCGTCCGGCGCGCATCGATCTCGCGGTGTTGATCGATCGGCAGACGCCCGAAGGCGATGCGCGCGAATTGCCGATCGCGGCGCGCTTCGCGGGCGCGCGGCTCGTGCTCGGTCGCGACAAGGAGTTCGTGTTGTCCGAGGACGGTGAGCGTTTCGTGTTCGCGATCGTCGATACCACGCGGCCTCACGAGAGCTGAGTTGCAACGCATGCTCAATCCGCAACTGAATCGCGCCGGCGAATTGCAGCATCTGCTGTCCATCGAAGGCTTGCCGCGCGCGCTCGTCTTCCACATCCTCGACACCGCCCAAGGCTTCGCGGGCCTCGTCGATCCGCGGCGCGAAGTCAAGAAGCTGCCGCTGCTTCGCGGTCGCAGCGTCTTCAATCTCTTTTTCGAAAATTCGACACGGACGCGAACCACGTTCGAGATCGCCGCCGCGCGCCTGTCGGCCGACGTGCTCAATCTGAACGTCGCCGCGTCGTCGCAGAGCAAGGGCGAGTCGCTGCTCGACACCATCGACAATCTCTCGGCGATGCACGCCGACATCTTCGTCGTGCGGCATTCGCAAAGCGGTGCGCCCTATTTGATCGCGCGCCACCTCGACAGGAAAAAGGACTCGCACGTTCACGTCATCAATGCTGGCGACGGGCGCCACGCGCATCCCACGCAAGGCCTGCTGGACGTCTATACGATTCGTCATTACAAAAAGGATTTCACGCGGCTGCGCGTGGCGATCGTCGGCGACGTTCTGCATTCGCGCGTCGCGCGCAGCGACATCCATGCGCTGACCACGCTCGGCGTGCCCGAGGTGCGCGTGATCGGGCCGCGCACGCTCCTCCCCTCGGGGATCGAGCAGATGGGTGTGTCGGTCCATACCGACATGGCGAAGGGTCTTGCAGGAGTCGACGTGATCATGATGCTCAGGCTGCAGAACGAACGCATGAACGGCGCGCTGCTGCCGTCGGCGCACGAATACTTCAAGAGCTACGGACTGACCGCCGAGAAGCTCGCGCTCGCCGCGCCGGACGCGATCGTGATGCATCCGGGGCCGATGAATCGCGGCGTCGAGATCGAGTCGTCGGTCGCCGATGGATCGCAGAGCGTGATCCTGCCGCAGGTGACCTTCGGCATCGCGGTGCGCATGGCGGTGATGAGTTTGCTGGCGGCGGCATGAGGTGCGTTGTTCCCGCGAAAGCGGGAATCCAGTGTCTTCAAGGCAACGCCACTGGGTCCCCGCATGCGCGGGGACGACGGTCTCCGTGTTTTTTGCGTTTCACGTTTTGTAATCATTGATAGCTGAATGAGACTCGCCATCCTCAACGCGCGCGTGATCGATCCGGCGACACGGCTCGATGCCCCGCGCGACCTCTACATCGCGGCGGGCCGCATCGTCGGTATCGTCGAGCCGCGTGCGGGTCACAGCGCGGGCCAGGGAGCGGGTCACATTGAATTCACGCCCAATCGCACGATCGATGCGAGCGGCCTGGTCGCGTGTCCCGGCCTCGTCGATCTGTCGGCGCGTCTGCGCGAGCCCGGGTCCGAATACAAGGCCACGCTCGAGTCCGAAATCGATGCCGCGCTGGCGGGCGGCGTGACCTCGCTGGTCTGCCCGCCCGACACCGATCCACCGCTCGACGAACCGGGCCTGGTCGAGATGCTGAAGCATCGCGCGAGGACCTTGAATCGCACGCACGTCCATCCGCTCGGCGCGCTGACGATGGGATTGAACGGCGTCGCGTTGACCGAGATGTCCGAGCTGCACGATGCCGGCTGCGTCGGCTTCGCGCAGGCCAACGCGCCGATCGCCGATACGCAGGTCCTATTGCGCGCATTGCAGTACGCGCAGACCTTCGGGTTCACCGTGTGGTTGCGCCCGCAGGATGCCTGGCTCGGGCGCGGCGGCGTGGCCGCGAGCGGGCCAGTGGCCGCGCGTCTCGGGCTGCCTTCGATTCCCGCGACCAGCGAAACGGTCGCGTTGCTGACGATCTTCGAACTGCTGCGCAGCTTCGGCGATGAAGGCGCGAAGCGTGGCGATGCGAGCGCCGCGCCGCGCGTTCATCTATGCCGGCTTTCGTCGGCTGCGGGCATCGCGCTGGTACGCGCCGCCAAGGCCGAGGGATTGCCGATCACTTGCGACGTCGGCGTGCATCACGTGCACCTCACCGACATGGACATCGGATTCTTCGACGCGCAATGCCGCATCGATCCGCCGCTGCGCGGCCAGCGCGATCGCGCCGCGATTCGCAGCGCGCTCGCCGATGGAACGATCGATGCGATCTGCTCGGACCACACGCCGGTGGACGATGACGCGAAGCTGTTGCCGTTCGGCGAAGCCGAGCCCGGCGCGAGCGGACTCGAGTTGCTGTTGCCTCTGGTGCTGAAGTGGGCCGAAGAAGCGCACCTGCCGCTCGTCGACGCGCTCGCGAAAGTCACGCAGCACGCTGCCGCGATCATCGCCGGGGCGACCGGATCGATCCCGACCGGGCGCATCGAAGTCGGCGGTGCAGCCGACCTGTGTTTCTTCGATCCCGACCTGCGCTGGATGCTCGAGCCCGCGGCATTGAAGAGTCAGGGCAAGAACACGCCCTTCATCGGCTACGAGATGAAGGGCCGCGTGCGCATGACCATGGTGGGCGGCACGGTCGTTCACGAAGTCCGGGTCTGAGTGCGCGCGGTGCGCATCGAGCGTCACCCATGAGCCCCGCGCTGCGCCTTGCGATCGGGTTGCCTCGCGTCGGTCTTCACATTGTGGTCGGATTCGCGATCATCGCGTTCGGCTTTTGGTTGGTGTCGCATGCGACGCAGCAGCGCCTGATTCGCTGGTGGGCGCGCCGCGTGCTGGCGATTTGCGGCGTTAGCGTGCGCGTGATCGGGCCGAGCATCGACGCCGGCCGCAGTGCAGGCAAGACCGTGGCCGATGCGATGCGGCCCGGCGGCATCGGCGCGATGCTGGTGATGAACCACATCTCGTGGATCGACATCTACGTGGTGCACTCGGTGCGCGCCGCGCGCTTCATCGCCAAGGCGGAGATCGCGCGCTGGCCGATCATCGGTTATCTCACCGATCGCACCGGCACGATCTTCATCGAGCGCGGCAAGCGTCATGCCGTGCGTGAGGTCAATCATCGCGCGGCGCAACTGCTGCGCAAGGGCGAACTGGTCGTGATGTTTCCCGAAGGCACGACTAGCGACGGCGATCGGCTGCTGCCTTTTCACGTCAACCTGCTTCAGTCGGCGATCGAGGCGCGCGCTGCGATCGTCGTTGCGGGACTTCGATACGTCGATGCGCATGGCCACCCAACCACGGCGGCCGCCTACGTGGGCGACATGAACCTGTTGCAATCGATCGTGCGTATCGTCCGCGAGGGACCGATCACGGCTGAACTGCATCTGATCGATGCGATCGATGGCGCTGCGAAGACGCGACACGAAGTCGGGCAGCGCACTCGCGTATTGATCGCCGAAGCGCTGGGCTTCGACGATGAAAGCGAAGAAGCCGCCGAAGGTATCTCGACAGTGATCGTCGTGCCCGATGAGCCGCGCACTAACCGGGGCGTTGCGATTGCGGGCAGGGAACCTGAAACAGAGCTCGATCCTCGAGACGAATTGCTGTAAGCGCGCCGCCCCACACGCAGCCGCTGTCGAGCGCGATCACGTCGTCGCGAACGAGCACGCCGAGCGTCGACCAATGTCCGAAGACGACCAGCGCATCGCGCGTCTTGCGGCCCGCGATGTCGAACCACGGCCTGAAGCCGGCGGGCGGCGGCGGGAAAGCATCCGGTGAACTACCGGGCGCGTCCTTGGATTCGAAATCGATGCGGCCATCGTCTGAACAAAAGCGCAGGCGCGTCAACGCGTTGACGATCACGCGCAGTCGCTCGTCGCCTGTCAGCGCGTCGTCCCATCGATCGGGCTGATTGCCGAAGAGATGCGCGAGCGTGTCGTGCCAGGTGTCGGCGCGCAGCGCGGCTTCGAGCTCGGCCGCATGGCGCATCGTGTCGTCCGCGGTCCACATCGGCAATACGCCCGCGTGGACCATGAGGATGCTCGCGTTGCCGATGCGCGCGCGATGCGCGAGCGGGCGATGCCGCAACCAGTCGAGCAACGGCGTCGCGTCGGGCGCGGCGAGCACCTCGTCGAGCGTGTCGCTGCGACCGCGCTTGCGACCGCCCGCGGCCACCGCGAGCAGATGCAGATCGTGATTGCCGAGCACGACCGTCGCGGCATCGCCGAGCCCCCTCACGCATCGCAGCGCCGCGAGCGAATCGGGTCCGCGATTGACGAGGTCGCCGACCAGCCACAGGCGATCGGCGCGCGCATCGAACGCGATGCGATCGAGCAGCGCGGCCAACGACTGCGCGCAGCCTTGCAGGTCGCCGATGGCGTAAGTGGACATGGGTCGTGGGAGAATCGGGCCCGCGATCGAGCGCGCGAGACCTTGCGGTCGCGGACTATAGCGCGTCGCTGGTCCACATCCCCCACCCATGATGAGCTTGATGCGATGAGCACGTTCGCGGTCCGCTCGATCACGGCGCTGCGCGCGCTGGCGTCACTCGCGAAGCCGCGCGCACGCGCGGGCGAACCGGTGCGGCGCATTCTGATTGCGCACTACCTTCTGCTGGGCGACACCATCCTGCTCGCGCCGCTGCTGAAGAAGCTCGCGATGCTTTATCCGCAGGCCGAACGCATCGTGCTCGCGCGGCCTGCGGTCGCGCCGCTGTTCGAGCGTCGACCCTACGGCGCGATCGCGATGTCGTTCAATCGGCGCGATGCCGCGAGTCGGCGTCGCGTGATCGACAGCGGGCCTTACGACCTCGCGATCGTGCCCGACGACAATCGCTATGCGTGGCTCGCGCGCGCGGCGGGTGCGCGCCGCGTGATCGGCTTTGCGAATGACAAGCCGGCATGGAAGAACGTCATGCTCGATCGCGCAGTCCCGTATCCCGATCGCGCGGGCGCATGGGCCGATATCGCGGCGCGTTGCCTGATCGATGACCGCGCCGATGCCCTCGTCGATGCCCTCGCCGATGACGCGTCGATCGCACCCGCCGAAGGCTTTCGCGCGGGCGAATGGCCGGCGCCCGATGCGATGCGACTCGAACCTTCGCTCGATCAGCTCGCGCAGCCCTGCGCGGTGCTGCACGTCGGCGCGAGCACGCCGCTCAAGCAATGGCCGGCCGAGCGCTGGCGCGCACTGGCCGATCGATTGATCGCCGACGGACTTCACATCGTGTGGAGCGGCGGCGCGGGCGAGCGCGCCGTGCTCGATGCAGTCGGCATGCGGGTTGGCGTGCATGCGGGCGAGACCGATCTCGTCGGCCGCCTCGACCTGCCGCAACTGTGGCAATTGCTGGCGCACGCGCGTCTACTGGTGTGTCCGGACACCGGCATCGCGCATCTCGCGCGCATCGTCGGCGTGCCGACGGTGGCGCTGTTCGGTCCGGGGTCGAGCGTGATCCACGGAGCGGGCGACTTCTGGGCCGGCGCGCCGTTTCGCGCGATCACCGTCGAAGATTTTTTCTGCCGCGATCAACGCACGCTGTATCGACGCGACGTGGCATGGGTGCGTCGTTGCGGTCGGCGTTTCGACGCCGACGCATTGCCGAGCGGACGTAGCGATCCGTCGGCTTGCGGCGAGGCCTTGTGCATGAAAGCGCTGCAACTCGACGCGATTTACGATGCGGCCATCGGGCTGCTTCGAACGAGGGGGGAAAGTCCTATGAAGCCGCGGTAGAGCCGTTTCAGCGAGCGCCGTGACCCGTCAGCACGGTTCGCATCGTCCGGATTCCGATCACCAGATCGAGCGCGAACGACATGTGCTTGACATAGAAAAGATCGAGCTCGAGCTTGATCATCGCGTCCGGAAGATCGGTCACGTGACCCTGATTGACCTGCGCCCATCCGGTGATGCCGGGACGAACCAAGTGCCGGTAAGGGTAGTGCGGAATGCGCTCGAAGAAGTCGGTGGCGGTGGCGGCCCACTCGGGCCGCGGACCGATCAGGCTCATGGTTCCCGCGAGGACGTTGAAGAGTTGCGGCAATTCGTCGAGGCGATAACGGCGCAAGAAGCGTCCGACTCTCGTCACGCGCAGTTCATCGTGCTGTTGCGACATGGGCTCGATCGCATCGCGCGAGTCGGATGCGGCAGGGCGCATCGTGCAGAACTTGATCATGCGAAACAGACGTCCTCCGCGACCGACGCGATCCTGCACGAACAACGCGCGGCGCCCGTTTTCGAGGCGCAGCGCCAGCGCAACCACGACCATCGGGATGCCGAGAACGACCAGCAGAAAACTCGCCCCCAGCAAATCGAGCACGCGCTTGATGACGACGTAGATGACGCGCCCCGACGAGTCGTCGAGGAAGCTGTCTTCGGTGTGACTGAGCGCGAGCCGGCCCGTGAGAATTTCATGGATGTGGTCGGCCGAATAGATGCGCACTCCCCCCAGCTTCAAGGTCGTGATGATGCGGCGAAGCTCCTCACTCTTTTCCGAATAGCGATCGATCACGACGCCGTCGAGCGACATCAGTTCGCTCACGTCGCGCGTCTCGACCAGTTCGGCCTGCACGTGCGTGAGTCGCGCATCGCGCAACGCCTCGCGCGCCGAAGAAAGCAGATTCAGCACCGCCGGCTCGGGCACGCCAAAGTGCAGCACCAGCGCGCGCAGGTGCGTTCGAATCCCGATGAACAGCCACGCCGTGACCAGAACGAATGCGCTCGCCAACGCGGCTCGCGAATAGGCGGAATGCGTCGCGCCGAACACGACCAGCAGGCTCGCGAAGCTCGCCGCCGAGCTGAAGACCACCCAGATCCCGCCCTCGGCCGCGGGGACGTGAATGAAGCGATCGATCAGCAACGTGGTTGTGACGAAGGCGACGACCGACCACCACAGGGTATCGACGAAGATGGTTTGCGAAGGCGTCAAGGCAACCAGCCACTCGACGATCGCCAATGCCAGTACCGAGGCGCAAATGCCGTAGAAAGCCCACGACAGCATCGCCACGCGCTTGCGGGCGCCGACGGTGGGACGCGGCGTGGCGCCCTGGCGATTCGCGTTGCGATGCGCCTTCATCGCCGCTCTGCCATCAACAGGCGGCGGTAACGCCAGAACGCGGACGACGACCACATCTTCATCAGGCTAGACAGATGCCAGAGCAGATGACGAAGCGATCGGTGCGATGCGCGTTGTGCCGCGTGTACGGCGCTCGCGTCTTCGACGACGGCAACGCCCCATCCGTTCAAACGCAGGCGGGCGCATAAATCGAAGTCCTCGCTGTACATGAAGTAGCGCGAGTCGAATCCGCCGACGCTTCTGAATGCATCGCTGCGAACGACCAGGAACATGCCGGCGAGCCAGTCGGGCCGCAACGCGCGATCGCGCAGGCCGAAGACCCGTCGCCTGATCACTTCGATGGGGGTGACCAGAGTACGCGCCGAGTCCTCGCGCATGCCTGCTGAAGACACGATCATCGGCGCGGCCAGGGCAGGCGCCCTGCGATCGACAGGGTTCCCGATGGCGACGTTCAACTCGCCCAACGCATCGACGAGCTGCCGGAACGGATCGTGAGGCAGACGGATGTCGGGATTGAGAATGGCGAACACGGGCGACCGGCAGCGCGAGAAAGCCGCATTGTGATTGGCTCCGAATCCTTTTGGCGCGCGGTTCTCGACGACCTGCAACTTGTGCGCGAGCGCGGTCGGGAAGGGTGCGAACTCCTCTGCGACATTTCGCGTCAGGACGATCGAGTCGATCAGCGGCGACGCGATCCTCGCCAGATCGTCCATCAGGTCCGCAACCATGTCAGCCTGACTATGGCTGACGATCGAGATCGTGATCATCGCATCGCGCTAGTTTCGCGCGGTCAATACCAGTTCTTCTCCGAAAGGCAGCCCGAACGCGATACCCAGGCGTTCCATCGCAGCGAGAGTGCGCGCGAACAGGGGAGGGCGGCTGCCCTGTTGAGGTCGGCGTATCTGCTCGGTCTCGCCGGCGCGCCGGATGCGCGCGCTGGCCAGCAGAAGATTGGCCGCATCGCGCGCGGTCACGTCGAGCCGCTCGACGCGCAGGCTCGCCCGCTCACAGGCATGCCGCAATCCCTTGGGCGTGAAGACGACGATATGCCGCGGCGGTTCGAGACCGCGCCATGACGGGCCATACATCCTGTGCCCTAGCGAGCGGCCGTTCGGCGTGATCGACACGAGCCGGCCGCCGGGTTTCAACAAACGCTTGCACTCGGCGAGCAGCCCGACCGGATCGTAAACATGCTCGAGCACATGCGCCATCACGATCGCGTCGAAGCTTGCAGCCGGCAATCCCAGGTCGCGCACATCGCCGACTTGAACGTCGAGTCCGCGCGACCGCGCCGCGGCGGCCGCGGACGGATCGAAATCGACGCCCTGCGTTTTCCAGCCCACGCGTTTCAGCGCCTCCAACTGCCAACCGGAACCGCAGCCGATTTCCAGCACCGACCCATCCTCGACCCACGGCAGATAGAAGCTGCAGTAGAGCCACGACTGGCTGCGTTCGGACATCAGCGGCGCGACGCGGCTGATCTGGCGCGACAGCCACGACGTGCGCAGCGGATAACCGAGGCGTCGATAGACATAAGCGCGACGCACTTCGAGAGAAAGCGGATTCACCTGCGATCCGGCGTCGGTCTTGTGATGCGTGTAATAACCCTTGTATGCCAGCGGCAGGTCGCAGGGTGCGGGAGCGGGATCGGTCCAATACACGCCGCAGGAATCGTTCTGGCAATGCTTCATTTGCCAGATTCCGGGCGCGCCATAGAGCTTGTCGCGAAGAGCGGAATAGATTTCCTTTCCTTCGCCGCAGCAATTCGGGCAGAGAGTTTGGGAAATCGTTTTCATCATTTCATTATCGCTGAATGTCTTTGACCAAACGCATCAACATAATCCCTGATATCCCTAATGCCACAACCAGAAGCGTTATGCCCACAGGCATTTGAAAACGTCCGAGGTCGACGAATTGCAGCGCGGCGATCAAACCGAGGAACGTCGTTCCCGAAAGCAGCAACGGAACGGCGCTGCCCAGTGCGACGCCGGGAAACAGAACGCGGGATGCGCGAAACAGCAGCGCGCAATCGACCAGTGCGCGCGCACTCCACGCAAGCGCCGTGCCCACGATTCCCATCTGCCAGGTCAACCCGACCAAGAGCGCGAGATAGAGCGGCAACTGCAAGAGGTGAAGCTTGCCGGTCACGTCCGCGCGACCGGCGGCCTGGATCCAGGCGAACGGCGCTTGCGCGCAGCAGTTCGTGAACAGGCCGAACGCGAGGATCGCCGCCACCGGCGCACTGTGGGTTGCGAATTCGTGTCCCATCCAGACGGCGATGAGAGGTCCGGCCAACGCCGCGAGCAGCGCGCACGGAGGCAGGCTGCTGGCGCCGATCGCGAGCAGGGCTCGAGTCGAAATCTGCTGGCGACCGGCGTCGAAACCCTTCATGCGCGCGAGCATCGGAAACACGGTGGTCGCTATCGCGCCCGGCACCAGCAGCAGCCGCAGCGCGATTTCCTGAGGCACGAAGTAATAACTGGCGGCCGTGAGAGAGACCATCGCCGCGATCACGAAGCGATCGAAGGTCACCATCATCGGACCCACGACGTTGGAGGCCGTGAGCCAACCGCCTTCGCGCAGTAGTGGGGCCAAGGCGGGGCCCGATGCGGAGGGCGGCGTCGGAGCGGGGGCAGTGGTCCCAGAACTCGCTGTGAAAGGCCTGACCAGCCCGCGGTTTCTTTCTTCGGCCTCGGCCTCTTCCTTCAGTGCGGTCGAGGTGCTGCGCACATGGGCGACGAGCGACAACACGCGTCCCAAGGTAATGGCCGCGGTCAGCCAGCCCAATGCGGCCGTCCATGGCAATACGGCCAGCGGCGCCGCAAAACTCCACATGCCGAATACGGCGCGCAACAGGTTGGTCCGCGCGAATCGCTGCAAGCCTTCGAGAGCGCCGCGCAACAAGCCGATCACGACCGTGAGCGGAACCGTGGCCCAGAGAATCGGCAACGCGATGCGCGCTTCTTCGATCAATGCGGGCGATGCGTTCTTGCCCAGGAGCAGCGTGGGCGGGATCGCGAGCGCGAGTATCAACGAGATCGCCGCGACACCGAGAAACAGCCACACGCAAAGCCTTCGCAGCACCTGGACTTCGACATGCAGGGTGTGGTGTGCCTGCGCGATCGAAATGCGCCGCGTGACTACCCGTGACAGTCCCAGATCCAGCAACGCGAAATAGCCGATCAACGCCCACGTGAGGCCGAGAAAGCCGAGCCGCTCGGTTCCCGCGCTGTGCACGAGGATGGGTAGAGCGACGAGGGCGACCGCCATCGGCAGCGCCTGACCTGCAAGGTTGTACGCGACATTGCGAACAGTCGGCGTCACGTTCGATCCGTTACAACGTGTGAAAGAGATCGCGCACGATACTCTTCCAGCCGGTCGAATAGCGGCGATATTTACCCGACAAGGTTTCGAGCAGGACCGGCCCCACGCGCGCAGCGTGGTTACGGGGAAGCTCCTTGCGAAAATGCATGTGGGCGAGCTTCGCTCTGGCTTTCATCACGCGGTCCGGTGGCGCTGTCGGACCCAGACCGATCAGGCGCTCGAGCAGCACCGCGGCCCGCTCCTCTCGCACGATGTAGTAGTCACCGTGGCGACGCGTCGATTCATTGATCTTCTCCTTCAATGAAAGCCGCCGCGCGCCGATCTGGTTCTTTCCGTGCTGCCGATAAAGCGTCAACGGCTCTTCGATGAAATCCACGGTGCCGATCGCGCTGGCGATCGTGGCCAGCCATTCATCGTGCACCCACGCATTTGGAATGGGAAGGGCGATGTCGAGCAATGAACGTCGCAGCGCGAGCGTCGCGCCGGTCGCCAGGTTGCGCTTGATGAAGACGTCGAACGCATCGCCGAAGTGAATCGTCGCACGCTCGTGGGCGGTCACCTCGATCGCATCGAACAAGCTCGTGCCGAGATCGTTGCCATCGTCATCGACCAGGCGAGCGTCGCCGTGGAGCAGCAGCAAATGCGGCCGACGCGCGAATTCCTCGAGCATGCGCGCGGGTTTTCTCGCGTCCCAGAGATCGTCCTGATCGGCCAGGAATACGATCGGGGCGGCGGTGAGTAGAAGAGCGCGCTGAAAGCTGCGCGCGCTGCCGATGTTCTCTGCATTCACTTCGATGCAAAAGGGAATGCGTGTGGATCGAGCGACCGCGCGGACCATCTCGACGGTGCCATCGCTCGATGCATCATCGATGACGACGATCTGCGAACACTGCACGCCGGCATCGAGGATGCTGCGCAGTTGTTCTTCGATGTATGGCGCGCCGTTGTAGGTACACAGCGCAACCGACCACGCAGGCAGCCAGGCGCGCTGTGCCTCAGGCGCTGCGGCGCTCGCCACTCGTGATCCACGACGCGGTTCGCGCGAGTCCTTCGGCAAAGGGAATACGCGGCGACCAGTCGAGCTCCCGTTTGGCCAACGAGATGTCCAGCACATTGCTCGGCACGTCGAATCGTCTTGCCGGCTTGTAGATCTTCGCCACCGGATGCCCGAGGACATTCTCGATTGCCGCGATTATTTCGTTGAGATTCATGCCGATCCCGGAGCCGACATTGAACACATGGGTCGATCCCTTGTAATCGAGAATTCGGGTCAGGAAATCGACGACATCACCCACATAGATATAGTCCCGCGTGACCGAACCATCGCCCCAGATTTCAATCGGCTTGCCGCCGATGGCGCGGCTAAGAAATACGCCGACCACACCCTGCGCGCTTTGAACGCGTTGATATTCGCCGAACGGATTCGACAAGCGCACGCTATATCCGTCGAGCCCGTGAAGCACGCGAAACAAATGCAGATATTTTTCGATCGCGAGTTTGACGATCCCGTAAGAAGAGATCGGATTGCACGCATGGGTTTCCGGTATGGGAATTTGTTCAGGCGGCCCATACACCGTACCGCCGGAAGAAAGGAAAACCAGCTTGCGGATATCGCGGTGATAGGCCAGTTCCAGAAGACGAACCGTGCTGACGAGATTGGTTTGAATATCGTATTCGGGATTCTCGTTCGACGATTTAGGCAGCGTCGTGGAAACAAGATGGAAAACATATTCCATGTCGGTCAGCGCGGCGTCGATCTCGTCCATGTTCAAGATATCGCCCTCCACCCGATCGAGCCGCGGGTGCTCGTCGATGAGCGGAGAAATCACGGCCGACGCACGATCGAAGATGCGCACCACATGGCCTTTTGCCAGCAACGCATGCGCGAGATGCGTGCCGATGAAGCCGGCGCCGCCGAGGATGAGGATGTTCATGCAGTGAGTTTTTCAAGCCGCCGCTCTAGCCGGGCGCGCTGGCACAAGGTGCGTTTGACGGAGGTTGCACCGCTACATATACTCTATCATTTTGGTTTCACATTCGCTGCTATGACAGTGAATTCTTGATAAGTTGCTTGCAGGTGAGTCCCGCACGGCCGTGCATTTCCATGCCGATGGGGCGAACGCTCACACTGTTGTCGTCGACTCGTCGTCCAAGTCTAGACACAACATTGGGCGCTGATCACGTCCCGGACTCAGGACCCTGGTGGGAAGCTGGTTTCGTTGATCACCGGTAGCGGCTGCCGACAAGTCAGCGGCGGCATCTGTCGTCGAAACGACAGATCGAGGGGTCGACCCATTGAAGGCGGATATACAACCATCGCGGTCTTGGAAAGCGATCGGATCGTGATCGTCTTTGCGACCAATTCGCGCATTGACCACATTTACGTTAACTGCTACCGCGCGTTTGCGGTAGTTGGTTACCAATTAGTTCTTAACTATGACAAATCGCTTTCCAACGCCGGCAAAGAACTTTCTTCGTTCTCATTATTTCCTCATGTCTTTGGGCACGGCATGGGTGCTCTTCACGGCGTGGTTGATTTGGGTCCATGCGCGTGAGTCCACGCAGCCGCCGATATACGACGCTTTCACTTATTACTTCAAAGCGAAATTTGTCTGGGCTGATTTGCTCAGCGGGCACATCACAAATCTGTTGAACGTCGAACCGAGTTTTCGGCCGCCGGGGACTGTACTGATGTCCTATCCGTTCGGCTTCGATCCGGATTTTCGAGGCTTCTACTTTCGCTCCGTGTTTTTTCCGATCGCCTTGGTGTTCCTGTCTGTGTTGATCGCTGCATGGCGTCCGGGTAGTTCCAGCCGATACCTGCGACTTGCCGCTCTCACAGCAGTCTTTCTTCCGACGGTGTCGCTGTTTTACTACTTCGAGCCATATACGGGCGGTCCTCCGGTAATCTCGCATTGGGGATTGGTCGATAGCTTTCTTACCGGACTCGCTGCGCTCGCAACCGCGTGCGGGTTGCGCAGCATCTCTCGTCAGTCCGTCGGATGGGGCATCGTTTCAACGCTGATCGGGGTCGTAATGATCTTCGTGAAGCCAACGGGTGCGCTTATCGCTGCGGTGTCCGGCTCGATCGTCGCACTGGGATGGCTCTGGAACCTCAAGAAAGCGTGGCCGATTAAACAGGTTCGCCGGCAGGTACTAAGACGCTTCGTCGCCTTGGTCCTCGTTCAAGCGCTCTTTCTGGGATGGGCTGTACGCCTTGCGACCCATTCTCTCTATCTCGGACCGGTGAACATGATGTACGGGAACGCGGCGATTGACGTCATGCGTGCCGAACTCAAAATAGACCTATCTGCCTTGCTCGCGCTGCTTCATAGCGGACTGGGACCCTTCATTCCGGTTTGGACGGTCGGCTTGTCCCTGCTATGGATATATAGCCGACTCAAAGAACGTGGCCGTTCTGCCGAGCGGTGGGCACTGGACGACATCCTCGTCGTTCTGGCGGCCGTGATTTTGATAATTGGCGCGTGGTTTTGGCTGGTCGCTTCGGGTGGACAAACCCAGATACGTTATTTCGCTCCATTTCTTTTCGTCGCGCTCATTTGTGCCATCTGCCCTTTCATCGAGAGCCTTGCGCGTTCTGCAAGACCCATACGATGGGTGGTTTCCCTCCTTATGGTGGGCTCGGTGGCAAACACGACTTTGCTGTTGGCTCTACCAAGTCCCTCGTTGGCTTGGCAGCTCGCCAGCGGCGTCAACGTCATGTCGGGTACACGGCCTCCGAGCATACCGCAGGCTCAGTTCGTGCTCGCTCATGCAGCCGCGAACGTCGATTCAGTACCCGTGTACTCCATGACGCAAAGCGTTGGCGACGCAATGTTTGAATCGACATTCGGCCTCTACTCACTCAAAGCCAGCAAACCCCGCTTCTTCGTGAGACGACCCATCGACTGGCAGCGGCCTTCAACGTTCCGCGTGGACGAAATCGTTACGTCGGACTACATCTTGTTTGATCCCAGGGAACCGCAGGCGACGTCAGGTACGATGCCTACTTCGGTCACAGATTTCTCGCAAGAGCAGGCGGTATTTCTCGACTGGGCGAACGGCTTGAAAACCGACGACGGCGTCGAAATTGCCTCGGCCCAAGCGAATTCGACCCTTTTACGCGTCGTTGACCGAACGAAGCTGCGTGATTCCCTCGAAAAGCTGGTCCAGTCCCATCAATGGCGCGACCTATTTCTGGCGGGAAATACGCGAAAATGGTGGTCCGAAGAACAGGTTGAAGAGGCTCTTGTACATACGCCCGCGCAAATCGAGAGCGTCGATTTTGCCGATAAGTTCGAGGTGCGCGCCGCGACGATAGTGCAACTCCCTGACAACACGACGGAGCTGAGAATGTGGTTGCGGCCTACCACGAAACTGAACGACGACAACTGGGCAGTCCTCGTGCACTTGATCGACGCGACCGGTGAGGCCGTCGGCAACCGCGATCTCGCCTTGGAGACGATAGACGCGTCTCCGCCGGGAAAACCTTATTCGTACGTGCATATCAAATTTGTTCCACCAAAATCCACTGCAAAGATTGCCATCGGAATCTATCGAGGCCAGACGGTTCTACCTGCAGACAAGGGCGAGCGAGATTGGGGTGGGAAGCGCGTCCTGCTGACTCTACCCGGTGCGGGCCTTCGATGAGTAGTAGGGACGACCGACAGCAGCGGGGTTGCTGATTTGTCACAGGTAGTCGTTGTCTTGATCCATCTCAGCCACGAAGAAGACTGCTTCACGTATCGAATTCGTGAGTCAAACGCATGCACAGGAGGGCATCATCTTGTCTGAAAACCGCTCTCACGCGACGACGTTCAATTCACCTGCAGCAATGGCGGCGTCACCCCTCGCGCAACCGTCCTCCCAATCTGCTGATGCTAATGGTGTGAACGCCGATACGCGAGGGAAACGCGTCGGAATATTGATTGTGGCGTACAACGCCGTGTCGACCATCGCGAAGGTTCTGCAAAGGATTCCGGCAGACGTATGGGCCCATGTCGAGGAGGTCGTGGTTTTTGATGATGCCAGCCGCGATCACACGTATGAGCTGGCGTACGGTCTGAAACACCTTGCCGGCTTGGAGAAACTCACGGTCATCAAGAACGACAAGAATCTCGGATACGGCGGTAACCAGAAGGCCGGATACAAGTATTTTGCCGAAAAGGGTTTTGATATTGTTGTTTTGCTGCATGGGGATGGACAATATGCCCCCGAAATTTTAGCGAGTATGTACGCACCTCTTGTTTCAGGAGAAGCGCACGCGGTTTTCGGATCCCGGATGATGACCACCTACGGCGGTCCGTTGAAGGGTGGGATGCCGCTTTACAAATTGGTCGGCAATAAAATTCTCACGTATTTCGAGAACAAGGCTCTGGGCCTGACTCTTACCGAGTTTCACAGCGGATATCGCGCCTACAGTCTGCATGCTCTCAAGCATATCGATTTCTCGGACATGACCGATGTCTTCCATTTCGATACACAGATCATCATCAAGCTCCATCATCAGGGCTTCAAGATCGTCGAGGTGCCGATTCCGACGTATTACGGCGATGAGATTTGTTACGTCGATGGTTTGCGCTACGCGCAGGACGTATTTCTCTCCGTATTGCGTTACCGACGAACGAAAAAATCGATCGCGGTCTATCCGGAATACAAGGAATATTTTGTGCACTATCCGGTCAAGGAGAGCCGACACTCGAGTTACGAATACTTCAAGGGCTGGATTGGAACGAGAAAGCGAGTCCTTGATGTGGGTTGCGGGGAAGGATTTTTCTCGAGCGAGGTCGTACAGGCAGACAACAGCGTCGTTGGAATAGATGTAATACCGACATCGAAGAACGCCGGAGTGATGTTGGACTACATTCAGGCCAACCTTGATGAGGGTTTTTCTTCTGCCTTGATGGAGCGCTTGCAATCGCATCGCTTCGACCGGATTCTGCTGCAAGACATTCTCGAGCATGTCCGCAAGCCCGAAAACATACTTCGCGAATGCACACGTCTTCTCGACGATGCGGGGCAGGTGCTGATTTCGGTCCCGAACGTGGCGAACATCACTGTTCGACTTTCTCTTCTATGGGGGAGATTCGAGTACGCGGAGAGAGGCATTCTGGATCGCACGCATTTGCGTTTTTTTACGCGAGCCAGCGCTCGGCGGTTCATAGAGGCATGCGGTTACGACATTCTTGACGAAAAAGCGACAGTGATGCCCATCGAGTTGGTGCTCGGTGCCTCACCGGAAAACCCGTTGATGAAGGCTGCCAATTCCGTTCTCGCCGGGTTTACAGCGCTGATGCCGGGAATGTTTGGTTATCAGTTGCTATACGCGGCACGGCCAAAGGCGCGCGCAATAAAGTAGGCGGGTCCGACTAAATACTTTTATTGGGATGAACGTTATTCGCCTGAATCATCAGTTATTTAAACGCCCCGGATTTACCTTGCTGCACAGCGCCGCGCTGCGCGCATCGGTGACGATTCTGGTTTTGGGTTATTTCGCCGCAACGATCCATTGGCGCGATCTGTGGCTGCGGTTCGAACACGCCCAACCCGTATGGCTGTTGACTGCGTGCGCGCTGCTCGGGGTAGCCTACTTAATGTCGGCGTTGCGCTGGTGGTTCTTGCTGCGCGTGCAAAAAATCGGGCTTTCGCTGAAGGCGGCGACCGCCATGACGTTCATCGCGCAATTCTTCAATGCGTTCATGCTTGGATCAATTGGCGGTGACGTGGTCAAGACCCTGATGGTCTTGAAGTACGCGCCAAACCAGAGAACCAATGCCACGTTGTCGATCCTGGTCGATCGAATCCTCGGTCTTGTAGCGCTGCTAATGGCCTCAATCGCGACGCTCCCATGGCAATACACGGCGATGGCGGCGCATCCTGAACTGAGGTCAGTCATTTCGGTCCTGATCGGCGTGTCCGCTGTCTTGCTGCTGATCGGCATTTTTGCTGCCTTCTGGCCGTTTCACAAAAGCCCTGCATGGGTCATGGCACTGTGGTCCCGGGTACCTCGGCGCCATATCGGTAAGTTGCTTGTAACCGGGTACCGGGCCCACTACACTTCCTGGCCCGACACGATCTCGGCTGTTGCGGCTGCCTTCGGATTGACCCTGGTGTTGACCGCCGGCGGATGGTGTATTGCTCGCGGTATCGGTATGCAAGTCAGCTACATCGAGATGCTGGAAATATTTACTGTTGCGACCTGCGTCATCAGCCTGCCGATCAGCATCGGGGGACACGGCGTCCGCGAAGGCATCTTTGTTTTCATGTTTGCGGCTTACGGCTTTATCACACTCAACAAGTCGGGTGCGAATAGTCAAATCGGCGGCCCTGAAACCGCCATTTTATTTTCGCTCATCTTTTTCGCCCTCTCGTCGGTGTGGAGTGTGGTGGGCGGTGTTGTCTATCTGATATTCAAGCCGGAAATAAATGAGCGGCGAGGCGGTCGCCTCACGTCTTGATCTTCTGCGATAACCAAGCCTCGCGCATCGTTGAAACGCAAGGCATGACGTTTCCTGGATATGTCGTAACGCCCAGCGAACGCCCACTCGCGTTCATGCAGAAATCTTTTGAAGCAGCAAGTGCTGCCGGGCGCGCGCCGCTAGAACCTCTTCGTAGATCGCGACGAGCTCGGCCGTATACATGCTGATATCTTTCGACGGACGAGCGCGCTCTGCCATCGCTCTCAATTGTTCGGGCTGGTCTACAAGCTCTCGCAGGATTGTCGCGAGTGCTGCTGCATCGCCCGCTTCGAACAAGCGCCCGTTTTGCCCATCGGTCACGATCTCGGAAATGCCGGCGACATTGGAGCCGACGACCGGGCGGGCCGCAGATTGAGCCGCCAGAATCACGAGCGGCGTGTTCTCGCTCCAGGTCGATGGGATGATGAGGACATCGAGATCGGCAATGACGCGAGGCAATTCATCACGCACAAACGATCCCCGGAACGCGATTCGCTCGTCGCCTTCGCACAGCAGCTTCAATTGAGCGACATAGTCCGGATAGAAGGTTTCGTCGCCGTAGAGAGACACTTCGCAGGGCATATCGGAAGGCACGAGCTTCATCGCTTCCAGAAGGACATGGGGTCCTTTGTGCTCACTGAGCGTGCCGATGAATCCGATCCGCAGTCGGGGCCCGGCGAGCAAAGGTCGAACGTTCGAGTAGATCGTCGTATCGATGCCATAGTGGAGTTCCGAAATGGACTCCTCCGGCGTTCCGAATTCGCGCAGACGTTGCGCCATGTATTGCGTCGGCGCGATGACACGGTCGATGCTCTTCAACATCCGTCGCATGACATCCGGCCTGTGCTGAAGAGCACGAGCCGCTCCGATGTTTTTCGACGCACCGTTTTCCTCGATGGGCGCGATGCGCAGTACCGCCCCCACGAGACGCAATGGAACCCACCGAAACAACGGCGCCAGGTGTACCCGCCGGCCTTGAACGGCCAGATGTAGAACGCAGTTTGCCGAATCCCGGTCCGGACCCTCGCAAGTTCTGCCATCCGGAAGGCGTAACTGGTTGAGCGGACAGATCGCCCAAAAATCGGTTGCGGTATAGACGGTCGCGATTGCCGCCTGCGCGCAGCGTAGCGGGATGGAACTGGACAATCGCTGAAGATGGAAAAAATGAACGATATCGGGACGCCATTTGGCGGTCAACGCAGTGAAGGCCGCTGCGGCCATCGGATTGTCGAATTCGGCGCGAGTACGCTCCGCGACGGTTGTATCGGCGACGCCGGGAGGATGAACGCGATGGATGCGAATGCCTTCGTATTCAAATTCATCATACGTTGAAGACGCAGCGGCATCCTCATCGTTGGGCCACCCCGTCAGAATTCTCACATGATGGCCGAGCCGAATGAGTTCACGCGCGACTTCGAAAGTCAGCACTTCCGTGCCCGACGTGTAGCTGGGCAGGAATTGGTGAGCGGTCAGAAGAATTTTCATCGAAGGGTCATATGCCGCGAGACGCCTGCTGGTACAGGTCGAATGCGACGGTCAGTATTGCCTTGCACGTTTGATTTCTTGATTGCAACGACGCAGTGTCAACGATATAAAAAGCACGAAATTTCCAAGAGAATCGGATAGTGCTTCCGATTCAAATATCAATTGAGGTCGTTGAACACATCGATCCGGTTCAATTGAATCCATTGTGCCAGCGGCATACGGCATCCCTGCGCGTAGTCGATTTGATTCATGAAAGTTCCTTGAACGTCTTGGTAAAGCCGGCAGCTGAAACGCGCTGCGCGGAGAAAACAGAAACAATGCGGTTTCCGATTGTCGAAGGTGAAAGACCCGAATCGAATTCATGCGGCAAGCGCCTCCACGAGGTCAGGGCAGACCCGACGATACAAGCCGATGACGTCGTCGACCATCGCGCGCGTGTCGCGCTCGAAGCTCGTCTTCTCACCCAATCGCGTCGCCAGTCCCGGGTCGTCGATAAACCGTCGCAATCCCGATTCGAGCGCCGTGATGCTGCCGCGCGCGACGGCGTATCCGTTAACGCCTTCGTCGACAAACTCGGTCATCCCTTCGACGTCCGATACCAGTACGGGTGTGTGGCTTGCCAATGCATTGAGCAGCACCAGCGGACTGTTTTCGTACCAGCGCGACGGAATGACCAGCACGTCGAGCGTGTCGAGTATGGCGCGCGTGCGCTCGGGCGCGAATGTGCCCAGGAAGCGAACATCGGATTTCGAGTTCAGTTCCCGGAGCCTTGCCATGAAGACCGGATCCTGATCGGCAGGTCCGTAGATGTGGAGCTCGGAGCTTCCCGGAGGCAAACGATTGAACGCTTCGATCAGCAAGTCGGTGCCTTTGTGAGGTGCGAGTTGGCCTATGAAGCCGAATATCGCCTTCGCTCCGTCGGGTCGCGCGGCCTTCGGACTGCGATCGAAATCCACACCGAACCACGAACGCAGCATGGGCTTCTTAAAACCGTTGCTGCGATACGCCGTTTCAAGAAAGCGGGTCGGCGCAATCGCCGCCTGATAATGATCGTAGCAGGCAGCGAGAATGTCCGGGCGCAGACGCAAATCTTCGACCAGGCCGTCGACCTCGCCATGACGATAAGCGCTTAGCTTGCGCGACTTGTCCAGCGCGAGCGCGCCCCAGCGATTGGCGCCCAGACGCGCGGCCCACTGCAGCGGCTTGGACACCGCGGATTGGCCGGCGACCGCTTTTAGATAGCACGCCATGCAGTTGCGCCGCGAAGGGGACGGGCCTGCGCAGAGCTCGCCATCGGCGCCTTCGAGCTTGTTGTTGAAGCAGAAGCCGAAGAAGTCTGTAAAGGTCGCCACGCACGGAATGCCGAGTTCCGCGGCCACTTCGAGCAACACGGCGCTGTGGTTGACAAGGTGCGTGACGTGAATTAGGTCCGGGCGCGCCTCCGAGAGCAACTCGCGCAAGGGCACGCGCATGGCCTCGTGATAATAGGTGTCCTTGATTCGCGTGTTGGGCAATACGTTCTTGTCGAATGAAATGACGGGCACGCCATCGACTTCGTAGCGCCGGACAAAAGCGGGTTGAGCGTTCTCGCCCGGAAAAATGGCAGTGACGACGAAGGCATCGACCGCGCTTTCGCGCAGCCGCTTGGCCAGTTGCAGCGTGTAGGTTTCCGTTCCGTAGAAATGATCCGGAAAAAAACAATGAACGAAGAGGGCGACCTTCATGGTCATTGATTGATCAGTTCGCTGTAGAGGTCGCGATACGACCCGATCATCGCTTCCACCGAAAACATGCGACCGGCGCGTTTCTGGTTCGCGACACCGATCGCTTCGCGCGCCTGGTCGTCGCGCACCAGCCTGATGGCGATCGCCGCGAGCGCCACGGAATCGCCCGCGGGGGCGACCAGCGAGGGATCGGCAACGATCTCCGGAATCGCACCGATGTCATAGCCAATCACGGGAATTCCCATGTTCATCGCAAATGCGCTGACCTGCCCGAAGCTTTCTTTCCAGATCGGCGCGACGAATACATCCATGCGTTTATAAAGCGCCGGAAGGCTCTGATAACTGACATATCCGGCAAACTCGAAGGCCTCCTCGACGCCCGCGATGCGAACGCGCTCCTTGAACGGTTCGAGCAGCGACCCACCGCCGACGATGAGGCACTTCAGCCCTCGCATGAGACGAGCCGCTTCAATGAATGGGTCGATCGCCGCCTCATTGAGCTTGTCGCGTTCCAACCGGTAGACCATACCGATGCAGCGCTGCGCTCGGCCCGGCCTGCGGACCGCGTTGAACAACGAAAAATCGGAGCCTGGATAGACCACCGTGTTGTGGGCGTGCGCGTCGCCGAAGTGTTCGAGCACGTAGCGGCTGACGAATACGTTGCGGTCGATGGCGGCATCCGGATAGGGCGCAACCGGCGTATTGATGTTCTGGATCACCTTGCAGCGGGCGCGATGGGCTTCCTCGAATGCCACGCGATACCACGGCTCGTCGCAATCGCCCCAGTAATGTACGTGAACGACATGCGGATTGAATCTTTCGATCACTTCGCGAATCCGCCCCGCGTCTTCACCTTGGCGAATCTCGGTGACATCGGCGCCCACGTAATTGGGCGGATCGGGAATGAAACTAGTCAAGACGCGCTGTTCGTATTCCCCGCCCAAATGCTCCAGCAAATCGACCACAAGCCGGGACGAACCACCCGTCATGAAATTCGCAATGACGTGAAGCACCCGCGGCCGGCTCGCACGGATTTCTCCAGGCGGTTTGATGACGTAGGGCTTGAATGATTCGGCTTCGCCTTCGGACTTGCGCGTGAAGCGATTGCGCAAGGTCGCCGCCGTCGGCGCGAGACGCGATTTGAGGGCCGCGGGGATCAACCCGCCCGCAACAAGGTAGGTGGATTCAAGAATCGGCGAGCGGCTTCCGGACTTGCCGTGCAACAGCCGGGCAAGGCGGACCGAGCGCGTATTCTCGAGCGCGACATAGTGTCGCGTGATTTGATCCTTTTCCGCCGACCGACGCGCCAGCAGAGTTTCGAGCTCTACGTTGCGCGTCGTGTGTCGGACGATCTGCTCGTCGCGATCGCCCAGTTCGGCTCTCACGATAGCGGCGGCCTCGCTCACCTCCTGCAGATTTTTTCTGGTGTGGTCGAGTTCCTGTTTGCCGTGATAGAGCGCCTCGTGCAGCGACGCGTTGCGGGCGAGATGTTCCCCCACATCGCCCACGTGGCGAGTGAGGGCGATATCCTTTTCTGCGAGCAATTCACGCAACTTGCGAATATTGCGCTCCTGCAATGCGAAGTCCGTGACCATCTTGCCGATGTTCTGCTCCTGAAGAGCGAACTTCTGGCGCATTTCGAGCGAGGTCTTTTCTTGCTCCAGGAAGTCTTCGCGCCATGCCTCGATCGTCGTCGCCTGCGCGGCCAGAGCATTTTCCTTGTCGCCCAACTCGGCTTTCAATGCTTCGATGTTGTGAGCCTGCTCGTCGAAGGCGCTATGCATCTGCTCGATCGTTTGCCGTTGCTGCTCGAACGCGCCCTGCATGGCCGCGATCTGTTGCACATGCGCTGTCGCGTTGTTTTCCGCTGCCTCGTGCGCGGCCACGTGGCCCGCGAGCTGCCGTTCGCGATCGACGATCTCTCCGCGCAGGCCTTCAACATTGACCTCCTGAGTCGCGAAGGCATCCCGCATCGAATCGATCGTCGTCGCCTGCGTGGCCAGTGCATCTTCCTTGTTCGCCAACTCGGCTTTCAATGCTTCGATGTTGTGAGCCTGCTCGTCGAAGGCATGACGCATCTCTTCGATCGTTTGCCGTTGCTGCTCGAACGCGCTCTGCATAATTGCGATCTGCTGCGCCTGTTCGGTGGCGAGATTTCTCGCCGCAGCTTGGGGGGCATTTCGTTTTGCGAGTCGCCGGTCGCGGTCGGCGATTTCATCGCGCAATAGCTGGATGTTGGCCTCTTGGGTCGCGAAGGCGTCACGCATGGTCTCGATCGTTTGCATCTGCGCGGCAAGTCCTTCCGCGTGGGCTTTGCCGGCCTCGCCGACTTGCGCGGCCATCCGGGTCGCATCGACCGCACGCCGCTCCGCTTCGCCCTTGCCCTCGTTCAGCAGATAGTTTTCGAAACGCAGACCGGTCAGCTGCTTTTGAATTTCCGTTTCCGAAAGCACCATGTCGAACGAAGAATCGAACGTGCAAAACGGCTGGATCGCTGCGATGGATTCGTGCGAACAAATCGCGATGAACGCGGGCGGTTCCTCGACGACCTCCTTGGTGGGCAGCCGAGCGGTCACGAGCGCGCCGGTGGCCGGTTGTGCTTCTGACGCGATCAGGATCGACGGTCGAACCCATTGTTTGACAATTCTCACGTGCGAAAAACGCGGGTTCAGCAAAGCGAGAAACTGTTCCTCATCCATCTCGCGAAGGTGATAAGGATTTTCGCCGTAGTTTTTCGTGACCGCCGGATTGGGCGTTGAAATGATGAGCTTGCCGGTGCGAGTCACGAGACGCGCGAGGTTGTCGATCGTCGCGATTTGCGTCGCGTGATCGACGTGCTCGATCATCTCGAAGCAGGTGATCAGATCGAAACAGGCGTCCGGAAGTCCGGCGCCCAGGTCATCGCGACGTTCAAAGCGCAGGGCAGTCGAGTCGTGCCATGTACTGGCCCATTTCAACGCAGCCGCGTCGATGTCGAGGCCGACCACGCCTTCGGCGACATCGGCCAGGAATCGCGACCCGTATCCGGTACCGCATCCGAAGTCCAGCACCCGCACGTCACGCGCGAACTGGCGCGCGAACTGATAGCGCGGCATGTGCTCGTACTCCGCCAGCTTGGACCACGTTCCGGGAACGTAGCGTTCCTGCATGAATGCAAAAAAGCCGCTGCCCAGCGCTTCGCATCGCAGGCCCGCGTAACCGGACAAGGCTTCGTCCGCGCCGAGGGTTTCGTCTTCGTAGTGATGCTGCGCTTGATCACGCAGGGGACTCGTCCCCACAACGCTCACGTTTTCGAACAGCAGCGTTTCCAGGAGTCGCTTGAGAGAGCGCGCGGAGTAATAGACCAGATGCGACGGCGGATGACGATAAGCCCATGCGGCAGGCGCCACAACCGCGTCATTCGAGCGCGCGTTGGGCGTGGAGATGACGAGTCGGGTTTGCGGACCGATCAGGCCGCGATTGAAAAGGCCGAAGAGAAATTCATAAGGATTTCCCACGTGCTCGACGACATCGAGCATCAGAACCAGATCGAATTGATGGGGCACCAACTCGTCGATGCGCTCGGCGATGTGAATGGTGTCGCCGTGCCGCTCGATGGCGGTCTGGCGCGCGTGATTCGACAGTTCGACGCCGAAACATTTCCAGCCGCGCTTGGCCGCCAACGCGAGGTGCGTGCCGTAGCCGCATCCGACGTCGAGCACATAGCGCACGACGCCATCGCCGGCAAACGAGTCCAGGATTTCCTCGACCATCGGAAGCGAGAACTCCGTCTGGCTATCGTAATCGGCATAGCCACCGACCTCGCCGCCCTCGAACCAATCCTTTCGGTCGTAGTACTGCTTCAACTGCGCATCAGTCGGAATCGGCCAGACAAAATCGGTCGCCGACTCGGGGCAACGCCACACCTGATAGCCGCCCACTTCGCAGAGCGGGACGACTGCGCGAGAACGCGAGACCGGGCAAATCGGCGCCGACGGTGGTTGCGCAGATTGAACGCTGTTTTTTTTCTTGTTCATGACGCGGGGACCTTGCGCGCGACACACATCCAGAGCAGCGTTTCTTCCGAATCCGGATGGCGTCGATCGAGCCATAAAGCGACGCGGTTGATCAGGCGAATGGCCCACTGCTTTCTGAACCCATGCTCGTCGAGATGGCTCGTCAGGATCTGGCCGAGCAAGGCAAAGGTGCCCCCGCACGAAACGATCGACTCGATCTCGAAGCGGTGCGACTCGAGAAGATTGATCAGCCCATAGCGCGTGAAACGCCAGTAGTCGAAAGGCACTTCATGGTGTCGCCACTGCATGGGCACGCTGATCAAAAGAGTTCCGCGCGACCGAAGCAATCTGTCGCATTCACTCAAATAGACATGTGGATCGGCAACATGCTCGAGCACTTGGGTCGAGGCGATGGTATCGAAGCTTTGGTCGGCAAGCGGAACCTGCTTGCCCGGCTCGAACAACACGTCGGGAACGATCCCACGGGCCAATGAAACGTCGGCGCCGACGTAGCGGCTCACGCGCGTTTCGAACAACGCGCGATAAGGCTGGCCGCCGCATCCGTAGTCGAGCATCTCTCCGTGTGCCGCGGGAACGGCGACCTCTTCTACCCAGCGATTCAACAGCGACAGCGAGATGTAGTGGTGGCTGTTGATCGAGACCGCGGGCGAGCGCATGCGCTCCAATCCGTCGAGCTGACGGATCGGTGCCGCAGCCGTATCGCTCATGGTCAAGTGGCGCTCCACACGGCCGGATGCGCGAAGCGACCCCAGGTGGGATACGGCGCGCGCACGGAAAATCGCACCGTCAGATCCGAAAGAGCGAAGCAGAGTGCGAGGTCGGTCGAATACGCGCCGAAGGCTGCGAAATAATCGCCGGGCACCAGGCAAAGCGGTTTGAGCAACAACGTGCCGGTCAGGCGCTCTCCGGCCTCGACGCTGTTCCAGACCACGCCGTCCTCTCGACTGGTTTGGCCGATCACCCAATCGCCGTCGGCGCGATAAATGCTGACTGCGAATACCACCGCATCCAGGCGCGCCATTGCCTCGATCGCAAATCGAAAGCGAATCGAATCGCCTAGATTGAATGCGCCGTCAGACTTTCGCGATGAGAGATCGGCAACGCGCAGATCGACGAAGCGCGCCATGCCGGTACTCTGCTGACTGATGATCTCGTTGCCTGCGGCGTGACTTCCGTCGCCGCCCATCATCGAGACCTGATATTCCTGGCACACCTCGACCGGGTTTCCGATCGCCACGATCGCGCCCTTGTCGAGCCAAATGACGCGATCGCAAATCGTTTGCACGGTATTGAGATCGTGAGAAACGAACAGCAGCGTCACGCCGGCATCGCGCATTTGGCGCAGGCGCTGCACGCATTTATTCTGGAATGCGAAATCACCGACGCTGAGCGCTTCATCGACGATCAGGACGCGAGGTTCGACATGAATGGCGACGGCGAACGCGAGGCGAACCAGCATGCCGCTCGAATAGGTCTTGACCGGTTGATCGATGAATTCGCCGATATCGGCGAAAGCGGCGATGTCGTTGAATTTTTCGGCGATTGCGTTGTGCTCGATGCCGAGCACCGACGCATTGAGCATGACATTCTCGCGACCGGTAAATTCAGGATTGAAGCCGGCTCCCAATTCGAGCAGTGCCGCGACCCGGCCCTCGACTTCGATCGATCCGCCTGAAGGCGTCGCAGTACCGCACACCAGTTGCAACAACGTCGACTTGCCGGATCCGTTGCGGCCGATGATGCCCACTGTTTCCCCGGCCTTCACGTCCAGCGAAAAGTCTTGCAATGCCCAGAACGATCGAAAGTACTGGCGTGGCTTCAGTGCGACCGTGCGACGAAGTCGCGGCAATATGAATTGCTTGAGGCGATCTCGCGGGTGCTCGTAGACCTGATAGCACTTCGAGAGGTTCTGAACGCGAATCGACGTTCTTTCAGACGACATCAGCAAAACCCTTTCGCGTTTTCTGGAACCAGGCAAATCCCAGCCACGCAATCAGAACGCTGAAAATCAGATAGACCAGCATCCCGAGCCAATCGGGTCCGAAACCAAAAAACACGACCGCACGCGACTGCTCGATGATGAACGTCAGCGGATTGGCCAGCAGCAAGGACCTGAATGCCTCGGGTACGGCCGATATGGGATAAAAAACCGGCGAAAGAAACAGCAGGACGGACGTCGCGATGCCGATGATCTGGCTCACATCGCGCGCGAACACGCCCAGCGATGCGAGAAACCATGAGAAACCGGCGGCCGCGAGCAGGAGCGGAAAAAAGATCAACGGCGCGTACCACACAGTGATCGGGAGGCTGCCGCGAGAAATCAGCAGCGCAACGATCAATACGAGAAAGCTGATCATGGTGTGAAAAAGCGCCGATCCCATGACGACCAGCGGCAGAATTTCCAGCGGGAAAACGACCTTCTTTACAAAATTGACGTTTTGAAGAATCAAGGACGGCGCCCGATTCAGGCATTCGGCAAAAAAACCGTGAACGATGAGTCCGATAAAGAGCAGCATTGCGAAATCGGTGCGACTGCCGTTTCGAACCTGACCCCATTTCGCCTCGAATATCACGCTGAATACGAACGTATATACAACGAGCATCAGTATCGGATTGAAAAACGACCACGCCAGACCGAAGATCGAACCGCGGTAACGCCCGAGAATCTCGCGCTTCACCAATTGCCATATCAGCGGTCGATGCGACCAGACGCTTGCGCCTAGCGCCACCGGCGATGTCGCGGGTGCAAGGTTCGGATTCACGGTTGCAGCAATTCTTCGAGGCACAGGTCGACGCCCACCGTCCAATCGGGCAGATGCAGGTGAAAGCGTTCTCGTAGCTGCGTGGTATCGAGACGCGAGTTCATCGGGCGCTTCGCCGGGGTGGGGTATTGGGAGGTGGCAATCGGCTCCACGTTGTTGACCCGAACCATCGCGCCATCATGACGACGCGCAGCGTCGATGACGCGCATAGCGAGGCCGTGCCACGTGGTTGCGCCAGAAGCGGTCAAATGCAGTATCGCGGACTTGAAGCGGCCCTCGGCACGTTCACGGACTGCGCTCGCTGCGATCTGCGCAGTGCAATCGGCAATCAGGCGCGCCGACGTCGGCGCGCCGTGCTGGTCGGCAACCACGCGCAGGTGGTCGCGTTCGGCGGCGAGCTTGAGCATCGTGCGCACAAAATTCTTTCCACGCGTGGCGTAAACCCAACTCGTGCGCAAGATCAGAAAATCGCCCGGGGACTTTTCGACGGCGAGTTCGCCCGCGCGCTTGGTTCGGCCGTACGCGCCTTGCGGATTGGGAATGTCGCTTTCGACATAGGGATTTGCGGATTCGCCGTCGAATACGTAGTCGGTGGAGTAATGGATCAGCAGCGCGCCGCATTTCGACGCTTCATCGGCGAGCACTGCGACCGCCGCCGCATTGACGCATTCGGCCACGTCTGGTTCGCTTTCCGCAAGATCGACCGCGGTATACGCAACGGCATTGACGACCAGAGCCGGATTGACGTTTTCGAAGCACCGACGCAATGATTCGGGCTGATTGAAATCGGCCTGCTGGCGCGAAATCGCTATCACCTCACCGAGTGGCAACAACGCGCGTCTCAACTCCCAGCCGACTTGTCCACTCGTTCCGAAAAGCAATATACGCATTACGCGAATACTTCCGCGTCGGCAAAAAGAACGCCGCACTGATCCTTTGCCGACACAATCGGAGGACCCGAAACAGGCCATTCAATCGCGAGCGTCGGGTCATTCCAGGCAATGCAGCGCTCATACGCCGGCACCCAATAGTCCGTGGTCTTGTAAAGAAAATCGGCGCTCTCGGACAGGACCAGAAAGCCATGACCGAATCCTTCGGGAATCCACAATTGGCGATGGTCTTTCTCGCTCAATTCGACTCCCGCCCATCGCCCGAAGTTGGGCGAACTGCGACGCAGATCAACGGCGATGTCGAATACGGCGCCGCGCACCACGCGAACCAGTTTCCCCTGCGTGTCCTGGATCTGATAGTGCAGTCCCCGCAAGACACCCTGGCCGGAGCGCGAGTGATTGTCCTGCACGAACGAAATCGTACGACCAATCGCACTTTCGAATGCGCGCTGATTGAAGCTTTCAAAGAAAAACCCGCGATCGTCGCCGAACACCTTGGGTTCGATGAGCAGGACCTCGGGGAGCGCGGTTGGACTGACCTTCATGCGGCGACACCGAGCACGATGCGCGGAGAGGGAATGGTTTCCAGCATTCGCATCAAATACTGGCCGTATTCGTTCTTGAGCAATGGTGCGGCGAGACGCCGAATCTGCGATGAATCGACGTAACCCATGTGATAGGCGATTTCTTCGAGGCACGCAACTTTGAGACCTTGCCGTTTCTCGATCGTATGGATGAACTGGGCCGCCTCGAGCAGCGACTCGTGGGTGCCGGTATCGAGCCAGGTAAATCCTCGCCCCAGCGTCTCGACTTCAAGTGCGCCCCTCTCGAGATAGACGCGATTGAGATCGGTAATTTCCAATTCACCGCGCGCGGAAGGTTTGAGCGATGCTGCAAAATCGACAACGCGCTCGTCGTAAAAGTAGAGTCCGGTCACCGCGTAATTGGATTTCGGCGCCTTCGGCTTTTCTTCGAGGCTCAACGCCCGGCCACGCTCATCGAAGTCGACCACGCCGTAACGCTCGGGGTCCTGCACGTGATAGGCGAATACGGTTGCTCCGCTGGTCGAGGCATTGGCTCGCTGCAAATGCAGGGCGAGGTCGTGACCGTGAAAGATGTTGTCTCCGAGTATCAATGCGGATGGGCTGCCGTCCAGATATTCACGACCGATGATGAACGCCTGCGCAAGGCCGTCAGGTGAAGGCTGAATCGCATATTCGAGTCGCAATCCCCATTGCGAGCCATCTTCGAGGAGCTCGCGAAAACGCGGCGTGTCCTGCGGCGTGGAAATAATCAATATGTCCCGAATACCCGCGAGCATCAGCGCGCTGAGCGGGTAATAAATCATCGGCTTGTCATAGACCGGAAGCAGCTGCTTGGATACCGAACGCGTGATCGGATAAAGCCGCGTTCCGGAACCCCCGGCGAGAATGATTCCCTTGCGTTGAACCGCACTCATCCGATCACCTCGGCGCCATATTGTGTGGAAATCCAGTCGCGATAATTGCCATTCTTGATGTGTGCGATCCATTCTGGATTGTCCAGATACCAGCGAATTGTTTTTTCCAGGCCCGTCTCGAAGGTTTCTTCGGGTCTCCAGCCGAGTTCGCGTTCGATCTTGCCTGCATTGATCGCGTAGCGACGATCGTGGCCCGGTCTGTCCTTGACATATTGAATCTGATCGACATAGCGGCCGGATGATTTCGGACGCAAGGCATCGAGATGCATGCAAAGAGTTTCGATCACTTCGAGATTCGTTTTTTCGTTCCACCCGCCGATGTTGTAAACCTGGCCGGGTTCGCCATCGGCCAGGACTTGTCGAATTGCAACGCAGTGATCGCCGACATATAACCAGTCGCGCACATTCTTGCCATCGCCATAAACCGGCAAAGCCTTCCCTTCGATCGCGTTGGAGATCATCAGGGGAATCAGTTTTTCGGGAAACTGATAGGGGCCGTAGTTATTCGAGCAATTGGTGGTTACTACCGGCAATCCATACGTATGGTGATAGGCGCGCACCAAATGGTCCGATCCGGCTTTCGAGGCGGAATAAGGACTGTTCGGAGCGTAAGCGGTGGTCTCCGAGAAAGGCGCGTCGCCCTTGCCGAGCGAGCCATAGACTTCGTCGGTCGAGACGTGCAGAAATCGAAACCGATCGCGTTCGTCGGGGCCGAGTTTGCTCCAATAGGCACGCGCGGCCTCCAACAAGGTAAATGTGCCGACCACATTGGTTTCGATGAATGCACCGGGTCCGACGATCGATCGGTCGACGTGGCTTTCGGCGGCGAAGTGGACGATTGCGGAAGGTCGATGCTCTTCCAGCAGACCGGTCATGGCGGTCTTGTCGCAGATATCGGCGCGAATCAGGATGTGCCCGGGATTGCCGGCTTCGCGCGCCAGGTTCTCTGCATTGCCCGCGTAGGTAAATTTATCGACGTTGACGACCGGACTCTTCCCCAAGGCCAACCAGTCGAGAACGAAGTTGGAACCGATGAAACCCGCTCCCCCCGTGACGAGGATTTTTTGTTCAATCATGTTGATCGTGTGTTCGGCAGGGCACCCGAACAAAGTATTTGAGGTGTCAAACATCCTGCTACTGTGGCAGTCGGCCGCGGCTCGGCGTGGGCAGGAGATATTGGTGGCGCTGATAAACTACGCCCCGCATTCTACCAAACGCGGCTGGCGTTTTCCGTACTGCAACAATTTGGCACAAATCCCCCTCGCATGATTGAACAATCCATCTTCAAAGCCTATGACATACGCGGCATCGTCGGCCGTACATTGACCGCGGAAGTGGTGAGGGACGTCGGCCGTGCGGTGGCATCCGAGGCGAGGGTCCTGGGACAGAAAGCCTTCGTCATCGGCCGCGACGGCCGTCTATCGGGGCCGGAATTCGCCAGGGCTCTCGCTGAAGGCATCCAGTCGACGGGTCTCGACGTGATCGACCTAGGCATGGTCGCGACGCCGATGGTTTATTTCGCGGCCGTCGAGCTCGGCACGCAGTGCGGCTTGATGGTGACCGGTAGCCACAACCCGCCCGAGTACAACGGCCTGAAGATGGTCGTCGCGGGCGACGCCATTTACGGCGAGCGCATCCAGGCGCTTTACCGGCGCATCGTCGATGCCCGCTTCGAGAGCGGCTCGGGCTCGTACTCGACGCACGACATCGGCGAGGCCTACTACGCGCGCATCGTCGGCGACGTGAAGATGTCGTCGCCGCTCAGGATCGCGGTCGATTGCGGCAATGGCGTGGCAGGCGCGTTCGCTCCCACGCTCTATCGAAAGATGGGATGCGAGGTCGTCGAATTATTCTGTGAAGTCGATGGCACTTTCCCCAATCACCATCCCGACCCGGCGCATCCCGAGAATCTCGAAGACCTCATTCGTCATCTCGCGAGCACCGATAGCGAGATCGGTCTCGCGTTCGACGGCGACGGCGATCGCCTCGGTGTGGTGACGAAGGATGGGCAGATCATCTATCCCGATCGCCAGTTGATGCTCTTCGCCGAAGACGTGCTGACGCGTCATCCCGGCGGCGAGATCATCTACGACGTGAAATGCACGCGCAACGTCGCGCCCTGGGTCGAGGAGCGCGGCGGTCGCGCGCTGATGTGGAAGACCGGGCACTCGCTGATCAAGGCCAAGTTGAAGGAGACCGGGGCGCCGCTCGGGGGCGAGATGAGCGGCCACATCTTCTTCAAGGACCGCTGGTATGGCTTCGACGACGGCATGTATGCGGGGGCGCGTCTGATCGAGATTCTCACGAAGGCCAAGGCGGCCGGCAAGAATCCCTCCGATCTCCTGAACGCATTGCCCGACGCGGTCTCGACGCCCGAGTTGCAGTGGAAATTGGCCGAAGGCGAAAATTTCGCGCTGATCGATCGGCTGCAGAAGGAGGCGAAGTTCGAAGGCGCCGAGTCGGTCTCGATGATCGATGGCTTGCGTGTCGAGTATGCCGACGGCTTCGGCCTCGCGCGGTCGTCGAACACGACGCCGGTGATCGTGCTGCGCTTCGAGTCGGATACCGAGGAAGGGCTCGCGCGGATTCAGATGGACTTTCGGCGCGTGCTTCAGAACGTCAAGCCGGGGGCGTCGTTGCCGTTTTGAGGTGCCAAGCCCGGCGGGCCATAGGCCTCGGCCACGTCGCGCAGGGAGAGCAGACCGACGGCACGATGTTGTGGATCGTCCAGTTCCTCCAGAGCTGATTTCAGGTACTCGAGCGCAAAGGAGCGATCAGCCGCAGTTCTGCAATGGTCACTTCGCCGTGAGGAATCGAAGCGGCATGTTTGCGTTCGCTCATGTGCTTCTCCGTTTCATGCGGCTTTGATTTCCGCCAACAGATCCGGATGGCGATCGAGCACCTTGAGTAATTTGACTAGCGCCAAAGGTGGCTTGGTCTTGCCGTTCTCGTAGCGCGAGAACGCGTTGACCCCGCCGCCAAAAATCTCGGCGGCTTCCCGCTGATCGAGAGCAAGTTTCTTGCGCACATGCGCAATGAAGCCCGGATCGACCAACGCCGCATTCACCTGCTTGTTGAATTCCAGCATCAATGTACTGGTTCGCACCGATTCGCTCATATCAAGAACCATTTCACTGCATGCAGGGCAGAAATTGCCGTGGACCGCTGGAATGACGGTCGACTCGCCTTTGTAGGTGTACGGCATGTCGCGGGTGTCATGTACCAGTTTCGCCGCGGCACAAGAGGGGCATTTCATGTTCATAGCTCCTTGAACGACACGATGAGTACGTCATCGATGATTGTGAGTTTGAGGTAGACCTCTCCAGCGGAAGTGACAGGGCGGTACACATCCTGCCAAACACGGTGGTCGGCGTGCGTCGCCATGCTCTTGTAAAAGTCCCTTGGGATTAGTTTCAGGACGACGTTGACGATCCCCTCGAAGTCGAATCCCAATGCAGCGCCACCAGACAGCGCCGAGAAGGTTGAGCGCACCTTGCCTGCCGTGATCATGGCTTTCACGACTGACAACTTGCAGTGGGGCGTACTCTTTTCCACGCCGCACAATAACCTAGTTGGTTATATTAGGCAAGTTGGTTAATGCCCTAAACCCCGTAATATCTCCTGAACCACGCCGCAAACCGGGCAAGGCCTTCCTCCAGCGGCGTCGATGGCGCGAACCCCACGGCTGCTTGCAACCGCGTCGTATCCGCATAGGTGTCCTTCACATCGCCATCCTGCATCGGCCGCATGATTTTTTCGGTGGTCTTGCCGAGCATGCGTTCGAGCGTCTCGATGTACGCCAGCAAATTCACCGACTGATGATTGCCGATGTTGTAGATGCGCCAGGGCGCATTGCTGGTCGCGGCATCCGGTGCGTGTGAATCGAATGAAAGGTCGGGGGCAGCCGGACGGTCGAGCACGCGGATCGTGCCTTCGACGATGTCGTCGACGTAGGTGAAATCGCGCGTCATGTCGCCATGGTTGAAGACCTCGATAGCTCGGCCTTCCATGATCGCGCGCGCGAACAGCATCGGGCTCATGTCGGGCCGGCCCCACGGGCCGTACACGGTGAAGTAGCGCAGACCCGTAGTGGGCAATCCGAACAGATGGCTGTAGCTGTGCGCCGTCAATTCGTTGGCCCTCTTGGTCGCTGCATAAAAGCTCACCGGATGGTCCACGGCGTCGGTCTCGACGAAAGGCAGCTTGCGGTTGCCTCCGTACACCGACGACGAGCTCGCGTACACGAGATGCTTCACGTCGTTGCGTCGACACGCTTCGATCACGTTGGCGAAGCCGTCGAGGTTGCTGTGCGTGTAAGCCGCGGGATTGATGAGCGAGTAGCGCACGCCGGCTTGCGCCGCGAGATGCAGGACCGCATCGAAGCGCTCGTGCTCGAACAGATGCGTGATCGCATCGGAACCGGCGATGTCGGTTTGCTCGAATCTAAAATGTTGCTTCGCCTTAAGCTGGACCAATCGATCCTTCTTCAGGCGCACGTCGTAGTAGTCGTTGAGATTGTCGATGCCGACCACGCGATCGCCGCGCGCGAGCAGCTTTTGCGACGCGAAGAAACCGATGAAGCCGGCGCAGCCGGTGACGAGAACATTCAACGCGGCTCTCCAAGCTGATGGCGATCGTTCGCATCGGCTTCGAGCGAACGCGGTGCGGACTTTGTATCGATGTGCGCGTCGATGTGCGCGTCGATGTGCGCGTCGATGTGCGTATCGATGTGCGCGTGGACCTGCGCTTCGATCTGCATCGCGCGCAACTTTGCATATTTCGCAAAGCTGTTGAAGCAACCGATCGCGATGTGAACCAGACCCGGAAGCCCGTCGAGAAAGCCGAGCCGCACGACATAGAACTTGATGAAGCGCAGCGCGGGCGACAGCAGCAGTTGCCAGACGTCCGCGCGGGCGCCGGCGCGATACAGCGCTTCGGCCTGAAGACTCGTATAGCGATTCTGTTTGTCGAGATAGCTCGCCAGGCTTTCGGCCGAGTGATGCATCAAGACCGCGCTCTCGGGCAGACGTCCCACGGGGCCGTTGCTGACGACCTTCTCGTGTACGGCGTCGTCGCTCCACTGCGCATGACGTCGATCGAACAGACGCAGGCTCCAGTCGGGAAACCCTTCGCCGTGTCGCAGGTAGCGGCCCATGAAGCGGTTCGAGCGCGGCATGCGCCATGCGGCGCGTTGCGGACTCGTGAGCGTGGTGGCAATCGCTTGGGCAAGCGCGGGGGAGACCTCTTCATCGGCGTCGATGCACAACACCCAATCGTGGCGCGCCTGCGAAACGGCGAAACGTTTTTGCGGGCCGAAGCCGCGCCACGCCTCCTCGATCACGCGCGCGCCGTGTTGCCGCGCCACGTCGCGCGTCGCATCGTCGCTGCCCGAATCGACGACGACGATCTCATCGGCGAACGCCAGGGAACGAAGGCAGGGCGCGAGCTGTTCGCCGGTGTTGTAGGTGATCAGCACGGCCGACAAGGGCTGCGAGGCGTCGGGCATCGGCGGTCGTACCGTGCGTGAATGAAGGGTGGGCGAGGCGTCGCTGAATGGAAGAGGGCCCGACTCAGGCCGCTCGCATCGAAGCCTCTCTGTAGAATTCTTCGACGCAAATCGCCAGGCGGCCCGAATTGTGTCATACAACATCTGCCCACAGGCAGGCAGGCGGTCTCGATGCGGGTATTGATGCCGGTCGCAGTTCGACAGGCGCCGCGAACACGAGCGACCAACGATCACTTCAAGAGGCAGATGACGCGCGTCCTTATCATCAAGACCAGTTCGATGGGCGACATCGTTCACAACCTGCCGGTGATCGCCGACATGCGCAGCGAGCGTCCGGAGTTCGTGATCGATTGGGTCGTCGAAGAAGCCTATGTGGATCTGGTTCGCATGACGCGTGGCGTCACGCGCGTCATCCCGATCGCGCTGCGGCGTTGGCGGCAACAGCACGGCGACGCGAACGCGCGCGCCGAGCGCCGTGAATTTCTTGCCCACTTGCGCGCTGAAAAATACGACGTCGTTCTCGATACGCAAGGGCTGTTGAAGAGTGCCTTGATCGCACGACGCGCACGCCTGAACGCGCATGGCGTTCGCGTCGGGTTCTCGTTCGCGCTTGCGCGCGAACCGATCGCACGACTGTTCTACGACCGGGGATATGGCGTCGACCAGCGCCTGCACGCGATCGAGCGCATGCGCAAGCTCGCGGCGGCGACCTTCGGCTATGCGGGCAAGGATCTCGGGTTGCCGCGCTTCGAGATCGACGTTCCGCTCGCGCATTTCGATTGGCTGCCGCGAGCCAGTGTCGAGGCTTCGGATTCGATCAATGGCGACGCGCGCGGCGCAGCGCCCTATGCCGTGTTGTTGCATGCCACCGCGCGCCCCGAGAAGGCGTGGCCTGCCGAGCGATGGGTGGAACTGATCGGGATCCTGTGCGCGGCGGGCATCGCAGCGGTGTTGCCGTCGGGCAATGCGGGCGAGCGCGCGGCCGCGGAAGTTCTTGCGCACAAGGCCAACGTCCTGATGGGTGATGAATCGCTGCGAGCTATCGTTGCGCCCGCGATGCCGTTGCCTGAAGCCGCAGCGCTGCTGGCCGGCGCGCGCGTCGTGGTCGGCGTGGACACCGGACTGTTGCATCTCGCCGCCGCGCTCGATGCGCCGACCGTGGGGCTGTTCGGCGCGACCCCGCGCTGGCGCTACGCGCCTTACTGGTCGCCCCATGCGGTCAACCTGGGCAGCTACGGCGAGCTCGGCGCGCAGCCAGCGGTCTCGGCGGTCGTCGAAGCGCTCGAACGTCTGCACCTGGTTGCCGGCGGCACGAGCGCGGCGCTGGTGGAGAAGGAAGCCGCGGTCTTTCGCATCGCGCGACCGCGCCGTCAGCGCGCGCCATGAGTGCGTTTTCTTCGCCCCCCGCATCGCCCGCCCCATTGCTCATCGGTTCATGGCGCGAACGCGTGTCGAGACTGGTCTATACGGCGCTGTGGTCGGTCGCGACACCGGCGATTGCGGCGTATCTGTTGTGGCGTTCGCGAAGGCAGCCCGCGTATCGAAGCGGTTGGGGCGAGCGCTTCCTCGGACGCTATCGTGCGCAGCCGACCGGGCCGTGCGCGTGGATCCACGCCGTGTCGGTCGGCGAGACGCGCGCCGCGGCGCCGCTGGTTCTTGCATTGCGCGCGCGTTATCCCGAGCTGCCGTTGCTCGTCACGCACATGACGCCGACCGGGCGCGACGCGGCGATCGAGCTGTTCGGCAACGAGGTCTCGCATGCTTACCTCGCGTACGACTATCGATTCGCGGTCGCGCATTTTCTTCATCACTGGCGGCCGGCCATCGGCATCGTGATGGAGACCGAGATCTGGCCGAACCTGATGGCCGCGGCGGGCGATGCGGGCGTACCCATGCTGCTCGTCAACGGACGTTTGTCGGAGAAGTCGCTGCGCCAGGCGATGCGCTGGCGCTCATTGATGCGGCCTGCAGCGCGCGGCTTCGCGCGCATCCTCGCGCAGGGCGACGACGATGCGACGCGCTTCGCGGCGTTGACCGGCGACGTGAACGTCCCTCCCATCGTTCTCGTCGGCAACCTGAAATTCGATATCGACGTGCCGGTCGCGCAACGCGAACTCGCGATGCGTTTTCGCGAGCGCATCGCGAGCGGCGGCTCGGGGCCGCGATCGATACTCTTGTTCGCGAGCACGCGCGAGGGCGAAGAGGCCGCGATCTTCGACGCATGGTTGAGACACGCTTGGTACGCGGACACTCGCATTGCGAGAACCGCGCCGCTACTCGTGGTCGTCCCGCGTCATCCGCAACGATTCGACGAAGTCTCGACGCTGGCATCGGCGCGCGGCCTGGTCGCGCAGCGACGCAGTGATGAACGGCCGGTCGCTGCCGACACGCAGATATGGATCGGCGACTCGATGGGCGAACTGTTCGCGTACTACCTCGTCGCCGAGGTTGCTTACGTCGGCGGCAGCCTCGTGCCGCTCGGCGGACAGAACCTGATCGAAGCAGCCGCTGCGGGATGCCCGGTCCTGATCGGACCGCATACCTTCAATTTCTCCGACACCAGCGACGAAGCGGTGCGCGCCGGCGCCGCGATTCGCGTCGCCGATTTCGATGCATTGCTCGAAGAGGCGCTGACGATCGCATGCGATGGCGCGCGCCAGCGCCGCATGGCCGACGCAGGCATCGCCTTCGCCGCCGCGCATCGGGGCGCGACCGAGCGGACGATGGAAATCATCGCGGCGTCGTTTCGGGCAGGCATCGCTGTTGAGGCGCCCTCGCGAATTTCAAGATCTTGAAATCGGCGGCAGTCCTTCCCATGTTGGCTTCATGCGGCATTTCCGCGACCACCATCGAAGGAGTAACTCCATGTACCTGACCCTCAATCGCGCGAGCCGCGTGCTTCCGCACTCTCGCGTTCTCAATGGCAACACCCTGTTCAACGACGTGCTCGATGGATTGTTCGTCAACGCACGCCAGGCCCTCGCCAGCGATGCCGCGGCTGCGACTCTCGCGGCACGTTTCGACGTGATCGAAAAAGACGACCGCTTCGAAGCGCGCATCGAAATTCCCGGCGTCGCCAAGCAAGACATCGACGTGCAGATCGATGGCGCCGTGGTGCGGGTCAAGGCCGCTGCGCAGGCCGCTGCGACGACCGAGGTCAACGCGAGCGAACAGGCGGTCGAAGGCGAGCGCGTTCTCGTGAGCAATCGCGCCACGCGTTCGTGGGCCCGCAACTTCACGCTGCCGGTCGAGGTGGCTGAAGACCGCGCCGAAGCGGCTTACGAGAACGGCGTGTTGACGTTGACGCTGCCCAAGAAGGAAGTCGTGCAGCCCAAGCGCCTCGCGATCAAGTGATCGCGGGACCTGCAAACCATGGCCACGCAGTGATCGACGCCGCTCCCACAGGAGCGGCGTTTTTTCATGACGCAGGCAACGTGATCTTCACGCCGACTTCTTCGGCCAGTTTCGCGAGGTGCCGATCGTGGATGTCGTACTCGGCAAGGCTCTGCACGGTCGAGAGCACGTATTCGGCGCAAGTCCCGTTGCGCCCGCTCGCATTGCATACCGTCTCCAGAAGCAGGCTGCGGTCGAGTTCTCCGGCATAGCCTTCGGCGGTGCGGTTCATCACGAAGCTGATGGCGCGCACGCGCTCGCTACCGTCGGCGCCCAGGCGCACCTCGAGCCAGCGCGGGAGGTAGGAGCCGGTGACGAGTTCGCGCGCCCAGAGCGCGCGCAGCTCGCGATGCGCAATCGCCGCGGGGATGCGAAAAGCCACGCCATGGACGCTGCCGCCTGGCTCGAGTCCGAGCACCAGGCCGGGCTTTTCGGGCGTGCCGCGATAGACCCTGGACCACAGGCAAAGGCTGCGGTGATAGCCGTACACCAGCCCGCGCACATTGGCATCGAAAGCGAACTCGGGTCGCCAGATCAGCGAGCCGTATCCGAACACCCACACCGGGTCGTTGCGATTCCAGTGGGTGAGCGTGTCGAGCAGCGACGCCTCGCGCTCGTTGTCGTCGAGCGTCCGGTAGGGCGCACCGGCCGAGCCTGACGTCGCAGCTTCGAAATCGAATCGCGAATTCACGATGGCATCAACCTCGTCGTCCCAGCAGAGCCTGCCCCGACGCAGGCCGGGGGCCAATCGAAGGAAACCCGTCGCCCCGGCGAAGGCCGGGGTCCAAGTTGCATATTGTCACGCGCATACGTGGAACTTGGGTCCCGGCCTTCGCCGGGAAGACGGCGCCCCTGGTCCCGGCCTTCGCGGGGAAGACGACGAGCAACATGGTTACGATCCCCGCGATGCGATCATGAGGCAACTCATTCACCGATCAACGCAATGAAGCTTCTTCCCGATGACGCGGATTCCGCGATCGACTTCGATCGCCGCTTCGGCGGCATCGCGCGGCTCTACGGCGCGGACGGCCTCGCGCGCCTGCGTGCGTCGCGCGTGGCCATCGTCGGTCTCGGCGGAGTCGGATCGTGGGTCGCGGAAGCGTGCGCCCGAAGCGGCATCGGCTGGTTGACCCTGATCGATCTCGACCACGTCGCGGAATCGAACATCAACCGGCAGATCCACGCGCTCGACAGTACGCTGGGCGCCGCCAAGGTCGGCGCCATGGCGCGCCGCATCGCCGATATCAACCCGCAATGCGTGGTCGAGGCCGTCGAGGAGTTCATCGATGCGGGCAATGCCACCGCGCTGATTCCGGCAGGCCGCTTCGCATGCGTCATCGACGCGATCGATCATGTGCGCGCGAAGACCGCGCTGATCGCGCACTGCCACGCGCAGCAGACGCCCCTGATCACCATCGGCGGCGCGGGCGGGCGCACCGACGCGAGCCGGGTCCGGGTCGCGGACCTCGCGCACACCGAGCACGAGGCGATGCTGGCGAAAGTGCGCAAAGCCTTGCGGACGCATCACGATTTTCCGCGCAATCCCAAGCGGGCCTTCGGGGTGACGGCGGTGTATTCGGACCAGCGCTCGGCCGACATGGATGGGCTGGCGCCGCAGGCCGGCGCTGGCGGGGCCGGCCTCAACTGCGCGGGATATGGGTCCGCGGTCGCGGTGACGGCGACCTTCGGTTTCGTCGCTGCCGGCCTACTGATCGATCGGCTCGCGCGCGGCCAGTGAGATGTGCGGCAGGAATGGCCTGACCGGATCGCCCGCGACTTCGATGCGGGCCCGCCCATTGTGTTTGGCTTTGTAGAGCAGACGGTCAGCCGCGATCATCAACGCATCGATCGTGCCGCCATGCGCGGGTGCTTCGACGATGCCGGCCGAAAAGCTCAGGCCCGGCGGAAGTTCGGCTTCGCCTTCGCCCGCCCGCAGGCGCGCGCACCCGGCCAGCATGCGCTTGAGCCGATCGTGCGCAATCGCGGTCGTGCTGTTCGGCAGGATCATCGCGAACTCCTCGCCGCCCACGCGACACACGATGTCGCCCTCGCGCAGCCCCTCGCGCACGAGTTTGCCCAACGCGACCAGGACACGATCGCCGACCACATGACCGTGGACGTCGTTGAGGTGTTTGAAATAATCGAGATCGATCATCGCCAGGCATAACGGCGTCGCCTGCAGCAGGCTTGCCTGAAGCAGCCGCGGTCCGCGTTCATAGAGATAGCGGCGATTGTGGAGCCCCGTCAGCGCGTCGCGATAACTCTGTTCCTTCAATTCGTCGTGCAGACGGAGGTTCTCCGCGATCTGCGCGGTCAATGCACTGTTGAGTGCGGCCAGCCGGTCGTGCTCGCGTTCGAGTTCCGCGTGCAGCGCCACGATGCGATCGCGCTCTGCACGGGTGGTATCGAGTTCGTGGCGGATGGTGTTGGTCAGGCTTGCCACGTGGGCGCCGTTTCGTGCGAGGCGTTCGCGAATGACCGCGCGACGCCGTTCGTGAAACAGCGCGCGGCGATCGTCGCCGATCATTTCGCAGGCTGCCGCCGCAGTCGCATGCAACTGCATCAGATCGGAGGGCGAGTCGACTGCGCTCTCGTCGAGCGCTGCGAGCGTTTCGGCTACGATCTGCGCGGCGCGCGCCGGTTGATGGGTCACCAGCGCGATGCGCGATTCGACGCAGCTCCAGAACACCTGCGGCGTACCGTCGTCGTGCTTGCCGCGAACCAGCAGGGGGCGCACGCGCTCGAAGGTGCGCTGCGCATCCTCGGCGCGACCGGCGTTGGCATAGGCGAGCGCGAGCGTCAGCGTAATCTGCGGCTCGGGCCCGCCCATCGCGAGCGCGTAGCGCTCCACCGGCAGATATCGCTCGGCCAGCTCCAGGGCTTCGGCATGGCGTCCCAACGCCCCATAGCATTGCGTGAGATTGAGCGCGATGATGACCGTCGTGCGATCGGCGCCACAGGCCGAAGCAAGTGCCAGCCCCTGTTCGAGCAGACCGCAACCTTCTTCGGGATTGTGCAGGTCGCCGTGATAGCCGCCCAGATTGCAAAGCGTCGACGCGAGCAGCTGCGAGTCGTTGGTGTCGCGCGCGGTATCGACCGCCTGGAAGTGCCACATGAGTGCCGGCTCGAGCAGACCGATGAAGCGGTAGCAGAGCGAAAGGGCGACGTGAGCCACGAAGAAATCGGTCGGGGTCGCATCGCGAGGCGGATGTTCGACGAGTTCGAGCAGCATGGCGATCGACTCTTCACCCTTGCCGTCGAGGCGCGCGCACACCGCCTCGGCGCTTCGGGCGAGCCATATGCCTCGTGCGTCCTGCAGTTGCGCGAAGAGCCGCACGGCGTTGGCGGTCGCCGCAACCGCGTCGTCGCGCGCGCCGAGCCGAACCGCCGCGTAAGCCGACTGGAAATAGGCGTGCGCGAGGTCGTGCAAGTCGCCGGCTGCTTCAGCCAGTGCGACGGCCTCGGCCGCTGCCGCCTTTGCCTGTCCCAGATCGCTGTATTGGTTGCGCCAGGCGCGATCTATCGCCTGCAATGCCGGACGCGACTCGCGCTCGTTCTGCCGAGGTAAGGGGTCGATTCCACTTGTCGCGAGGCGCGAAGCACTCATCCGTGAGTACAGGTCGATTGAACGTCCGAAGCGCGGCGTTCAATCGCTTTTCGACCGCGCCGCTAAGGTTTGTCGCCGAGTCCCGTGATCGAACCCGATCCGGCTATCGACTTTGTTATCGACGGCCTGCCATAATACTTGACGTCCCCACGGCCGGCGATTTTTACCGACAGGTTGTCGCGCGCCCACAGAGTTGCATCACCCGACCCGGCAACCGAGATGGTTGCGGTCGCACTTTGCAGCGCTCCGGCTCGATAGTCGCCCGAGCCGGCGATGCTGATGTTCTGCTCCAGGACCCCCCCGGCGATCTTCACGTCGCCCGCGCCGCTGATGCGAACGAGCAGCTTGCGCGCGGCCAGCGAGCCGATGCTGACGTCGCTCGAGCCGGCCACCGCAATTTCGAAATCGCCGGGCGCGGTCCACGATTCGGCGCGGATGTCGCCGCTGCCCGCCGTGCTGATGCGCTCGAGTGTCTTGGCCGTCAGCAGGAATCGCGGGCCCTTCTTTTCCGAACTCCACCACGAGAAGTGCCTGGGCTCGTAGCGCAATACCAGCTCATCGCCTCGGGTTTCGACCTTGAAGTCCTGCAGCCGGTCCTTGTCTGCCTCGACGCTCAGCGAGGCAACCTCGCCCTGCTTCAAGACCAGGTCGGCCGAACCGATCAGCCGCACCGTCTTGAACGAGCCCACGGGCCGCGATTCAGAGACCGCGTCCGCGGCGCTGGCGGCAGAGGCGGCGAGACCCGCGCAGATCGCAAACAACAGGGAGACGAGATTGCGCTTTGCTCCGCGTGGTTCGAAGGCTCGCGACAACAGGCGCCATGCGGGCGGCAAAAATTGAACGGGGATCATTGCGCTTTCCATCGAGGGTGGTGTGGCCACGAGTCTAGCCGCGCAGGCCTGCGCATTACGAGCACAAGTCGATGGCCGGCAAAAAGCGAGGCACAAGGCGTCGTGTCCGCCGACGAAGCGCGAGCGCAATAACGCATGGCTCTGTTCGTGGCCCCCCTGCGGCCCGGCGATCCCTTGCTACTTGCGCATCTGGACCGAACCGTTGGCCGACAGGGACAACGTGACCCGCCCCGACTCGATCGGCATCGGCGGCGCGCTAGCGGCCCGCGAGACCGCGCCCTCGACGAACATCGGCCGCGGGCTTCCCGATTGCCCCGCGTTGCCCAACGTGACCTCGCGGATCGAATAACCGGCATAGCCGAAGGCCTTGGTCGCGGCTGCGGCCCTCTCCTGAAACGCGCGCGCGACGCGTTCGATCAGCGCCGTGTTTTCGTGGGCGCGCAAGTCCGGAGAGATCTCGAAGCTCGACCCCGCGATCTGCATCGTCTGCGACAGCTTGCCGACGAGGTTGCCGAGGGCGTTGAAGTCTTTCGACTTGATGATCATCTCGGCTCTGACCTGCCAACCGGTGCGCGTATTCTGTCCGCCGCGACTGTCGTAGCGCGGGAAGGTGCTGTAGCCGCCGTTCGACGCGATCACGCCCGGCACCGCCTTCGCGTCGGCGAATGATTTGGTCAGCGTTTCGTTGACCTCCTTGGTCAGCGGCGCGACGTCGGGACCTTCGCGCACCACGGCGAGCGTGACGACCGCGAGATCGGGGACGACCTCCGAGGTCACGGTCGCATCGACGTTTAGGACGTCCGTGAGAACGATGTGGCGATCGCGCTCCTGTGCGCGGGCGACGAGTGGACTTGCGAGTGCGATCGAAAGAAGGCAGGCGATGAGTGGCGTGCGAGTGTTCATGAGGGGTCCATGGTTCAGAGGGGTGTCGAAGGCGGATGCGGCGCCGAGGGCAGGGGGATGAATTCGGTTTCGCCGGGGACCTGCGGGAAGAGCGCGCTGGGATAACGTTGCCATGCTTCGCGCGCGACCGCGATCGCTTCACGGCTGCTCGCGACGAAATTCCATTCGAGCGCGCGGGGCGCGTCAAGTTTCGAGCCGCCGAGCAGCATGGCGGTCGAGGATGTCGATGCCGTGATGACAACGTCGCGTCCGGCTTCGAAGACCGCCATGGTCTGCGAAGGGATCTTGACGCCGTCGGCGCTCACGTCTCCCGAGATCAGATAGAGCGCGCGCTCCTGGTGTTCGCTCGGCAGCGTGAGCGTACTGCCTGCTTCGAAATGCGCGGCGACGTAGAGCGTCGGCGCCAGGACCGCGACCGGCGAGCGATGACCGAACGCGTGACCCGCGATGACGGTCATCGCGACGCCTGGCGCCTCGAAGCGCGGAAGAGTTGCAGCCGGATGATGCGCGAACGACGGATCGCCGTCCTCGTGTTCGAGCGGCAATGCGACCCAACTCTGGATCGCGTGGATGGCTTGCGGCTGGTGCAACGATTCCCGCGGCGAGCGTTCGGAATGCACGATCCCGCGGCCGCTCGTCATCCAGTTCACATCGCCCGGTCGTATCGCCTGCACCGACCCGAGACTGTCTCTATGCATCAGTTCGCCTTCGAACAGAAACGTCACGGTGGCCAGACCGATGTGCGGGTGCGGGCGCACTTGCACGCCTTCGCCCGGCTCGAGCACGGCCGGACCGAGGTGGTCGAAGAACACGAACGGACCGACCGCGCGATGCGCGAGCGAAGGCAAGACGCGCCGTACCGAAAATCCCCCGAGGTCGCGCGGCTTGCCTTCAATCAGATCGAATGCCATGGCGTCTTCATATCGATACGCTGCGAACGAATCGCGATCTTCGCACGACGCTGCGACGGCACCGAGCACGACACCGAGCACGACACCGAGCACGACACCGAGCACGACACTACGGCGCAAGCGGCGGTTCGTCCATCGCGGCGACCTGCTCGCGCAGGGCGAGTATCTGGTCCTGCCAATAGCGCGCGCTGCCGAAAAATGGAAAGGCCGCCGGAAAGGCGGGATCGTCCCAGCGCCGCGCGAGCCATGCGCTGTAGTGAATCATGCGCAAGGTGCGCAGCGCTTCGAGTCGATGAAGCTCGCGGGTGTCGAACGCACGAAATTGTTGATAGCCGTCGAGAATGTCGGCGAGCTGGCGCGTCATCTCGTCGCGCGTTCCCGACAACAGCATCCACAGATCCTGCAACGCGGGTCCGCTGCGGCTGTCGTCGAAGTCCACGAAGTGCGGACCGCCGGGTTGCGTCCCGCCATGCCTCGCATCGCCTTCGGTCCAGAGGATGTTGCCCGGGTGGCAATCGCCATGCAGTCGAAGCACCGTCGACGCGCCGGCGCGCGCTTCGCACGCGGCCACCGCGATCAATGCCTGATCGACCACGCTGGTCCACACCGCATCGAGCGGAGCCGGCACGATGCGATGCCCGCTGATCCATCGTCGCGGCTCGAAGCCGAAGCTTTCGATGTCGACCGCGGGACGATGCACGAACGCCGCCGTGCCGCCGACCGCATGAATGCGCCCGATGAAGCGGCCCAGCCACTCGCGTGTCGAGCGGCTTTCGAGCTCGGGGGCGCGGCCGCCGCGACGCTCGAACACCGCGAAGCGAAAATCGTCGTCGCGATGCAAGCTCGCACCCGACGCGTCGATGAGCGCGGGAACCACCGGTATTTCGCGCGCGGCGAGTTCATCGACGAAGCGATGCTCTTCGAGTATCTGCTGATCGCTCCAGCGCTCGGGCCGATAGAACTTGACGACACACTGCGCGCCGCGCTGCGCATCCTCGTCGAGCCCGACCAGGTAGACACGATTCTCGTAACTGTTGAGCGCGAGCAGCCGACCGTCGCAGCGGTAGCCCACGCGTTCGAGCGCATCGAGCACGCGCTCGGGCGTCAGCGTCGTGAACGGATGCAGCGCGGATGAAGAAGGATCCTTCGCCGCCCCATCGTCTGCGCGCGTCGTTTCGTCATCGATCGAGCTCATGCGCGCAGTGTAATGGCGGTGCGGGCGCTTTGCGGACGCTCCGTGGACGCTCGTTACGCGGCCGGCCTCCATTCATTCGAACCGACTTTCGCGGCGCTCGCTCAATGAACCCGGCATCCTTTTACAGTAATCCCCGCGAGAGCGGGGGAAGGAACCCAGTGCCGTGCGTCGAAAGACGCCGGGTTCCCGCGTGTGCGGGAACGACGAGAGCGCTAGCGACCGCGCGAACCGGTCAACGCACTGGTCGTCGGACGATCGCCCCGCGCCGATGCGCTTCGATGCGCGCTGCCGTGATGCGCATGCGGGCCTTTGCCCAGCGGCTTCGAACCCGAAGGACGCGATGGCGCGCCATGCGACGCAGTACTCTTTTTCGCGGAACCGTTGGAACGCGACGGCTGACCGCGCATCGGTGCTCGCGCACGCAAGATCGGCTCGGGCTTCGCGCGCGGATCGGGTTCGAATCCGGCGATCACTTCCTTGGCCAGGCTGCGCTTGACGACGCGCTCGATGTCGCGCAGCAGACCGTATTCATCGACGCACACCAGCGACACCGCCTCGCCGCTCTTGCCGGCGCGGCCGGTACGGCCGATGCGATGCACGTAGTCTTCCGCGACGTTGGGCAACTCGTAGTTGACGACGTGCGGCAACTGATCGATGTCGATGCCGCGCGCAGCGATGTCGGTCGCCACCAGCACCTGCAACTTGTTGGCCTTGAATTTCGTCAGCGCAGCGGTGCGTGCGCCCTGACTCTTGTTGCCGTGGATGGCAAGCGAAGGAATGCCGTCCTTGTCGAGCTGCTCGGCCAGTTTGTTGGCGCCGTGCTTGGTGCGCGTGAAGACCAGCACCTGCGACCAGTTGTTCTCGCGGATCAAATGCGTGAGCAACTCGCGCTTCTTGTCGCGATCGACCGGATGTACTTTTTGCGCGATCACTTCGACCGTCGAATTGCGCGCGGCGACTTGCAGCGTCTTCGGATGATCGAGCAGACGATCGGCAAGCGTCTTGATCTCGTCGGAGAAGGTCGCCGAGAACAGCAGGTTCTGGCGGCGCACGCCGTTGGTCTGCGCGGGCAACAGAGCCAGGATGCGCTTGATGTCGGGAATGAATCCCATGTCGAGCATGCGATCGGCTTCATCGAGGACCAGGATTTCGATCTTCGAGAAGTCCACCGTTTTTTGCTGATGATGATCGAGCAGACGTCCTGGCGTTGCGACGAGAATATCGACGCCACTGCGCAAAGCGGTCACTTGCGGATGAAAGCCGACGCCGCCGAAGATCGCGGTGGACTTCAGCTTGACGTGCTTGCCATAGACGCGAACGCTGGCCTCGACCTGTGCGGCCAGCTCGCGCGTGGGTGTGAGGATCAACACACGCAACGGACGCGCCGCGGGCTTGCCTGCGGGGCGCGCGCTTTGTGTTGGCGTGACCGGGTTTGCAAGCAGGCGTTCGAGAATCGGAAGCACGAACCCGGCCGTCTTGCCGGTGCCGGTCTGGGCGCCAGCGAGCAGGTCGCCGCCCGCGAGTACAGCAGGGATGGCTTCGAGTTGAATCGGAGTAGGTTGTGTATAACCGGCGTCCGCAACGGCGCGAACGAGCGGCTCGGACAAGCCGAGGCTGGAGAATGACATGATGGATTTTAAAACCTGTCCGCGGACAAGTTCTTATTGATGCAGGCCTGTCGCCGCGTTGCGCGGAGCCAGTCACAGACGAGCTGGAAAAGCGGAGTCTGAATGACGCGTCGGATCGACGGCGGCTGGGGACTGGAGCAAAAGCCGCAACCCATAAGTATACACGCGAAATGAAGGACGCTCACAAAGCTTGAGGCGACGGCCCAAGCAACGCACCGAACATCTCAGGCACAGCGAGTCGTCCTTGCGGCTGCATCCAGCGCCGGCGGTGTCGCCTGCGGATGTGCAGAGATATCGATCGGTGCCGGTCGAATGAGTTTGCCGAGCAACAGAAAGTGATTCACAAATCTCGGGCCAATCGAATGCCCGAAAACTGCCACCTTGCCTGCGGCGGAAAGAAATTCCGATAGCTCGAGCGCACATGACCCACCGGCGTCGCGCTTGAGCCCCCCCGCAGCACCATCTGATTGACCATGAACTTGCCGTTGTATTCGCCGACCGCGCCTGATGCGACACGAAAACCCGGGTAGGGCAGATAGGCGCTTTGCGTCCATTCCCATCCCTCTCCGCGACGCTGCAGCGATGCGCCGTCCGCCGTCTCGGCCACGCACTCCCATTCCGCTTCGGTCGGCAATCGCGCACCGGCCCAGCGTGCGTAGGCGTCGGCCTCGTAGTAGCTGACATGCGCGACGGGTTGGTCGGACGCGAGAGGCTTCATGCCATGCAGCGTGAATACCTGCCATGCGGCGTCATGCGCGGCGTCCAGATGCGCGCATTCCCAATAGAGCGGCGCCGCCCACGCTTCGCGCAGGCGCGCGTCCCAGCCATCGGCGAGCCACAACTCGGCACGCGCATAGCCGCCGTCTTCGATGAAGCGCAGATACTCGCCGCACGTCACCGGCCGCGATGCGATCGCGAACGGTGCCAGCCACGCGCGGTGCCGCGGGCGCTCGTTGTCGAACGCGAAGCCTGCGACCTCGGCGCCGATCTGCGCGATGCCTTCGGGCCGTCCAATGAAACGCATCGGCACCCATGGCGCTGCGGCGGCGCCAACATCGCCGGGTGCGGCGCGCCAGGCGGGGCGCAGTGGGTTGTTCCACAGGTGATGCTTCAGGTCGGTGAGGATCAATTCCTGATGCTGTTGCTCGTGATTGAGGCCGAGTTCGAAGATATCAAGCAGCGCGTCATCGATTGCGTTGGATGCCATCAGAGCCGCGGTACGCTCGTCGATCGCCTGTCGATACGCGAACACGCGCTCGAGCGTCGGGCGCGAGATCATGCCGCGCTCGGCGCGCGGATGGCGCTCGCCGACACCGACGTAATACGAATTGAAGAGCACGCGAAACGCGGGATCGAAGGGAGCGTAGTGAGAACCGGTGGCGGCTTCGAGCACGAATGTCTCGAAGAACCACGTGACATGCGCGAGATGCCATTTCACCGGACTGGCGTCGGGCATCGATTGCAGCATGCAATCTTCTGCAGATAGCCCGTCGGTCAGCGCGACCGTCATCGCGCGAACGTGCTTGAATGCTTCGAGCAGTCCTTGCTGCCGCAACGTCCCCGCATCGCGATCAAGGGACGAGGTTCCGGAGACGTGACTCATGCCGGCTCCGCGACGAACACGCCGAACCAGTTGCACTCGTCGGTCCAGCATCGCAGGCGATCACCGGTTGCAAAGCCTGCGGCGGCAAGCAGCACACTGAAACCTTCGACGCTGTATTTGTGCGAGTACTCGGTCACGATCGCCTCGCCGTCTTCGAAGCGCCGCGCGTCGCTGCCGATGCGGACCGTTTGCGCATGCATCGAGACCAGTTGCATCTCGATGCGGCACGCGTCTTCGTCGTACACCGCGCGATGCGCGAATGCGGCCGGATCGAAGTCCGCGTCGAGCAGGCGATTCACCACACGCAGCACATTGCGGTTGAACGCCGCCGTCACGCCGAGCGCGTCGTCGTAGGCGGCGTGAAGCACGTCGCGATCCTTGACGAGATCGACGCCGATCAGAAGCTTGCCGTGCGCTGTTCCATGGATCCTCGAATGGCGCTCGATGTGCGCGCGCACCGACGCGAGGAATGCGCGCGCTTCGGCATGCGTGAAGTTGCCGATCGACGAGCCGGGATAGAAAAAAATCGGCGGCATGTCGGGCTCTTCGGCCAGCACTGCGTGCAGATCGAAGGGCCGCGCGAAATCGGTGACGACGCCGACGATGTCCAGCGCTCCGGATTGCGCGCCCGTGCTTTTGCAAGTGCCATTGCGAGTGTCGTTGCGCGTTTCATCGCGCGGGTTCTGAAGGCGCGCACGCGCGCTCGCGAGCGCGCCCAGCGAATGTCGCAGCCATGGCTCGGCGATATCGACGCCGACATAGCGACACACGTGCGCGACGTCGAGCCAGCCGCGCGACTTCGCGCCGTCGCCGCAACCGAGGTCGATCCACTGCGAATCCGCCGGCAGCGCGCGCGTGATCGCTTCGCGATGCGTGTCGAAGATCTGGGCCTCGGTGCGCGTCGGATAGTACTCATCGAGCTCGCAGATCGCGGTGAAGAGGGACGAACCCTGTGCGTCGTAGAAGAACTTGGGCGAGCTATGTGCGGGCGTGGCGATGATCCCTGTGCGCAACGCCGTCCGATCGGCTGCTTCGTCGATCGTCGCCTGAACGATGACGCGCGGAGCGCTCGCTCGCGAAACGAGATCGACCACAGGCGCATCGCTCGCTCTCGAATTTTCCGGAGGCCGCGCCGGGTCGAGCGGTGCTGAAGTTTTCATGAGCGGTCGCAGGCGTTGGGGCAACGAATGTTTCTTCGTGAGGACACTCTACGAAGCTGCGGGTGCGGCGCCGGCACGGATAGGTTCCCGAGCCGTCCCGCCATTATCGACGGGTCGGTCGTTGCGTGTTTGTCGGTGCGCGACGAGGTCGGTGGGTAGGACTGCTTCTCATCCCGCCGACCGATCGCTACTTCTCATCCCAGTCGAAGCACAGCGTCGCGATCAAGCCGAATACGACTGCGAAGCCCAGCAGAACGAGGATCGCCGGCCATGCGGCTTCCCAGCCCAGACTGCGCCAGGTCATCGCATCGAAGCCATCGACCGCCCAGCGCGTGGGCATCACCAGCGACGCGGTCTGCAGCCACTGCGGAAAGACGAAGGAGGGTACCCATGCGCCGCCGAGCATCACCATGATGAGCGTCGCAAAGATCGCGAACCCGCGTGTCGCTTCAGGCGTCTTGCCGAGGGCGGCGATGAAGAGTCCGAAAGACGCGGTCATCAGTGCGAACGCAATGATGAGACCAATGAAGCCGATCATGCTGCCTTCGATACGGACGCTGAAGAACAACACACCGGCTGCGAAGATCAAGGTAAAGAGCAGCGCGGCGATCAAGGCGCCGCTTGCCACTTGACTGGCGAGCAGGAAGCCGCGCGACAGCGGCGCGGCGCGCAAACGTTGCCACAAGCCCATGCGCCGCGCGGTCAACAGTTTGATACCGAGGTCGATGCCCATGAACAGAATGAACTGCACGCCCATGCCGGCAAACGAATGCGAGTAGCCGTTGTACTTCGAGTCGGGCCGCGAACTCGCTTCGATTGCCTCGACCGCGTACGGGATCTGGAAGCTCGGACCATTGTTCGCGCCCGGCGCGCTCGAACGTGTCGAGTCTGCGCTGGTCGTCCTGCGCACGCGATCGATCGAGTCGAACAGCGCGAGCATCTCGCGCTTCGATGCGTCGGACCTCGAGGCGCCGGTGCTCACGTCGCGACGCGCGTCGGCCAAGGCCTTGATGCCGGCGCTGTCGTTGCCGAACGAGAACGCGCTCTTCGTCACGTTTTCCATCGCGTGCTGGGCGAGCAGCCCCTGCACGACCTGCAAGGTGATGGCCTGCGACGGATCGTAGCGAATTTCGATCACGGGCTTTTTTTCATGCGCGGTGAAGAGCGCGAGCCGCGCCTGTTCGCCGAAGCCGCGCGGCACCGTCACCACCGCGCGCAGCTTGCCGCGCTTGACCGCTTCGGCCGCCTGCGCTTCATCGACCGGCTGCACGTCGAAGGTCTTGTCGGCGCTCATGTCGGCGACGATGCGCTTGCTGATCGCGCTTTGATCGTGGTCGACGATCGCGATCGGAACACGCGACGGCGCCTGATTGCCCGCGCCGCCGAACAGCGAGCCGAAGAACGCGGCGATCGCGATCGGTGCGGCAATCGTCACGAGCAGGGCGCGACGATTCGAGAAGTAGAGAATCAGGTCTTTCCTGACGAGAGCGATCAGCGCATTCATGTGGACGCCTGCGAGATCAGTCGCGCAATTGCCGACCGGTCAGGGAAAGAAACACATCTTCGAGCGTGGCACGCGAACTCGAGATACCGCGTATCGCATGACCGCGCGCCGCGAGCCATGCAAGCACGTGCGGCAGGTACGCGCCGAGATCGGCGAGCGCGAGCGTGAGGACATCGGCGCTCTGCTCGGCGCGCGTCACGCCGTCTTCGCGGCCTAGCGCTTCGACATCGACGGCACCGCTCACTTCGATCGTCAATACGCCGGTATCGCCGAGCGCGCGGATCAACGCGGACGGCGTGTCCGACGCCACCACGCGACCGTGGTCGATGATGACGATGCGATCGGCCAGCCGCTCGGCCTCTTCCATGTAGTGGGTCGTGTAGACGATCGCCTTGCCGCGCGCGGCGAGCGTTTCGAGATTGTCGAAGATCGCGTTGCGGCTCTGCGGATCGATGCCGACGGTGGGCTCGTCGAGCACCAGCAGGTCGGGGTCGTGGATCAATGCGGCGGCGATGTTCAGGCGCCGCTTCATGCCGCCCGAATAGCTCGACGGTTTGTCGCGCGCGCGATCGGCGAGGCCGACCAGTTCGAGCGCCGCGTCGACGCGCTCCTTGAGCAGAGCGCCCTTGACGCTGTAGAGCGCGCCGAAGAGTTCCAGATTGCCGCGCGCGCCGAAGTCTTCATACAGCGCGATGTCCTGGGGCACGAGCCCGATGCGGCGCTTGATCGGGCTGTCGTCGGAGGCGATCGCCTCGCCATCGATAGCCACGCGACCCGAGTCGGGCGCGATCAAGCCGCAGATCATCGCGACCGTCGTCGACTTGCCCGCGCCGTTGGGTCCGAGCAGGCCGATGACCTCACCGCGATCGACCGTCAACGATACGTCGACGACTGCGGCGACGGTGGCATTGGCGGCGCGAAAGGATTTGGCGAGGTGCTCGACGGTCAGCATGGCGTTCCGCAACGAAGGAAAGTGCGCATCTTGATGCACTCGCGGGGGCGCGCACGAGCGTGCAACGAAACGCGAAGCGACACGATCAATCGTCGATGCGGGCGACGCGCGATCGCAGCGGACGAGGTCAGTGCGGCTTCTTGCCCGCGACCTTCCTGTGCTTCGCCTTTTTCTCGCCGGCAAATCGTTCGAGCCACGCAAAGAATTCGTGATACCAGAGCTTGGAATTCTGCGGTTTCAGGATCCAGTGATTCTCGTCGGGAAAGAACACGAGACGCGACGGCACCTTCAGGATACGCAGCGTGTTGTAGTAGGCGAGGCCCTGGTAATACGGCACGCGATAGTCGAGCTCGCCGTGCATCACGAGCGTGGGCGTGTCGAAGTGCTGGGCGTAGTGATGCGGCGATTGCGCGAGCACGCGCGCCTCGTCGTCCCAATGAAATGCGCCGAGCTCCTGGGCGAACCAGAACGCGCCGTCCGAACCCATCATCGACACCCAGTCGTAGCAGCCCGCGTGACAGACGTAGGCCGCATAGCGTCCGCGCATGGCACGCCCGTTCATCAGCGCGACCATGTAGCCGCCGTAGCTGCCGCCGGCGGCAACCACGCGCTTGGGATCGATGCGGCCGGTGGTCAATAGAAATTCCGTACCCGCTTCGAGATCGGCGAGTTCGCGGACACCCCAGTCGCCCGTGATCGAGCCGAGGAACTGCTGGCCCCATCCGGTCGAGCCGTGATAGTTGACCGAGGCCACCACGTAGCCCTGCGCAGCGAAGAGCTGCATGTTCCAGCGCCAGTGCCAGCCGTCGTTCGAGCAGGTGTGCGGGCCGCCGTGGATGGTGTGCATCAAGGGCCATTGCTTCGGCTTTCTTGATGGCGCATCGGCAGCGTGATCGGCGGCGTCATCGTGCGCGCCATCGTCCGCGCCATCGTCACTGAAGTCAGGCGGCGTCAGAACCCACATCTGGACCGGGTCCTGATTCGCGCCCGCGATCGTCACCGAACGTGCGTCGGCCAGGACGATCCGCTCGAGCGTGCCTGCGTTGAAGCGTTCGATCGCGCGTTCCGATGCACCCTCGGCATCCGACACGAACAGCGACGGCGGATGCATCTGGGAAGAACGCGTATAGATCAGCGTGGCGCCATCGACCCCGACCGAGAGATCGGTCGCGACGCCGCCATTGTGCGGTCCGCGCAGCAGCTCGCTCGGCTGCGTCGGCGTCCCAGTCGAGGCAGGCGCGGACGCAGACGCATCCGGGCGCGGCACGGCGATCGTCCAGATCGGTTGCGCGACTTCGGTCTCGGCGAGGAAGTAGAGGCGCGCGCTGTCGTGCGACCACGCGACAGGCCCGTGAATCCCGCGATCCCACTCGAACGTCAGCGGCACGATCGCGTCGTCGCTGCGGCGGATCAACGCGAGCCGCGCCTGCTCGTTGTGGGCCTTCGCGAGGTTGGACGACAGCATGGCGATCCAGCGGCCATCGCGCGAGTAGCGCGGCGTCTCTTCGGAACGTCCGCTGGTGCGCGTGGGCGAATGCCAGCGTCCCTTCTTCACATCCATCAGCACGATGTCGGTGAAAGCCGGCGCGCGCGGATCGGGATCGAAGTCATGCGTGAACGCAATCTCGTCGCCGTCGGGACTGATGTCGAAGAACGAGGCATCGGGGTCTTGTGGCGGGAGGTGAAATGCGGTGCCGGCGAACAGGTCGCGCACATCGGCCTCGGGCGATGCGCCGGCTGCGAGATCGTCCATCGACAGCGTCACCAAGTGAACGTGCGCACGCCGGCCGCGCAGAAACCAGTGGTCCCAGTAGCGGTAGTGATTCTCTTCGATCACATAGGCCTTGACCTTGTCGTCGCGCTCGGCCTTCGCGCGTCTGGCTTGCGCCTTGACGGTCTTCTCTTCGGGCCACACCCACGATATGAACGCGAGGCGCTTGCTGTCGGGGAACCAGCGCAACGCGGAGACGCCGGTTGCGAGGTCGGTGACGCGCGTCGCTTCGCCGCCATCGGCCGCGATCAGGTAGAGCTGCGCTTCGTCCTCGAGCGCGCTGCCATCCGACTTGTTGCGCCGGGCCGTGAACGCGATCCAGCGACCGTCGGGCGACCATTGCGGGTCGCTGTCTTTCTGTCCGCGCGTCAGTTGCCGTTGCGTGCTGCCATCGGTGGCGAGCAACCAGAGCTGCGAGCTGCTGTCGTTGCCGGCCATCGAGTACGAGGAGACTGCAACGCAGGCCCGTCGGCCGTCCGGTGATAGCGAAGCTGCACCGAAGCGCTTCATCGACCACAGGTCGTCGATCGTGATCGGTTTTTTCTTCTTGCTCATGAGGCGGCTCCCTGAAACGATCGCGCAGTTTACGTGGAACCGCTTTGGCGTCTTCCCCCTTTTGGGGTAAGAGCCTGCCCGGGCTGATTCGGTCCCGGGATAAATTGCTAGCCGGTTCCGCCGACCGTGATCCCGTCGATGCGCAGCGTCGGTTGACCGAGACCGACCGGCACGCTCTGGCCGTCCTTGCCGCACACGCCGACGCCGGCGTCGAGCGCCATGTCGTTGCCGATCATGGACACGCGCGTCAACGCATCGGGGCCGTTGCCGATCAGGGTCGCGCCCTTGACCGGATAAGTGACCTTGCCGTTCTCGATGCGATACGCCTCGGTCGCCGAGAACACGAACTTGCCGTTGGTGATGTCGACCTGACCGCCGCCGAAGTTGACCGCATAGAGGCCGTCTTTCACCGACGCGATGATCTCGTTCGGATCGCGCGTGCCGTTCAACATGTAGGTGTTGGTCATGCGCGGCATCGGCAGGCT
>JBBRQU010000003.1:0-160779 GCA_038225855.1 Burkholderiales bacterium | reverse complement strand
CTTCGACCGCGTGTGGATCGACGGCAACCCGGGCAACCAGTTTCGCGGCATGCAGACGGTGTTGCTCGGATCTTCCGGCGGCGCGATCGTCGAATTCATGATCCCCGAAGCGGGCAGCTACGTGATGGTGGACCATCACTTCGCCAATGCATCGCAGGGCGCTATCGGCCTCATCGCCGCGGGTGGCCCGGCGGGCAGCGACCCGGAACACCACAACATCCCGGCCACTGCGGCGCCCTCCGACCCGGCGGCGCTCAAGGGCAAGCTCGCCTTCGAATCGAAGTGCCTGGCCTGCCACTCGATCGCCGGCGGCGACAAGCTCGGACCCGACCTCTATGGCGCGAGCAAACGCCACGACGACGCCTGGCTGATGCGCTGGCTCAAGTCGCCCGAAGAGATGCTCAAGAGCGATCCGGTGGCCAAGGCGCTGCTCGACAAGTGGAAGATCCCGATGCCCAACCAGGGTTTGAGCGACGAGGAGATCAAGCAATACATTGCCTACTTCAAGTGGGCCGACAAGAATCTGCAGCCGCGCGGCAAGGAACAGCCACAGCCTTCGGCGCCCGGTACTTCGTTGCCGCCGTCGCAGACCAAGTCGGCCACGCCCATGCTCGATGCAGCTCCCGGCAAAAAGCCATGATGGCCAATCGCGACTTGATGGGCTGCCGGCGTCTGGTCGCGGCGCTCGGGGCCGCATTGGTGGCGCTGGCGCCGGTCGCGGGCCATGCATGCGGCGCATGCGTCGAGGACAAGGTCGCGGCGACCTATGACCATGCGGTCGTGATGCGCGCTGCCGCCAGTGGCGACGTGATGGTGTATTGCGAAGTGGTCGGCCCGATCGACCCGCATCGCATGACGCAGGCGGTACGTCGCGTGCGCGGCATCAAGGCCGATAGCGTGCGCACCTCGGCGCAGCCGGCGGCACTTTCGTTCGCGGTCGATCCGTCGAGGCTGTCGCCTGCGGCTGCGGTCGAAGCCACGCAGCGCGGCTTGCCGGCGGGCACTCGATTGACGATCGTGCGCTCGGGTGCAGCGCCGGGATGACTTGGCCCATCGTCCGCGAACGCGCGAGCCTTATCGGCGGTTTGCTTCTGCCTTCTTGAACAACGCGTCGGGACGAGCATCCACACCGCGGTGCCACTCGGACAGGGTTCGCACCGCGACCGAGTAGCGAATGTAGCGATGCCAGATGAAGGCGAGGTCGAACAGCAGTATGCCTAGCCACCACAGGTAGAAAAACGCGAGGCCGGCGAGCGCCACCGGCCAGACCGCCGTCGTCGTGAGCGATTGATGCGACGCTTCCACCATGCGGCCGACCACCATGACCGACACGACCAGAGTGCCGGCCCCCATCAGCAAATGCCGTGCGAAGCGAGCGCGCCGCGGCGCCAGCCATCCGGTCATCGCGATGAGCGCACCTGCCACGACCACCGCGATGACGCCCGCCCGATCGCCAGATATTCCGAAGACCGCAGCGACGCGCAGGAAGTCCCTGGCAAGAAAATCGGCGACTTCCTTTGGCAGCCACAACAGGCTTGGTACGGTTCCAGCCGCGAACGCGAACAGCGCAAGCCCGTGCCAGCGCCAGCGCGCTTTGGTCTTCACCAGCCGCGGCAAGCGCGCCGCGACGGTGACCCCGAACAGCAACCAACCGAGCAGCAATACCTGCACGCTGAATGCCGCCAGTCCCGAGACATCTTTAGCCAGGGCATGGCTCTCGGTCATGAACACCGTGACCGCCTTGAACAGCACGAACACCGCGCCCAGGTGAAGCACCAAAGTCAGCAAGTAGGGAATGGAGGTGCCGACGACGTTCACGTACCACTTGTTCTGCGGCTTGGCGACCGGCGGCGATGTGGGCTTGCCGGGTTTGCGCATCACCACGTCGTCGATGAAATGACGGAAAACTTCTTCGTCGCCCCAATAGTCGGTGTGCGCCTTTCCGGGAAACAGGTAGCGACTGAAGCCGATGTTGTCCTTCTGCTCATCGAACTCGAACGCCGCGCACTCGTGTCTTGCAAGGAACTCGACGGCGGTCTCGAGCCTGAAGCCGATCGGGTCGCCGTAGTCGTAGTAGTTGCGCCATTGGATCGGATGCGGAAGTTGCAACGGCTCACGGCTGCCCGCTGCGAACACCACGGCGCCCTTCTCCGTACGCTTCGATTGCAGGTCGAGGCCGTCAAACATTTTTTCCCACAGCACGAGGTGCTTGTCGATCGGCGACCCGAACGTCATGAAGCCGCGTACCTGCGTGATCCAGTCGGTGGGAATGATCGCGTTGGATTTCTCGGGGTCGCGAACGACGCAACCCGACAGCGCCTGCAAGAGGCCGAGGAAGCTGACGACCGAGCCTTCGCTGTGCGCGATCAGATAGATCTCGGGCGTCTTGCCCTGGCACTCCGCGACGATCTGCGCCATGGTGCCGTGAAAGCGCGCCAGGACCATCTGACGGTAATAGCCGAACTCGGCGACGAGCTGCACGTCGCCGATGTGGTCGCGCAGGATGGGGGCGAGGTCGAACTTGAAGATGCCCATCTTCTCGGTCACCGCGAGCAGCTTCTCCATCACCGCAACCGTCTCGACGATTTCCTCGATCACGTCCGCGCAAAGCTGGAAGTCGGCCGATTCGAGACGCGGCTTGGCGCTGGTGACCTTGCGCACATAGGCGGCATGGGCGCGGCTGACCACCGACGCGCCCCAGGCCTTGGTTTCTTCGAGCATGTCGCCTTGCTTGACGACCTGGCGCGGTATGTCGGCCCAGAACACTTCGGCGAACCCGATGCCCATCAACGCGCTGCCATCGGGCGCATCGAGACGGCTCAGATGCACCTCGCCGGTCTTGCCGATGTTGAAGTAGCCCAGCGGCATCACGGGCAGCGGCGTGTCTTCGCGTTCTCCGAAGCGCCGCGCCACCGAGCGGATCGTGGCGCTGCGCTGCTGGCTGCCGATGCCGTGGATCGCGATGACGATCTTGTCGATCGCCGGAAGTCTGGATTCGGTTTTCGCATCGATCGCCGACTCGCTGCGTGACACCGACCCGGTGGCGGATTCCTCGAACATGGCGCTATCCTCTGCGTGGCTCACTGTCGCGCATATCGTGGGGGAGAAGCCGCGCGGCGACAAGCCGCGTCACAGTGGACGGGAATGTCCGATGACGCTTCCCTGAACATGATGCGCGTCGGCGCCGCATGACAGTTCAATGGTGCTCGCCTTCTCGAACACCATCACGAAGTCCGACCCGCCGAACTGGAAGTACCCCTTCTTCTCGCCCTATTCGATATGCGCCGCGAACGCTGTCGTGTCGAGATAGCAGCCCCAGGTCTTCGCGTAGCGCTTGATCCATTGGGAAAGGACAGTCAGCTCCGCGCCGTTCGCGCCCGGCGCAATCGAAGATTGAAGTTCTCGCAGCGGCGCCTGGTCCAGCAGGAAATAGAACTCCACGAGCTTGTCGTGAACGAGCCGCGAGTCTTCCGACTCGCGCGGCGCCCAGCGCACCATCGCGTCGATGTATCGCAGATAGTCGTCGAGCGTGCGAATGCTCGAGATGCTCGACACCCCGTGCGATGCCGCGAGGTCGAGCGCCTCCTGAAATTTTCTTGCCCACCCGCGCTGCTCGATCAGCGCAGCAAGCTCCTCGACAATCGCTTCCATCATCGACCTTGTTCGATGCAATCGCAGGCAGGCGAAGCGCTGCGCGCGCTACGCGCAAGCTCGCTCGACGATCTGATAGTCGATCGGCTTGAACGATCCGTTGTTCGACTGTTCCGCCGAACACGACGTGAGCGCGCAGACAAGATCCATTTCGGCACGCAGTTCTATCAAGTCTCCGGCCCTGGATTTGGGCGCTTCGACGCGAACCACGCCGCCGGCATCGACGGTGACATGCATGAAGATGTTGAACGTCGTGGAGATTTGTTGGGGCTCGATGCCGTAGGGCGCGAACGATCTGTAGAGATTCTCGAAGCAGCTTGGATGATGGCCTTCGTGCCGATAGAGGAGTTCGAACATTTCCTGGCTGCATGGCGTGAGCAGGAAGTCGTGCCGTCCCACCGTGTCGGCAACGATCGTGAACATCGGGCGGCTGTCGTTAGAGTACAGGACATCGCCGGTAGTCAGGAAGATCTTGCTGGCGTAGTCGATGCTGCGGCCCGAAGAAAGGCTGCACGAAGTTTCGCCGTCCCTGAATGCGAACAGGTCCGCAACCTGTTCACCACACGGGTCGGACACGCGAAGAATTTCTCCATGCCGCAGCTTGAATGCCGTGCCGCTTTGGGGCGCTATGCGTACGGCGCCCTGCACTGGGGGACGCGCGTGCTCACGAAGCATCGCCTGCACCCGCATATCGAAACGGACATTTCCAGTCCGGCGAAACCGCCTGGCCCGAGTACTGGCGCGCCTCGGACGATTCTCCAAAACGCGCGAGGACCGGATTGATCGAACCTTGCAGCGCCGTGTCTCGTTTGCGAATGGCCTCCTGCATGAGTGCGTACTTGCCGTTGGCGCGCAGCGTCTCGAACTGATCGTGAAAATTGAAGACCAGGCACGGCATCGGCGCGCGCCGTGCAAGACGCGACGAAACCGGGCTGAGTCCCACCACGAAGAAGGCCCTGCCCGCGACTGAAAACGAGAAGTCCGAACGCGATGGGTCCGAGCCCACCGTGGCATCCCACCGGAACTCCTTGCGATCGTATTCGTGTATCGCTTGCAGGTGCTGCCACATCTGCTGGACGAACTGCGCTTCGCTGGCAACGTCTTCGTTGAACATGGCGATGAACGTCGCCGCTTCGACGCCCGGGTCGGGAAACTCTTGCGAAAAGAGATCGAGGTCCGCGCAAAGGGCGTCGACCGCGTATCCCTTGCCCAGGCCTTCGTAGAGTCCGAAGCGGGCTCTGTCCTTGTTGAATGCGGAACGCGCACCGACACAAGGAAAGCGCGGCCCCTGTACATAGGCCGCCACGTTTGCAGCGCATTGCTTGCGGTTGTTGTCGAGCAAAGAGTCTGGCAGGGGCATTTGAATCGACGGTCAGGGTGCCGTCGTTTGTGGACAGCTGGTCAAAATACCGGAACGTTTCGCAACGCGAGGCCATCCGCGTGCCTCTCGTTGCGGGAGAAGTCGCCTGCAATCTTGTAGGACGATGGACCGCCTCTCGCAGGCGGATACGCAGCCGCGCGTTCTGCCTTGCGGGTTCAAACGTGTGCGCGACGCGAGTCGATCTCCGCTCCATCGCGCTAAAATCGCAAGCTTGACCCTTGATTCATGTAACTGCCGATCACGTTCTTTCCGGAGATTTCGCCATGCCACTCGTCTCGATGCGCCAACTACTCGACCATGCGGCCGAACACGGCTACGGTCTGCCGGCCTTCAACGTCAACAATCTTGAGCAGGTGCAGGCGATCATGAGCGCCGCTGCCGAAACCGACAGCCCGGTGATCATGCAGGCGTCGGCCGGGGCTCGGAAATACGCGGGCGAGATTTTTCTGCGACATCTGATCGAAGCCGCGGTCGAGTCGTATCCGAATATTCCCGTGGTGATGCATCAGGACCACGGACAGTCGCCGGCGGTGTGCATCCAGGCGATGCGCCTGGGATTCTCGTCAGTGATGATGGACGGCTCGCTCGAGGCCGACGGCAAGACGGTTGCCGACTACGACTACAACGTCGACGTGACGAAAAAGGTGGTCGATATCGCGCACGCGATCGGCGTCACGGTCGAAGGCGAGCTCGGCGCGCTCGGCTCGCTCGAGACCATGAAGGGCGACAAGGAAGACGGTCACGGCGCCGAAGGCACGATGACGCGCGAGCAACTGCTGACCGATCCCGACGAGGCCGCGCGCTTCGTCAAGGCGACGCAGCTCGACGCGCTCGCGATCGCGATCGGCACTTCGCACGGCGCCTACAAGTTCACGCGCAAGCCGACCGGCGACATCCTCGCGATCGATCGCATCAAGGAAATCCACAAGCGCATTCCGAACACCCATCTCGTCATGCATGGCTCGTCGTCGGTGCCGCAGGATCTGTTGAAGATCATCCGCGACTTCGGCGGCGATATGCGCGAAACCTATGGCGTGCCGGTCGAAGAAATCCAGGAAGGCATCAAGCATGGCGTGCGCAAGATCAACATCGACACCGACATCCGTCTCGCGATGACCGCTGCGATCCGCAGGTACCTCGCCGAGAACCCCGACAAGTTCGACCCGCGCGACTATCTCAAGCCCGCGATGCTGGCTGCCAAGGAAATCTGCAAGCAGCGTTATCAGGAGTTCGGCAGCGCCGGCATGGCATCGAAGATCAAGCCCGTCAACCTCGGCGTGATCGCGGAGAAATACAAGAAGGGGGAGTTGGCGCAGGTGGTGCACTGAGCTCCTCTGCCGCTTGAAGAGAAAGGAACAAAATCACCGTCAGCAGATTCCCTTGCCTTCACTTTATCAATCGAACTTGCACTCGCTGCCGCTGCTTTGCCGCGGAAAAGTGCGCGAGAACTACGCGGTCGGCGACGATCGCATGCTGATGGTCACGAGCGATCGTATCTCGGCGTTCGACGTCGTGATGAACGAGCCCATCCCCGGCAAGGGAACAGTGCTTACGCAGATGGCGCTGTTCTGGTTCGAGCATTTGAAAGACATTGCGCCCAATCATCTGACCGGCGTTGCACCCGAGTCGGTCGTGGCGAGCGACGAGGTCGAACAGGTGCGCGGTCGCGCCATGGTCGTCAAGCGTTTGAAGCCGCTGCCGGTGGAAGCCGTGGTGCGCGGCTATCTCGCGGGTTCGGGATGGAAGGACTATCAGGCGACGGGTGCGATCTGCGGGAATCGCTTGCCTGATGGCTTGAAGAATGCCGAGCGTCTGCAAGAACCGATCTTCACCCCCGCGACCAAGGCCGATCTCGGCGAACACGACGAGAACATCGCGTTCGATGCGATGGCAGCGACCATCGGCACGGGTCTCGCGCAACAGGTGCGGGCGACCAGCCTCGCGCTATATGCACGAGCGAGCGCTTTCGCGGCAACGCGCGGCATCATCATCGCCGACACCAAATTCGAATTCGGTCTCGATGAAAACGGCACGCTGACCTTGATGGACGAAGTGCTCACGGCCGACTCGTCGCGCTTCTGGCCCGCAGACTCGTACGCCGACGCGTATGCGGCGGGCAGCAACCCGCCGAGTTTCGACAAGCAATTTCTGCGCGACTATCTCGAGTCGGTGCCCGGATGGAACAAGCGCGCGCCTGCGCCGCCGCTACCGGCCGACATCATCGAGAAAACGGCCGCGAAGTATCGCGAGGTGTTGCGGCGTCTTGCGGCGTGAGGACGATATCCCGGCGATGACTGCGTGCATATCCGCGCGCACGGCTCGCGGATAGAATCACGCGTCCGCCGGATCCCATTCATCGATGAACATTGAAACGCCATCGCGCCTGCACTACCCATCGCTTCATGTGAAGCGTGCGGCGTGTCATGTCGTCCGCTTGCTGGTGCTGGTCATGATGGATGTGGCGCTTGGGCAGGCGCTCGCGCAAGACACGCCTGCTGCCGCGAACTCGTCCGCGTCGCGTTCGGCATTCGCGGTCGTGCTCGAGCGGCTCGATGGGGCTCCGCTGGCGCTGATGGTGGCTGCGCTGTTGATCATCGTGTTGCTGGCGTGGCGCATCTGGCAAACGGTGCGTCGCGAACGGCCTTTCGTGCCACGGCCGCGCACCGCGCGGCCCGCGCGAGCGACCGGCGACGACGAGCCGCTCGAACCTCCGACCATCCAGCGTCCCACCGATTGGGGTGCCGATCAGAACAAGCGCTCGGCCGTCGGGCGCGCGCGCGCGGCAGGACAAAACCGCAATGCCGACTTGCCTGCGATTGATCAGACCGCGACGCAATGGCCGCCGATCGCAATGCAAAGCATCACCGGGCACGGTGTGCTGCCACCCGATGCTTTGGGCCGAGCTTACGTCGCGCCGCCTGGTCCGTATCGCACCGGCGGCTTCAATCCCTACTATCAGACGGGGCGAGCCGACAATCGCATCGAGGTCGAAGAAATCGCGGACACGCTCACGCAGGCCGAATTGCTGGTGCAACTGGGCGATCCGAAAGAGGCGATGAGCCTTTTGGCGCGGCATATTCGCGAGACCGAAAGGCCCGGCCCTGCGGTCTGGCTGATGTTGCTCGACCTCTATCAATCGACCGGCCGCGAGGCCCAATACAACGCGCTGACCGACGGTTTTCGCACGCTCTTCAATGCCGACGTGCCGGCCTGGGCTTCGACGCCCGACGTTGCGACGCGTGATCTCGAGTCCTATTCGCAAGTGGTCCAGAGGCTTCGGGACACCTGGCCTCGTGCCGAGTGCCGCGCGTTTCTCGAACGTCTGCTGACCGACGATCGCGGCGGAAGCCGTCAGGGATTTTCGCTCGCGGCGTATCGCGAGCTCTTGTTCCTCGTCGAAATTCTCGACGCGCTCAAACGTGACTCGGAAGAGATGAAACAGGATCTTCTATAGCTCGTCGTTCCCCCGAAAGCGGGAATTCGGCGGCTTAGGTGATCAACCACACTGGGTCCCCGCGTTCGCAGGCACGGCGGCTGGTCTTGCTGCGCTCGTCGGAACGACAAACATCACTTCGTCCCGAACAATCGATCCCCCGCATCGCCCAGACCCGGCACTATATAGCCGTGATCGTTGAGTTCGCGATCGATCGCGGCGGTGTACACCGGCACATCGGGATGCGCACTCGTGAAGTGCTTCAAACCTTCGGGCGCTGCAAGCAGGCACACGAAGCGAATCGACTTGGGCCGCGTCTCCTTCAATCGATCGACCGCCGCAACCGCCGAGTTGCCGGTGGCCAGCATCGGGTCGAGCACGATCGCATCGCGCTCCTGCATGTCTTGCGGCATCTTGAAGTAATACTCGATGGCGCCGAGCGTCTTCGGGTCGCGGTACAGGCCGATGTGTCCGACGCGCGCGCCCGGCACGACGCTCAACATGCCGTCCAGAAAACCGCTGCCCGCACGCATGATCGTGACGAACACGGTCTTCTTGCCGTCGATCACCGGCGAGCGCATCGCTTCGAGCGGCGTTTCGATGGCTATCAGTTGCGTCGTCATGTCGCGCGTCACCTCGTAGGCCATCAGCATGCCGATCTCGTTCATCAAGCGACGAAAGCTGTTGGTGCTGCGCGTCTTCTCGCGCATCAAGGTCAGCTTGTGCTGAATCAGCGGGTGCTCGAGGTGATGGATTTCGGGTGTAGCCATGGTCGGAAATTCCTCGCGATGAATGGTGGTGTGAATGGGCGGGTCGTTCAGAACACCGTGCCATCACTTTCGACCGTGACCGGCGGCGCGCCGCCCGGTCGCAATTCAGCCGCGATCGCGCGTCCTGCGGCCCAGGTGCCGCCTTCGAGAATGCACGACAGCGGCAGCGCCGACGCATCGACATGAAGAATGTCGCGAACCATGGTCGCGAGTTCGTCTAGCAGCGAGACCGTCAACGCGCGCCACTCGACGATCCATGGATCGTCGGGCGTCATCGATCTCTTCATGCGACTTGCATCGCGCGGCACGAGAGCTCCCGTGTCGAGCAGCAATCCGCCATTGCGGTACTCGGGCAAACCGGTCAACGCATCGAGTCGATCGACCCGCACGCCCGCCCATTCGAAGGGCTCCAGCAGCGAATACGTGAGCCATTGCGAGAGCTTGTGAAACGGCACGAGGCCCGCGCTCGCGCCGTGGCCGCCCGCATGCGGATGCGGCCACACGTCACCGATCGCACGGCCTTCGAAGCGCTGGCCGCTCGGCCAGATCGTCGAGAACGCGTCGAGCAGGAGGCCGAGGATCTGCGAGGCCGTCAGACCAGACGCCGCCGCGCCGGACGCGAGCGCATCGAACATCATCCCCGGTCGTCCGTCGGGGCCGAAGCGCTGCGGCTGATCGCCGAGTGCGGCGCCCAGGCGCTGCATCAACAGCGCACGTCCTTCGAGGCCGATCATCGGGTTGGTGACATCGACCTGGAAGATGGACGCGAGCGCCTTCGCATCGATACGCATCAACGCCGCCGCATCGACGCGATACGGATCGCTGCGATCCGACGAGAAGCGTCCCTTCATGAACGCGCGAAAGCTCGCGACCGCGAGACCTTCGGAACGCGCATAGCGCGTAGCAGCCAAGGTTTGCGCGAACGATTCGACATAACGCCAGCGCGGTCCCGCGCCCGCATCGAGCAGCACGCTGACCAACGTGAGATCGATTTGCGCCCGCACGATCTCGTTGACGCCGCGTCCTTCGAGATGACGATCGAGCTCGTCCTTGCGATCGTCGCCGCCGGCTTCGAAGTGCCGCCAGCGGCTGTGATACGGAATCACCAGATCGGGATAGCGCGTGCGCGTGAGCCGCGCGACGCGCTCGGCTGCGATCGCGAGTTTCGAACGGTCGATGGTGAAGTGCGGCGACTCGCCCGACATGACTGCGGCCGCGATCGACGCGCATCGTTCGCGGATCGTGGTGGGCGCGCGAAGTTCGCGAACCGCGTCGTCGACCGCGGTGCCGACCGCGTCGTCTACACCAGCGCCGCGCGCGTCCGGCAACGAAGGCGTCGCGCCCGCCTTATCCAAGCCCGCGCCCTTTGGTTTCCGCAAGGCGCGCCGCGTCGGGGATCGCGCCGTCGGTGAAATAGCCGGCCGCGATCTTGGCCTCGATCTCGACGCGCGCATCGGCGGGCACCAGCGCATCGGGAATCTTGACGCGTTCGCCGACCTCGATGCCGCTGCCGGTGATCGCGTCGTACTTGTCGTTGCTCATCGACACGAGGCGATGGATCTTGGTGATGCCCAGCCAGTGCAGCACGTCGGGCATCAGTTCCTGAAAGCGCATGTCCTGCACGCCCGCGACGCATTCGGTGCGCAGAAAGTATTTGTCGGCGCTATCGCCGCCGACCTGACGTTTGCGCGCGTTGTACACGAGGAACTTCGTGACTTCGCCGAGTGCGCGGCCTTCCTTGCGGCTATACGCGATCAGGCCCACGCCGCCTAGTTGCGCGCCCCGAATGCACTCTTCGATCGCATGCGTAAGATAGGGGCGGCAAGTGCAGATGTCCGAGCCGAACACGTCCGAGCCATTGCATTCGTCGTGCACGCGCGCGGTCAGTGTCACGCTTTCATCGGCGAGCGCGCGCGGGTCGCCGAAGATGTACAGCGTCTGGCCGCCGATCGGTGGCAGCAACACTTCGATGTCGCTGCGCGTGACGAGCTCGGGATACATGCCGCCGGTTTCTTCGAAAAGATTGCGACGCAGATCGGCTTCGGAGACGCCGAAGCGCGCCGCCACGCCGGGCAGCCACCACACCGGCTCGATCGCGACCTTGGTCACGACCGCCGAGCCGTTCTCGAGCAGCACGCGGTTGTCGGGGATCAATCGATTGAACGTGATCGCGTGGCGGATCTCGGACAAGTCGATGTGCGCCTTGGTGACCGCGATCGTGGGTCGAAGGTCGTAGCCCTCGGCGATGTAGTCCGCGAAGACATCCACCACCGACGCCCCCCACGGATCGATCGAAACCATCTTGCTCGCGTCGCCCCACTGCGGATAGGGGCCGATCAGGTCGGTCGGCGAGGTGTTGGTCAGATCGGTGCGATGCCCGCGCATCAGGTTGCCGGCGGCGACCGCGAGCGCGCGATAGACGCCGTACGAGCCCGAGTGCGTGCCGATGACGTTGCGCTGGCTGCGATTGGCCGTCGATCCGATCACCGGTCCGCGCTCGGCCGCGGTGGCCGCGCCCCAATGGATGGTCGGCGCACCCGACGCGCCCTGTTGTCCGGGGTGCGACGTCAATCGAATGTGCTTGTTCGGCGCGTTGCTGCCGACCGGTTCGGTGGCCATGTCGTTGCTTCGCGCGGTGCGCGATCCCCATCTTCGTCGTCGTCGAGAGCCGATCTCGACACTGCACGCTTGCCTTGCGCCCTCGCCATTACCGCGCCATTACCGCGCTATTACCGCGCTATTACCACGCTATTACAATACGCGATCTTTTTCATGCCACGCCGTGACCAGCAAAACCACCCGACCCCGTGTGTCGTCTTCGCCCAACGCGACGAAGGAAGACGCGCGCCTGCACGACGTTGCGAACGCGCGCGTAAGCATCGTGATGGGCAGCGCGAGTGATTGGGAAACGATGCGCTCGGCTGCGGAAATGTTGCGAGAGTTCGACGTGAGCTTCGAGGCGCGCGTGCTGTCGGCGCATCGCATGCCCGATGCGCTGTTTGCCTACGCAGAAGCGGCGGCTGCGCGCGGCCTTGCCGCGATCATCGCGGGCGCGGGCGGCGCGGCGCATCTGCCCGGCATGCTGGCGTCGAAGACCACCGTGCCGGTGCTCGGCGTTCCGGTTCCCACGCGTTATCTGCATGGGCAGGACTCGCTCTATTCGATCGTGCAGATGCCGCGTGGGATTCCCGTCGCGACCTTCGCGATCGGCAGCGGCGGCGCCGCGAACGCGGCCTTGTTCGCAATCGCGATGATGGCCATGCACGACCGCGCGCTCGCGAAGAAGCTCGATGCGTGGCGCGCCGCGCAGACGCAAGCGGCGAGCGACGCGCGCCTTGAACTCTGAACGCGTCGTGTGTAAGAACTTGCGGCGCGTGATCGCCATGCCGACCACCGTCTCCCCGGCGGAGGCCGGGGCCCAAGTTCGGGGGTGCGCGACAACAGGCAACTTGGATCCCAGCCTTCACCGGGGAGACGGCGACGTTAGACCATACGACACTGGATTCCCGCTTTCGCGGGAATGATGGATGTGGTCCATAGCGATCGCCTCGTCGTGGCGCCTGGAGGCTGGCTCGGTCTTCTCGGCGGCGGTCAGCTCGGACGCATGTTCGCGATGGCCGCGCAAAGCCTCGGCTATCGCGTCGCGGTGCTCGACCCCGCGCGCGGCGGGCCGGCGGCCTCGGTCGCCGACGAGCACATCGAGGCCGACTATCTCGATGCAACCGCGCTCGAAAGCCTGGCGCTGCAATGCGCGGCGGTCACCACCGAATTCGAGAACGTGCCCGCGCAGAGCCTTGCGTTTCTCGCCGAGCATTGCTTCACGACGCCGTCGGCGGAAAGTGTCGCGGTTGCGCAGGATCGCATCGCCGAGAAGAGTTTCATCGCATCGTGTGGCATCGCGGTCGCGCCGCATGCGGTGATCGAGACCGCCGCCGATCTCGACGCGACGCCTGACTATCTTTATCCCGGCATTCTCAAGGCGAGCCGGCTTGGCTACGACGGCAAGGGACAGGAGCACGTGGCCGACCGCGATGCTGCGCGCGAGGCATTCATGCGTTTCGAAGGGCAGCCCGCAGTGCTCGAGAAAAAACTCGCTCTCGCGTTCGAGCTCTCGGTGATCGTCGCGCGCGCATCCCACGGCGCGACCGCGATCTATGCGCCCGCGGAGAATCTGCATCGCGATGGCATCCTCGCGATCAGCACCGTGCCGTCGTCGGCGATCCTGCCGTCGCTCGAAACCGATGCGGTCGCAGCGACCTTGCGCATCGCGCATGCGCTCGATTACGTGGGTGTGTTGTGCGTCGAATTTTTTGTCGTGCAGGAGGTGGCCGGTGCGATGCGACTCTTTGTCAACGAGATCGCGCCTCGCCCGCACAACAGCGGGCACTACACCATCGATGCCTGCGTGACGAGCCAGTTCGCGCAGCAGGCGCGCATCGCTGCCGGCCTGCCGCTCGGCGAAACGCGGCGACACAGCGCGGCGGTGATGGTCAATCTGCTCGGCGATTTGTGGTTTGTGAACGAAGAAGGCGAAGAACGGCGCGAGCCGGATTGGAGCGCGGTGCTGAAGCACGCGGGCGCGAACCTGCATCTCTACGGCAAGAACGACGCGCGCCGCGGCCGCAAGATGGGCCACGTTACCGTGACGGCAGAGAAAGCGGAAGACGCGAAGCGCGTCGCGCTCGAGATCGCGGACGTGCTCGGGATCGAACGATGGTGAGGGTTCACGACGCCGCGCAGGCCGCTATCGATGCCGCCGCCGCGCGTCTCGACACAGGACGACTGGTCGCATTCCCGACCGAGACCGTGTATGGGCTCGGCGCCGATGCGAGCGACCCGCAGGCGGTCGCGGCGATCTTTCGTGCGAAGGGCAGGCCGAGCGACCACCCGCTGATCGTGCATGTGCCTGTCGACAGCGACCTCGAACGATGGGCGCGCGATGTGCCTGCCATGGCGAGACGACTGATCGATCGCTTCTGGCCCGGACCGCTGACGTTGATCCTGCCGCGCCGCGCAGGTGTCGGAGATGCAGCCGCGGGTGGCCACGACACGATCGGCCTGCGCTGTCCCGCACATCCGGTCGCGCAAGCCTTGCTCGCAGCGTATGCATCGCTGCGAATCAAGCGCGATCGCAACGCGACGATCGGCATCGCCGCGCCGTCGGCCAATCGTTTCGGTCATGTGAGCCCGACCTGTGCCGCGCACGTGCGCGATGAGTTTGTCGAATCGAGTACCACCGACCCTTCGGCTGCGATCTTCATTCTCGATAGCGGCGATTGTCCGGTCGGCATCGAATCGACCATCGTCGATTGCTCGCGACTCGACACGATCGGCCCCGTGTTGTTGCGACCGGGCCATGTGACCGTCGCGATGATCGAAGACGCGCTGGGTGTTTCATTGCGCGAGCCCGATCGCGAAGCGCCGCGTGTATCGGGCACGCTCGCTGCGCACTACGCGCCGATCACGCCGCTGCGCATCGTCGATGCCAATGCCCTGCGTGACGCGCCCGATGATGTGGCCGTGTGGACATGGACGTATGACGCCAGCTCCTCGCGCCGGCGCTGGCATATCGCGCCTCGCGATGCGGGCGCCTATGCCCACCAGCTGTATGCGACTTTGCGTGCGCTCGATGCGAGCGGTGCGCGCGAAATCTGGATCGAGCGGCCGCCGCAGACAAGCGAATGGGACGCAGTCGACGATCGATTGAAGCGCGCGGCCACAGAAGCGCGGTGCTAGCGCCACGCGGCGACCAAACCGACGGTCCATGTGCGGCCAAGAGGATTGGCATACAACGGGTCATAGCCCACCTGGAACGTGTTGGCCTGATTGGTGGAAGGCGGGTTGGTGTCGAACAGATTGCGAACGCCCAAGGTCACTCGCACATCGCGAGAGACGGCAAAGGCGAACTGCCCGTCCCATAAACGATATGCGGCCACGCGATGCGTCGAACCGTCGGGCAGTGGTTCTGCATCCGCGTAGCCGCGCCGATAGCGCTGCAACAGCGTGGCGCTCCACGCTCCACGCTCGAGGTTCATCGTCAGCACGTGCTGCCATCGCGGCGCGCGGCGACCGATCAGGTTCACCTCGTTGCCAAGGAAGATATTCTGGCGCGCGCGTTGCACATAGGTTCCATCCAGCCGCAGCGAGACACGGCCAAGCGGTGTGGTCGTCGGCCGCAGCCGGATCGAAAGGTCGGTCCCCTCGACGCGCCAGTCGCCCAGGTTCTCGTTGAGCGTCTCGATGCGAACGATCGGCCCCGGCAAACCCGGGAAGGCGGGATCGACCGGACCACGGATCACGTTGCGCCCCTCGTAGAGCGGGATGTTGTCGATCACGTCGAAGGCGTCGACCACGCCGATGATGTCGCGCACCCGGATCTTCCAGTGGTCCGCCGAGAGCTGCCACGCAGGCCCCGCTTCCAGGACGAATCCGACGCTGGATTGGGTCGACCGTTGCGGGCGCAGGTTCGGGTTGCCGCCGCTGACCAGGAAGACCTCGGGCTGGCAGTCGGAAGGCAGCTTCGTGACTGGGCAGCGCGCGGGATCGGACACGCCGACGTTTGCAAGCTCGAAGAATCCCGATGCCTGCTGCGTGTACAGCTCAGGTAACGAGGGCGCGCGAAAGCCGCGCCCGATCGAGCCGCGCAGCAGCAGCCAACGCGCCGGTTGCAGGCGTAGCGCGATCTTCGGGCTGACGGCCGTGCCGAAGTCGTTGTAGTGATCGACACGCGCGGCGGCCTGCACCTCCAGGCCCTTGATCAATGGAGTCACCATTTCCCCGTAGAACGCCAACGCATTGCGCGCGCCATCCTTCGGCGCGGCCGGCACGCCGCCGATGACGTCGGCCACGAGCGCCGATTGGCTGTCGCGCAAGCCTTCGTGACGGCCTTCGATTCCGATGGCGAGCCCGAGCGGTCCACCGGGTAGCGTGACAAGGTCCCGGCTCGCACGCAGGTCGGCGCCTTGCGTGCGGCCCCTGGCCTCGCGTGAGGGCCCGCGCAATTCGGCTCCCGCGAGCAGAGCGTCGCCTTGGGCGCCGGACGGGCCGAACGGATTGACGAGTCCGCTGCCGATCGCGTCGGCGAGGCGACCCGCATCGACAAATCCGCTGACGTAGCGTTCGCGCGATCGGCTGTCGTTGATGTTGAGTGCGCTGTCGAGGTCCCATCCCGCGAGGTGCGACTTGATGCCGGTCAACAGGCGTACGTTGTCCGAGTTCACCTCGGTCGTGCGGCCGCCCAGCGGCAGCGTCCGGTAGGCCAACACCAGCCCGCCCGAAAGCCCTAGTGCGGTGGGGTAGTAAGGACTCGATGCGGGCAGGATGAAGCGAACTCCGCCTTGCGATGCGCTCGCGCTCGCGGGCGAAGGCGACGCGGTGAATACGATACGGCTCGTTGCCGCGAGCAATTCTGCGTACGCTGCGCTGTCTTGCGTCAGCCGCAGCGTGCCGCGACCGAGCAAGGTCGTCTGTCGCGAAGGCGGCAACAGGTCGAGCGTCTTCGCGTAGTCGAACCAGCAGGCTCTGTCCTTGTTCACGGTGAGCGTCGTGCAGGCCGGCGCCGCCGGGTTGAGCAGGGTGGGCGTGCCGTTCACGACGCGACGGATATTCGCCGGGAACGACTGCGGTCGGGTTCCGTCGAGTCCCAGTTCGGGCCGGTAACTGGTCTCCGCAAAAGACCGGTCGGTTGCGCGCAAACGTTCGGCGCGCTGGACGTCGAGCACGCCGAACAGGTTGAACCCATCCGCCGCGATATCGCCGCTGCCAAACGCGAGTGTCGCCCGCTTGCGCTCGCCACCGCCGGCCTCGCTGCCGCTGTAGTTCAGCGTGATGCCTGCGCCTGCATAGTCCTGCCGCGTGACGAAGTTGATTACGCCGGCGATCGCATCGCTGCCGTACAGCGCCGAGGCGCCGTCCTTCAATACCTCGACGCGATCGATCGCCGCCAGCGGGATAGCGTGCAAGTCCACGCCCGGGCCGCCGGTACCGCTGAAGGCATAGTTGGCCAACCGCCGGCCGTTGAGCAGGACCAGCGTCTCGCTGGCGCCGAAGCCGCGCAGCGACGCGCCGGACAAGCCTGGTGTGTCGCCGTCGCCCAAGCCGAGCGCCTCGCGATGCCCGCCGAAGTTGGCGCTGACGAGATCCAATAACTCCTCCGCATTGGAGACGCCGCTGCGCTCGATCTCGTCGCGGCGAATGATCTGGACCGGCAGCGCCGTCTCGGCATCGAGGCGCGGCATGCGCGATCCGATCACCTCGATGCGCTCGAGGGTCTGCACCTGCGCGAGCGCGTGCGTCGCAAGCAGCGACAGCGACAGGATCAGAGCGAGCGGATGTGGACTCAATGGCGTGCCTACATCTGGCGGAACCGATACGCAAACGGTTCGCTGACCGCAAGCGTCTCCTTTCGTGTCTTCAAGCGGATTTCGAATTGACCGCCGAGTTTGCGGTGGGCTAGTGCGATCGCATTGACGTTCACCACCACGCCGCGGTGGATCGGCCAGAAGACTTCGGGGTCGAGCTCGTCGAGCAATTCCTTGATCGACTTGCGGATCAGGGCTTCGGAATCAGTAGTCACGACCAGCGTGTATTTGTTGTCGGCCTTGAAATAGCAGATCTCTTCAGTGGTGATGAGCCGCACGTTTTGTCCGTGAGCCGCATTGACCCATCGGAGGTAGGCACGCTTCTCGGCACGCTCTCCAAGCGTCTTGAGCATCCCGTCGATGTGGGCCGGTGCGGCATCGAGCCGCTCGCGCACGCGCGCGATGGCGGTGGCGAGCCGGACGGCGCTGAACGGCTTCATTACGTAGTCGACTGCTCCTTGCTCGAAGGCGCTGACCGCGTGCCGATCGAAGGCCGTGACGAAGACGACATGGCAGCGGCCGCTCGCGGCGCGCGCGACCTCGAGCCCCGACAGCCCGGGCATCTCGATATCGAGAAACACCACCTGCGGCTTGCAGCGCTCCAGCGCGTCGAGCGCCTCGATGCCGTCCTCTGCCTCGGCGACGATGCGCAGTCCCGGCCACAGCCGCGCCAGGTTTTCCTTCAGCTCGCCGCGAAGCAGGGGTTCGTCTTCGGCGATGACGGCGTCGGTCATGGCCCGCCTTCGATGTTGCCGTCTCCGGCGAGCTCGAGCGGCAACTCGATTGCCGCTTCACTGCCCACCGCATCGCTCGCTCGCCGGCAGTCGAAGCTCCCATCATCGGCGTACAGCTTCTTGAGCCGATCATCGATCTGCTCGAGCATGGGCTGCCCCGCGATGCCGGAGCCGAAGGCTTCAGTGGATGTCGAGACGGCTATGCGCAACCGCGTGGTTGCAACTCGCACCGACAGACGCAGTCGCAGCGGCGCGTCGCCCGCGTCGGCGACTGCGCGCTGTGCGAGGGGCAGCAGCACCAGCGCCGGGACGCGTGCGCCGCGCGCTGCCTCGTCGATATCGAACTCGATGCGCCAGTCCCGTGCGGCGCGGCCGACGATGTCGAGCCACGAATGCGTCAGCGTGATCTCCTGCGAAACCGTGGATGTCGATTCGCGCAGATGGGGCAGAGCGGCGCGCAGATAGACGATCAGGTCCTCCAGCATCGCTTCCGCCGCCGCGGCATCGACGCGGTATAGCTTGCGGATGCGCTCGAGCGTGTCGAACAGGAACATCGGTTCGACGCGCGCCTGCAGTGCCTGCAATTGCGACTCGAGCGTGCGGCGCTGTGCGCGCGCCCGCGCTCGCTCCGCTTCGTGCTGGCGCCTGCGCGCTGCGAGCGCCGTGCGACGGTTGACATGCACGAAGGTGGCCAGACCGCCCACCAGGATGCAGAGGACGATCAGTTCCAGGCGATGCGTGATCGGGAAGACCGCATTCAATCCACTGCCTGCCCCGGGCGGCCGAAAAGACGCTTTCAGCAGTTGTCGCACATCCGACCCCAAGGTAGTGCCAATCATCGAAGCGACGATCACCGCGATCGCGTAGGTGGTGACGCGCGGTGTGCCGCGATCGACGGCCTCGTCGGCCGCAACCACCGCGACGAAGATGAAGACGCCCGCGACTGCCGTTTCGACCAGCCTGAGCAGTTTTACCGCGAGTGGCGTGTCCCAGATCTGACCCACCATCAGGCCCAAACCGATGATCACCAATCCGGCCAGCGCCATCGTGGCGATCGCCAAGGTGCGAAGGTCGAAGCGCCGCAATACAGCGTGCGCGAATCCCGGGAACACGTTCGCTTTCGACCCGACGACCGGGAATGGCGGCGACGCGTTCGACACCGGCTGCGAGGAATCGCCTTCGGCACTCGCCGAGGCGCTGGCCAGCGTCGCAGCGGCGCGCGGCGCGGTCATGAAGTGACCGCTGTGGCTGGCATGCGAATGGCCGCGAGCAGTCCGCGGGGATCGCGCGGCGCAAGCGTCAGCTCGGCCGCGGGACCGAACATCGCCGCAAGCCGCGCGCGGATGTTGGCCAGGCCCGTTCCGCCACCAGCGGTGTCGCCGCGGAACCCGCGGCCCGTATCGGCAACCACGAGCCGCAGGTCCGACCCATCGAGACGCGCAGCGACCTCGACGTGCCCGCCTTCGCGCTGGGGCGCAAGTCCGTGCTTGATCGCGTTCTCGACGAGCGTCAACAGCATCATCGGCGGCACCTCGATCAGACGCAGTGCCGGCGCAATGTCGACGTGATAGGAGAGGCGCCGCCCCATCCGCACTCGCTGCAGATCCAGATAGGCCTCGATCAACTGCGCTTCGCGCTCCAGCGTCGCACGGTCACCGCGCATCGACGGCAGTGCGACTTCCAGGTAGTGCGTCAGACGGTCGAGCATCGCATCGCCGGCGACCGCGTCGGTCTCGTACAGTCGTCGCACGTTGGCAAGGGTATTGAACAGGAAGTGCGGCTCGATCTGCGCTTCGAGTGTCTTCAGGCGAGCCTTCAGCGTTTCCTGTTCGAGCGCGGCGCGGTCGCCTTCGGCCGCGCGCATGGCTTCGAGACTGCGGACCTCGGCACGATGGAATTCGCCGACGGCGACCAGCATCCCGGCCAGGACGGCGAAGCGAATGAACGGGAGGAGTGCGAACAGCCAACCGTCGGGCCAAGCGCCGTCCATCCAGGCCAACCACGCCGCGTTCTCGATCGTGGCGATTGCGGCGGCAAGCACCACGGCGACTATCATCACGGCGACTCGCCGCGCGCCACCGACGGGACCCAGATAGCGCAGCGGCTGGATCACGGCGAACATCAACAGCGCCGTTGCGATGTGCCGCACGAAATCGGTCCACACGGACGCCGCAATTTCGGCCACGGACACGACCTCGTCGGCCAATCCTGCACCGACCAATTGCCGAAACATCGCGAGCAGGAAGACCACGGCCGCCACGAAGGCAAGCATCCGCAACCCGCTCGGGACAATGACGCGAACACGGCGCGCCCATATCCGGAACCTCTTGCCCGAAGCGATCATTCGCCAATCGGTCACGCGGGTTTCCATGGCGGCCATCATCCGGTCGGCGACTTGCTACTGTCAATCGAGATGTTCGAGAACGAGGCCATGCGAGTCTCTCCAAGCAAAGACCATTCAGCAAACTGCCTCCGTCCGCCGAACACCGTTCGTAAAAGTCACGACTAGAGCTTGCGAAGGTATGCGAGCAGTGCCGGAATCTCCGCATCGGTAAACGGGCGATCGATGACCGCTGGAGTGACGCCCGGCTGCGTGGTCAACAAAGGGGCTGCCGGGTTCTGGGTCTGCACGCGCTTGAAGAACTGCTTGTAGTGCTCGAGCATTTCTTCGAGCGTCGCCGCAGTGTTGTTCATGAAGTACGGCGCGGTCCGGCTGATACCGCGCAGGCTCGGGATGTCCATGTGCTCGATGTCGCCCGGACCGCCGGCGACAGGGTAGCCGGTGAGCAGCATGCGACCCGGATCGGATGTCGTGACTCGGGTCACGCAAGCCGGCTGCGGAGCCGGGCCGCCGCAGAGGCTGCCGCTCGGCGCGACGCCGCTGTTGGTGATCTCGTAGGTGCGCACGTTCTTCATCTGGCTCGCACTGCATGCCACGAACGAGAAGCGCGCCGGCGTGACGGTGTCGACCGGCCTCGGACAAGCCGTCGCGATGGAGTGATAACGCACGAGGGCGGTCGACGTGCCCTGCACGCCTTGCAGGATCGGGGTGCTGCCGCTCGGATGGCCGCCCAGGTTGCCGTGGCACTGGGCGCACGCGCGATTGAAGACAGCCTTGCCCGCAGTCTCCAAGTCGTTCAGGACAGGGTCGGGATCCGGAAGCGGGCTTGTGCCCTTGGCTATGGCATCGGACAGGGTCTTGACGCGCGGAGAGGTGAACTGTGTACTCTGAAACGCAGCGAGGTCGTCAACGAAGCGCGGCACCGGGTCGAACGCGGTCCCGGCATGATTGCGAAGCGCGCTCAACGCCTGGTTCTGCAACGTGTCGATGCGGCCATCGAGCTGATAGCCGCCTTTCTGATTCGGCCCGCGGGCCCACGCAGGATCGGCGCCATCGGGGCCGGTGATGTTGGCGTCGAAGATCGAGGGGACGGAACGCCAGACGTCGGCGACCGTTTCGCTGGTGGGGCGGGCCGATGCGGGGCACGGTACCTGCTCCGCGCAGTCGAGCAGCTTGACGTTCGCGGGTAGAGGAATCGTGATGCGGATCAGGCCGTTCTGCGTCAGGTTCGTGAAGTCGCGCGCGGCCGCGCCGTTGACGCGAAAATCATTGGCGTCGATGGCGCGAAACAGCGGATCGTCGACACCCGTCTTGGTCATCTGCGCGAGCCTTGCCTGCGCGGCTGCTGGCGTGAGTTGAAAGTTCTCGGAGTCCATGTGGCAGTCGGAGCATGCTCGGCCATTGCCCCCCAACCCGGCTAGCGCGCGGTCATGGAAGTTCGTCTTGCCTCGACAAATTGCGGTGTCCGTCGTAACGCTGGCCGGGTCCGTAGAGCAGCCGTCGGCGTCGATGGAAACGGCAAGAGGCCGCGAGCCGTCGTCGTGGCCACCGCTGCACGCGGAAAGGGTGATCACGAAAAACAGCACAAGCGCTGAAAGCCTCGTACTCTTGCGGTGGTCCCGTTTCATGCTCGCTCTCCTGTTTGCACTGGCTGGTCGAATCGGCGCACGGTCGCGTTCGCGATTGACCGAACCGCTGTGGATGAGCGAACTCTAGGCAGGTGGTCGACGCGTCACCAGCACCGAGCGACGAGTTGGCGAGAAGGCGGTGCCAGTTCGGGCCTGTGGCGACGAGTCAGGCGGCACAGGATTCGATCGAAGGTCGGTGATCGACGGCAAAGCTATGCCGCTGACACAAAACGGTGCTGACCTTCGCTTCCGGCGAGACTGGAGCGCGCGCTGCGGCTCGCAGGGCGATCGCCGGCGACGACCGATCGCCGAGGAGTTCCGCTCGGCTTGTTGCAGGTGGAACTGCGACGGCTGACTCGAAGGGCACGCAACCGGAGCGACGCGCCGTTCGAATGCAGTCTCTGCAACGGCGGTTCCTCGAAAGGCCGCTGCGTCAGATATGAAGCGCCGCTACGAAGAAGCCGAAGGCGATCGCCGCCCGGGACCGGACGGAAGTGCCAATCCCGAGCGCAGGGCTCAGGGTCCGCTGATCACGTCTCCGATCACGACGCCTTCGCGCCGCGGGTCCGCACCGCCGATCCAAGCTGGTTGATTGCCCACCGTGGTTCTTCGGAAAATCCCGAGCCCGCTCGACTGCGCCGCCACCGACACCGTATGCCCCAAGGCCCGCAGACCCACCACCAATGAATCGTTCGCGCCGTTGTTGGTTGCATCGATATCGGGATGCTCGCCGCCGACGTTGGTGGTCGGGTTGTTGCCAGCCCCGAAGTCCACCAGCGACACTGCCTGCTGCGGGTTCAGTCCCCAGTCGAGCGCGGCGACCAGTGTCTTGGTCACGTACTGGATGATGGCGCTGCCGCCGGGCGATCCGGTCGCGAGCACGAAGTCGCTGCGTGATCCATCGGCCGCGGTAGCGAACACCAGCGTGGGCGCCATCGAGCTGCGCGGACGCTTGTTGGCCGCGACGCGATTGGCGATGAGATTGTTGTTCGCATCGGTGGGAGCCGCCGAGAAGTCGGTCAACTGGTTGTTGAGGATGAATCCGCGCGCGAAGTGATACGACCCGAACGCGCTCTCCACCGTCGTCGTCATCGACACCACGTTGTTGTACCGGTCCACGATCACTAGATGCGTGGTGCCATGCTCTTCGACCGCCGAGACGCCGAACTGCACCGGACCCAGGTCGCCAGCCGGTGCGGTGCCGATGCTGCGCGTCAAGCTGAGCAGTTGCGAGCGCGACTTCAGATACGGTTTGTTGAGCAGCGTGTTAGCCGAGTTGCCCGGCAGCGGCACGAAGTCGGTATCGGCGATGTACTTGTCGCGGTCCGCATAGGCGAGACGCTCGGCTTCGGAAACCAGATGCACGCCCAGCACCGTCGGCCTGCCGCCATCGCGATCGGTGAACGGCGAAGCGTATTGCGCGAGATTGAAGTTCTCGAGAACCCCGAGCGCGTATTCGACCGTGATGCCGCCTGACGATGGCGGTCCCATTCCGCATACGAAATAGATGCGATAGGTCGTGCAGATCGGATCGCGACGCTTGGCCTGATACGCGGCGAGGTCGGCGAGCGTGGTCTTGCCGGTCGTGATGTTGCCAGTCGTGTCGTTGACCTTGTCGATGATCGCCTGGCCGATATCGCCGGTGTAGAAGGCCGATGCGCCGTTGTTGGCGATCGCGGTGAAGGTCGCGGCCAGCGCAGGGTTCTTCAGCACCGTGCCCGAGGCCTTGCCGCTGCCATCGGCGTTCAGAAAGTAGGCCTTTGCATCGGGGTCGCGCGAGAGCGGGACCTTGTCGGCATCGATCGACGCGGCCATGCGCGGGCTGATGAGGAATCCGTTGGTGGCGATGTCGATGCCCGGCTGGAACAGGTCGCGCCACGGCAGGCGGCCATGGTCCTGATACGCGAGTTCGAGCATGCGCAACACACCCGGCGTGCCGATCGATCGACCGCTCAGGCGTGCGGTCGGCTTGGGCAGCGTTTGGTTGGTCGCGTCGTCGATGTATCGCAGGTAGTTCGGCGTCGCGGCGGCAGGTGCGGTTTCGCGACCGTCATAGGATTGAACCTGTTTCGTCGCCCCGTCGTAATAGAGCATGAACGCGCCGCCGCCGATGCCCGACGATTGCGGCTCGACGAGGTTGAGCGCCATCTGCGCTGCGATCGCGGCATCCACCGCGGTGCCGCCTTTGGCCAGGATGTCGCACGCGACGCGCGACGAGATGGGGTTTGCGGTGACCGCCATCACGGTTCGCGTGTAGACCACGTCCTTGCTCGCGAAGCCGGTCGCGATCTCTGGACCGCCGGTGGGAGTACCGGTTCCACTGCCGGGGATTGCCGTACCCGAGCACTGCAGCGCCGCGACCGGCGGCGGCGTGGGTGGCGGGCCACCGTCATCGTTGCAGCCTGCCAAAAGCAGGGTTGCGAATACGCTGCATGCGAGCGACAGGGACGGCAGCCAGCGAGACGGTGAGCGGGAAGCGGGACGCTGCTTCATGGGTCTTCCTTCGGAGCGGAGGGATGGATCGGCGCGATGATGGGGAACGAACTCGGGTTTGCGGAGCAAACGATGAACTTCAAAACCCTCGGCAGTCAAGCGAGTGTTGCGCGCTGGGAACCAGCCGGCGCTGCTTATTGAAACGCCTGTATGCCCGTCTGCGCGCGCCCGAGGATCAACGCGTGAATGTCGTGCGTGCCTTCGTAGGTATTGACGACCTCGAGGTTGACGAGGTGGCGGATCACGCCGAACTCGTCGGAGATGCCGTTGCCGCCCATCATGTCGCGCGCCACGCGCGCGATGTCGAGCGACTTGCCGCACGAGTTGCGCTTCATGAGCGACGTGATCTCGACCGACGCCGTGCCTTCGTCCTTCATGCGACCCAGGCGCAGGCACCCTTGCAGGCCGAGCGTGATCTCGGTCTGCATGTCGGCGAGCTTCTTCTGGACGAGTTGATTGGCCGCGAGCGGCCGTCCGAACTGCTTGCGATCGAGCACGTACTGCCGCGCGCGATGCCAGCAGTCTTCGGCCGCGCCGAGCGCGCCCCACGCGATGCCGTAGCGTGCCGAGTCGAGACACGTGAACGGACCTTTCAATCCGCGCACGTCGGGGAATACGTTCTCTTCGGGGCAGAAGACTTCGTCCATCACGATCTCGCCGGTGATCGATGCGCGCAGGCCGACCTTGCCGTGGATCTTCGGCGCCGATAAACCCTTCATGCCCTTGTCGAGGATGAAGCCACGGATTTGTCCGCCATCGTCGCCCGCATCGTCTTTCGCCCACACCACGAACACGTCGGCGATCGGCGAATTCGAGATCCACATCTTCGAGCCCGACACCGAGTAGCCGCCATCGACCTTCTTCGCGCGCGTGACCATCGAGCCCGGGTCCGAGCCGTGATCGGGCTCGGTGAGACCGAAGCAGCCGATCCATTCGCCGGTCGCGAGCCTGGGCAGATATTTCTGCTTCTGCGCTTCGGTGCCGAATTCGTTGATCGGCACCATCACCAGCGACGACTGCACGCTCATCATCGAGCGATAACCCGAATCGACGCGCTCGACTTCGCGCGCGATCAGGCCGTACGCGACGTAGTTGAGCGCCGGTCCGCCATAGGCCTCGGGAATGGTCGGGCCGAGCAGCCCCAGTTCGCCCATCTCGCGAAAGATCGCGATGTCGGTGGTCTCGTTGCGAAACGCGTCGAGCACGCGCGGCGCAAGCTTGTCGGTGCAGTAGCGTCGCGCCGCATCGCGCACCATGCGCTCGTCGTCGCTCAGTTGCGCGTCGAGCAGGAGCGGGTCTTCCCAATGGAAGCGCGCCTTGAGTTTGCGTGAGGTATCGGGTGCGTTCATGGTGCCCTCGCTGGCCGTAGGTTGACGTTGACCTTACATCAATCCGGAATCACCGCAGTCGCTTCGATCTCGACCTTCGCGCGATCCTCGATCAAGGCCGCGACCTGCACGGCCGTCATCGCCGGATAGTGCTTGCCGATGATCTCGCGATACGCAGCACCGATCGCGGGATAGGCATTCACGTATTCGCGCTTGTCGATCACGTACCAGGTCATGCGAACGATGTGTTCGGGATGGCCGCCCGCTTCGGCAAGCACCGCGACGATGTTCGCGAGCGCCTGCCGCACTTGCGCAGCGAAATCATCGCTTTCAAATGTGCACTGCGCGTTCCATCCGATCTGTCCTGCGATCGAGACCAGCGTACCGCGCGCGGCCATGCCGTTCGCATAGCCGCGTGGTTGCGACCAGCCTTGCGGTTGAAGAATCTTCACGAAGGAATTCGCCATGATGTCGGTTGCGTCGGCAAGCTGCTAGAGATCGGTGCGTACTTTCCACAATTCCGGGAACAACACCACGTCGAGCATCTTGCGCAGGTAACTCACGCCCGCCGTGCCGCCGGTGCCGGGCTTGAATCCGATGATGCGCTCGACCGTGGTCACGTGACGAAAGCGCCATTGCCGGAATGCGTCTTCGAGGTCGATCAATTCCTCGGCGAGTTCGTAGAGTCGCCAATGCTGCTCGGGGTTGCGATAGACCACCAGCCACGCGGCTTCGACCGCCGCGTCAAAGGGCCGCGGCACGGTTGGATCGAGCGGTACGGGATCGACGGCGAAGCCGCTTTTCGCGAGCAGGCCGATCGCTTCGTCATAGATGCTCGGCGCCCGCAACGCGGCCTCGAGATGGGTGCGATACGCGCCTTCGTGCGACGTGATGTGACGAGCGCCCTTGTTGCCCAGCAGAAACTCGATCTCACGATATTGTGGAGATTGAAAACCCGACGACGTTCCCAGATGGGGCCGTACCGCGCTGTACTCGTTTGGCGTCATGGTAGCCAACACGGTCCACGCAGACACCAGTTGCTCCATGATGCGCGACACGCGCGCGAGCATCTTGAACGCCGCTGGCAGTGCATCGTTGTGCAGGTTCGCGATCGCCGCGCGCAACTCGTGCAGCATCAGCTTCATCCACAACTCGCTGGTTTGATGCTGGACGATGAACAGCATCTCGTTGTGGTCGGGCGAGCGCGGGTGCTGCGACGACAGCAGCGTGTCGAGCGAGAGATAGTCGCTGTAGGTGGGCGACGGATGGGTCATGCGAATCGCTTCACGTGACTGCCGCCCGCACCTGAAAGCGCGGATCGCGATACGCCTCGCTTGCGAGCGTGTCGCCGATTGCCTCCGCCGCGTCGAAGGCATCGACGTAACGCAGATATGCGGGCGCGAATCCGAATCGCAGGATGTCGTCGCCGACACCGTCATCACCGCGGCCCTCGCGGAAGTCTCCGATGACTCCGCATTCGGTCAGCGCCTGCATCAGTGCGTAGCCGTGAGCGGCAAGCGCGCCGCGCGCGAAAAAAGAAACCTGACTACCGCGTCGTGCCGCATCGCGCGGTGTAGCCAACACCAGCGCGTCACCGCATCGACTCTCGACCTGCTCGATGAAGAGCTCGGTCAGCGCAACCGACTTCGCGCGCAGCGCCGGCATGGCACAGGGCGCGCCCGTGAGACTCTTCAACGACGCGATTCCGCATTCGAGCGCGGCCATCGAGACAATCGGCGGCGTGCCGCACAGGTAGCGATCGACGCCCGCTGCGGGCGCGTAGGCCGAATCGAAAGTAAACGGCGCCGCGTGACCCATCCACCCCGACAAAGGCTGCATGAAGCGCTCGACGTGCCGCGGATGCACCCATAGAAACGCCGGCGCGCCCGGACCGCCGTTCAGATATTTGTAGCCGCATCCGATTGCGAAGTCCGCATCGGCCTCATGCAGATCGACAGTCACCGCGCCGGCCGAATGCGCCAGGTCCCAGACGACCAGCGCGCCCGCGTCGTGCGCCGCGCGCGTCAGCGCCTGCATATCGTGCATCGCGCCGGTTCGATAGTTGACGTGCGTGAGCATCAGCACCGCGGTCTTTGCGCTCAGCGACGCAACGATCGCATCCTGGCGCGCGTCGGCGGCAGTCGCCGGCACGAGCTTCAAGGTCGCGCCGGCGCCGCGCGCATCGGATAACTGCCGCAGCACGCCTTCGGCGATGTAGAGATCGGTCGGAAAATTGTCGGCTTCGGAAACCACGATGTCGCGGACGATGTCGCGGACAACGTCGCGCGCTGCGCCGCCGTCGCTCGCGAGCCGCATCGCAACCGTGAGCACCTTGAAGAGATTGATCGACGTCGAATCGGCGACGACGACTTCGCCGTTGCGCGCGCCGATCAATGGCGCAAGCGCGTCGCCGACGCGGCGCGGCGCCGCGATCCATCCGGCGGTATTCCAGCTCGCGATCAACTCTTCGCCCCATTGCCGTTCGATCACGTCGACAACATGCGACGCAGTCGCCTTGGGCAGCGCGCCGAGCGAGTTGCCGTCCAGGTAGATCACGTCGTCGGGCAACGCGAAGCGATCGCGCATCGCAGCCAGTGGATCGGCGGCGTCGAGCGCAGCACAGTCCGCTCGCGTGCGCGTGCGCGGACTCATGTTCGTATCGATATGCGTGAGACCCGGCGACTCGGCGATCGAAGTTTGCGTACCCATGAAATTATTTTAGACTTAAAGCAATTGTGTGCCAACGCAACGAGCCGCTGTGGGCCGCTGTGATCCGATCGGGACTGAACGACAGGGCGCGACATGAACATCGACATCATCGGCGCCGGTCCGGCCGGCCTCTACTTCGCGATCCTCGCGAAGAAGAGTTTTCCCGACGCGCGCATCGAGCTGACCGAGCGCAATCGCGCCGACGACACCTTCGGTTTCGGCATCGTGCTCTCGGACGAAACGCTGGCCAACCTGCGTCGCGCCGACGAGCCGACCTACCGCGAGATCGCCGCTCACTTCGCTTACTGGGACGACATCTACACGCACTTCAAGGGGACAGTGTCGAAGTCCACCGGCCACGGCTTCTCGGGCATTCGTCGCCTCACGCTGCTGCAAATCCTGCAACGCCGCGCAAGCGAACTCGGCGTCGCGATCCGTTATGGCGTCGACGACCAGGGGCTCGCTGCGCACGCCGACGCCGACCTGATCGTCGCGGCCGACGGCATCAACAGCCAGATTCGCGAAGCATTGAAGACGCACTTCGCGCCCGAGGTCGATCTGCGCAGCAATCGCTTCACGTGGCTGGGCGCGCGCATGAACCTGCCGGGCTTCACGTACAGCTTTCGCGAGGACACGATCAGTCCTCGCGACGCCAAGCACCAGCCCGGCATCTGGAACATGCATGCCTACGAGTTCACCAATACGCGTACGGCGCGAGATCGCAATGATCCCGATGCACCCGTTGGCGAGTGCACGATCGTCATCGAGACCACCGACGACGCGTTTCGCGCGTCGGGCCTTTCGCCGACCGACGAGGCTGCAACGGTGCGCTTCGTCGAGCGTCTCTTCGCGGAAGAGTTGCAGGGTCACGAGGCGTTGACCAACCGGTCGCACTGGCGACAGTTCCCGACCATCACCTGCAAGACCTGGCACCATCGGATCGACAGCGGCATCGATCGCGGCAATGGGAAGTGCGCACAGGTCGTGCTGCTCGGCGATGCCGCGCACACCGCGCACTTCTCGATCGGCTCGGGAACCAAGCTCGCGCTCGAAGACGCGATCGCGCTGCACGCGGCGGTGGTCAAGCAGCCCGACGATCTGCAACGCGCCCTCGCGCACTACGAGACCGATCGCCGCGATGAAGTCGGACGCATCCAGCACTCGGCCAACGTGAGTCTGGTGTGGTTCGAGAACGTGCGGCGCTTCTGGGAGATGGAGCCGATCCAGTTCAATTACTCGCTGCTGTCGCGCTCCAAGCAGATCACGCACGAGAACCTGCGATTGCGCGACGCGCCGCTGGTGGCCGAAGTCGAGCACTGGTGGAATCGTGGCGTCGCTCGCTCGCTGCGCGCGTCGTTGCCGAAGTCCTTCAAGGCGCCGCCACTGTTCTCGCCCTTGGTGCTGCGCGACATGCAGGTAAGGAACCGCGTGGTGGTCTCGCCGATGGCGCAGTACTCGGCGATCGACGGCGTGCCGAACGATTGGCATTTCGTGCACTACACGACGCGCGCATTGGGCGGCGCGGGGATGGTGTTCATCGAGATGACGTGTCCCTCACCCGACGCGCGCATCACGCCGGGATGCACGGGGTTGTGGAACCACAAGCAGGCCCACGCGTTCAAGCGCATCGTCGACTTCGCGCACAGCCACAGCGACGCCAAGCTCTGCATGCAGATCGGCCATGCGGGCCGCAAGGGCTCGACCCAGGTCGGCTGGGAGAAGATGGACGACCCGCTCGACGAAGTGCTTCATGGACCCAACTGGGATCTCTACGCGCCGTCGCCGGTCGCGTATCGCGAGGGCGTCAACGCACCGCCGCGCGCGATGACGCCGGCCGACATGGATCGCATCCGCGACGAGTTCGTGGTCTCGGCGCTTCTCGCCGACGAGGCCGGCTTCGACATGCTCGAACTCCACATGGCGCACGGCTATCTGCTAGCGAGCTTCATCTCGCCGATCACCAATCGTCGCGAGGATGCGTACGGCGGCAGCCTCGCACATCGCCTGCGCTTTCCGCTTGAAGTGTGGGACGCGGTGCGCGCGGTGTGGCCGAGGCACAAGCCGATGAGCGTGCGCGTGTCGGCGACCGACTGGATCGCCGGCGGCACCACCGGCGCCGATACGGTCGAGATCGCGAAGACCTTCAAGGCGCACGGTTGCGACCTGATCGACGTATCGACCGGCCAGACCGACCCCGCGTCGCGTCCCGTCTATGGCCGCATGTACCAGGCGACCTTCGCCGAACAGGTGCGGCTCGAAGCCGGCATCGCGACGATGGCGGTGGGCGCGGTCACGAGCGCCGATCAGGTCAACACGCTGCTGGTATCGGGTCGCGCGGACCTGGTCGCGCTCGCGCGCCCGCATCTGGTCGATCCCTATTTCACGCTGCACGCAGCGAGCGCAGCGGGCTTCGAAGGCGCCACCTGGCCCGCGCAATATCTGCCCGGTGCGCAGCAGGCCTACACGCTCGCCAGACGCGCGCGCGAGGACGCCGCAACTGCACTGGAGTCGCTATCGTTGCTTCGCCAAAAAAAGTAGCCGCGTGCGTCAGCAAGGATTAATCAGTCCGAAAAAAATTCCGACCGAGTCGAGCGGGATCGACGCCGCTCGCGCCGCGCTGCGTAGACGCCCACGATCCCGAACCCCAGGAGCGCGATCGTGTCGGGCTCGGGAACAGTACCGGCCCGAAAGCCCGTGATCGTGGCCCTCGCCGCGCCTTCGATGCAGTCGGTGCAGTTGATGTACCAACCGAAGGACGAATTCGCCGCGATCGTCACATGGCCCGACTGATTGATCGCGCCTCCGGGATCGGACAGCTGGAATCTCACGCCGTTGATCAGCATGCCGAAAAAATCGCTGCCGGGACCGGCGGAATCCGCGGTCGTGTAGGCCCAATCGAAAACGAAGGGATTGAGGATATGCGTCGTCTGGATGTTGATCTGGCAAGGACCGGGAAATCCATTGGTCGCGCCCAGACACGCGGGCGCGAAGTTCGCGGGATCGGGACTGATCGCATCACCACCGACCATCACGAGAGTCGTGCTGTTCATGGTGGTCGAGCCGCCGGACGCGCCGATGAGGTTGCCGGTCGTCGTGGTGGTCCATTGGTTGGGCGCGAAGATGCTCGTGAATCCCACCACCACCGCGGCTTCTGCCGATAGCGTCGCGAAGCATCCGGCAATCAACGCCGCTGTAACGAATGTTCTTTTCATGTTCTTTCCTCCGTTGACGACTGACATGGTTGTGGATGCCCGCTCTCGCTACTGAAGTACGGTGCTGGCCTGTGCCGCCTGGATCAACGCGTCATGATCGGCCTGAAGCAAATAGCCTTGCGACAGCGCGTTGTCCGCCGCCGTGCGCACTGCGGCAACGTATCCGTCGTGCGTGCCGTAACGTTCCTCGAGCGATAGTCTCGGGTCGCCATTGAGTGAACGCTCCGCCTGGGTTCGAGCAAAAGGAATCATGCCTCCGATGTAATTGCAAACCTGCCCTGCGTGAAAACCCGCAGCGGTGATGTTCCATCCAAGGTAGGTACCCAGCGGAGCATCGCGCAGCACCGTCGGCACGCCGCCGAGTTCATTGCCGTCGGCGTCGACACGCGGCACTTTCATCGCGATCACGTGCCTGATCGCTGGGGGAAGATTGGTCGGGACACCGGTCGCATCGCTGGGATCGAATTGCGGGCCCCAGTCGTAATCGAACACCGGATTGACGAAGTTCTCCGGAAGAAAGATCGATGACGGCACACCCGGTACCCCGGAAGGAAAGCCCATCGCGGTCTGGGTGGGATCGACCAGGTTGCCGCCCGTGAGCGTCGGATAGCGACTCGGCGGTGGCGGCGTCCCGTTCAAGAGCCAGTTGCGCATTCCAACGCGAAGCACGTTGACGAGCTCGGTCTCGGGCACGGGGTTGGCGCGGAACATGCCCTGTCCCCAGTTGTTGCCCGGACAATTGACCGGCGTGTTCGGCGGATTGGGATTGAAGCCGCCGGCACCTCCGCCGTGGGTGGTGCTGGGCACGTAGTAACGGCGGATGTTGCGGTTCAGCGGAATGTCCGCATTGGCCGAGGTCCCGACCCATTCGGTCGTCATCTTGAGCGCATACACCTCCGCGCTGCCGAAGTGCTCGATGATCTTCGGGCAAGTGCCGGTCGCATTGCATCGATCGAGGATGCCGCGCGTCGGCAAGCCGCGCACGGCATCGGGCCACGGCACCCACCATTGCGGCCCCTCACTGCCGAGCTGATAGAGCTCGAGCACTCCGTCGGGTTGCCCCCAGCGGACGTTGGCCGCGACGCGTCGGCCCGCGATGATCGGCCACGCGCCGTCATGCACGATGCGATTCGACTCGTCCTGATTGAATCCCTGATGAATGAACTGCCGCGTGAAGTTTCCCGACTGCGAAACGCCGCGAATCACGGCCCGAATAATTTTTCCTGCAATCGGATTGGGCGTGCCGAAATCGTCCATCGCCGCATAGCGGAAGAATGAATTCACGTCGCGAAACGCGGCGATGCCGACGCCGAGCAAATAGGCGCCCTGAGCCGGATAGACGACCTGATAAAGCACATTGGAATCGAAGCCGTTGCGCAGACAGATGTGCACCGGCAAGGTCCCGGGCAGATGCGTCAGGTCGAGATCCTGCGCGATACCCGGGAAGGGATTGTTCGCATCACAATGCGCGAACGCCCAATCGCCGCTCGGGATCACCGAACCTGCGGTCACGTTGCCATTGAAGGTCTCGTGCGTATGGGTGACGAGGACTGCTTGCGCGGTATCGAGACTCGCCGGCAGATAGGGAATCGGGTTGCCCATCACGTTCAGCGGCGCTGAAGCGGGCCCGGATCGATTGACGATGCGTCCGAGAACGGCGCCCGTGACCGGGGTGCTATCGGAGTTGCGCGCAATCGGCGCCGCGACCCAATGGTTGCTGCCGGTGGCATGGTTCGCCGGGATGGCGGTAGCGCCGGCGTTATCGGCCTGCCAACCGCTCGCAAGCCCGACGTCGCCGAAATTTCGTTCGGTCGCAACGATCGTGATCGCGCCGCCGCGATTCGGTACGTCGTGCCACATGAGGCCACTCGCCAGGGACAGATCGACCGGCTTGGTCAGCGTGAAGCTGACCTCGTAGCGCACCTTGCCATCGCTGTCCTTGCCGAGCTGAATGTCGGTGATGATCGTGTTGTGTGCGTCGTTCGGATCGAGCTCTCCGAAGGCGCGTCCACGCACCTGCTGGTAAGGAACGTTCTGGCCGGTGAGCGGCGTGGTGGCGTCTATCACGATGCGCGTGACGCGCGCCTGCGCGACTTCAGTCGTGAGCATCGGGAGCGCCGCTAGCGCCGTCCCGACCAGCACGACCCGAAGGCCGCGCGAGTATGTCCGTTGTGTCATGGTGACTCCTCCGGTTCGCGTTCTTGGCCGAAAGCACGGCGACGCTTGGGTTTGAATATAGCGCTCGAGCGTCAGACTTGAAGGGTGGCCGCCGGTTCGAGCCCGGACGACCGCCCCGATGACGTTCGCTCAGAAGGCGAGCCAGGTACCGCGCAATCCTTGTTGCTCGACACCTTTCTGCGACCAGTCACAGACGCCGCTCGGAAAGATTGCCGCCAGGCGGGACTGCTGTGCAGCGGTGAAGGCCGGCGTGTAGTCGCTCGTCGCGATCGACTTGAGCTGGCATTTCACGACGTCCGCTGCGATCGACGCTCCCGACACGAAGCGTGGAGCCGCCGGAACCGGGTAGAGGGCTGCGCACTGACCTGCAGTCATGTCCTGTTTTTCGGCGATGAAAGCAGGGCTCGCGGCGCGCGTCATGCAACCCTCCTGAAGCGTGGCGGGCTTGTTCTTCACGATCTTGACGTGCTTCGAGTCTGTCGACGTATCGGCTGCCACGTTGGCCAGCCAGCGGTCCATGTTCTTCAAGGCCCCGAGCAGCAACGGGCTGTCGCTGGTGTACAGGCCGTAGCGCGAGTCCTCGACGACCATGACCTGATTGTCGGCATCGCCGTTCGCCTTCCTCAGGCGCTCTCGCATGGAGAACGAGTGATAGCGCAGATGAATATTGCCGATCGGATCGTCGTCGACGAATGCGCGGTAATCGATGATCGCGACATCCTTGAGGCCGCCTCCTCCATTCGTCAATCGGCCGGTCTGGTATGCCGCACGCGTCGCCAGCGTGTCGGCCTGGGTCCGCTGCGCAACGAACTTGCCATCGTTGTCGTAACCGCCGACCCGTTCGTTGATGTTGAGGAACTGGTCGACCGTGATGGCGCCGGCATTGAGCGCCTTCAACCCGTATTGAACGCCGACGTTGTCAATCGGCCTGCGCGCGAAGCCGGTGACTGGGTCCCTGCCATAGACATTGACCGCGTGATCGTAAACGTCGCAGCGCGCTCCAGTCCGGTTGGTCACCGCGTTGTAGCGCTGCGCCACCGGAAGTATCGACGGGCAGAAAACATCCGGCGCGATGCGCTGCGCGCCGTCATAGACCGTACCGGTGTAGATCGTCTTTGCGCTCAGAACGCCTGCCACCTGCGCCTGTTGTGCGTCGCTGAACTGCCCGGGAACGACATTCTGGAAATAATTTCCGAGCAGGCGCATATCGGTGATCGCGTAGACCGTCGCGAAGGCGACCTCCGGGAAGCTGCAGCCAGGCAGGATGCCGTCGAGCAGGCCGGGGTAATTGTCGGAAATCTGATGTTGCTGGTACGACCCTCCCGAGCAGCCGAAGCCGATCGTGTAGCGCGGCGGACCGTAGGTCTCGATGAAACGTTCCTTGACCATCGCCATCGACTCTGCCGCAGTCAGATCCTGGCAGTTGTTGCCGAAGACATTCAAGGACGACGACGCCAGGGCGTAACCCTGCTTCAGGATGTTGTCGTCGAGCACGCCACCGGTCGAGCTGCCCTGCCGATACCAGCCGCCGGTGCAACCGCCGCCGAAGGTATAGACGAGGCGCCCATTCCAGCTCGCAGGCGGGTTGGCAGCCGTCGGAGCCGTATCGCTCTTCGGGTTATGCAATATCGAGGTCTGGTAGATGGCGCGATTGAGCGTGCCGGTCTCGATGCGGACCACATAGGGAACGGTCTTGCCTTCGGTCGTGGTGGTGTTCGCGACATCGGCCGGCAACGTGCTCGGGTTGGGCAAGGGCAAGAACTGCGGCCCGATTGTCGCCGTCGTCCGGTAGACGTACTGCACCTGCGTGTTCGCCGAACAATTTGCGTCGAGCGCCGCGCCGAGCTTGGTGCCATCGGGCATCGTGAAGTTCTGCGTCTCGCAAATGAAAGGGGTTTCCTGCGGACCCGAGAACATCGGGCCGGTGCGCGGATAGTTCGTGAGAGTCAGCGACGCGCTCGACGACGCCTCCGTGCGACCAGCTTGAATCAGGTCCGCGGTCAACGTGTTCTTGCCGACGGTCATGCCGCTCACGAGACCGAGGGAAAGAGCGCCCGAGGACTGAGGAACGAATGCGCTGGTCACGTCAACGCCGTTGAGCTTGACCACTACCTTGTTGCCCGCCACGTCGCCGCTCACCTTGATCAGCGCGTCACCGCCCGATACCCAGTCGGGACTCGTTGACGATACCACCGCGAGCTGGACCTTCGGACTGCCGCCGTTGTCATTGCCGTTGTCGTCGCCGCCGCACGATGTGAGCCCCAGCGCTGTCGATGCGATGAAGAGGCCGGCGCAGACGGCTTTGATGCGTGGCTGGTTCGATCCCGCTTGAGTGGCTTTCATCTTTGATCTCTCCCCTGTGAACAATTTTTTCTCTACCCCTCGGCCGCGGACCGAGAGCGCTATTGCACGCGAGCCAGATCGTTCAGCACGAAGCTGAACTGATAAACGTCCGGCCTCAAGAAGTGTGTGGTCATCTCCACCGCCGCGCCGGTATGGTCGCGCGTGATGCGGTCGAGCACGAGCAGAAATGAGCTTTGTGAAATCTCGAGCTTTGTGAAATCTCGAGCGCCTCGCCGATTTCGCGCGGCGGCTGACGGCAACTGACGAGAAACTCGGCGCGCGGCAGCTGGATCTTCAGGTCGACCAGGCGCTGCACCGCCTTGCGCACCATGGAGCGACTGACGCCGAACATCTGCGTCAGCGCTTCCTCGGTCGGCACTTGCGCTCGCGCCTGGCCCGACGAAACGTGCTGGCGCAGCCCGTCGGCAATCTGTTCGTAGAGCGAAGTCGCGCTTTCGCGCTGCAACCCTTGTAGAGAGCGCACCCTGCCGGCCTTTGAATGGGCGGCAGACTTCACGCGTGTGCAGGTCGACAGGTTCTGTGGCACCGAAGACATTTCTTCCTCACCTGCTCCTTTGGCGGCGCCAAATCGCGCCGGTACCCTGCGCAGGGGCGCTTTTTTTGTAGGAGGGAACCCACGTAATGTACGCCAACGTGCATACCTTATCAGTCAACAGGATGTTTCTGTGAGCGCGACGCCGCCCGCCGCCCGCCGCGCGCTCGACTTTGATTTTGACTGGTCGTTATGGACAAAACGTCCAATTCAGCTAGAATGGCCGGACAGGTGTTCACCGGAGCCAACCATGTCCACGCTGACGTTTCGCAACAACCAAGGCGAACTGATCGACATTCCCAGCATCGCGTCGACCGATGTGAAGAACGCCTTCGGCACCATGCTCGACCGCGTGGCCGCCGGCTCGCCGGTCGCGATCACGCGTCATGACGCGCCGCGCGCCGTGCTGGTTTCGTATGAAGAGTTCCAGTCGCTCGCGAGAGGGCGCACACAGGCGCTCGACGCGCTCGATGCCGAGTTCGACCAACTGCTCGCGCGCATGCAGACGGCGAAAGCGAAGAAGGGCATGGCCGACGCGTTCGACGCAACCCCCGCCATGCTGGGACGCGCCGCGGTGAAGGCGGCCCGCCCGGGCAAGCCGCTGCCCAAGCTTGCGCGCCGGGGACGCTGACGCACGCGCCGTGACCGCGGTTGTGCAAGAACGCCATACGCGCGTGAAGCTTCGCCTCGCGTCGCCGTCGCCGTCGGCATCGAAAGGCGATGGTGCGAAGAAGCCGCGAGCCGTCTCGAATATCTATGTGCTCGCGGGCGTGAACGGCGCGGGCAAGAGCAGCATCGCCGGCGCCGCCTTTCGCGCGCACGGCGCCGACTATTTCAATCCCGACGAAGCGGCGCGCCGCCTGCTGATCGCCAGTCCGCGCCTCGACCAGACCGAGGCCAACGGACTCGCGTGGCAGCAGGGCAAGCGCCTGCTCGAACGCGCGATCTCCGAGCGCCTCGATCACGCCTTCGAGACCACGCTGGGCGGACACACATTGCCGCGCCTGCTGACCGAAGCTGCGACCGCGGGAATCGCGATTCATGTCTGGTACGCAGGGCTGGCCAGTCCCGAACTGCACATCCACCGCGTACGCTCGCGCGTACAACGCGGCGGCCATGACATTCCGGAAGTAGCCATCCGGCGGCGCTATCAGCACAGCCGCTTGAATCTGATCGAACTCATTCCCCATCTGGCCGCTCTACGTCTGTACGACAACAGCGCCGAGGCCGATCCCGCGGCGGGCGCCGTGCCGCAACCCGTGCTGCTCTTGCATCTCCATCACGGCCGCATCGTGGCGCCGCCGGATCTGTCGGCGACGCCCGACTGGGCCAGACCCATCGTCGCCGCGGCACTCCATGCCACCACCCGTTTGCCGAAGGAAACCGCGCGTTGAAAGTCGTCCCCATCCGCAAGCAGGTGCCCGAGTTGTCCGATGCCGCGCGGGACGACGCGCGAGGCGCCGCGCCGGCGCCGAAGACCGCGTTCGACGACGAGGGCCCGAGGCGGTACGACCGCATCACGGTGCGCGCGATCACGGTCGCGATTGCGCTCTCGCTGTTCATCCACTTCGTCGTGATCTTCATCCCGTTCCTGCAGAACAGCGAGCAACCGTTGCGCACCGCCGGCGAGGAGGCGGGCCCGCTTTCGGTGACGATCGAGCAATCGAAACCGCAGCCGCAGGCCAGAGCCGAAGAATCGCAACCCACGCCTGAGCAAACGAAGCCGCAGCCGCCCAAGGCGACGGTTCGTCCCAGGCCCGCGCCCCCACGACAGATCCCGCAGATCGCGATCAACAGGCCACCGACCGGCTTCGTCGTTCCGCCGCCTTCGCCTTCGCCCGCGCCTGCACCCGCACCCGCATCCGAAGCCGCGCCGGCGCCGCAACCGGCCCCCGACACGAACCAAGACTTCTCGGACTTGATCGCCCAACGCCAGCGCGCGCGTCGCGCGCAGAACGGCGGCGCTCCGGACGAGGTCGTCGAGAGCGATGACAATCGCGCCAAGCGGATCGCGACGGCCAACGTCGCGTCCCAGCAGCGATCGGCAAGTCCCGATCAGGATCCGAACGCGGGCGGAGGCCTCTTTCAGATGCAGCGCGTCGGCGCGCACGAAGCCCAGTTCCTGTTTCGCGGCTGGAACAAATCCTTTCGCCGCAACTGGTCGCAGCAGGTCGAGGTCCAGCAGGGCAACAATCCCGATATCCGCATCGCCGTCATCCGCAGCATGATCGGCATCATCCGCGAGCAGAAGCCCGGCGACTTCGAATGGGAATCGCATCGCCTCGGCAAGGTCTTCACGATGTCGGCAAGGCCGAAGGATCAGGCGCAGCTCGAAACGTTCTTGATGAAGGAATTCTTTCCGGATGATGCGCGGGCGCGGTGAGGGGGCGACGTCAATCAGTGGAAGGGCATGTCGTCGTACCGCGTGGGCGTCGGTGAAGAATCGCGCAGCTTGCATCTTGTGGCTGATTTCGTAGGTGAACTCGAAGCGCTGAATCACGCCGTCGCGGATCAGCGCTTGCGTCGGGTCGCGAGCGTAGGTGTTCGGGCTTCTTCGAGCCGTGAAATGGAAGTCGAAAGAGGAGCGAGGTCCAGTTTCATCGTGTGTTTCTTCATCAGGTGCGAGCGTCAGCCAGCAGTCAATGCTTCGGAATTTCGCCGGCGATATTGACGGCCCTCCTGCCATCGCTCCTCCAGCCAATGAATCCGGAACGCTCGTCGCGTCTCGACGCCTCGACCCTCACGCTCCTGATGCTCCCGCCGCTCTTCTGGGCGGGCAACGCCATCGTCGGTCGCCTTGCGGTCGGCACGATCGCGCCGATGGCGTTGAACGCGATGCGCTGGTTGCTCGCGTCGCTGATCCTGTTGCCGTTCGCGTGGCGCGGGCTGCTCGCGCATCGCGCGGTGTTGGCGCGCGAGTGGCGCGTGGTTGCTGCACTCGGTGTGCTCGGCGTCGGGTCGTACAACGCGCTGCAGTACCTCGCGCTCACCACTTCCACGCCCAACAACGTGACCCTGATCGCCGCGTCCACGCCGGTGTTCACGCTGCTGTTCGGCGCGCTGTTCTTCGGCGAGCAGGTCGGTGCGCGTCGAGCGACCGGCGCGGTGGTGTCGATCGTTGGCGTGCTGTTGGTGCTGGTGCGCGGAGACGCGTCGCGCTTGCTGACGTTGAGCTTCGTGCCGGGCGATCTCTTCATGCTCGTCGCGGCGATCGTGTGGAGCATCTACACGTGGGTGTTGAAGACGCGGCGTCCGGATGTGCCGCTCACCACGCTGCTGTTCGCGCAGATTGCGACGGGTCTCTTGTTCGCGTTGCCGTGCGTGTGGATCGAAACCGCATTCTTCGACGTCCCGTCGCACTTCGATACGCCGCGTGCGTGGCTGGTGCTGGCCTATGTGTCGGTCCTGCCGTCGCTGGTCGCGTACTTCTGCTGGGATCGCGGCGTGTCGCGCGCGGGAGCGACGCTGCCGGTGTTCTTCGCCAATCTCACGCCGGTGTTCGCGGCGGTGTTGTCGGCGCTGTTGCTGGGCGAATGGCCGCAGTGGTATCACGCGGCGGGGCTGCTGTTGATCCTCGCGGGGATCAGGCTTGCGGGACGCTGAACGCCGAGTCCGAAGCTCACGCCGGGTCGATCAGTTTCTTCAACGCGCTCTTCAACGAGCTTGCTTCGCGTGCGCTCAGTCTTGCAATGGCCGCGCGATCGTGGTGCTTCGATCGCGCGAGCAGCGCGCCGAGCGCGGCGCGGCCCGCGCGCGTGATGCGCACCAGCGACTGACGACGATCGACCTCGCCATCGGTGCGTGCGATGCGACCGTCGGCTTCCATGCGGCCGAGCAGCTTGGTCACGGTCGATTGCTGTGCGAGTGCGATCGATGCAAGCTCTCCGACGCTGCGCGCGCGACCGTCGGAGAGCGTCGCGAGCACGCGCCATTCGAGCACCGTGAGTCCCGCCGCGCGCACTTCGCGATGGAACTCCGACGCGACCCTGTGACTCGCGCGCGCGAGCAGATAAGAGAGGTAGTCGTCGACTTCCCAGCGCGTCGCGCGAGGGACTGATACGCGCGTGTGACCAGCCATCGCCGATCACTCGGGCTCGATGCCGAGCGCGACCAGAAAGCGCGACACCATGTTGTAGGCCGCGATCACGCCGACCAATTCGACCGTGCACGCGTCGCCCAAGTGGCTGCGAAGCGTGTCGAAGGTCGCGTCTTCGACCTTCACCTTCTTCGTCATCTGCGCGCTCAACGCAATCGTCGCGTTCTCGACTTCGTCGAACAGCGATGCGTCGATGTCGTGTGAAGACATGCGATGCACAGCGGTGATCTGCACTTCCTTGCCGCCGGCCTTCACGAACTCGGGCGCGTGATGCACGTATTCGTACTCGGCGCCGTTCAGCACCGCGACGACGCACATCGCGAGTTCGCGCAGTTTGGGATCGACCTTCAACTGCGTGCGGACCGCGCCGAGCAGCGCGTTCCAGCCTTGCGCGAACGCGGGGCTGTAGAGCAGTTGACGATCGAGGTTCAACAGGGCCCCGCCGCGGCGCTGGCGGATCGCGGCGACGAGCGGCGTGTCGCCGGCTTGTTGATCGGTGATGTAGGGGAGGCGGGGCATGGCGTGGTCGGTCTGTGAAGGTCAAAAATTGAAGAAACTTGGACCCCGGCCTCCGCCGGGGCGACGGTGTTGCTTGGGCCCCGGCCTTCGCCGGGGAGACCGGGGATCAGTGCTCGAGTTGCGCCCAATCGAATCAGCGATCCGGATGCGGCTGCGTCATGTGATAGCCACCGCCCTGGAAGATCAGCGGTTCGCGACCGGAAAAGCCGCAGCGCTCGACTTCGCCGACGAAGATCACATGATCGCCTTCTTCGTAGCGGCTGCGATTGAAGCATTCGAACCACGCGCAGCAGCCTTCGAACACCGGCGCGCCGCGAAAACCCTCGCGCCACGAGATGCCCTCGAAGCGATCGAATGCGACGCCCTCATCGGACTCGAGCTTGTCGGTGCGCGAGCCGAAGCGGCGCGACAGTTCGATCTGATCGGACGCCAGCACGTTGACCGCGTAGTGGGTGTTGTCTCGAAAGATCGCGAGGCTGCCGGCCACACGCGACAGGCTCCACAGCACCAGCGGCGGAGCCAGCGACACCGAGTTGAACGAACTGGCCGTGAAGCCCACCAGATGCGGCTCACCCTGTGCATCGACAGCGCGCGTCGTGATGATCGTCACGCCGGTCGCGAACTGCGCGAGCGCACTGCGAAAATGCGCGCTGTCGAAGTCGGGCGAGCGGGGCGCCTCGTCTTCACGCGGTTGCGCGATCAGCGGGTCGGGCATCGGTTTACCATCACGAAGCGCGCGCAAAACGCAGCGGCGTAGCTGGGCTCGTACGGTGAGTTATATGAAAATTCATCTAATATCGCGGGCAGGATAGTCGCCCTTCACGGCGCCTGCAAGGCGGCCCGGATGATTGGCGAAGGCGTATCTTCGCGCATTCGGGGGAGCCCATGCGATCGGCATTCGTCCCAACCGAACGGCCTTCAAAGGAACGCGCATCGTGCTGGTCGAACGCATCGAAGCCCGCTGGATTGCTGCCTTCGCAGAGGTGCTGCGCCGCTCGGCAATCGCGCCGGGCGACATCGTCGCAATATTGTCGGAATCGCAGTCGCGCCGCGTCCTGGTCGATCTCGCCGATATCGCCGCTTTGCAACTCGGAGCGCGCGTCTTTCATCTGGTCGTGCCCACGCCGTCGCCCGCGTCGTCGATCCCGATTCGATCGACCGGCGCGTCGGATGCGATCGGCCAACTCGGCCCGGTGGTGCAGGCGCTCGCGGCATCCACGCTCGTGATTGATTGCACGGTCGAAGGTCTGCTGCACGCGCCTGAACTGCCCGACATTCTGAAAGGCGGCGCGCGTCTTCTGATGGTGTCGAACGAGCATCCCGAAATTCTCGAGCGCTGCGTGCCCGACGAGAAGCTCGAAGCTGTCGTGCGCGCGGCGATGAAGAAGCTGCGGGCGGCGTCGAACGCGGCAACGACGATGCACGTGACCTCTGAGGCGGGGAGCAATCTCACCGTGCAACTGAAGGGCGCGAAGATCGGCGGGGCGTGGGGCTATTGCGCCAAGCCCGGGCAGGTCGCGCATTGGCCGGGCGGGTTGTGCCTCGCGTTTCCCGCGGCAGGGAGCGTCAACGGCACGCTGGTGCTCGCGCCGGGCGACGTCAACCTCGCATTCAAGACTTACCTGCGCGACCGCATTGAACTGACGATCGAGAACGACGGCATCGTCGCGATCGTCGGCGACGGCGTCGATGCGGATCTGATGCGTGGCTACTGGAAATCGTGGGAGGAGCTCGAAGGCAATCGCAATGCGTATGCCGTTTCGCATGTCGGCTGGGGGCTGAACCCCGACGCACGCTGGGATGCGCTCGCGTTCTACGACAAGCGCGATTGCAACGGCACCGAGCTGCGCGCGTTCGCGGGCAACTTCCTGTTCTCGACCGGCGCCAACGAAGTCGCGGGTCGTCATACGCTCGGGCACTTCGACCTGCCGATGCGACATTGCACGATCGCGCTCGATGGCGCGGTCGTGGTCGAGCGCGGCGTACCCATTGTGGAAGAGACCTTCCCATCATGATGACCACCCCCGTCACCGCCGTGCCGTACTTCGACGAAGCCGCGCCTTTGACCACCGCGGGCGCCACCACCGTGCTCATGCTCCACGGCATCGGCGGCGGACGTCAGGCGTTCGCGCGGCAGATGCGGCCGCTGGCCGATGCGGGTTTTCATGCGGTCGCGTGGGACATGCCGGGTTACGGGCATTCGTCGATCGTCGACCCCTACAGCTTCGAGACGCTCGCCGACGAATGCATCGAATTGATCGACGTGCTCGCGCCCGATCGCCTGGTGCTGGTCGGGCACAGCATGGGCGGCATGGTCGCGCAGGAAGTCGCAGCGCGCGCACCCGGACGCATCGCGGCGCTGGTGCTCGCGGCAACCAGCGCGGCATTCGGAAAGCCGGACGGCGCATGGCAGAGAAAATTCGTCGAAGAGCGCGCCGCGCCGCTCGCTGCGGGGCTCTCGATGCGCGAAGTCGCGGCGCAACTGGTTGTGGGCATGGCCGGGTCCGGCGCGTCGGACGCGGCGCGTGCCGAAGCCGCGGAGGTGATGTCGCACGTGCCGCCGCTCACCTATCGCCTTGCGCTCAACGCGCTGATGGGTTTCGATCGTCGCGCGCATCTTGCACAACTGGCTATGCCCGCGCTGCTGATCGCGGGCAGCGACGATCGCAACGCGCCGCCCGCGGTGATGCGCGGCATGGCCGAACGCATGCCCGACGCGCGTTATGTCGAATTCGAACGCTGCGGCCATCTCATGATGTTCGAGCAACCGGACGCGTTCAACGCCGCGTTGCTCGGCTTCCTGCAATCGCTTGCCCCATCGACGCTCAATTGAAGAGGGGATCGCGATGAGCGCTCCAACGCTGCTGCAGGATCCCGCGTTGTCCTTCGTGCCCGCCATCGGCGAGATTCCGTTGAGCGCGAAGCAGCGACGCCTGCTCGCGCTCGCCCACGAGCTCGGCGAGACCAAGTTCGCGCCGCGCGCGCACGAGTGGGACGACAGCGCGACCTTCCCGTTCGCCAACTACGACGACCTGCGGGCAGCCGGCATGCTCGCGCTCTGCATCCCGGAATCGGCGGGCGGTCTGGGCGCCGACTACGCGACCTATTGCATGGTCGCCGCCGAGATCGGTCGCTCCTGCGGCGCGACCGCGTTGACCTTCAACATGCACAGTTGCTCGACGCTGTGGATCGGCGCTCTCGCCGATGCGTTGACCATGAGCGACGAGCAACGCGAAGAACATGCGCGCCGCCGCGCGCTGCATTTCGCACGCGTCGTCGATGGCGGCAAGCTCTATGCGCAGCCGTTCTCCGAAGGCAGCGCGGCGGCCGCGGGTCGCGCACCGTTCGGCACGACCGCCAGGCATGAGATGCGTGACGGCGTGTCGGGCTGGGTGATCGAAGGCCGAAAGATCTGGGCGAGCCTGTCGGGCGCCGCCGACTATTACGGAATCCTCTGCACCGAGGCGCAAGACGATGTGGACGGACAAGCGGCCCCGCTCGACATGCGCGACACCCTTTACATCGCGGTCCCCGCAACCAGCGAAGGCCTGTCGATCTCCGGTGTATGGAATCCGATGGGCATGCGCGGCACGGTGTCGCGCAACCTCACGTTCAAGAGCGTGTTCGTTCCCGACGACGAACAACTGATGCCGCGCGGCATGTACTTCAAGGCCGCGCAGACCTGGCCGCACATGTTCTTCACCTTGTCGCCGACCTATCTGGGCATCGCCAATGCGGCCTACGATTTCACCGTGAAATATCTGCGCGGCGAGGTCGAGGGCGAGCCGCCCGTCAAGCGCCGCCAATATCCGACCAAGCAGATCGCGGTTGCGCAGATGCGCATTCAACTCGAAGCGATGCGCTCGATGTTCTGGCGCACGATCTGCGAAGCCAAACCGAATCCGTCGAAGGACGAACGGCTGCGTCTTTATGCCGCGCACTACACCGTGATGGAAGGCGCCAACGACATCGCACGTCTCGCGCTGCGCACCTGCGGCGGCCAGGCGATGATGAAGCACCTGCCGCTGGAACGCCTGTATCGCGACAGCCGCTGCGGCGCGCTGATGCTGCCGTGGACCGCAGAGTTGTGCATGGATCGCATCGGACGTGAAGCGTTGTACGAAGCGGGCGAGAAGGATTGATAGGCTTGTCATTCCGATGAGCGTAGCGATCTCTGCACCGTCGCCCCGGCGAAGGCCGGGGTCCAAGTCCGTCGTACTCGCGTCCGTCGAAGCAACTTGGGTCCCGGCCTTCGCCGGGAAGACGGCAACATCACCATGAACGTCGCGGCTGCGCTCGATGCGCGCCTGAACGCGGGTCCGGATCGCATCGCCTTGCATGCCGAAGGCCGCACGCTGACGCGCGGACAGTTGCGCGACGCGATCGTTCTTGCGAGCGCGCGCCTGCGCGGGACATGGGACGTGCGCCATGGCGATCGGGTCGCGTACCTCGGCGCCAATCGATTCGAAGAACTGGTGCTGCTGTTCGCGCTTGCGCGCATCGGCGCTGTGTTCGTTCCGCTCAACACGCGGCTCGCGGTGCCTGAACTCGCAGCCATCGTGGCACATGCGCAGTTGCATGCGCTCGTGACCGATGCCGAGCATCGCGAGACTGGCAGCGCGGCGCTGACGCTGGCGTCGTCGCGATCCCCGTCAGCCGAAGAGAGCGCGGCGACGCAGCCCCGCGTGCATGCGATCGAAGCCCTGCTTGCAGACGATGACTCGTCGTCAGTGGACGCAGACGACGCCGAGGCGGTCGGCATCGATGCGCCGCTCTTGCTCGCCTACACCTCGGGCACGACCGGCGCCCCCAAGGGGGCGCTGCACACGCATCGCGGCATGCTCGCGAACGTCCGCGCTTCGATCGCCGCCCACGAGATGAGCGAACACGATCGCGTGCTGACGGTGCTGCCGCTGTTTCATGTCGGCGGCCTGTGCATCCAGACGCTGCCGGCATTGCTCGCCGGCGCGCAGGTGATCCTGCATCCACGCTTCGATGCGGGCGCGTGGCTGGCTGCCATCGCATCGATGCGACCGACGCTGACGCTGATGGTGCCTGCCACCTTGCGCGCCGCGATCGCGCATCCCGCGTGGCCGACCACCGACCTGTCGTGCCTGCGCGTGATCATGGCCGGCTCGTCGACCATCCCGCGCTCGCTGATCGACGCCGTGCATGCGCGCGACGTGCCGCTCGGGCAGATCTATGGTGCGACCGAAACCGGACCCGTGACGGTCGCGCTCAAGGCCGGGGACGCGCGAGGCAAGCCGGGCTTCGCGGGCTGGCCGTGCTTCGAGCAGTCGGTACGTGTGGTCGATGCCGCGGGCATCGACCGGGAAGTCGATGTCGCGGTCGGCGCGGTCGGCGAGATCCTGGTGCGCGCACCGAACGTGATGAAGGGCTATTGGCGCGAGTCCGCAGCAGAGAGTTTTCGCGACGGCTGGTTCGCGACCGGCGACCTCGCGCGCCGCGATAACGAGGGCTGCATCGAAGTCGTCGGCCGCGCTCGCGATCTGATCATCTCGGGCGGCGAGAACATCTATCCCGCCGAGCTCGAAGACGTGTTGCTCGCGATGGGCGGCATCGCCGAAGCGGCCGTGATCGGCGTGCCCGACGAGCGCTGGGGCGAAGTGCCGGCGGCGTTCGTGGTCCGCGCGAGCGACGCCGACGCGTTCGCGTTCGATGATGCCGAAGATGCGGCCGCCATCGCCGCGGCATTCGACGGCAAGCTCGCGCGCTTCAAGCATCCTAGACGCATCGTGTTCATCGATCGCCTGCCGCGCAACGCGATGGGCAAGGTGCAGGCGCATCTGCTGCGCAAACGATTGATCGATTGAGGGCGACGAGCAGCTTGGATTCGACGCGCTCGTCGCCACATGCACAGCGTTGTAAGGTTGACGGCATCGCAGCGACTGTCTTTCATCAACCCATCTTCGAGGAGTCCGCATGTCCATCGCTCACCCACTCGCCGACACGCCGCGTCCGGGCCACGAATTCGCCACGCTCGGTGGCGGCTGCTTCTGGTGTACCGAAGCGGTCTACATGGACTTGAAGGGCGTCGTCGACGTCGAGTCGGGATACTCCGGCGGCACGAGCGCGAACCCGAGCTACAACGCGGTCTGTTCGGGCACGACCGGCCATGCCGAGGTGGTGCGCATCGAGTTCGATCCGAAGGTCATCACCTATCGGCAGATCCTCGAAGTCTTCTTCACGATTCACGATCCGACCACGCTCAATCGCCAGGGCGCGGATGCCGGTACGCAATATCGGTCGGTGATCTTCTATCACTCGCCCGAGCAGCAGGAGACTGCGAAGGACGTGATCGAAGAAGTCGCGCGGGCGTGGCCGTCGAAGGTCGTCACGCAGCTCGACGCCGCTCCGGTCTATTACCGCGCCGAGGCTTACCACCAGGAATATTTTCCGAACAATCCCAATCAGGGATATTGCGCGGCAGTGGTGGGACCGAAGGTCGCGAAGTTCAGGAAGACCTGGAGCGAGATGCGGAAGTAAGAGTTTGTCGTTCCCGCGAAAGCGGGAACCCGGCGGCGTGACGTGCGACGGGTTGCGAAAGACACTGGATTCCCGCTTTCGCGGGAACGATGGGCGTTATGGCGCGAGCCGCGCGATGGTCCACGAGCCCGCGTTGTCGTCATCCATGCCGCGATAGACGATGCGGTCGTGCAGGCGCGACGGGCGTCCCTGCCAGAATTCGATCAGGTCGGGAACCAGACGATAGCCGCCCCAGTGAGGCGGGCGAGGGATGTTGACTGACACCGCATCGTCCGACACGTGAAAGCGCGCACGATGCTCGCGCTCGCGCGCCTCGATCTCCACACGCGAGGCGATCACTTCGCTCTGCGGCGAAGCCCACGCGGCGATGCGTGAATCGATCGGCCGCGTTTCGAAATAGCGATCCGATTCTTCGGCACTCGTCATCTCGACGCGACCTTCGATGCGCACCTGACGTTCGAGTTCGGGCCAGAAGAAACAGAGCGCGGCCTGGTCGCGCGATGCGAGGTCGCGTCCCTTGCGACTCTCGTAATTGGTAAACCAGACGAAGCCGCGACGCGATGCGTTCGCAAGTGCGAATGGGACGTCGAGCCCCTTCAACAACACCACGCGCGCCGAGGGCCGTCCTGCGTTATCGACGGTCGCGAGCGTCATCGCGGTGGGCTCCAGCGCCGCCGATGCGATCGCCTCCTTCAACCATCGATCGAACTGCACGAAGGGATCCGCATCGACGTCGCTTTCCGCGAGCGTGGCGCGACGGTAAGTGCTGCGCAGGTGTGCGATGTTCATGGAGCCGACACGGGATGGCGAGGCGCCACTGTGCCACGCTTCGATCGGCTGGTACGGTGACGCTCAACGATCGAGCTGTCGATGGACGCGGCTCGCGAGCTCGGTCATCTCCGCGCGCGCGAGCTTACCGGTCAGCGCGTACGCGTAGTCCGCGTCTATCCAGTAGAAGATGGTGTTGCCCTGTTCTTCGGCGATGCGAAACGCCGCGGTCGGCACGATCGCTCCGCGAGGGTCGGACGATGCGCGCTCATTGGCGCGCTCGTTGACGGGATCTTTGGGCACTTCTTTCGACGCGGCGGCTTTCGCATGCGAGACCGCGAGCGTCAGGCGGCGACCTTGTCCATCCTGATACATGAATTGCGCGATCGGTCCGACCTGCGCAGGCAGGAGCCGCCCGCCCAGCAGATTCCAGCCCGCGTCGCCCAGGTGCGGCACGACCAGCGGCGCGTCGAGGCGTTTGGACAGCCATGCGACCAGATGCGCTTCCTCTGCGGCCGGCACTTCGACGGGATGCCGGACTTCGGGTGTGAAGACCGCATGCGAGATGGCGGCGACGTGAACGAAGTCGCCCAGGCGCGCGTCGACTGCAGCGATGTCCGGTATGCCGCCGGGGATGCCGCCGCCAACGCGATTCGATGGCCCGTCGCCGGCACGCTGCGCGATCGTATTGCGTAGATCCGCATGACCCCGCGCGGCCCAGCCGGCCGCGATCCCGACACCCATTCCGATCACGAGCGTTGCCGCGACCGCCGTGACTATCCATGCGCGCGACGACATCCATGCACTCAGGCGCGATGGCGCGACCGCGGTACGCGCGTTGCCGAACGACAGCCGATGCGGCGCCGTGAGAAGCGGGTCGAAGCGCGCATGCAGCGCGCTTCTTTGCGCGCGCAATGCAGCCACTTCGGACGCAGCGATCGGGTCGCTCGCGAGCGAGCGCTCGATCGCGACGACGTCGTCGGGCGCGAGTTCGCCGTCGACATAGGCGTGAAGTTGAAAGGAATCGAGGCGTTCGTTCATGTTGTTCGTGGTTGTTCAGTGGATGTCCCGGCGGATCACTTGCAGAGGAATCGGCGGATCGGCGCGCGACGACGAAGGATTCTCGCGATGCACCGGTGACCCACCCTCCATCAGTTCGCGCAGGCGCGCGCGTCCGCGAGCGAGTCGCGACATGACGGTCCCGATCGGGATGCCGAGGACTTCGGCGGTTTCGCGATAGCCGAGATCTTCGAGCCCGACCAGCAGCACCACGGCGCGTTGTTCGGCCGATAAAGCGGCGAGACCGCGTTCCAGGTCGAGCATCGAGCCCGCGTCGTTGGCGCTTGCCGTGCCTGCATCGACGTAGTCTTCGATGTCGATCGGTTCGGCGTCATAGCCGCGTATGGCGAAGCGGCGCAATTCGCTGATGAACACGTTGTGCAGGATCGCGAACACCCATGCGCGCAGATCGGTGCCGCGCTGCCATTGCTTGCGGCGCGACCACGCGCGTTCGAGCGCGTCCTGCACCAGGTCGTCGGCGCGCACCGGATGCCGCGCCAACGCGCACGCGTAGCGACGCAGGCGCGGAATCAGGGCTTCGAGGTCCGCGCCGCTGAAGCTCATGACATGCGACTCATCGCGACGCGACCGAACCGATCATCGTGCTCGATGCGATCACGGTCGCGCGACGTGCCAGAGGTTGTTGTTGAAGCCGTCCCCGGTGCGGTCGCCCGGCTTCGCGTCGCGCGCGAATGTGTAGAGCGGCTTGCCCTTGTATGCCCACTGGCGCGCACCGTCGTCGCGCGTCACGACGCTCCAGCCACCGGCTGCCTTCGCCTCGGCCGGCGCGGCGAACGCGGGCCAGATGGCGACGCAGGGGCCGTTGCAGACGCTCTTGCCGTTGCCCGCCATGTCCTTGTCGAAGGTGTAGAGAGTCAGGCCGGCGGTGTTGGTCATCGCACCATCGGCAACCATGGCGGGCATCATGCCGTCGCTCATGGAGGCGCATGCGGCGAGCACGATGGCGGAAAGGAAAGCAAGGAAACGCGAGGCTTGTCGTTGCAATATGCGCGATACATGAATACTCATTATTCGTCCCTGATGCGCGATCGGCTGGATGCCGGTCATCGAAAAGCGAACGCGCGCGAGCGATGTTCTATTCCGTTGCGCCAAGCTTTGTCATTCCGAGCGCAGCGAGGAATCTTGTCCACCTCGCATATCAGAGTGCCTGAGATTCCTCGCTACTCTCGGAATGACATGGGTTTCAATGCAGCAACAACGCGTTGATGCGCGCGAGGTCTTCCTCGGTCAGCGTGCCGGCGGCCGACTTCAGGCGCAGGCCGTTGAGCAGGGCGTCGTAACGCGCGCGGGCCAGGTCACGCTGGGTGGAGTAGAGCTGCTGCTGCGCGTTGAGCACGTCGATGTTGATGCGCACGCCGACCTGATAGCCGAGCTTGTTGGAGTCGAGCGCGCTCTGTCTCGACACCTCGGCGGCCTGCAGCGCCCTGACCTGTGCGAGCCCGCTGGTGACGCCGAAGTAGGCCTGGCGGGCGCTTTGCGCGGCGGTGCGCCGCGCAAAGTCGAGATCGTTCTCGGCCTTGTCGGCCAGTGCGATGCCTTCACGCACCTTCGACGACGTGAATCCGCCCGAATAGATCGGCACGCTCAACTGCAGGCCGATCGCGTTATTGGTCTGCGAGGTCACGACCGAAAAGCCATTGTTGCCGTTGTTGTTGTAGGTGCGCGAGGCCACCAGATCGACCGTCGGGTAGTGCCCCGCGCGATTGACCTGGATCTGGCGCCGGGCGATCTCGAGGTTCGCCTGATTCTGCGCAACCAGGTAGTTCTGCTGCTCGGCCGAGGAGACCCACGGCTCGATCTCGGCCGGTTGCGGCGGCGACATCTGCACATCGCGCACCAGCGGCGCAAGATTGCCCGGCGCCTTGCCGATGATCTGCTGGAGCGCCGCGCGCGCTATGTCGAGATTGCTGCGCGAAAGAATTTCCTGCGCGACCGCGAGATCGTATTTGGCCTGTGCGTCGTTGGTGTCGGTGATGGTGCTCGTGCCGACTTCGAAGTTGCGCTTGGCCGAGGCGAGTTGCTCGGAGATCGCGGCCTTCTGCGCGACGATGTAATTGATGCTGTCTTCGGCGTACAGCACGTCGAAGTAGGCCTGCGTGACGCGCACGATCAAGTCCTCTTGCGCCTGTGCGAACTGCGCCTCTGAAAAGAGCACGCTGAGCTTGCCCTGCTGGAACTGTTGATAGTTGGCCCAGCGAAACAGCGGCTGCGACAACGACAGCGTGTAGGTGCGCTGGTTGTAGGTCGAAGAGAAGCCGCCGAACGGTTGCGGTTCGCTGATCTGCGCATTGACGCGCGAGCCCGACGCGGCGCCGTTGATCTGCGGCAAGAGCAGCGACAATCCTTGCGGAAAACGCTCGCGACCGGCCAGCAGCAGGTTGCGCGCGGACGCGTATTGCGCGTCGTTGGCTGCGGCGTCGCGATACGTCTGGATCAAGTCGGCGGCGCTTGCCGCGTGGCCGATCAGGCCGATCGCGAGGGCCATCGCCGCGTTGGCGCAAATGCGAGGAAGCATCGAGCGCCACTCGCGCGTGGAATGATTGAAGTGTGGGTCTCGCATCGCGCGGTCGTCGGATTCGTTGAAGAAAGAAATCGGGAGGGTCAAAGGCTTCGAGCGCGGACCATCAATAGATCGGGAACGACGGATCGACCTGATGGGCCCATGCCGCTACGCCGCCGGTGAGGTTGTGCACGTCGCGCGCGCCGCGCGCCGCGAGAAAAGCGGCGACCTGCATGCTGCGCGCACCGTGATGACAGATGCAGACGATGGGCGCGTCGAGGTCGATCTCCTCGATGCGCGCAGGCACGTCGCTCATCGGAATCGAATGCGACTCGTCGAGTCGGCAGGTCGCGAACTCCCAGGGTTCGCGCACGTCCAGCAGCAGCGGACGCGGCCGCGCCATGTCGGCAAGCCACGAAGCGAGATCGGGTGCGCTCAATGCGTGAATCTCCATGGTCTGAATGTGAACGGCTAGAAGGTGAATCGAGATACACGCGGCGCATCGCGCAGCCGCTTGACGACGGTCTCGAAAATCTTGACCGTGTCCCAGGTGTCTTCACCCGTGCGACGCCAGATTTCGGCCGACATGGCAGGCGCATCGCCGAGCACGGCCGCAAGCCGGCCGCCGATGCGGACCTGGGCGAGCAGCGACTTGGGCAGGAACGGCAACGAACCCGAGACCACCAGAACGTCGACCTCGCCGATGGAAAGCCATCCCGCGCCGTCACGATCGACGCCGCTACCCACACCATTGCCGAGGTCTACGCGCACATTGCGCACACCCGCTCGTGCAAGGTTGGATCGTGCGAATGCCTGCAGTCGCGGATCGATCTCGACCGTCACGACGCGCTCGGCCTTGAAGGCAAGCAGCGCCGCCATGTAGCCCGACCCCGCGCCGATCTCGAGCACCGTGTCGTTCGCGCGCACCGCGACTTCCTGCAGGATGCGCGCCTCGAACTTCGGCGGCAGCATGGTCTCGCCAGTCTCTTCGCCGTCGACGACCAGCGGGACTTCGGTGTCGACGAATGCGAGCGCGCGATAAGGCTCGGGCACGAACTCTTCACGATGGACGATCTGCAGGATGTCGAGCACCTCCTGCGAAAGGACCTCCCAGGTGCGAATCTGCTGCTCGATCATGTTCGCGCGCGCGCGTTCGATCGTTGAGTCACGAGGCAAGTTGGTGCTCATGTTGTGAAGTGTTGGTGCCTGGCGGTGCTTGGCGGTGCGGGGAAGGATGCAGACTTCTGCGAGCCCTGCGTTCATCATTGAGCGCGCGATTGTGGCCTCGCATACGGCGCGCTCGCAAGCGCGGCGCGACGAAGCGCAGTGGTGGCCGACGAAACGCGCAAGGATAGACGCTCGCCGCGTCGCGACCAAATCGACCTTCGGGCGGATGTGTCGCTAAAGGCTGGTCGCGCAACTCCCGACCGCACTGCGGCCGCACCTCCCGGCTTGCAATTTCAAAACCGAAGGCATACCGTGCGCGCGTCACGCAGGGGTCCTTGCCTGCGGTTCACTGCGACCGAACCGCATGGCATCGCGAGAAATACCCTTCGAACCTGGGCACGCATCGTGTATCGCCAATCAGCGATACGCACATGCCGCCGTAGGGAGCCGTGGAGACGACGTTCCCGGCTTCGTATCCCTTTCTGGAGCCTTCATGAACGCCGCCGTCCCGAACTTGATTCAAGCGACTACCGATCCCGCGCCCGCAGCCCCGGCGCGCAAGAGCGCGCACGCATCGCCGTTCACGGCCGCCACCGCGGAAGTCGATTCCGCGGCGATCGCGCCGTTGCCGCGCTCGAGCAAATTTCATGTCGAGGGCTCGCGGACCGATATCCGCGTGCCGATGCGAAGGATCGAGCAGTCCGACACGCCGGTGTTCGGAGGGGCAGTTGCGCAAGGCGCTACGCCGGTGTCGATCGAACCCAATCCGCCGATCTTCGTGTACGACACCAGCGGGCCTTATACCGATCCTTCGGTGCGCATCGACATCCGCGCGGGACTGCCCGCGTTGCGCGCCGCATGGATCGCCGAGCGCGGCGATACCGAAGAACTGCCGGGACCCACTTCGCGCTTCGGTCGCGAGCGCCTCGCGGATCCGAAGCTCGCCGAGCTGCGCTTCGACCTGCATCGTCGTCCGCGTCGCGCGCGGGCCGGTGGCAACGTGTCCCAAATGCACTACGCGCGCCGCGGCTTCGTCACGCCCGAGATGGAGTTCATAGCGATCCGCGAGAACCTCGAGCGCGAGCGCTATGTCGAGAGCCTGAAGAACGCCGGGCCGACCGGCGCGAAGATGGCCGAGATGATGTTGCGTCAGCACCCGGGTCAGTCCTTCGGCGCCGCCATCCCGGGGACGATCACGCCCGAGTTCGTGCGCGACGAGGTTGCCCGGGGCCGCGCCATCATTCCCGCGAACATCAATCATCCCGAGAGCGAGCCGATGATCATCGGCCGCAACTTCCTCGTGAAGGTCAACGCCAACATCGGCAACTCGGCCGTCACGTCGTCGATCGGCGAAGAGGTCGACAAGATGACCTGGGCGATCCGCTGGGGCGGCGACACCGTGATGGATCTGTCGACCGGCAAGAACATCCACGAGACGCGCGAATGGATCGTGCGCAATTCGCCGGTGCCAATCGGTACCGTGCCGATCTATCAGGCCCTGGAAAAGGTTGACGGCAAGGCCGAAGAACTGACGTGGGAGATCTTCAAGGACACGCTGATCGAGCAGGCCGAGCAAGGCGTCGACTACTTCACCATCCACGCGGGCGTGCTGTTGCGTTACATCCCGATGACGGCCGGGCGCATGACCGGCATCGTCTCGCGCGGCGGCTCCATCATGGCCAAGTGGTGCCTGTCGCATCACAGGGAGTCGTTTCTCTACACGCACTTCGAGGACATCTGCGAAATCATGAAGGCCTACGACGTGAGCTTCTCGCTCGGGGATGGGCTGAGACCCGGCTCGATCTACGACGCGAACGATGAAGCGCAGTTGAGCGAGCTGAAGACGCTCGGCGAGCTCACGCAGGTCGCATGGAAGCACGACGTGCAGACCATGATCGAAGGGCCAGGTCACGTGCCGATGCATCTGATCAAGGAGAACATGGATCTCCAACTCGATCAGTGCAGCGAGGCGCCGTTCTACACGCTCGGGCCGCTGACGACCGACATCGCGCCCGGCTACGACCACATCACGTCGGGCATTGGCGCGGCCATGATCGGCTGGTTCGGCACCGCGATGCTCTGCTACGTCACGCCCAAGGAACATCTCGGACTGCCCGACAAGGACGACGTGAAGGACGGCATCATCACCTACAAGCTCGCTGCGCACGCGGCCGATCTCGCCAAGGGCCACCCCGGCGCGCAGATTCGCGACAACGCATTGAGCAAGGCACGCTTCGAATTCCGCTGGGACGATCAGTTCAACCTTGGACTCGACCCGGACAAAGCGCGGGAATTCCATGATGAAACGCTCCCCAAAGAAGCGATGAAGACCGCACACTTCTGTTCGATGTGCGGTCCGCATTTTTGCTCGATGAAGATCACGCAGGAGGTGCGCGAATACGCGGCGCGACAGGGCATCGACGAACAGTCGGCGTTGCAGGTCGGCATGCAGGAAAAGACGATCGAGTTCATACGGGGCGGCTCGAAGATCACGCAGGAAGCGTAAGAACCTGTCCGTGAACAAGACGGTCCTGTCAGGAAGAAGCGATGAAACCAGGCATCCGGGCGAAGGCATTGGCGTACTGGCGGGGCATGCGGGGAACGCTGGTCTTCGTGGGCCTGATGATGGTGTTTCGATCCGCGTGCGCAGACTGGATGGTGGTGCCCACCGGCTCGATGAATCCGACCGTGATCGATGGGGACCGCGTGCTGATCGACAAGCGCGCTTATGGCCTGCGGATTCCATTCACCCTCGAACGGGTGGTCGAGGTCGGCGACCCGCAACGCGGCGATGTGGTCGTGCTCGAATCTCCCGAGAACGGCATCACGCTCTTGAAGCGCGTCGTCGCAGGGCCGGGGGATACGGTGGCGATGAAGGACGAACAGTTGATCATCAATGGCGTTGCCGCACGCTACCAGGAGCTGCCAGCCGAAACCGGCGACGCGCTGTTGTCGACGGTGAGAGCCCTGCAACCGATTTATCTTCGCGAAGAACTGCCGGGCGTGTCGCACGCAACGATGCGCCTGCCGCAGGTTCAGGCACGAAGAAATTTTGCGGAAATCAAGATACCCGAGGGGCGCTACCTCGTGATGGGCGACAATCGCGACAACAGTCAGGATTCGCGTTACTTCGGACTGGTGCGGCGCGATGCCATCTTCGGCAAGGCGACGCGCGTGGTGTTGTCGCTCGATCCCGAGCACTACTGCCTTCCCCGCAGCGGCCGCTGGTTCTCGCCGGCGCTCTGACGCGTCGCCAGCCGCCGCCCTTCGGTCGTCCCCGCGAAAGCGGGGACCCAGTGGCGTGAGTTGAAGTCGCTGGATTCCCGCCTTCGCGGGAACCACCAATCAGTTCAGCAAGAACCGCTGCATGAACATGACCTGCGCGTAGAACTGGAAGTCCGCGTTGGGTTTGCGCGCGAAGCCGTGACCTTCGTTGTCGGCGAGCAAATACCACACGGGAATATTGTTGCTGCGCGCCTTGGCGACGATCTGTTCGGCCTCCTGATACGGCACGCGCGGATCGTTCTTGCCCTGCACGACGAACAGCGGCTTCCTGATGTTCGAGGCCTTCGACAGCGGCGAGATCTTCTCGAAGAAGGCACGCATCGCGGGATCGCGTTCGTCGCCGTATTCGACCCGTCGCAGATCGCGTCGATAAGTCTCCGTGCGTTGCAAAAAGCTCGTGAAGTTGGAGATGCCGACCACATCGATCGAGGCCGCGATGCGATCCGAATAGGTCGTCGCGACCGCGAGGCTCATGTATCCGCCATAACTGCCGCCCGTCACCATGATGCGGCTCGCATCGAGGTCGGGCTGGGTCGCGACCCAATCGAGCAGCGCACCGATGTCCTTGACCGAGTCCTCGCGCTTCATGCCATCGTCGAGCGCGATGAAGGTCTTGCCATAGCCGGAAGAGCCGCGCACGTTGGGCTGGATGTACGCGATGCCCAGTTCGTTGATGAAGTAATTGTTGCGAGCGAGAAAGCCGATCGTCGCCTGGCCTTCCGGGCCGCCGTGAATGTTGATCAGCACCGGGCGCTTGCCGGTGAAGCGCGACGGAGGACGATTGATGAGGCCGCTGATCTCGAGGCCGTCGAAGCTTTTCCACTGGATGATCTCGGCCTCGCGAAACGGCGTCGTGTCGATATCTGCGACCTTGGCCTCGGTCCATTGTTCGACCTTGCCGCCCCTGCCCGCGTCGATATCGAGCGAGTAGATATCGCCCGGGCTCTGCGCGGAGTTCACCGTGAACGCGATCTCATTCCTGTTGCTCGCCTTCGCGAAGCGCAGGCGTGTCATGCTGCCCGAGCGCGCGGCGGGCGGTAGATCCGGCAGCGCGATCTCCCGGCCGCTCGCGATGTCGAACGCACGAAGCTCGCGACGTCCCGCGACGTTGAACACCGCGCACACCAGCTCGCGACGCGCGGGCGCGCCCGCATCGGCCGCGTCTTCACCCTGCATCACGACCGCATCGACGTCCCAAGGGATGTCGCGCGACAGCACGCGACGTTGGCCGGTCGCGAGATCCATCACCATCAGCTGGCTGAACTCACCATCTTCATCGCTGGTGTAGACGAGACGCGTGCCGTCGCGCGTGAGGTGGATGTGGCCGTACGAGATCCGACGCGATGCGCTGTTCTTGGTCACAAACTTCTTCGCGCTTGCGACGGGAAGGATCTGCGTCTTCGCGCCGGTCGCAACATCGACCCTCCAGATCACGCTTTCGTTGGCCGAGCGGTATTCGCGGGCATAGAGTTCGCGATCGACTCTGCCCCAGAGAAAATCGAACCAGCCGCCACCCGGCAGGCTCACGATCTTGCGTCTGGCTTCGGGCTTCAGCGGGTCGAGCACATAGAGGTCGGTGGTCACACTGGTGAGCCGCGCTTCGCCGCCGCCTGCGGTCTTGTCGAGCTGCGTCGATGTCATCAGCAGCGCGCTGCTCGCACGATTCCACGAGCCGATGCTGTGCTTCTCGGAGGGGTCGGTGAGCAGCGTCGTCTTGTGGTCGGCAAAGTCGAGGCGATAGAGCTGCGATGCCTCGTTGCCTCCGGTGTCGCGCGCATAGACGAGGTAGTCGCCCTGTTTCGGTTCGAAGCTGGCCACAGCGACCGGATCGGTGAAGTCGGTGAGCCATTCGAGTGTGCCCATCGGGGCGTCGAGCAGATGCAGTTGCGTCGTGGCGCCGCGTCGATAGGCGACCAGCATGGCGCGCCGGGTCGGATGCCACGCGATCAGGTTGGCCGGCTTGAACTCCGTGTATTTGCCGACGCGCTCGGCAAGCGACTTCGGCACCGGCGGGATGCCTTCGGCGCGCAGGTGGGGATTCGGCAAGAGCACGTCGGGATCGACGGCGTGGACGGGGTGCGGCAGCACCACGGCCGCCGCGGCGACGGATTCAGTCGATGACGCGGTCGATGGCGCGGTCGATGGCGCGGTCGTCGTCGGCGCGCAGCCTGCGAGAGCCATCGCCCACGAGGTCGCCAGCACGAAGGTCCTGAACGATGAAACCATGCGCGGGGAGACGTGGCGACTCATGGAGGATTCACCAAAAAAAGAGGGGCGAGTGTGGAAGCAGGTCAACGCTGCGCAGGCATGCGTCGCGTGCACGGATCAGGGGGTGTCCCAGAGGTCCGCGTTCACGCCGCGACTCGGCGCGGCAAGACCGAAGTGTCGATACGCGGTCAGCGTCGCGACACGACCGCGCGGCGTGCGATGCAGAAAGCCTTGCTGGATCAGGAAGGGCTCGATCACGTCTTCGATGGTGTCGCGCTCTTCGCCGATCGCCGACGCGAGGTTGTCGAGTCCGACCGGACCGCCATCGAACTTGTGCAGCACCGCTTCGAGCAGCTTGCGATCCATCACATCGAGTCCGAGCGCATCGACGTCGAGCATCTTGAGAGCGGTATCAGCAACCGCCGACGTGACCCGACCATCGGCGCGCATCTCGGCGTAGTCGCGCACGCGGCGCAACAGGCGATTGGCGATGCGCGGGGTGCCGCGCGAGCGCTTCGCAAGTTCCATCGCACCTTCGTCGTCGATGCGCGTGCCGAGCAGCGCGGCCGAGCGCTTGACGATGCGCTGTACTTCTTCGGCGGTATAGAACTCGAGCCGGGCGACGATCCCGAAGCGGTCGCGCAAGGGATTCGTCAGCATGCCCGCACGCGTGGTCGCGCCGACCAGCGTGAACGGTTGCAGGTCGAGCCTGACGCTGCGCGCGGCCGGGCCTTCGCCGATCATGATGTCGATCTGAAAATCCTCGAGCGCGGGATAGAGAATTTCTTCGACGACCGGCGAGAGCCGATGGATCTCGTCGATGAAGAGCACGTCGTTCTTCTCGAGATTGGTGAGCAGCGCCGCGAGGTCACCCGGCCGCTCGAGCACCGGTCCCGAGGTCGAGCGCATATGTACGCCCATCTCGCGCGCGACGATGTGTGCCAGCGTGGTCTTGCCGAGGCCGGGGGGGCCGAACAACAGTACGTGATCGAGCGACTCGTGGCGCTTCTTCGCGGCGCCGATGAAGATCTCGAGTTGCTCGCGGATCTTCACTTGCCCGATGTATTCGTCGAGTGCCTTGGGCCGCAACGCGCGCTCGAAGACCTCTTCGTTCGGGGACGACGCCGCAGGTGAGATCACCCGGTTGTCTGCGGCACTGACACTGGAGAGGGAATCGGATTCGATCATGCATCGTTCACCAATGGAGCGCGACATCGTAGCGTGACAGCGTCTTGTCGCGCGACAGCAGCGTCAGGCCTTCGACGCGCGCCTGCGCGATCAGCATGCGATCGAAAGGGTCGCGGTGGTGAGTCGGCAACGCCTCGTGCTCGACGATGTGCGCGATCTCGATCGGCAAGAGATCGATGTCGTTCTCGCGCTGCTGACGCGACATCATGCGATCGACCGTCAGCGGCAACGCGAGCTTGCCGTTTCCGCTCTTGATCTGGATTTCCCAGAGGCTGGCGATGCTTACGAACAGGCGATTGCGCGTGTCCTGGATCAAGGCGTGCAGATGCACAGGCAACAAATGCGGCGCCTGGTCCATGAACAAAAGCGCGTGCGTATCGAGCAGGTAGCGACCGATCGTCGGGATGTCCGAGCCGCGCGACGCGTGCATCGAATGCTTCATTTGGCGCGGGGTTTGCGATAGCGAGGCGCGATTTGCTGAACGAGATTCGCCCCGGCCGATTTGCGCTTCGCGCCTTTCGGCTCGTCGTACCACAATGCCTCGTCGGCCATCGGCGCATCGAAGTCCGCGGCAATCGCAAACGCCGGCGATGCATTCAGGCCGAGCACGCGCCGCTCGCGCCGGATTTCCATCGGAACCAGCCGCACCGCGGGCTTGTTGGCGCGCGCGATCACGATCTCCTCGCCCGCTTCGGCGCGTGCGATCAGATCGGACAGCGTGGACTTGGCTTCGTGGACGTTGACGATGGTCATGGCGTAGAACTCGGCGATGCACGGCAAGCTCATTTACTTGTTGGTCCACATCTTAGCTAACACCACTCGAATACGCAAGCTCGCCCGAACATCGTGTCAGGGACTCGAAGTCCTGAACCCCGCGACGATCGCAATCAAGTTCGGCAATTGCGCCGCGGCTGCGTCGAGAAGGCGCTGCGACAATTTGTCCGTAAGCCGCTTGCCGAGCGCGTCTGCAGGCGCCGTTTCGACGGCTTCGACCAGAGTCTGCAGCCGTTTCGCGCGCTCCGGGTCGGCGCCTTTCTGCGCCAACAGCATCAGCGACGCGTCGCCGTACTGCGATCGAGCGCGCGCGTCGAGATCGCGAAATGAATCGGTGATGGATTTCGCGCCGGGCTGCGAACCGATACGGCGCGAAAGCGTATGCGTCATCTGCAGAGCCGCCTTCGCATCGATCGCGCGCTGCGCCTGACGACCGAGTTCGGTGTCGGCGGTGTCGGTCAGAAATGCGATGTCGTCGGATGTCCAGGGGACATTGACCGCGTAAAGCAGATCGCCTCGATCGAGTTTCAACAGCGGCCCGCCGCGCGTTTCTTCGAAGGCAAGCGCCGCATCGATCTGCCGCAGCGCTTCATCGAAGTAGGCATTGCCGCTTTTCCAGCGAGCCCCCAGACCTGCGCCTTGGCCGACCGCATTGACGAACAGCGACGGCAGCGTTCGTCGCAACTGCTGCGAGAAGGTCGCGACCGTTTCTTCAACGAGCGGCAGCTCGAGCTTGCTCGCGAGGACGCGCAGCGCTGCGTCGCGCGAAGGGCTCGCTGTCGGCGAGGGCGATGCGCGTTGCGCTGGCGTTTGCGCGGCGTTGGGCGACGCGAACGTGACGATCGCGAAAGCGAACAAGGCAAACAGCGATCCGCGCACGCGCCTCACGATTTCGACAACACCTTCAACGCCTGGCGAATTCCGTCCGACACGCTGCTGCCGGCCGCGACTTGCTTGACCGCGAACAGCGCCTCCTTGTCCGAATAGCCGAGCGAGGTCAGCGCTTTCATAATGTCGGGCGCCGCGTCGCCGGCGTCGGTCGCAGCGAGGCCCGCGGGCGTGCCGAGGTCGGCCCCGAGCTTGCCTTTCAATTCGAGCAGCAGGCGCTCGGCGGTCTTCTTGCCGATGCCTGGAACCTGCACGAGCCGCGCAGACTCCTGCAACGTGACGGCCTGCGCGAGATCGCCGAGCGACAGCCCGGACAGCACCGCAAGCGCAGTGCGCGGACCGACCCCGGCGATCTTGATGAGCTCGCGAAACGCCGCGCGCTCGTCCGGCGATGCGAAGCCGTAAAGCAGTTGCGCGTCTTCACGCACCACCAGATGCGTGAGCAGCGTGACGCGCTCGCCGACCGCGGGCAGGTGATAGAGCGTGCTCATCGGCACGTCGATCTCGTATCCGACTCCGGCGCAATCGACCAGCACGTGCGGCGGCTTTTTCTCGAGCAGGATTCCCGCGATGCGACCGATCACGCGCGATCCTCGCGATGCGATGCGTGATTGAACAAAGCCGCGATCAACCGAGCTGCTTCAACAGCGTTGCCGCATCGCTGACTTCGAATTTGCCGCCTGCTTCGATGTTCAGTTGCTTGACGACGCCGTCATCGACCAGCATCGAATAACGCTGCGAGCGCACGCCCATGCCGCGCGCGGTCAGGTCGAATTCGAGGCCGAGCTTCTTCGTGAAGTCGCCCGACCCATCGGCCATCATGCGCACCTTGCCGACCGTGTGCTGATCGCGACCCCATGCGCCCATCACGAAGGCGTCGTTGACGGCGACACACCAGATCTCGGCGATGCCTTTGGCCTTGAACGCATCGTGCAGCTCGAGGTAGCCGGGCATGTGCTTGACCGAACACGTCGGCGTGAAGGCGCCGGGCAGACCGAAGAGCGCGATCTTCTTGCCGCGAATCAGGTCTTCGACATGAAAGCTGTTGGGTCCGATGGTGCAACCGTTGCCTTCGACTTCCACGAATTCCTGCAGCGTGGCGTCGGGCAGTCGTTCACCGATGGTGATGGTCATGAGGCCTCCTGATTCGGTCGCGGAAGGGGCAGATGATACGTGAGGGGTCAAGCGGAAATTGCGGCCTCTCTTGCATGCATCTGACTCACACCCGCCCTCCGATGCGCCCGCGTCGCATCCGCAGACGCCCGAGCGCGAGATCAGGCGCGGCACGCGTCATCGTCGCGATGCTCGCCGCTGTGTGCGCATGGCAGATCGCGCATGCGAGCGCATCGGCGGCATCGGCACTCGGCGAGCCGGACAGTCGCAGCAGTCGTTTGACCATCTCCTGCACTTGCACCTTGTTGGCCTTGCCGTAGCCCACCGTCGCCTGCTTGGTCTGCAATGCCGTGTACTCGGAAACGGCGATGCCGCCATCGACCAGCGCGCAGATGGCCGCGCCGCGCGCCTGCCCGAGCAGCAGCGTCGATTGCGGATTGACGTTGACGAAGACCTTCTCGATTGCCGCGCATGTGGGACGATGCGTGGCCACGACTTCGCGCACCCCATTGAAGATCACGCGCAAACGTTCGGGAAGTTCGGCGTCGGGTGTGCGCACGATGCCGCTGGCCACATACGCCAGGCGCGGTCCGTCGACGTCGATCACGCCGAAGCCGGTGATGCGAAGTCCGGGGTCGATGCCGAGGATGCGCATGTCAGCGTTCGGCGTGCGGTTCGACGTGTGTACGAATCCATGCAGCCAGACGATGTTCATCGATTGAACCGTCGGCGACGCCAAGCATCACGACGACGCATTCGGCACCGTCGGCAGACAATGTGAACCCGTTCAGTTCCAGAAACAGCGCAACGGCAACGAATGCGGTACGTTTGCTGCCATCGATGAATGGGTGGTTGCGCGCAATACCGAAGCCGTAGGCCGTAGCGCACTGGCACACGTCGGGATCTTCATAAGCCACCAGATGTTTGGGTCGCGCGAGCGCGGACGCGAGCAAGCCCGCGTCTCTTGTACCGGCGAGGCCACCGTGTTCGGCAAGCTGCGCGTCATGAATCGCTTCGAAGACCGCGTCGTCGATCCATACGAATTCCATCGCTCATCACCTGCTCTTATTTGGCAAGTTCAGCGAGCGTGTGGCGATACTGCTTCATGATCTTGCGCGCAGCCGTCATCTGCTTTTCGAACGCGGGATTGACGGTGGTCAGCCGATAGCCCCCGGGGGCTTCGGTCAAATAGAGCGCGTCGCCCTTTTCGAGATTGAAGCGGGCGAGGGATTCTTTCGGGATGATCACGCCGAGAGAGTTGCCGACTTGAGACAGCTTCAGGGTATGCACGAGGACCTCATCGGTTAGTTATAACGGAAGTTATAACTATAACCGCAGTTCTCGATGCACGCAATAGGCGCCGCAGTCCGCCGGTGCCGCGTCACTCAATGCCGGAAGTGCCGCACGCCCGTGAACACCATCGCGATGCCGCGCTCGTCGGCCGCCGCGATCACTTCATCGTCGCGCACGCTGCCGCCCGGCTGGATCACGCACGATGCACCGGCATCGACGACCGCATCGAGCCCATCGCGAAACGGAAAGAAGGCGTCCGACGCGACCGCCGATCCCTGCAACGACAGTCCCGCATGCTCTGCTTTGATAGCCGCGATGCGCGCCGAGTCGATGCGGCTCATCTGGCCCGCGCCGACGCCGAGCGTGCGGCCGTCGGCGCAGAACACGATCGCGTTGGACTTCACGAACTTCGCGACGCGCCATGCGAAGAGGAGGTCGGCGAGTTGCTTGTCGTCGGGCTTCTTCTTCGTGACGACCTTTATCGCGTCGCTGCTCAGGCTATGCTCGTCGAGCGTCTGGACCAGGAGTCCCGAGCCGATGCGCTTCACGTCGAGGCCGACCCATCCCGATCGATTCGCTCGCAATGCCGACGCACCCGACGCATAGGATGCGATCTCGAGCACGCGCAGGTTGGTCTTCTTCTTGAGCAACGCGAGGGCATCGTCGGCATACGCGGGCGCGATCAGCACTTCGACGAATTGCCTGCTCACCGCTTCGACGGCGGCCGCATCGAGCGGCCGATTGAACGCGATGATGCCGCCGAAGGCCGATGTGGGATCGGTCGCGAAGGCTTTGTCGTACGCCTCTTTCGGCGAGGTCCCGATCGCGACGCCGCAGGGGTTCGCATGCTTGACGATCACGCAGGCCGCGCCGTCGGCACCCGTGTCGAAACTCTTCACGCACTCCCACGCCGCGTCGGCGTCCGCGAGATTGTTGTACGACAACGCCTTGCCCTGGATCTGACGCGCGGTCACGAGCGTGCCGGGCAGAGGCGATGGATCGCGATAGAGCGCGGCCGCCTGATGCGGATTCTCGCCGTAGCGCAGGTCCTGCAGCTTGACGAAGCTCGCGTTCGATTGCGAAGGGAATGGGTGACGCTCGGGTGGACTTTCTCCAGACGATGCGGCCTCGATCGACGACAGGTAGTCGCTGATCGCGGCGTCGTAGCGCGCGATGTGATCGAAGGCCGCGACCGCGAGGGCGAAGCGCGTCGCATCCGACACGTCACCGGCAAGCTTCAACTCGCGCTCGACCATGTCGTACTGCCCAGGCTCGGTGACGACCGTCACGTCCTTCCAGTTCTTCGCACCCGAGCGGACCATCGCGGGACCGCCGATGTCGATATTCTCGATCGCGTCGTCGAGGGTGCAGCCCGGCTTGGCGACCGTCGCCTCGAACGGATAGAGATTGACGACCAGTAGATCGATCATGCCGATGCCGTGCTTCTCGATCGCCGCCACATGCGCAGCCACGTCGCGTCGCGCAAGCAGGCCGCCATGCACCTTGGGATGCAGCGTCTTGACGCGCCCGTCGAGCATTTCCGGAAAGCCGGTGTAGTCGGCGACTTCGATCACCGGCAGGCCGGCATCGGCCAGCAGCTTCGCGGTGCCGCCCGTCGAGAGCAGCTCGACGTTCATGGCAGCGAGCGTCTTCGCGAAAGCGACGACGCCCATCTTGTCGGATACGGACAGCAGCGCGCGGCGAATCATCGAGTGTGAACAGGCCCCATCAAATCAGGCCGTGATCGCCGAGCTTCTTTCGAAGCGTATTGCGGTTGATGCCCAGGATCTCCGCTGCCTGCGACTGATTGCCGCCCGCGCGTTCCATCGCGATCTCGAGCACCGGCTTTTCGACGGTATGCATCACCATCTCGTAAACGTGGTGCGGAGTCTCGCCATCGAGGTCGCGAAAATATTTCTCGAGGCTTTTGCGCACACAGTCTTCGATCGACTCCTTGCTCATCGCGATGCGCCGTTCAAGCTGCGGGTTCAGGTTGCGGGGTTCAGGTTGCGGGGTTCAAGCTGCGGGGTTCAAGCTGCGGGGTTCAAGCTGCGGGGTTCAAGCTGCATCAAGCAGCGCTTCGAAGTCCGGACCGGCCATGCGCGATGGCAGCGGTTCGCAATCGCGACCGAGCCCCGCGAGGAAACGATCGACCTCGGCGCGTTGCGTGTCGCAGCCCTCGATCGCGTTCATGCGCGCGCGAAACCCCTCGCCGCCCGGCAGGTCTTCGACATACCAGCCGATGTGCTTGCGCGCCGTGCGCAATCCGGTGAACTCGCCGTAGAACGCATAGTGGTCGTCGAGATGCGCGGCGAGTAGCGCGCGCACTTCGCCGATCGAAGGAGGCGCGAGATGCGTGCCGTGTTCGAGATAGTGCGCGACCTCGCGAAAGATCCACGGACGGCCCTGCGCGGCCCGGCCGATCATCACGGCATCGGCGCGCGTGGTGGCGAGAACGCGCGCCGCGTCCTCGGGCGTCTCGATGTCGCCGTTGGCCACCACCGGAATCGCGACCTTGGCCTTGACGGCGGCGATGGTGTCGTACTCGGCGTGGCCGGAAAACAGGTCGGCGCGCGTGCGGCCGTGGATCGTCAGCATCGCGATCCCCGCAAGCTCGGCGATGCGCGCGATCGCACACGCATTGCGCGCCTCGCGCCGCGGCCCGGTGCGGATCTTGAGCGTGACGGGAACACCGTGAGGCACGGTGACTGCTTCGACGACCGCGCCGAGAATGCGCGCGACCAATGCTTCATCGGACAGCAGTGCGGAGCCGGCCGCGGCGTTGCACACTTTCTTCGCGGGACATCCCATGTTGATGTCGATGATCTGCGCGCCGCGCTCGACGTTGAAGCGCGCGCACTCGGCCAGCATCGCGGCGTCGCCGCCGGCGATCTGGACCGTCCTGGGCTCGGGCTCGCCGTCGTGGTCGGTGCGGCGTGAACTCTTGACCGTCTCCCAAAGGCGCGGGTTGGACGCCGCCATCTCCGAGACCGCATGTCCCGCGCCGAGCCGCTTGCAGAGTTTGCGAAACGGCCGGTCGGTAACGCCTGCCATCGGCGCGACGAAGACGCGATTGGAAAGCAGGTAAGGACCGACTCGAAGACCGGTCTCCCGTTTGCGCGCGCGGGCCGCATCCGATGCGGCATCGATCGATGCGTGATCGCGACAAAGAGCGAGAGATGCCAGAGGCATGGCGCAGTCCGTATGCAGTGAGGGTCAGGCTCGCCGCGAGGGCCTTGGCAATGGTTCGCGAGACGACGCGGTAGCAAGGGCGACATTCTAGCTTCATGCGACGGGGCGACGCGATGTCACCCGCATCGACAAGGCGATCAGCGTCGTCCGTTCATCATCTGCCGCGCGAACACGCCGCGCAGTGGTCGCGCCACGTCGAGCAACGCGAGGGTGAGGCCGCGGCCCCACGCAACCGGGGCAAGAGGATTCGCGAATATCCGCGGCATGAAGTCGGTAAGATCGACGATCGCGGCACGATCGACGCGGCGCGACGCGGTGAAGCGCGCAACCAGCGCCGTCGCATCGCGCGCAGCGCTTGTTTCCGGTGCCGTATCGGCATCGGCGAGAAGATGCGCAAGCACATACGCATCGCGAAGCCCGAGATTGAGACCCTGGCCTGCGACCGGATGCAAGGCCTGCGCGGCATTGCCGATCGCGAATTCGGCGCTCGTCGTCGAATGCGCTCGCGCCGTCTGTTCGACCGCGTGGAGGCCGAGCGGAAACGCGCGTCGCTCCCCGACCGAGCCGAAGCGTCCCAATCGATCACCGAACGCGGCGTGCAGCGCTTCGAGAAAATTGGCGTCGCTCATCGCGAGACGCTCCCCGCCTTCCTTGGGCCGACCACACCATACGAGCGCATATCCATCGACCCGCGCATTGACCCGCGCATCGACCCGCGCATCGCTCTCGCGGTTGGCCCCGGCGTCGCGCGCCGGCAGGAGAGCGATCGGACCCGCTTCGGTGAAGCGCTCGAACGCGGTGTGCGTCAATGAAGGTGAAGCCTTGTCGGCCAGCGTAACGAACGCGGTGATCGCGGTCTGTCGATAATCGCGTTGAATCGCGCGGTGCTGCTGCGAATTCGGAAGTTCGCCGAAAAGACTGCCTTCGGCGTGGATGACGTGGTGCGTGCGGATGGCATCGACCGATCCATCGCCGCGCGTCGTTGCCACATGCAATGCGTCGTCGTTGTGCTCGATGCCGGTCACGCGCATCGGACGCATCGCCTCGACCCCTTGGCGCATCAGCGCGGCATCGAGCGCTTGCGTGAGATCGCCGTGCCGGATCACATAGCCCAGCGCCGGCACGCCATAGTCGCTGCGATCGATCATCGTGCGGCCGAAGCGGCCGCGATGCGAGATGTGGATGCTCGTGATCGGCGTGGCGTGCGCCAGCGCGCCGCCGCGCCACGCGCCGATGCGTGCGAGCAGGGTCGCGCTGCCATGCGAAATCGCGATCATGCGATCGTCCTTCGCAGCCGCTTCGCGCGTTCGCGCATCGATGAGGGCGATGCGGTCGGCGGCGATTCCGCGCTCGCGCAGGAACAGCGCGCACGCGGCGCCCGCCGGACCCGCGCCGCAGATGACGAAGTCGCGAATCGGGAGCTCGGTCCTGTGATCAGCCATGTGTGGCCCGGTCTCGCTGCAAGCGCTCGTCGAGCGCGCGGAGCTGTTCGGGCGTGCCGAGGTTGTCCCACGCGCCGTGAAAGATTTCGCCTGTGGCGCGGCCCTCGTTCGCGAGCGCATAGGCCCACGGAAAAAGCGCGAGCGGCACGCACGCCGGCAAGCCATCGAACACGCGCGGATGGAACACGCCGACGTTCGCGTAAGTGCGCAGCGATGCGCCTTCGCGAGCGCTGCGGCCCGCGACGAGTCCGGCGATACGTCCATTCACGAGCGCCATGTCGCCAAGCGGGTGATACGGCGGGTTGTCGGTCAGCACGAGATGTGCGGCGCGTTGCGGATAGTCGATCCGCATGGCACGGACGACATGGCCAAGGCGCGCGTAATCGTAGTCGGTGTAGATGTCTGCGCTGACGACGACGAAGGGTTCATCGCGCCCCCCGGCTTCGAGGAGCGGCAGCGCAGTCACGATGCCGCCCGCGGTTTCGAGCGCTGTCGCTTCGCGCGACCACGCGATGCGTGCGCCCCAACGCGAGCCATCGGCGATCGCATCTTCGAGTTGCGATCCGAGCCACGCGTGATTGATCACGAGATCGTCGAAGCCCGCTTTCACGAGGCGCTCGATCTGCCAGACGATCAGTGCCTTGCCGGCAACCTGCAACAGCGGCTTGGGCGTCGTATCGGTCAACGGCCGCATGCGCTCTCCGCGGCCGGCCGCGAGGATCATCGCTTTCATGCGTCTTGCAAACGAGGCTCATGAAGCCCCTCGAAGCGATGCGAAGCCAGGCCCCACATCATCCCGAAAATCGACCAGAACAAAAGCGAGTTCTCACGGATCAGAATATCGTCGGTCATCATCTTGATCGTGATGCCGACGAGCATTGCCAGACCACACGCGCCGAACTGCCAGTCCCTGGTTTCGTTTCTTCCGTCCGAACGATAGAGCCTGATGCTGCGACCATAGAACGCGGCGAAGAGAACGATGATCGCGAGTGCTCCGGGTACACCCGCCTCGAGCGCGTAGTCGACGACGACGTTATGGCCGTGCCATTTGAGCGGATCATTGAAGTGGGTCCGAAAGTCGTTGCGCAGGATTCCACGGCCATAGCCGTAGCCGGACATTGGGCGCTGGCGAATGTACTGCCCTGCGTAGGCCCAGATTTCCAGCCTGGGGTCGTTCGAGAAATTCAATTGCGCCTGCCTGGCATCGTTGGTCAGAGCCAGATTTCTTTCGCGATTCACGAGCACGAAGCTGGCGGCGAAAACGGCAATCACGAGGCCGACGAGGAGAACGCTGCGACGCGAAATTCTGATGCCCTTGTCGGCACGCACGAGGAACAAGATCGCAAACACGAACGTCTCGGCGCCGAGCGCAAACCAGAGATTGCGGTTCAGCGTCAAGCCGCCCGACACCAGTGCAAGGATCAAAGCAGCGCCCGCTGCCAGGCGCCAGCGAGAACTCGCCGCGCGCGTACACGTGAGCATCAGCAACGGGAACATCAGCGCCACGTAGGTGCTGTACGCGTTGCGGTCGCCGACGAAACTGCTTCTCAACCACTCGCGATCTTGCAGGTAACTGGCGATGGCGAGGACGGAAACTCCGCAAAACGAGGCAAGCAGGATCGCACGCCATGTGCGCCACGCGCCGGCGTCATCGGTCAGCCAGTAAAAGACCGAAAAGGCGACCAGTGGATACACGACCTCGTTGCGAAATTCCCCCCACGAATACGAGGGTTCGATGCTGCTGAAGCATGCGACGATCGAGACCAGGAACCAGAACGCGACCGCTGCCAGGAATGGCGGCGAAGGCGCAACGAAGGCCGCACGGCGCTTGGCGTTCAGCGCAATCGAAGCGACAAGGACAATCAGCGATAACGCGAGACAGAGCAGGCGCAGCGGCGTCGTGTGCGTGAACGGCAAGATGAAAAGAAAGATGCCCGGTGCAATCTGTTCGATCCACTGCCTGCGCCGCATGCTTTTCGGGATCACGGAAATCTCAACCATGGGACTCGGAAATCATCGGTGAGCATTGAAGACGCGTCGAGGTCAGCGTTGAAACTGCATCCAGCACTTGCTCGACGCGGATGTTTTCCACTCTCTCGTCATCACCCAGCAAAGGGACGTGACGCAGCAGCGGATTCGGTGACGGGACGCGGTGGTTCAGAATTCCCTGGCGCGGATCGGCCCACAGCGATACGACATCGAGGGGAAACGAAGCGTCGAGGTAATAGCTCATCGTCAGCACGCCGCTGTCGGGTGCAATCAGAACCCGGCAGCGGTTCTTGATCAGCGACATCATTTCGAGAAAAGAGGTCTTGCCGCGCAGGTCGATGCAGTGCCTGTTGTCGAAGTCCGCATTCGAGTGATTTCCAAAGAGGATGAAGCGCACCGGCCGGAGCGCTCCCAGGCGGGCAAAAAATGTCCGCCACGCTTCGATCGGCCAGTCTTTTCTATACCCGTAAAACGCGCCGGTTTCGGACTGCACATGCGCTGCCACGATCAGCAACGACTCACCCATGGCGGTGGGAAGAGGATCGAAACGCTCGCACAGGACATCGAATTTCGTCGGCCATGCGAGCTTCGGTGGCAGCCTTTGCGTTCGGCCGGCGAACCATCGGGTCGGATCGATGTGCTCGAGCACGACGTCGTACTCTGCGGTCCTGATGTTCAGCCGTTCGAACGCTGACCGCGCGGCATGTTTCTTCACACGCATCAGCTTTTCATCGACCAGCACCCGGTCGACCGGCAGCAATAAAAAGGCGTCGGCAAGCTCGGGCCGCGTGACCACGGTGATTTCAGCATCGACAAACCCGGCGCGGATTTCGGCGATCACTTGATACAGACCCAGCGCGATGTCACCGAGGCCGCGGTTCCAGAACAGCAGAAAGCTTTCGGCCTTGCGTCGTTTCGCGCGCTTGAGCAGCCGGTCGCCTTCGTTGCCGAACAGCTTTTCGGACCAAGCTCTGAAGAACCGGCGGAACATCGCGATCTAGAAGGTATATCCGAATTCGATCGCGCGCCCTTCGAGCGCATCGAGCAATTTCAGCAGCGGCCCGAGCGCGCGGTAGCGGTTCGCGGTCGCGCGCACGTACGCGATGAAGCGCGGCGTGTCGGCGAGGTAGTGCGGCTTGCCGTCGCGATAGTTGATGCGCGCAAAAATGCCGATGACTTTCAAGTGACGTTGCAGTCCCATCCATTCGAAGTCGCGATAGAAGTCGCCGAAGTCCGCAGGCACCGGCAGGCCGACTTTCTTCGCGCGTTCCCAATAACGCACGGTCCAGTCTATGACGACCTCTTCTTCCCACGAGATGAACGCGTCTTTGAACAAGGATGCGACGTCGTAGCTGATCGGGCCGTACACCGCATCCTGAAAATCGAGAATGCCGGGATTGAGTTCGCCATGGGCAACCATCAGGTTGCGCGGCATGAAGTCGCGATGCACATAGCTTCGCGCCTCGGCGAGATTGACCGCGACGATGCGATCGTAGGCCGCCTCCAGCGTCGCGCGCTGCCTGTCGTCGAGCGTAATGCCCAGATGCCGGGCGATATACCAATCGGGAAAGAGAGCGAGCTCGCGGCGCAGGAGCGCGTCGTCATAGGGCGGCAGGACATCGGGGACGGATGCGCGTTGCCACCCGATCAATGCGTCGATCGCGTCCATCATCAACGGCGTGGCGGCTTGTGGATCGTCGGGGGCCAGCGCCGACAGATAGGTCTGCGTTCCCAGATCGCTCAGCAGCAGGAAGCCTTGTTCGAGATCCTGCTCGAGCACGCGCGGCACGTTGAGTCCGGCCTTGGCCATGAGACGCGCGACATGCACGAACGCGGCGCTGTCCTCGCGCTCGGGGGGCGCGTCCATCACGATCAGGGTTCCCTCGCCGGCAGTGACGCGAAAATATCTTCTGAAGCTCGCATCGGCCGACGCCGCGGCCAGCGTCGCAACATCGATCGCGTGACGATCGGCCAGCGATGAGAGCCAGCGCCGCAGCGCTGCAAGCCGAAGATCGACGACGGGGCTGGCGGACAAGGATCTGGGATGACAACGGATGGGAGGTCGAGAGGCCTCGGGATGCCGACATGCGGCGAACATGCAGCCTGAAGCCCAGGAGCGTGTCCTATAATACGCGACCGCTTCAGACCGCCGGCGCGCTCGACCCATGCGTTTGACCGCGATCCGACCTTTCCTTCCTGCCGCCTCCTTGATTGACTTCCGCGCCGCGTCCGCGCGCATCGTCGCTTGCGCCGTCGTTCGTACCGCCGTGCGCGTCGTCGTGCGCGTCGTCGTGCGATTCTCATCGCGCCTTGCATGGTTATCGGCACTGTCATCGGCATTGTTGTTCGCCGCTCTCGCTTCCGCCCATGCGCAGGAAGGCCTCAAGCTGCGCCTGCAGAACGACCTGCTCGATCCCCCGAAGAAAGCGAGACAGGGCGCCCTGTCGTTCGGGCGCGCCGATCGCATCGAAGGCAGGGTCGATACCGATGTGACGTTGACCGGCAACGCCGAGCTGCGTCGTGCGGGCGGCGATGTGTTGAAGGCCGACACGATGCATTACGTCGAAGTCGAGGACGAGCTCTTCGCCAGGGGTGCGGTCAAGATCGTGCGCGATGGCAACGTCTACGCTGGCCCCGAGATGCGCATCAAGCTCGACGACTACAGCGGGTATTTTTTGAAACCCGAGTATTTTCTGACCGGCACGCGCAACCGGCGCGTCGTTCCCGAGACGCAGATCATCACCGCGGCCACCGATCCGCTCTATGCGTATCGCAATCCGGTCGCGTCGAACCGTGCGGGTTTCCCGGGGCGCGGCAGCGCCGATCGCGCGCTCTTCATCGATCGCGATCACGTCGATCTCGACAATCCGCTCTACACCACCTGCCGCGCCGACAACTATGACTGGTACATCAAGGCGGAGTCGATGTCGCTCGACCAGAACACGCAGGTGGGCACGGCACGCAACGCGAAGATCGTCTTCAAAGGCGTGCCGATCCTCGCGTCGCCGTTTCTCAGCTTCCCGCTCGACGACAGCCGCAAGTCGGGCTTGTTGCCGCCGACGGTGTCGATCACGTCGAGAAGCGGCTTCGAATATCTGCAGCCCTATTACATCAACCTCGCGCCGAACTACGATGTGACGCTTTATCCGAAGATCATCACCGCGCGCGGCCTGCAGCTTGGCGCCGATGCGCGCTATCTGTGGCCGACATTCAACGGCGACGTGCGCGCCGAAGGTCTGCTCAACGACCCGCGCGACAACGGCAAGTCACGCTACGCGTTGTCGACGCTGAACAACTTCGCCACCGCCCCGTGGTCGGGCTATCTGAACGTCAACAAGGTTTCCGACAACAATTATTTCGTCGACTTCTCGCGGACCATCGCGCTCTCGTCGCAGCGCATCCTGCCGCGCGATGCGGCGGTCACGTACAGCCAGCCCTACTGGTATGCGACCGCGCATTTCCTACGTTATCAGACGCTGCAGGATCCGGTCTCGCCGATCGTGCCGCCGTACGAAAAATCGCCGCAGTTTCTATTTCACGGCGCGCGTCTCGACGTGCTCGGCGGCTTCGACTTCAATCTCGATGTCGATGCGACGCGTTTCATACATCCGACTTTCGCGAGCGGCGACCGCACTGTCCTCGCGCCCAGCGTCGCGTACCCGATCCTGCGACCCGGATGGTTCGTCACGCCCAAGCTGGCGTACAACGCCGCGCACTACAGCGTGGCCGATCAACCTCCTGGCGTGCCGCGCGAATTCAATCGCAGCCTGCCGACGGCTTCGGTCGATTCGGGCCTGATCTTCGAGCGCGACACTTCTCTTTTCAGCCGCGCGTTGCGGCAGACCCTCGAGCCGCGTCTGTTCTACGTGCGCACGCCTTATCGCGACCAGAGCAAATTGCCCAACTACGACAGCGGCATCACCGACTTCAACTTCTCGCAGCTCTTCGCCGAAAATCCCTTTGGCGGCTACGACCGTATCGCCGATGCCAATCAGCTGACCGCGGCCGTGACGACGCGTTACATCAACAACGAGGACGGCGCGGAAATTTTTCGCGCGTCGCTCGGTCAGCGCTATTACCTGTCCCCGCAGCGTGTGACCTTGCCGGGCGGACAGCCGATCGACAGCAAACGTTCGGACGTCCTCGCGGAAGTTTCGGGTCAGTTGTTGAAAAGCATTTCAGTCGACGCGGGCGTGCAATACAGCCCGGTAATCCGCGGCGTGATCCGCTCGAACATCGGGGTGTCGTACCGTCCCGAGCCGACCAAGGTGATCAATGCCGAGTATCGCTACCGGCAAGGCGACCTCGAACAGGTGGACTTCTCGGCCCAGTGGCCGATCACGCGCAACGTGTATGCGGTCGGTCGCGTAAACTACTCGACCCGCGACCGCAGGGCGATCGAGACTCTGGCGGGCATCGAGTACGGCGGGTGCTGCTGGGTATTGCGCTTGATCGGCACGCGCTATGTGACCGGCGCGCAAACGGCCACGAGTACGCTGTTCCTGCAATTGGAGTTGAACGGCCTCGCGCGTCTGGGTTCCAATCCGCTCGAATCGTTGAAGCGCAACGTGCCGGGCTATCAACTCGTCAACCCGCCGCCGCCGGCAGGCTCGCCTTACCGCAATTATCAGTAAGGCCGATCAACGCGTCGTGACCTCCATCGAGGACGGCGCGATCGATTCCACAGAGGGATGGTTCAAGCATGAATAGTCGAAGCCTCAAGCATTGGATACTGATCGTCGGCATTGTCGGCGCAACCATCGCGAGCTCGTCGCTCGCGCAAGGGCTCAACCCCGCTCGCACACGCACGCCGCAGGTGCCGCGCAGCTCGACCGAGCCGCAGAAGAATCCCGCCGATATCGCGCCGCAGGCCAAGGTCGCTGCGACCCTGGCGCCATCGACCTCGCAACAGGTGCTCGATCAGATCGTCGCGGTCGTCAACGGCGAGATCATCACGAAGAACGAATTGAAGGAGCGTGTCGAGACCGTCACCAAGACGTTGGCGCGGCAGGGCACGCAACTGCCGCCCGCCGACGTGCTCGACCGTCAGGTGCTCGAACGCATGATCGTCGAGAAGGCCGAAGTGCAGCTCGCCAACGAGAACGGCGTTCGCGTCGACGACATTCAGCTCGATCGCGCCATGCAGCGCGTGGCCGAGTCGAACAACCTCTCGGTGCAGGAGTTTCGCGATCGCGTCGAAAAAGAGGGCACGCCGTACGCGCGTTTTCGCAATGACCTGCGCAACCAGATCATGATGGAGCGCGCCCGCAGCAAGGAAGTCGACGAGAAGGTGCAGGTGGGCGAGGGCGAGATCGACGCCTTCATCGCCGAGCAGAGCGGCACGTCGTCGGATGCGTCGCCCGAAGTCGACATTGCGCAGATTCTGGTGCGCGTCCCCGAGCAAGCCACGCCCGAGCAGATCGAGCGCCTGCGCGCGAAGGCCAAGGACCTCTACAAGCAGGCCTCGAGCGGCGCCGATTTCGGTCGCCTGGCCGCGAGTTATTCCGACTCGCCTGAAGGGCTGCAGGGTGGCGACCTCGGTTTTCGTTCTCAGGATCGCTTGCCGCAATTGTTCGTCGATGCGATCTCACCGTTGTCGCCCGGCCAAGTCGCCAAGCCGGTGAAAAGCGGCAACGGCTTTCACATTCTCAAGCTGGTCGCCAAACGGGGCGCGGGCGCGGCCGGGGTTGTGGGGTCGGCGCTGGCCGCGCCGGTCGAGCAGACGCATGCGCGTCACATCCTGATTCGCGTCAACGAAGTCGTGTCCGACGAGCAGGCCAAAACGCGCCTCGCTGATATCCGTCAACGCATCGAAAACAAGACCGCGAGCTTCGAGGACATGGCGCGCGCCTATTCGAACGATGCGTCGGCGAGCCGCGGCGGCGATCTCGGCACGCTCTACCCGGGCGATACGGTACCCGAGTTCGAGAAGGCGATGAATGACTTGAAGCCCGGAGAAATCAGCGCACCGGTCCGCACGCCGTTCGGCTACCACCTGATCGAAGTGGTCGATCGCAAGAAGCAGGACGTGGCGCAGGATCGCGTGCGCCTGCTCGCGCGCCAGGCGATTCGTGAACGCAAGATCGAAGAGGCGACCGAGAGCTGGTTGCGCGAATTGCGCGACCGCGCGTATGTCGAGATGCGCCTGGACGACAAGTAAGCGTCTCTTCAAACGTTCCTTCGCGAGAGCGCGTGCGTATCGCGATCACGACCGGCGAACCCGCCGGCATCGGCCCGGAGATCTCGCTGGCGGCCGCGCGCGTCGCGCGTGCGGCGCGACCCGCGCTACGACCGATATTGATCGGCGACGGTCGCATGCTTGCGAGCCGGGCCCGCGCCGCGAACATCGCGATAGCGCTCATCGCTTACGTGGCCGACGCGATGCCTGCCGCGGGCGCAGTCGAAGTCATCGACGTTCCGCTCGCGACCTCATGCGTGCCGGGACAACTCGATGCGGCCAACGGACGCTATGTGTTGTCCTTGATCGATCGCGCGCTCGCCGGCATGCGCGACCGAGTGCTGGAGCGTGAGTTCGATGCCCTCGTCACGGCGCCCGTTCAGAAGAGCGTGATCAACGATGCGGGCATCGCATTTACCGGCCACACCGAATACCTGGCCGCGCGCACCAATACGCCGCGTGTCGTGATGATGCTGGCCGGCGCGATCGACGGGCATGCGGACGCCCGTGCGGATGCCCATGCGTCGAATGCAGTGATGCTGCGCGTGGCATTGGCGACCACGCATCTCGCACTGAAGGACGTGCCGCGCGCGATCACGCACGATGGCCTGATCGAGACGCTGCGCATCGTCGATGCGGAGCTGCGCGAGAAGTTCGGCATCGCGTCGCCGCGCATCCTCGTCACGGGTCTCAATCCGCACGCGGGTGAGGGCGGTTATCTGGGCCGCGAAGAAATCGACGTGATTGCGCCCGCGATCGCTTCCGCATGCGGCGCAGGCATCGCTGCGCGCGGCCCGTTTCCCGCCGACACGCTGTTCCAGCCGCGCTACCTCGCCGACTGCGACGCGGTCCTCGCGATGTATCACGACCAGGGCTTGCCGGTGCTCAAGTTCGCCACCTTCGGGCACGGCGTCAACATCACGCTCGGATTGCCGATGGTGCGCACCTCGGTCGAGCACGGCACCGCGCTCGACCTCGCGGGCAGGCCCGATGCGATGCGCCTGATCGACGCGGGCAGCATGAGCAATGCGATCGACATTGCAGCCGCGATGGCCGCAAGCGAGGCTGCAACCAAGGCCGCCGCGACCGACGGGCGCAGCGCGCGCCGCGAGTGAAGACGCCGAAGCCCGCATCGAAGGCGCGCACCAGCGGCGCTCACGTCGCGCGCAAACGCTTCGGCCAGAATTTTCTCGTCGATCGCGCCGTGATCGATGCGATCGTCAAGGCGATCGCGCCGCGCGCCGACGATCTGCTGGTCGAGATCGGACCCGGCCTCGCCGCATTGACCGAGCCGTTCATCGCCGCGCGGTCGGCATTGCAAAACGTCGCGCATCCGCTGCACGTGGTCGAGCTCGATCGCGATCTCGCAGCACGTCTGCGCCATCGTTTCGATGCGAGCGAAATCGTCGTGCACGAAGCCGATGCGCTGGGCTTCGACTTCGCGGGGATTGTGCCCCTCGCGTCCGATCGCGAACGCCTGCGCATCGTCGGCAACCTGCCGTACAACATCTCGTCGCCGCTGCTCTTTCATCTGCATGCGATCGCCGATCGCGTGATCGATCAGCACTTCATGCTGCAGAAGGAAGTGGTCGCGCGCATGGTGGCTGCGCCCGGCACGTCGGACTACGGGCGCCTCTCGGTGATGCTGCAGGTTCGCTACGACATGGAGTCGCTGTTCGACGTGCCGCCCGCCGCGTTCGATCCGCCACCCAAGGTCACGTCGGCGATCGTGCGCATGATTCCGCTGCCCGCGTCATCGCTTGCGATTGCTGACCAGCGGCTGTTCGCGCGCGTCGTCCTGGCAGCGTTTTCGCAGCGTCGCAAGATGCTGCGCAACACGCTCGCGGCGTATGCGGACGCGATGGAAGCGGTAGGCATCGCGCCGACTGCGCGCGCCGAAGAGATCGCTCCCGGGACCTACGTCGCGCTCGCGAACCACGTCAACGCGGCGGCCTGATTTTTCGACCTCCCGTCAGACCGGCAATCCGAGCGCGGCACGGGTGAGGCACGCGTCAAACCACGTTCACCGAAATGTCCGGCAGACCATCGATATGCCCCAGCATCACGTCGCCCGGCACCACCGGGCCGACGTTCTCGGGAGTGCCCGAGTAGATGATGTCGCCCGGAAAAAAGCTCGAAGGCCTGCGAGAGATTGGCGATCTGCTCGGCGACGTTCCAGATCATCTGCGACAGGTCGGCGCTCTGCTTGACCGCACCGTTGACCTTCAACACGATCGCCCCGCGCGTGAAGTGACCGACCTGCTCGACCGGATGAATCGGCCCGATCGGTGCGGCATGGTCGAAGCTCTTGCCGATCTCCCACGGCTTCTTCTGCTCGCCCATCGCGCGCTGCAGGTCGCGTCGCGTCATGTCGAGCCCGACCGCGTAGCCGTACACGCAAGCGAGCGCGCGCTCGGGCGCGATGTTGCGCCCGCCCGTGTTCAGTGCAGCGACGAGTTCGAGCTCGTAGTGATAGTTCTTCGTGAGCGTCGGATAGGCGTGATCGATGGTCTTGCCGACCGGCACGAATTGCACCGCGTCCGATGGCTTCTGAAAAAAGAACGGCGGCTCGCGCGACGGATCGGACCCCATCTCGCGCGCATGCGCGGCGTAGTTGCGACCGATGCAATAGATGCGACGCACCGGGAATACCGCGCGCGAATTCGCGATCGGTATGCTCGGCTGCGGCACGTCGAAGAGGGTATTGCTGTCTCCACCCGAATCCCCCCGCGTGCTCGCGCACGCTGCCAGCGTGCCGGCGGCAAGCGCCGCGCCCGATTGCAGCGCCGCGCGGCGTGTGATGGCTTTCATGAGTTTCCTTGCTGTTGACCAGAGCTCAGCGCTGGATCAATTCGATCTTGTAGCCATCGGGATCTTCGACGAATGCGATTACGGTCGTGCCGCCCTTCACCGGTCCGGCATCGCGCGTGACCTTGCCGCCGGACGCACGGATGCGCTCGCATGCGGCCTTTGCGTCGGGCACCTGAATGGCGATGTGGCCGTAGGCGCTGCCGAGATCGTAATGATCGACGCCGTAGTTGTAGGTCAATTCGATCTCGGCTTGATCGGGATTCGATCCGTAACCGACGAAGGCCAGCGAATAATTGTTGGACGGGTTGTCGCTCCGGCGCAGCAGCTTCATGCCCATCACGGACGTGTAGAAATCGATCGCGCGCTGCATGTCGCCCACGCGCAGCATGGTGTGGAGCAGTCTCATTTGTTTTCCTTGGTCTATAACGTGGGCAGGAGTTCCGGGGGGTGGCGTTTCACATGATCGCGCGCGGCTTGGTATTCGGGAAGGACGGTCGCGACCGTCGCCCAGAAGCGCGGCCCGTGATTCATCTCTTTGAGATGCGCAAGTTCGTGCGCGACGACGTAGTCGATCGACGACAGCGGAAAGTGGATCAGCCGCCAGTTGAGCAGGATGCGTCCGTCCGCGCTGCAACTGCCCCAGCGCGTCTTGGCCGACGACAGACGCAGCGCGCGATGACGCACGCCCAGACGCGGCTCGAAGAGCGCGAGCCGCTCGCGAAACAAGGCGCGCGCTTCGCTTTGCAACCAGGCTTGCACGCGGTCCTTCAGTTGCGCGCTCGATGCGTCGGGCGGCAATGAAACGGTGAGAGTACGAGCCTCGCGATCGAGCACCAGGACCGCGCTGCGTCGTGCCGACGAAGCCAACCGCAATGTGATGTCCTCGCCCAGATAGGGCAGCGAACCGCCATCCTCCCAGCGCACCTGCGGGACCGATGCGCGATGCCTTTGCATGTCGGCGATCTTGATGAAGATCCAGTCTTCGCGCTCTCGGATCGCGTCTTCGACCTGGCCGATGCCGACCCAGCGCGGCGCCGCGACGCTCAGCCCTTCGGCATTGATCGTGAATCCGATCGTGCGGCGGCGGCCGCGCCGAAATGCGTAGGCCAGCGTGCGTTCGCCGAGTTGTATGCGACGCGCCTTCGGGCTCCCCGGGGTTTCGGCCGGCGCTGCGGACGGCGCTGCGGACGGCACCCCGGGCGCGGCGATCGGCAGCGGCTTGCGACCGCTATCGAAAAACGGCAACTCGAACTGACGCACGAGTCCCGACAACAAGCGACCGATGACAGGCCGCGGATCAGGTCGCGACTTGGGCGACTTCATCGCGATAGACCGTAGGACTGATGCGCCGCATTTCGTTTTCGATCCAGGCTTCGACTTCGCGGATCAGCGCATCGGGCGTCTTGCCGACTGAAGAAATCGCCGGACCAATCGACACGGTGACGAGACCCGGGGTCTTGATGAAGCTGTTGCGCGGCCAGCACTCGCCCGCGTTGTGCGCGATCGGCACCACCGGTACGTGCAGGCGCGTGGCCAGGCGCGCGCCGCCCTGCTTGTAGTGCTTGCGGCTTCCCACCGTAACGCGCGTGCCTTCGGGAAACATGATGATCCAGCGCCCTTCGGCAATCCGTTGCGAGCCTTGCGCGACGACCGACTCGAACGCATCGTGACCCTTGCTGCGGTCGATGTGAATCATGCGCAGCGACGCGAGCCCCCAGCCGAAGAAGGGCACGTAGTGGAGCTCGCGCTTGTACACGTAGCACAGTTCGTTGGGCATCTTCGCGGGAAAGAACATCGTCTCCCACGCGGACTGATGCTTCGACAGAAGGATGCATGGACCGTCGGGCAGATGCTGTGCGCCCAGCATCCGCCAGCGCACGCCGCAGAAGAAGCGCGCGCCCCAGATCGACACGCGCGGCCAGCAGATGATGACCTGATAGCGCCAATGAAGCGGCAGCGGCAGCATCACGATGCTCATTAGTGCAAACGGAATGACCGTCACGATCTGGAAGATCAGGAACAGCAGGGAACGAACGGCGTGCATATCGATGCTGGTGGCTTTGCCTTGAATCCCGCTAATCAGCCTTGCTTCTTTGCCGCGACCGGTTGCGACACCAGATGCTGCGCCGCCGCCGCGAGGTCGTCGAACACCAGCGTACCTGGCGGCAGATCGCCGCGCGCGAACGTCGCTTCGCCCTTGCCGGTCTTGACCAGTATGGTCGCGCATCCCGCAGCGGCGCCGCCTTCGAGATCGCGATGCGAGTCACCGATCATCGTCACTTCGGTCGGGGGCAGACCGAAGCGCTCCGCGGCCTGGATGAAGAGGCCGGGCTTGGGCTTCCTGCACTCGCATCCGTCTTCGGGCAGATGCGGACAGAAGAACACCGCATCGAAGCGGCCGCCGACTCCGGCGAGCGCCGTGTGCATCTTGGCGTGCATCGCATTCAAAGCATGCATGTCGAAGAGGCCGCGCGCGAGTCCCGACTGATTGGTCGCGACCGCGGTGCGAAAGCCGTGCTGGTTGAGCAGTGCGATCGCCGCGAGGCTGCCGGGCAGCGGCGTCCATTCTTCGGGCGACTTGATGTAGCGGTCGCTGTCGTGATTGATCACGCCGTCGCGGTCGAGGATGACGAGTTTCATGGCCGCGTCATCGCTTACGTTGCGACGAGTCTGGAGAGGTCGGCAACGCGGTTCATCTCTGCCTGTAGCGCAACCAGGAGCGCGAGGCGATTGTTCCGCAAGGGCTGGTCGACGACATTGACCATCACCGTGTCGAAGAACGCATCCACGGGCTCACGCAATTCGGCAATCGGCAGCAGCGCCCCAAGAAAATCGCCGCCATCGATGGCGGTCTGCAAACGCGGGTTGATGCTCTGAAGCGAATGGTGAAGCGCGAGCTCGGCGGGTTCGCACAACAACGTCGGCGAGAGCGTGTGTCCGAACGCGTCATGGGACTTCTTGAGGATATTGCCTACGCGCTTGTTGGCTGCTGCAAGCGATAGAAACTCGGGCCGGGCGGAGATTGCGTTGATTGCGGCAAGGCGCCTGGTAAAGGATGCATCGATCGACCCTTTCATATCGCTGTAGAGCACCGCCTCGACCTCGTTGCTCGAATATCCGAGTTCGCGACCATAGCCCGCGGCCCGCACCCGGACGAATTCCACGACATCGCGTACGGTCGCCGCGCGATCGAAGGGATGATTCGCGAACACATCGAGCGCCGCCCCGACCAGACTGACCAGATCGACCCGCAAGTCCTTTTCCATCAGCATGCGCACGACACCGAGCGCATGACGCCGCATCGCGAACGGGTCCTTGTCGCCGGTGGGGACCGCGCCGACGCCGAACATGCCTACCAGCGTCTCGAGTTTGTCCGCGAGCGCGAGGCACACGCCGAGATTCGTTACGGGCAAGGCATCGCCTGCGAAACGCGGCCGGTATTGCTCTTCGATCGCGGCCGCAACGTCGGGTCGTTCGCCGTCGTGCAACGCGTAGGTGCGGCCCATCGATCCCTGCAATTCCGGAAACTCACCGACCATGTCGGTCAGCAGATCGGCCTTGGCAAGACGCGCCGCGCGGCGCGCTTCGTTCGCATCGACGCCGATCATCCCGGCGATGATTCCTGCCAGCGCTTCGACTCTCTGCATGCGCGCGTACTGCGAGCCGAGCTTGTTGTGATAGACCACCGTCCTCAAACCTTCGACGCGGTCGTCGAGCTTTTTCTTTCGGTCCTGATCGAAGAAGAATTTCGCGTCGGCGAGACGCGCGCGCAGCACGCGTTCGTTGCCGCCGACGATCACCGTCGGGTCGCTGGTCTGGACGTTCGAGACCACCAGAAAGCGATTGACGATTGCGCCCGACGCATCGGTGAGCGCGAAGTATTTCTGGTTTTGCTGCATCGTCAGGATCAGACATTCCTGCGGCACGTCGAGAAAGCGCTCGTCGAATGTGCCGCGATACACCACCGGCCACTCGACCAGCGCGGTCACTTCGTCGAGTAGCGCATCGGGCATCACGACGCGATCGTCGCCTGCGGCCTGCAGCAACTGTTTGCGTATCGTCTCGCGTCGTTGCGCGAAGCTCGCGATCACCTTGCCGTCGTCGCGAAGGCTCTTCGCGTAATCGTCGGCAGAACGCAAGGCCACGAAGCGCTTGCCGATGAAGCGATGTCCGGCGGTCTGATTGCCCGCTTCTATGCCGAGTGCGTGGACCGGAACGACCGTGCCGTCGTGCATCGCGACCAGACCATGCGCCGGCCGTACGAACTGTACGGTCGTCTCACGACCCGCGTGGTCGTAGAGCTGATAGCTCATGCGCTTGGGGATCGGCAGCTTCGCAATCGCATTGTCGAGCGCCTGTTGCAAACCGACGGCGAGTGTCACGCCCGCGCGCGTCTGCTCGAGCCAAACGGTATCGACGCCAGCTTCGGCTCGCATCGACAGCGACGACGCATCGGCGCCTTCCTTTTCGAGCCGCTTCATCAATGCGGGAGTCGGCGCGCCGTCCGCGTCGTACGCGACCCTGGCTGGCATCAGCTTCTTCGTCTCGATGCGATCGGCTGCGCGTTCATGCACATCGGCAATTGCGACGCCGAGTCGACGCGGCGTCGCGAAGATCGTGACTGCGTTCGCGGCGCCGGTGGTCAGCCCGGCCTGCGTGAGCCCTTCGGCGATGCGATCGGCGAACGCCTGACCCAGGGTCTTCAAGGTCTTCGGCGGCAGTTCTTCGGTCAGCAGTTCGACGAGCAGCGTTGAAGCGCTCCGCGTTGCGGCCACCATCACGCGGCCTCCTGCAATGGCGCCGCCATCGGAAAGCCGAGCTTCTCGCGCGACGCGTAATACGACTCGGCCACGGCGCGCGACAGCTTGCGGATGCGCCCGATATACGCCGCGCGTTCGGTGACCGAGATCGCGCCGCGCGCATCGAGCAGATTGAACGCATGCGCGGCCTTGAGCACCATCTCGTAGGCGGGCAACGCGAGCTCGGCCGTCATCAGTGCATCGGCCTGCTTCTCGTAATCGCCGAAGTGCGCGAGCAGCATCGCGACGTCGCTGTGTTCGAAGTTGTAGGTCGATTGCTCGACCTCGTTCTGGTGGTAGACGTCGCCATAGGTGAGGACTCGTTTGACCCCGCGTTCCTCGCGTTCGGTCCACACCAGGTCATAGACGTTGTCCTTGCCTTGCAGATACATCGCCATGCGTTCGAGCCCGTAAGTGATCTCGCCGGTGATCGGCTTGCAGTCGATCCCTCCGACTTGCTGAAAGTAAGTGAACTGCGTGATCTCCATGCCGTTCATCCACACTTCCCAGCCCAGGCCCCATGCGCCCAGCGTGGGGTTCTCCCAATCGTCTTCGACGAAGCGCACGTCGTTGGTCTGCAGATCGAAGCCGAGCGCTTCGAGCGATCCGAGATAGAGATCGAGGATGTTCGGCGGAGAGGGCTTGAGCACCACCTGATATTGGTAATAGTGCTGCAGGCGATTGGGGTTCTCGCCATAGCGCCCGTCTTTCGGTCGACGCGACGGTTGTACGTAGGCCGCGCGCCACGGTTCGGGTCCGAGCGCGCGCAGGAACGTGGCGGGATGCGACGTGCCCGCGCCCACTTCCATGTCGATCGGCTGCAAGAGTGCGCAGCCCTCCAGAGCCCAGTAGTCCTGCAAGGCGAGGATGATCTGTTGGAAGGTCTTCATTCAGTGTGAAAGACGGGTGAGGGGACGGGGCGGGAAGCTGCGCATTCTAGCCGTCGACGCGTGACGCATTGCAGACTTGCCGCGGCTTTTCACAGGTCGATCGAGCGAATGTCGTTCGGGCTGCGAGGGCGGACTGACACGAGCGATCCCGCGAGCAACACGGCAATCAGGATGAAGACGCCCGCATTGCCGAAACGTATGTAGGGCGTCAGGCCGGTCGTGCCCTGCACCGATACGTCGAGCGAGCCAGCGGTAAACGGTGCGAGCCGGGCGAGCACGCGGCCGTGCGGGTCGATAGCCGCGGTCATGCCGGTGTTGGTCGCGCGCAGCATCGGCCGTGCGGTCTCGATCGCGCGCATGCGGCTGATGTCGAGGTGCTGCGGGAGCGCCATCGAATCGCCGAACCACGCGACGTTGCTGACGTTGACCAGGATGTTGGCGTCACCCGCCTGCCGAATGATCTCTTCGCCGAACAGGTCTTCGTAGCAGATGTTGAAGGCCACGCGCTGACCCCCGAGGCGCATCGGTTGTTGGTCGATGGTGCCGCGCGTGAAGTCGCCGAGCGGCATCTTCATCAGACGCACGAACCAGTGAAACCCGAGAGGAACGAATTCGCCGAAAGGCACGAGATGCGACTTGTCGTAGCGCTGTGCGGTGAGATCGGCGCCGGGAGCGAGCGCGATGACGCTGTTGAAGTAGCGCTCGTTGCCTTCCGAGATCGGGACGCCGAACGCGATCGCGGCGTTCTTGTTGCGCGCGTCGCGGATCAGGCGCTCGCCGACGGCCTGGGGCAGGTCGCCGAGCAAGCGCGTGAAGGCGGTTTCCGGAAGGACGATCAGATCGGCGCGCCCGGCCTCGATCTGCTTGAGGTAGTCCTCTGCAATGCCGTCGAAGCGACTGGCGTCGAACTTGACGTCCTGGGCCACGTTGCCCTGAAGCAATCGCACGCTGATCGGCGTGCCGCTCGGCTTCGACCAATCGATGTGCGCGAGCCCGCTTCCGATCAGCGGCAAGCTGAAGACGATTGCCACGAGGAACGCGAGGCGAGTGCGCGAAGATGTCGATCCGCGTCCTGGCTCGCGCCTCGCGTCCCGGCTTCGCGGCACGCGGCTCGCTGCGAGCGCGAGCGCGGCGGCCATCGCGGCCGCGGCCATCGACACGCCGTACACGCCCAGCAGCGGCGCATAACCCGCGAGCGGACTCGCGATGTGCGCGTATCCCGACGCGAGCCACGGAAAACCCGTGAAGACATAACCGCGGCCAATCTCCGACAGGCTCCACAGCGCTGCGAATGTCGCGACCGATGCGATCGGGCCGGGCGCAAGGCTGTGCTCGCCGTCCTGTCCGTAGACAGGTTGGCGGACCTGTACGCGGATGTGTCGAAACCAGGCGAATGCCGCGCACGCGAGCGCGGGATAGAGGGCGAGATAGCAAGAGAACAGCAACACGGCGGCGCCCGCGACCAGCGCATTCATTTCGCCATAGGTGTGCAGGCTGATGTAGATCCACGACACGCCCGTCACGAACCAGCCGAGGCCGAACGCGAAGCCGACGCGCGCGCCGCCGAAGGCCGCACGCCGCGAACCGATCGAGCCGTCGATTTCGACCGCCGCGCGCGCCGCCAGCGCGGCCAGGCCGGACAGTGCTGCGATCTCGATCGGCCACGCGTGATCGTCGATGAACGCGGCCGCATGCAACACGCCGAGCGCGAGCGCGATCAGAAAGCGAAGCGGAAAACGGGAGGGTAGTGCGAGGACCAGCATGCCGGACGCGGGATCAACCCGACTCGTCGTGCTGTTCGTCGGTTGTCAGCTTCTCGACTCTGAGCACATCGACGCGACGCGCATCGGCTCGCAACACCGTGAAGCGCACGTTGCCGACGATCGCCTCTTCGCCGCGCCGGGGGAGACGTCCCAGATGATTGGCGACGAAGCCGCCGATGGTATCGGCCTGGTCGTGCGTGAATTCGGTGTCGAAGAATTCGTTGAACTGATCGATCTCGGTCAGCGCACGCACCCGCCAGCGCGGACCGAGCGGACCGGCTTCGGCCATCACGATGTTGTCGTCGTCTTCGTCGAAATCGTATTCGTCCTCGATGTCGCCGACGATCTGTTCGAGCACGTCCTCGATGGTGACGAGGCCGGCGACGCCGCCGTATTCATCGACCACGATCGCGACGTGATTGCGATTGGCGCGAAAGTCGCGCAGCAACACGTTCAGGCGCTTGGACTCGGGTATGAATATCGGGGGGCGCAACATCTTCCTGATGTCGAAGTCTTCGCCGCTCGTATGGCGCAGCAAGTCCTTGGCGAGCAGCACGCCGATGACGTGATCGCGATCGTCTTCGATGACCGGAAAGCGCGAGTGCGCGGTCTCGATCACGAAGGGGATCAGCTCGTCGGGCGGCTTGCGAATATCGATCATGTCGATCTGCGAGCGCGGCACCATGATGTCGCGCGCCGACAGTTCGGAAACCTGCATGACGCCTTCGATCATCGACAACGCGTCGGCGTCGAGCAACTCGCGCTCGTGCGCGTGATGCAGCATCGAAAGCAGTTGATCGCGATCCTCGGGTTCGCGCATCAAGAGCGCGGACAGGCGCGCCAGCAGCTTGGGAGAATTCTCGCGCTGGCGCGGTAGAGGCTGCGGATCGGACATTCTTGCGAATGCGTAGGGAAGGGGCAGTGAGAATACACGAAAGAGTTTTCGCCGAGTCGCAGATTCGCTTCACCGAAAGCGCGGCGGTACTCGCCCTGGCCGGACACCGAGATCAGCACCGCGATGCCTGGCAGGCGCTGCGCCGCCATGCGCTCCCGAAGCGCCGCATCGAGCCGCGCCTCGACAACGGGATCGAATCGAAGCGGCGGGTCGGCGGCGAACACGCATGCACTACACAGCAACAGGCTCGACACCAGCGGGATCGGACGATGAAACCGGCGCATGACAAGCTCCTCGAAAGAACGATCGAACGTGGCCTCTGTGTATTGCTTGCAAGCCTGCCCCACGCGAAACGCAACGGCAATGATGCTGATCGAATGAAGCCGATGGCGTGCGCCGCCGCTCGCCGAAACCCGGCGAAAAGGCGTCGATCGCTTGCTTTACCGCGTAACCCACACGCATAATTTTGCGCGCGCGTCGGTCGGGAATCGGCGGAAGTAATTTTCCATAACTCCCATAACTCGCTAACGCAGAACACCGCAGCAGAAGCACCGAAGCAGAAGCACCTTCGCACGTCATCGCAGGTCCGGGGATGGGGTGGCGCATATGAAGTTGTGGCGCATCGCTTTGCTTGCAGCGCTCAGTCTGTCCGCCTTGCTCTCAGGCTGCGGATCGGATCGGACGGATGCAGCCGTCGCGGACGCGCAAACCGAACGCCGGCTTGCGTCGGGCCGCGCCTACTTCTATGAGCGTGAGTTCGGCGACGCACCCGGCCTGGCTGCTCGACACAAGCAGACCGTGGTGCTCGATCTGGAACCTGCGGTCGCACAGGGCGCGCTCGTCGAGAACATCTCGCGGCACCGGCTCGCCGTGGGCAAGCACACCTTCTGCCTGCAGCCGAACGATCCGTATCTGCGCAGCCTGGTGCTCGAGGATGCGGAGGGCGCGGCGCGTCTGACGATCGATCGTTCGTCGGGCTGCGTCACGGTCGATCTCGCGGAAGGCGTCTATCGTCTGCGGATCGCGCACGACGCGACCGGCATCGTCGGCGCGCATCGCGTGGCGTTCGTGCAGTCGGGCAACGTCGACGTGCCGCTCTATGACAACCAGGGCCAGCCGGTGGGCGGGTGGTGGGCGATGCGGCCGGATCCGTCGGCGGACCCGTTGAAGCGCAACGGGCGGGTTGCCGCGCCGCCGCCTGTGATCGCGCTCGGCAGTTTCTATCCGTCGGTATTGCCGGTGATCGCCGACTTCGCGAACAAGCAGATCGACGGCAGCGCGCTCTTCATCTTCAAGCCGTGGCAGGGGTCGTTGGACCCGAGCAATACGAACCGGCCGCGACTGTTCAACAGCGGGGTGCAGCTCAACGTCACCGATGAGCTCGACAACCCGCTCCTGGTCGCCGACGTGTTCGGCTTCACGTTCTCCAACCCCATCAATGCATTTCCGCTGACCATCAACGGCGTGGGCAACAACAAGGGCTTCCTCGGACAAGGGCTGCTCAATGGCGACGCCTCCACGCCCTTCTTTCTCGACAGCGCGTTCCGCTTCAACTGGTCGACCAACTACGCGCCCAATCCCGCAATCATCCAGGTGTTGTTCCGTTTCTATCCGGACGGAAAGATCGATCCGCTGCGGCCGGGCGAAGTGGCGCTCTTTCAGCAATGCAACTACGGCGGCAAGGCGATCGTGTTCGCGATCGACAACGCATCCTTCAGCGAACTGGATTCGAGCGTCATCACACTCGACAAGACGACCGCTTCGATCCGGCTCGGCAACGACACGGCCGTCACGCTCTACCCCGATACGGAGTTCGGGGGCACGTGGCAGATCATCAAGGTCGACACGCCTTGCCTGGACGGCACGCCGATCGGGCGCGATACGCGCTCGATCCAGATCGAGCCGCTGACGTCGGTCTACCTGGCGTCCTCGCAGAGCTGTGTCGACTGCAAGCTCGAAGGCGTGGATCTCAGCAACGCCGACCTGTCCGGCACCAACCTGCAGAACGCCGATCTCTCGGGCGCAACGCTCGCGAAGACCAAGCTGCACAACGCGGCGAATCTGAGCAAGACCAACTTCACCGGCGCGAAACTGTTCTGCACCGATTTCTCCGGGACCGACGACAGCCAGCGCGTCGACTTGACGCAGACCATCCTCGCGAACGCGCAATACACCACCGACTTCTCGTGTCGCGCGAACCTGTCGTGGACGCGCGTCTCGCCGCAGGTGCTGGCGCCCACGCTGTGGCGCTACATGGACTTGGCGCATGCCGCGTTCAGCGGGCTCGCGGGCATTCCCTTGTCGAGCCAGGCGAAGCCCCTGGACCTGAGCCGCGCGATGCTGGTCGGCGCGTCCTTGCCCGGCGCCGTACTCGACTACGCCACCGGGCTCGCCAATGCCGATCTGAGCCAGGTGGTGCTCAGCGGGGCGAGCCTCATGAACGTGAACCTGAGCAATGCGGTGTTGAACGGCACGCAGCTCGATCACGCCAATGCAACCGCCGCCAACCTGACGGGCGCGCTGCTGCAGACGGCCAACGTGATGGGCATCGTTCTCGATCGCGCCACCGGTTTCGCGGGCGCCAACCTGACTCAGGTGGTGTTGAGCGGCGCGAGCTTACAAGGCGTGGATTTCACCGGCGCGCAACTGGCCGGCGCGAAGCTCGACGGCGCGAAACTGATCGGCGCCACGCTCGATCGCGCCACCGGCCTCGCGCAGGCCACGCTGACCGGCATCGATCTCACCGGTGCGAGCCTCGTGGGAGCACCGATGGCCGGCGTGTCGTTCCAGGAGGCCACGCTTGACCGCGCGAGAGGCTTGGGCGGGCCGACTACGGTCGACCTCAGCGGCACGTTCTTCAACAACGCGAGCGCGAAGAACGTCGACTTCAGCAATGCTCTTCTCTACAGCGCGAATTTCACCAACGCGAATCTCGAGAACGTCAATCTCGCAGGCGCCTTCCTGACCGCCAACACGGCTGCGAATCCGCCGCTGCGCGATGTGGCGAATTTCACCGGCGCGCATCTGAAGAACGCCAATTTGAGCGGGGCGAAACTGACCGGCACCATCTTCAACAATGCGAGCTTCTATGGCTCGTTCAACGGTCTCGCGCCCGCCTTTCCGTGCGTTACCGACACCACGCAATGCATGACGACGCCCGTCACCGGCTACACCTGCAGCTGCGCGACGGCCGTCGGCGCGGTCATGACCGACACCCGATTCAACAACGCCTATCTGTACGGCGTCGACTTCGGCGGCAGCACCACCAAGATCAACGGCGTGAGCTTCAACGGAGCGATCCTGGTCGGCGCGAACTTCAGCGGCGCGGACTTCAACGTCGACCCCACCCAGAGCAGTCCTCCGAACTTCACGTTCGCCTATCTGCAGGGGGCGCTTCTCGCCGGGACCAATCTGACGTCGACCTCGCTGTCGGGCGCCTACGTCGACTTCGGTTCGCCGACCAATACCTTCAAGGGAAACATTCTGCAGATCCTTCTCGGCCCGTCGTACACCGCGTTCAAGGGATGGGAAGCGCCGAACACTAGCGTTTGCGTGCAAGCCATCTATGGCCCGTCCTATACGACCGTGCCGACCACCATTCCCACCATGACCTGCCCTGACGGGAACACCTATCCGGCGGCGCCTGGCTGCGGGCTGCCTCAGGCAGCAGCCAACACCCATTGGGCGAGCAGCACGCCGATCGGGCAGGCCACGCCGCCCGGCTTCTATCAGTTTCCGCCGACCTACGGCGTGGCCGATCAAAGCAAGGCATGCAACGCAGGTACTTACAACCTCGACTGGTGATGCGAAAGAACGCAATCTTGGGAGTCCGACATGAAGCTGAAACAAACCCCCGAGCGGCAACGGATCCTGCAGCAGAAGCGGATCGCGCGACGCGAGCGCGTCGAGCGTCAGAAGCGTGCGGAGCGCGAGCGGCAGCGTGAAGGCACGCGCGATGCAGAGGTCGCTTCGCGAAAGCTCGCTCGGCAACTGGAGGAAGCGGTCACCGCGGCGGTCGAACGCCTCTCGCGACGCGACTTCCTGCGTCAGACAGCGGGCGCCGGGCTCGCGCTCGGGCTTTCGCCGCTGCTGGCCACCTGCGGCGGTAACGATCCGGACCCTGCAACACCTCCGCCGGGCAAGGAAACGCGGACGCTGTTCTTCAACCTGTCGCACGAGGACCACGCCGGCAAGATCTATTTCCTCACCGGAGGTGGCGATCGCTATGCGCTGACCCGCGTGCAGGATAGACCCGACGTGCTCGCGCGCGAACGCCTGAACAACAAGTTCCTGCGCGGCGTGCCTGACGACCAGATCACGCATCACGTCGAGAACGTCGTATCCGCGAGCGACTCGGTCACGCTGTTCTACAACGGTCCCGACATCGATCCGGCCGCGGGCACGTGGGCCATGTCGTCGGTGTTCCTGCAGATTCCGACGAGCGGTTCCGCGCATGCCTATCGGCGCGCGCGCCTGCGGCATCCGACCGGACCGCTGCCACTTTCGGCCAAGCGCAAGCTTTACGGGATAGCAGCGGCGGAGACCGAACAGGATCTGCGCGAGGAGCGCGTCTTGGTCGATACCGCGAGCCTGGCCGCGACTCTGGTCGGGATGCATCCCGACGTGCTGAGCCTCGAAGCCAACTCCGCGCACAACATTCACTCGAACTACGTGGACACCAGCATCGACGTGGTGGTCCTGTCCGAGAAGTTGCGCCGGCCGCAATACCAGATGGCGATGCCGCAACTGCAGGCCAACACGCCCAACCCCACGGGCTGGGGAACACTGGTTCCGCTGATGAACACCAGCCCCAACGGAATCGCAGGCCCGATCAAGAACCAGCGGGGAAAGAATCGCGGCCGCATCCAGTACCAGCCGATCCTGCATCCCGACATCGCAGCGGCAGTCGGACCCGCGACCGGCGCCTTGACGCCGGCGGTGAAGAACGATGAGAGCCTTGGGGCCGACATCACCAGCGTGGACCCAACGAAGGGAGGCAACACGCTGAACGGAGCGGTCTGGTTCCGTCACGACGGATCGACCAGCGTCGATCAAAGTCCGGGCAAGGCGGTGCGCGATTCCAGCGTCGTGATGACGTTGAAACAGGACGGACCGCAGAACGGCATCTCGGTGGTTGCCAGCACGTCGCAGAACGCAAACGGGTCGACCCAGGTATCGCTGATCCTGCTGAACTGGTACGTGCGCTTTCTCGGCGTCTACCTGCAATTCATCGACGACAAGAATCCGCCGAACGTGCTGGCGTTGAAGGACATCCCCGAATACAACAAGGGGACCATCATCAGCGGCCACGACAACAACGGCGGTCTCGACACGGCCGATGCGATGTTCGTGTCGATGCTGGTGCCGATCTTCACGATCCTCGGCATTCCCATTCCCGTCCTGCCCGGGTTCACGACCCCGAGCTTCACCGTGCCGGCTTCGGCGCACACGGTCCGCATCCTTGCGAGCGGCCTGTCGTTCGGAACCTCGAATCCCTACCCGAATACGGTGCTCGCGGGCGCGATCATGACCGGGATCGTCAACTACGGCATCACCGCCGTGCTCGCGGGTGCGGGCGCTGCAGCAGGCTTGTCGGTGCTGATGAAGGATGTGATCGTGCCGCTATCCACGGCGCTCGCGCAGGAACTGGTTGTCCTCATCCTCGACTCGCTCAATAACAACGGCATCTTCACCGCCGGTTTCTGGGAGTTGCAGGGGCTGGCTACCGCGAAATACCTGCTCGGCTTCGGGACGGGAGTCGCCGTGGGGAAACTCGTCGCGGGCATCGTCGGCGACATCACAGTGTCGGTCCTCGAAGACGAGATCCCGGTCGCCGGATTGATCATGCTGCTGATCTCGATCGCCGCGGGTCTTGCGAACATTCTCGAGACGTCGATCGAGCTCGCCTATTCGCCGTGGACCTACATCGACGACCTGGTGTTCACGCACAACCTGAGCGTGAATATCAAACCCGATCCGATGGACAGCACTTTTCCGAAGGGCGCCGATCACTACAGGGTGACTGCGTTGTTCGACGACGGCACGCCGCACGTGCAGACGCTGCCGCTGACGTCGTTCGTGCCGCCCCTGGCCCCCGTGTCCTTCAACGGCGTGCCCCTCGGAGGGCAGGTCAACGTCTCGGTGTCCTTCTTCCAGGCCGGCACCCCGACGACGGTCGACGTGCTGCTCGGCAAGGGCACCACCGGGCTGGTTCCGAACACGGCGATCAACCCCATCCCGCCGCTCACGATCGAGGAGTTGAAGTTTCCGATCGGGCCTGGCACATCCTATCGGCACAAGCAGAAGACCGCGGTCGATCCGGCGAGCGGCAAGCATTTCTGGAACGCGAGCGCTGCAGCGCCCACGGTCAACGCCGGCAACACCGTGTGCGGCGGTGCCGGCACCATCTGCGGATTTCGCAGCATCACCGTGCGCCAAGGGACGTCGAATCCGCAGCGCAACGGTTATATCGGGTATGCCTGGCAGGCCCAGAACACCGATTCGTCGAAGGTTCCGAGTTGCCAGGGTGGCGGCGTGGGTCAGCTCGACCAGATCGCGAACCTCAACAGCGCCGATGCCAATACGGGCTACGCAACGTCATCGTGCGGAATCATTCAACCCGGCGTGCGCGCCGCGTACAACCTGCTCAGTCACGGCACAGCGAACTTCTATCTCGATACCACCGATACCAACGCGCCGGTGGTGCGCCAAGTGACGCTCGAGCCAGCGCCGGCGTTCGACAGTCCCAATTCGAACCGCGCATGGGGCGTCTTCAACTTCCTGCCGGACGCCCTGCTGCTACATCCGGCCGGGCATCTGGTGAGCATCAGCAGCGCCAATCACAAGATCGAAACCCACAAGCTGCCGCCCACCTTCATGACCGATAAGAAAGCCAAGGTCAGCTTGGTCGCGCAGGTGAAAGCTGGGCAGGGGACATTGCCCGGGCTGATGACCTCGCCGGTCGCGGCGGCGATCTCGCCGGAAGGAACCATCCTCGTGCTCGAGGCCGGCAATGCGCAGGCCAATCCGCCCATCCCGAACCGCGTCCAGGCCTTCGACATCGGCGGCAATCCGGTGCGCTACTTCAGCGGCCAGGCGGCGCCTTACTTCCTGGTGCTGACCGAGACGCCGAACGTTGCGGGCTGGCGGCACCTCGACATCGCGTCGGAGTTCAGCGGCTTGATCTATGTGCTGTCGTTCAACGAGAACACGTTCGTCTATCGGCTCGACATCTATCACCCTGCGCAAAGCACCACGGTGCCGATCTCGACGACCACCAAAGTCAACGCGGCCAAGCTCACGATCGATTTCTGGCGCAACGTGTACACGCTCAACTACGAGGTGCTGCAGCTGCCCGGGCCGGGGATCACCGAGCCCACCGTCAGCCTGTGGGTGCCGACGCAATCGTGCACCGGTGCGGGATGCATGCCGTCATGAGCGAGCCCTTCGCACAGCACGAAACGGCGCATCTGAAGGTTCGGCGCATCGCGACGCTCGCAACGCTGAGCCTCGCCACTTTGCTTTCAGGCTGCGGATCGGATCGGAATGATGAGGCCGATGGGCGATCCGAACGCAGGCTCGGGTCGGGCCGCACTTACTTCCATGAACGCGAATTCGCTGTCGCCCCCAGCCTGGCCGCTCGATCCAGCCAGACCGTCATTCTGGATCTCGAGCCGGCGATCACTGAGGGCGCACTCGTCGAGAATGTTTCCCGGCACGAACTCGCCGCAGGCAAGCACACGTTCTGCCTGCAGAAGGGCGATCCCTATCTACGCAGCCTCGTCCTTGAAGATGAGGAGGGCGTCGCGCGCCTGACGCTGGATCGTTCGTCGGGCTGCGCCGAAGTCGAGTTGCCCGCGGGCGTCTATCGCCTGCGGATCGCGCACGACGCGACCGGCATCGTCGGCGCGCATCGCGTGGCGTTCGTGCAGTCGGGCAACGTCAACGTCCCGCTCAACGACGATCAAGGCAAGCCGGTGGGCGGCTGGTGGGCGATGCGACCCGATCCGTCGGCGGACCCGTCGATGCGCAACGGGCGTGTCGCCGCGCCGCTGCCGGTGATCCGCTTCGACGAATACTACCCGGCGGTTCAACCGCTGTTCGCGGACTTCGCCAACAAGCAGATCGACGCCGACGCGCTCTTCATCTTCCAGCCCGCGAGGGGATCGTTCGATCAGGACGATCCGAATCGGCCGCGCATGTTCAACGGCCTACCGCTCAACGTCGCGCATAAGATAAACCTAAACCCGCTCCTGGTCGCAGACGCGTCCGGCTTCACGTTGGTCAATTCGTTCAATCTGTTTCCCTTGTTCGTGTCCAGCCTGGGCAACAACAAGGGTTATCTAGGGCAGGTTGGCGCATTTTCCAACTTCCCTTTTGCGCTGGACAACCAGTTCCGCTTTGTGCAAACAAATGCCGCCACACCCATGTTGTTCCAGCTCTTGTTGCGTTTCTACCCGGACGGGAAGATCGATCCGCTGCGGCCCGGTGAAGTGGCGCTGTTCCAGCAGTGCAACTACGGCGGCAAGGCGACCGTGTTCGCGATCGACAACTCGTCTTTCGCCGAACTGGATTCGAGCGTCATCACGCTCGACCGGACCACCGCCTCGGTTCGCCTGGGCAACGATACCGCGGTCACGCTGTACGGCGACACGCAGTACGGCGGCACGTCGCAGCTCATCCAGATCGATACGCCCTGCCTGGACGGCACGGGCATCGGTCGCAACACGCGCTCGATCGGGATCGAGCCGCTGTTGCCGATCTTTCTCGCGTCGTCGCGCAGCTGCGTGGACTGCAAGCTCGAAGGCGTCGATCTGACCGGCATCGATTTGTCGGGCACCAACCTGCAGAACGCCGACCTGTCTCGCGCGACGCTCGCGAACACGAAATTGCACGGTGCGCTGAACCTGCGCAACACCAACTTCAGCGGCGCAAGACTGCTTTGCACCGATTTCTCGGGCACCAACGACAGCCAGCGCGTCGACCTGACGCAGACGATCTTCGCGAACGCGCAAGTCACGACCGACTTCTCGTGCCGCGCCAACTTGACGTGGACGCGCGTGACGCCGCAAGCGCTCCCGCCCGCGTTGTGGCGCTACCTCGACTTGTCTCATGCGGCATTCAGCGGCCTCGTCGGCAATCCATTGTCGAGCCAGGCGCATCCCTTGGACCTGAGCCGCGCGATGCTGGTCGGTGCGACCCTGCCCGGCGCCATCTTCGACTATGCCAGCCTCGCGAATGCCGACCTGACGCAGGTCGTTCTCAGCGGCGCGAGCTTGAAGAACGTCAACCTGAGCAACGCGGTGCTGAGCGGCACGCAGCTCGATCAGGTGAATGCCACGGGCGTCACCCTGACGGGCGCGCTGCTGAAGAACACCAATGTGCAAGGCATTGTGCTCGACTCCGCCACGCTCGCCAATACCAACCTGAGCCAAGTCGTTCTCAGCGGAATCAGCCTCAAGAATGCCAATTTCACCAATGCAATCTTGAACGGCACGCAGCTCGATCACGCCAATGCCACGGGCGCCAACCTGACGGGCGCCCTGTTGCAGAACGCCAATGTGCAGGGCATCGTCCTCGATCGGGCCACCGGTTTCGCGGGCGCCAACCTGACGCAGGTCGTTCTCAGCGGCGCGAGCCTCCAGGGCGTCGATTTCACCGGCGCGATGTTGGCTGGCATCAGGCTCGACGGCGCGACATTGACCGGCGCAAAACTCGATCGCACAACCGGTCTGCCGCAGGCGACGCTGACCGGCATCGACCTCACCAATGCCAGCCTGGCCGGTGCACAACTGGTTGGCGTGTCCTTTCAGCAAGCCATCCTCGACGGCGTCACCGGCCTCCCCGGAGCCGACTTGAGCGGAGCGTTCTTCAACAACACGAGCGCGAAGAACGTGGACTTCAGCAACGCCCTTCTGTACAGCGCGAATTTCACCAACGCGAATCTCGAGAACGTCAATCTCAGCGGCGCCTTTCTGACCGCCAACACGGCTGCGAATCCGCCGCTGCGCGACCCGGCGAACTTCACCGGTGCGCATCTGAAGAACGCCAATTTGCTCGGCGCAAAACTCACCGGCACGATCTTCAACAACGCCAGCTTCTACGGCTCGTTCAATGGTGGAACGCCGACCTTTCCGTGTCAGACCAACACCGCGCAATGCGGAAAGACGCCCGTCACCGGCTACACCTGCGGTTGTGCGACGGCGGTCGGTGCGACGCTGACCGACACGCGCTTCAACAACGCCTATCTGTTCGGCGTGGACTTCGGCGGCAGCACCACGACCATCGACGGCGTGAGCTTCAACGGAGCGATCCTGGTGGGAGCGAACTTCAGCGGCGCGAACTTCAACGTCGACCCCGGCACGAGCAGCCCTCCGGACTTCTCGTTCGCCTACCTGCAAGGGGCAATCCTCGCAGGGACCAATCTGACATCGACCTCGTTGTCCGGGGCTTTCGTCGATTTCGGCGCACCGGGCAATCCGCAGAAGGGAAACATCATCCAGATCCTTCTGGGTCCCGCCTACACCGCGTTCAAGGGCTGGGAAGCACCGAACCTGCAGGTGTGCGTGCAGGCCACGTACGGCAGCTTCACTACGGTACCGACCAACATTCCCACCATGACCTGCCCCGACGGGAGCATCGTTCCGGCGTCCGGCTGCGGACCGACCCAGGCCACCAACACCCGCTGGGCCAGCCGCAGGCCGATCGGGCAGGCCTCGCCCCCCGGCTTCTATCAGTTCGCGCCGACCTATGGCGTGGCCGATCAAACCCAGGCATGCAACGGAGGTACTTACAACTTCGACTGGTAGATCCGGACGAGACAGACACGGGAGCCCGACATGAAGCCCAAGCAAACGCTGGAGCGGCAACGGAAACTACAGGAAAAGCGCATCACGCGACGCGCGCGCGTCGAGCAGAGCCGGCGCGCCGAGCTCGACAAGCGGCGTAACGAGGCCGTCGCATCGCGAACGCTCGTGAAGCAATTGGAGGACGCGGTTGCAGCCGCGGTAGAGCGCATCACGCGCCGCGACTTCCTGCGCCATACGGCTGGCGCGGGTCTCGCGCTCGAGTTCTCGCCGCTTATGGCCACCTGCGGAGGCGAAAACCCGGACGCGGCCACCCCGCCGCCGGGCAAGGAAACACGTTCATCTATCGGCTCGACATCTATCACCCTGCGCAAAGCACCACGGTGCCGATCTCGACGACCACCAAAGTCAACGCGGCCAAGCTCACGATCGATTTCTGGCGCAACGTGTACACGCTCAACTACGAGGTGCTGCAGTTGCCCGGGCCGGGAATCACCGAGCCCACCGTCAGCCTGTGGGTGCCGACGCAATCGTGCACCGGCGCGGGATGCATGCCGTCATGAGCGAGCCGGGCGAAAGGAGCGGGCCTGGATGAAGACGGCGGCTCGCTTGCGCACATTGCTTACTTCCACTTCCTGTCGAAGCGATAGCGCGTGAGCCCGAAACGCATCGTCGTCCTCGGCGGCGGATTAGCGGGCTTGTGGAGCGCGTTGGCGGCGGCTCGCGCGCTCGCTCTGCTTGGTATCGGCGCTGAAGGCGCGACCGTAACGCTCGTCAACCGCGATGCGTGGCATTGCATACGCGTGCGCAACTACGAGAGTGATTTGAGCGCGATTCGCGTTCGGCTCGACGACGTGCTCGCGCCGGTCGGGGTGCAGCGGATCGAGGCAGACGTGACCGATGTCGATGTCGACTCGCATCGCGTTGGTGTGAACCAGTCTGGGAAATTCCACACGCTCGATTACGACCGTCTTGTGTTCGCGCTGGGTAGTCAGCTCGTTCGCACCGGCAGCGCCAGTGGTTCAGGCCCCGCCGCAACGGGTTCGACCATGACGACGCCGCCATGACGGCATGTCGACGGCATCGGTGGCGGCCATGCATGGCGATGCTGGTCGCGTCATGGATCGCGTCGTGTTCGCTGCCGGGTTTCGCCATCGCTGCCGACCACGACGAGAAGATCTCGCTGCCGACTTCCACACTGACATCGACACCAGCGCGACCGCGCATCGGGCTCGTGCTGTCGGGCGGCGGTGCACGCGGTGCGGCGCACATCGGCGTGCTCAAGGTGCTCGAGGAATTGCGCGTGCCGATCGATTTCATCGCCGGCACCAGCATGGGCGCGATCGTCGGCGCGGGCTATGCGTCGGGCACGTCGATCGTCGAGATGGAAGAGGTACTCCAGGGCATCACCACCGGCGACCTGTACAGGGAAGCGCTACCGCGCCGCGACCAGACCATCCATCGCAAGAAAGACGATGGCGACCTCTACATCGGGCCCGAGCTTGGCATTCGCGGCGGGACCTTGCGACTGCCGAAGGGTGTGGTGTCGGGCATCCGTCTCGAGAGCGTCCTGCGTCGCCTCTCGAAAGCGCAAGGCTTCGTCCGCTTCGACGATCTGCCGATTCCGTTTCGCGCGGTCGCGACCGACATCGGCAGCGGCGACATGGTCGTGCTCGAAGAGGGCGAACTCGCCAGCGTGATGCGCGCGAGCATGTCGGTGCCGGGAGCGATCGCGCCTGCGCAGATCGACGGTCGCGCGCTGCTCGACGGCGGACTGGTGCGCAATCTTCCGGTCGATGTGGTACGCGCGATGGGCGCCGACATCGTCATCGCAGTCAACCTCGGCACCCCGCTGTTGAAGCAGGAAGACATCTCGTCGATCGTCGGCGTGACGCTGCAGATGATCAACATCATGGGCAAGCAGAACGTGCGCGCATCGCTCGCGTCGCTGGCGCCGGAGGATGTGCTGATCGCGCCGGAGCTGGGCAACTATTCAGCCAGCGACTTCGATCACATGCGCGAGACGATTCCGATCGGCGAAGCCGCGGCGCGCAAGGTCAGCGATCGTCTGTCGCGACTGAGCCTTTCGGAAGCGGACTACGCGGCGTTTCGTGCGCATCGGATCCTGGCCGATCCTCCCCAGCTCGTCGCGGTCCATGCGATTCGCTTCGACGGCCTCGAACGGGCAAGCCCCGAGGTGTTGCTCGCAACCATGCAGACCAGACCCGGCAAGCCGATCGACCGGGACGTGCTCGACGATGACATGCGGCGCCTGTACGGACGCGGTGACTTCGAGAGCATCGACTATCGCATCGTCGACCAGGCCGGGCGGCGCGTGCTCGCGGTCGACGCACGCGAGAAATCCTGGGGCCCGGACTATGTACGCGTCGGCGTGGCCCTGGTCGCGGACTTTCCCGGCGACGCGTACTTCAATCTGGGCGCGCGCTACCGGCGGCCGTGGCTCAACGCGCTCGGCGGGGAGTTGCGCGTCGACGGGCAGGTCGGGCATGTCGACCGGCTGGCCTCCGAGTTCTACCAGCCGATCGATACCGCGGGCCGCTTTTTCGTCGCGCCTTATTTCGCACTCGACAAGCGGCCGCTCGACCTGTTCGCGGGCCAGGATCGGATCGCGCGTTTCAACTTTCGCACCTCCGACATCGGGCTCGACGTCGGAGGCACAGTGACCAAGTACGGGGAGCTGCGCGTGGGCGTGCTGAAGCGGCATGTCAAGAGCAAGCTCGACATCGGCCTGCCGCCTTTCTTTACCGATGACAACGTGCGCCAGAACGCGGTGCGTGCGCGCTTGTTGTTCGATCAACTCGACAGCCTGGATTTTCCGCGCAGCGGTGCAGCCGCGACCTTGAACCTGTTCGGCGCGCGCAACGATGACGACGGTGCCGGCAAGCGCTATGTCAAATACGATGTGACCGCCCAGGCCGCGCACACCATCGGACGCCACACGCTGCAACTCGCGTTCGAGGCGCGCGGCGCGGCCACCGGCCAGCTACCCGCCGTCGACCTGATCCAGTTCGGCGGCTTCCAGCAATTGTCGGGGTATCGAACCGGGCAATTGCTGGGAACCAAGCTCGTGTTCGGAAGCGCCGCCTATCTCTATCGCCTACGCAGCCAGCCGCTGCTCGAAGGCATCTATGTCGGCGCTTCGCTCGAGGCCGGGCGCATCCGGCATGTGCCGCTCACCGGGGCGCCGACCGGCCTGCTGTTGTCGACCTCGATCTTTCTCGGGCTGGACACGCCGCTGGGACCACTCTATGTTGCCTACGGCCGTGCGCGCGACGGCAACAGCAGCGGCTACGTGTTTCTCGGCCGGCCGTGACGCAAAGACGCGAGCGGGACGTGATGATCGAACCCGCCAATCGGTACAGCGATCGTTCATTCAAAGGGGATAGTCATGCGTGCATCGAGCCGACCCACGACAGCGGCGATCGTCTTCAAGGCAGCGCTGGCCGGCATCGCGTATCTGATCGCGATGATGCTGTCGTATCGCTTTGGCGGCGGCACTGCGGTCGAAGCGAACATCTGGATCGCAAGCGGCGTCGCGATCGCGGTGCTGACGCTCGCCGACCGAGCGCACTGGCTGGCCTACGCGTTCGCGATCGCGCTGGGAGACACGGTGGGCAACCTGATCGCGGGCTCGTCGATCGGTGCATCGTTGGTGTATGCGATCGACGAGGTGGTCGTCGCAGCGGTCACGGCCTGGGCCCTGCAACGCCTGCTCGGGTCCGACCCGCGTCTGGACGATGTGCGTAGAGTCATGGTGTTCGTCGCAGTCGGCGCGCTCGGTGGTGCGGTGTTGGGCTGGCTGGTCGCGATTCCTTCGTATGCGCTGCTCGGACTGCCCAGTCCCGCGTCGGCGTGGCGTCTGTGGATCGTCTCGACCGGCGTCGGCACGCTGGTCGTTGCCCCGCTTTTTTTTGCGTGGTCGGACTTTCGACCCAAGCGCTCGGGCGGCGCGACGATGACCGATCTGGCGTTCGGCGGAAGCCTGTTCATCCTGCTCGTCGCAGCAACGCTGCTGGTGTTCGCGGGCGCGACCAGCGAGCGCTTCTCGGGCAGCGTCGGTTACGCCTTGACCTACCTGCCGTTGCCTTTCCTGGTCCTCGGCGGACTGGTGTGGGGTTCGCGCGGTGCGACCTTGTCGACTTTCGTCATGGCCGCGATCGCGGTGTTGTACACGGCGCGCGGCGAGGGTCCGTTCGCCGGCGTCGAAGGTTTTCTCGGCGAGGCTGTTGTCGAGGTGCAGGGCTATGTGGCCGCGGCGGCGCTGCTGACCCTGATGCTGAGCGCGCTCGATGCCAGCCGGCGACTCGCGCTGCGCGATGCATCTGCATGGAAGATTCGCTACGAGGCCGTGATTGGAGCGAGCGATCAACTGCTTTATGAACTCGATCCCGCCACCGGTCGGATCGAGTGGGCCGGAGATACCGCGCGGCTGCTCGGCGCCGAGTCGAGCGCGATCTCGACCCTGGCGGGCTATCTGGAACGCGTCGCTCCAGCCGATCGCGATCGGCTGCGCAACATCCTTGCCGACATCGGTCTCGACGACGGGAACAAGGCGGCAACGCCGCATCGCTTCGTCTCGGCGGCGGGCGTCGAACTGCGGCTCGAAGGCGAGGCCAGCGCGATCGTCGATTTCGACGACAGCGTGCATCGCGTCGTCGGCTTTCTGCGACCCGTGCGCGCGGCGCCGGGCGCATCAACGGCCACGATCGCGTCCACGCTGAAGGCCGCATGATGAGCGAGCCGCAAGCAGAGCATCAAGCGGCGAGCGGTCGGGCCGGCGTGTTCCTGATCCACGGCCTGGGCGGGACGCAATACGATATGGGATCGATGCACAAGCGTCTGAAAACGGCGGGTTTCGAAACGCATTCATTGACGCTTCCCGGTCACGGAACGACTCCCGAAGATCTGATGAAGGTCGGTGCCGACGACTGGCTCGAAGCCTGCCGCAGCTTCTATCGCGATCTCGCCGGCCGCTACGAAACGCTGCACGTGATGGGCATGTGCATGGGCTCGTTGCTGGCCGTCGAAGTCGCCAAGCAGGAGCGCCACGTCAAGGGCAATCTGATCGCGCTCGCGCCGCCGATCTATATCGATGGCTGGGCCACGCCCTGGTATCGCGACCTGCGCCGCGCGTTCTACTGGATCCCCCCCTTGCAGGCGATGCGCATCGAGGAAGAGGATCCCTTCGGCATCAAGAACGAACAGTTGCGAGCGGTCGTCAAGGCCAAGTTCGAGCGCGGCGAAAATTTCCATTACCGTTGGGTGCCGCTCGCATGCATCCGCGAAGTCGATCGCCTGCGTCGCATGGTGATGACCAAGCTCGAGCGCATCAAGTGCCAGACGCTGGTGGTGCATGCGCGCCACGACGAACTCACGAGCCTGCGCTCGGCCGACTTCCTGGTGCGAGGCATCGGCGGCGACCGCGCGCGCATGGTCGCGCTCGAGAACAGCTATCACATGATCTGCGTGGACAACGATCGCGAGATCGTTGCGCGCAACGTGCTCGAGTTTTTCGGCGTCCCTTCGCTCGCGGGCGGGCAACTGAGCGACGATCCGAAGATGCCGCAGCAGGCGCTGGTCGAACTCGTCCTTCGCGTGCGCGCACTTCTCGAGGTGGGCGAGTGGTCCGAGCTCGCCGCCATCGGCCTTCCCGACATGGCGTGGTATCAGCCGGGCAGCAATCGCCTGTCGGGTATCCATCGCGGCGCGAAGCCGATGCGCGCGTTTCTGAGCGCGATCAAGAGTGCGAGCGATGAAGCGCGATTGACCGCGTTCGGAACGGCGGTCTTCAACCGCGGCGTGGCGTTGATGCCTGCGGTGTGGTCGGCGGCGCGTGGCGGCGAGCGCTTGCAATCGCAAGGCGCGCTGATGGTCGCGATGCACGCCGACCGGCTTTACGAACTGCGCTGGTTCGCCGACGATCCCGAACTCGAAGACGCGTTCTGGGGCGCAGCACCCGAAGGAGACATCGAGCCGGGCGACGCAGCCGCGTCGCTCGAGGCGGGGTTCGAAGCGGCGGCAGTGCGCTCGCGCAGCCTGCGTTCGACACCGTCGGAGTCGGCGCTGCTCGAGCTCTATGCGCTCTACAAACAGAGCTCCGAAGGCGATGCGCGCGGCGGGCGTCCCGGAGCGCTCGACTTGATCGGGCGGGCGAAATTCGACGCGTGGGCGAAGCTCAAGGACGTCGATCGCAACGATGCGATGCGGCGCTATACGGAGCTGGTCGACTCGCTCGAGAAGGAAGAAGTGCGGACCTGATCGAAGGCTCGACTGCGCAACCCATCGGGCATGCCCTCGAGCGCATTGGTCGCGCCTGCAGAGGTGGTGGAGTCTGCCGCGCAGTCGGCAATATATTGGCTAATGATGTCGGCGAACCCGGCGTCGGGCTGTAGACCGAGACGTGCGGCGCGTTCGGCGGTTGCGCCGCTCGGCCAATTCGCGACGATGCCGGCAATCCTGGGATCGGGCACGAAGCGCACGCGTTCGCGCACCGCTCGACCGGCCACTGCTTCGAGCGCGTCGAGCATGTCGCAGACGCGGGCGTTGACCGCCGGCAAATTGAGAGCGAGGCGACCGCCCAGTTGTTCACGGCTCGCCTCGAAGACCGCGATCAGGCCCTCGATCGTGCGCGCCGGCGACGTCAGCGGATGCGAAGTTTCGGGACTCACCGGACAGATGGCTTCGAGACCCGCCAGCGGCTCGCGGATGATGCCCGAGAAGAACGACGACGCGGCGCCGTTCGGCCGCCCCGGTCGGACCGTCACTGTCATCAGTCGCGCGGACCTTCCATCGATGTAGCCCTTCCTCGTGTAGTCCGCGATCAGATGCTCGCAGATCAGCTTGTGGGTCCCGTACGACGTCTGCGGCGCGGGCAAGGTCGTGTCGCCGACGAGGGCCGGCAGCGGCATCGAATCATCCGGCCCGAACACCGCGACCGAGCTCGAGAAGACCAGGCGTGCGGGTTTCTTTCCGGCTCGCATCGGGCTGCTCGCGGCGCTGCGCAGCGCATCGAGCAGCGCGCGCGTCGTGTCGAGGTTCGAGCGCAACCCGAGTTCGAAGTCGTCCTCGCATTCGCCCGACACCGCCGACGCCAGATGGAATACGCCGTCGAAGCGATCGGCGGCGAATGCCGCGCATTGCGCGAGCAGAGGACCGACGCGCGCTTCGACGCGCGCATCCCCGGTGAGGTCCGTGGTCGGCGCCATTTGATCGGCGAGCACCAGCTTGTCGATGGGCTGGTCGCCCAGCGTGCCGCGTGCGAGCAGTGCATGGGTGAGGCGCTGACCGATGAAGCCGCTTGCGCCGGTGATCAACAGGTTCATCGTCGATCCATTTTTGAAAATCTAGTGGTTTACTCCGTGGCGCGACCGCGCGACGATGCCGATACTGCCACGACACTGCGGTCCAGCCGCGAAAAATGCCACGGCGCGCCACCGCGCGCCGCCGTCCGACACCACGAGTCGCCTGCACAACAGAGATCAATGGCCAGCGTCACCATCCAGTCGGTCAAGAAGAATTTCGGCGAAACCGCGATCCTTCACGGCGTCGACATCGAAATCGCCGACGGCTCCTTCACCGTGCTGGTCGGGCCTTCCGGCTGCGGCAAGTCGACCCTGCTGCGCATGATCGCCGGGCTCGAGGAAATCACTGCCGGCGACATCCGCATCGGTGCAAAGCGCGTCAACGATTTGCCGCCCAAGGAACGCGACATCGCGATGGTCTTCCAGAACTACGCGTTGTATCCACACATGACGGTCGGCAAGAACATGGCGTTCGCGCTGATGCTCGCGAAAGAAGACAAGGCGACGATAGACCGCAAGGTCGGTCGCGCCGCCGAGATCCTCGCGCTCACGCCGCTGCTCGATCGCTATCCGCGCCAACTCTCGGGCGGCCAGCGGCAACGGGTCGCGATGGGCCGCGCGATCGTGCGCGACCCGCAGGTGTTCCTGTTCGACGAACCATTGTCCAACCTCGACGCCAAGCTGCGCGTCGCGATGAGGAGCGAGATCAAGGAACTGCACCAGCGCCTGAAGACGACCTCGGTTTATGTCACGCACGACCAGATCGAGGCGATGACGATGGGCGACAAGATCGTCGTCATGCGAGACGGCCGCATCGAGCAGACGGGGAGCCCGCTCGAACTCTACGACCGTCCGGCAAACCTGTTTGTCGCGGGGTTCATCGGCTCGCCGGCGATGAACTTCCTGCCGGGGACGATGCGTCGCAGCGGCGGGGAGGCGCGCATCGAACTTCGTGATGGCATCCACCTCAGCGCGCCTGCCAATGCGGGCGGGGTCGATGGGCAGCAGGTGATCATGGGCATGCGACCGGAACACCTCGCGCTTGCCGCAACCGGGATTCCTTCGACGGTCGTGGTGGTCGAGCCGACGGGCGCCGATACGTTCGTCGCTTGTCGGCACGAAGGCGTCGACCTTTCCGTCGTGTTTCGCGAGCGCCACGAATTCGCGCCCGACACCGTCATTCATCTGCAGCCCGATCGTCAACGGGCTCACATCTTCGATGCCTCTACCGGCCAGCGTCTTGCCGCGTGACACGCGCCCGGTCCATTCGTGCAACAAGTCACGTCAATAAAACAGAAGGAGACCCCGAATGACTGAATTCAATCGCCGCAAATTTCTCGAAGGCTCGGCAGGCGTTGCTGTCGCTGCAACGCTTGGAGGAACTGCCGCGCTCTGGTCGCCGCTTGCGCGCGCGCAAGCGCTCACGTTGAAGCCCGAGAAGGGCGCCAAGCTGCGCGTGCTGCGCTGGAGCCGTTTCGTGCAGGGCGACATCGACGCCTACATGATCAACGTCAAGAAATTCATCGACAAGACCGGCATCGAGGTGCGCGTCGACAACGAAGGATGGGAAGACGTGCGCCCCAAGGCCGCTGTGGCCGCGAATACCGGTGCCGGTCCCGACATCATCCTGTCGACCAACGACGACGCCAACCTCTACCCCGACAAGTTGCTCGACGTCACCGATCTGGCCGAATATCTCGGCAAGAAATACGGCGGCTGGTATGCGTCGGGCGAAGCCTACATGCGACCCGACGGCAAGAAGTGGATCGGTCTGCCGCTGGGCGCGGCCGGCTCGATGATGGTGTACCGCGAGAGCATGCTCAAAGCCGCGGGCTTCGAGACCTTCCCGAAGGACACCGACGGCTTCCTCAAGATGTACAAGGCGCTGAAAGACAAGGGCACGCCGGGAGGCATGGCGCTCGGCAACGCAACCGGCGACGGCCTGTGGTGCAACTGGCTGGTGTGGGCCTTCGGCGGCAAGATGGTGGACGCGAACAACAAGGTCGTGATCGACAGCGCCGAGACCTTGAAGGCGCTCGACTACGGCAAGGAGCTGTACGCGACCTTCATTCCGGGCACGTTGTCGTGGCTCGACCCGAACAACAACAAGGCCTTCCTCGACGGTCAGATCTCGGTCACAAACAACGGTATCTCGATCTACTACGCCGCGAAGAATTCGACCGATCCCAAGGTCAAGGAAATCGCGGCCGACATCCAGCACGCGTCGTTCCCGATCGGTCCGGTCGGCGTGCCGACCGAGTCGCATCTGTTCTTCAACCAGATGATCATGAAGTACACGAAGTATCCGCAGGCCGCCAAGGAGTTTCTGCGTTTCATGACGGAGCAGGAGCAGTTCGAACCCTGGCTGACGGGCGCCGGCGGGTATGTGGCGCCGCCGCTCGCGGCTTACGCGAAGATCCCCGTGTGGACCTCCGACCCGAAGAACACGCCGTATCGCGATGCCATGAAAAACCTTCGACCCGCGGGTTATGCCGGCAAGCTTGGCTACGCATCGGCCGGCGCCGCGGCCGACTTCATCATGGTCAACATGGTGGCCGAGGCAATCAGCGGATCGAAGACGCCGAAGGAGGCGATGGAACGTGCCCAGAAACGCGCTGAACGTTATTACAAAATTTGATAGTCCCGACGCTTCGCGCTGGACTATCTCGCCTCGTTCGAGCGGACGAGCCGGCCTGACGGCGGCTCGCCGCTCAACTCGGCGGCGGCTCGCATACGCGAGCCGGGCGCTTGCTTCGCTTTGCTGATTTATTGAGGGGCTATCCAATGTGCGAAGTTCTCGCATGACGCCCGTGGTTCCCGCGTACGCGGGAATCCAGCGTCTTGTGACTCAAGCCAATGCGTCCCCGCTTCCGCGGGGAAGGCGGCGCCTCGTGTTTTGCGCCGGTCCTATATTTTTATTCTCAATAATTTTCGCGTGACTTACCTCGAACGACTTCAGAACAGCCGCAATGCGTTGGGGCTGCTGTTCATGCTGCCGGCAGCGGCACTGCTGTTGCTGTTCCTAACCTATCCGCTCGGCCTGGGTATCTGGCTCGGCTTCACCGATGCCAAGGTCGGACGGCCCGGAGAGTGGATCGGTCTCGAGAACTATGAGTTCCTGTGGGGCGACAGCTTCACGCGGCTGGCGCTGTTCAACACGCTCTTCTATACGGTGGTCGCGTCCATCCTCAAATTCTTTTTGGGACTGTGGCTGGCCCTGCTGCTGAACCGCAACATCCGCTTCAAGACTTTTTTTCGTGCGGTCATCCTGCTGCCGTACATCGTGCCGACGGCGCTCTCGGCGATCGCCTTCTGGTGGATCTACGACTCGCAGTTTTCCATCATCAGCTGGGCGCTGGTCAAGATGGGACTGATCGATCACTACATCGACTTTCTCGGCACGCCGTGGAATGCGCGCTTCGCGGTCATCGCGGCCAACGTCTGGCGCGGCGTTCCGTTCGTCGCGATCACATTGCTGGCCGGGTTGCAGACGATCTCGCCGAGCTACTACGAAGCATCGGCGATCGACGGCGCCACACCCCGCCAGCAATTCATGCATGTCACGCTGCCGCTGCTGACCCCGATCATCGCGGTGGTGATGACCTTCTCGGTGCTGTTCACCTTCACCGACTTCCAGCTCATCTATGTGATCACGCGAGGCGGGCCGCTGAACGCGACGCACCTGATGGCGACGTTGGCGTTCCAGCGTGCGATCAATGGCGGCGCGCTCGGCGAGGGTGCTGCGATCGCGATCACGATGGTTCCGTTTTTGCTCGCCTGCATCATGTTCAGTTTCTTCGGTCTGCAGCGCCGAGCGTGGCAACAGGGAGGGGTCGACAAATGAGCAGCCGCGCCACGGCCGACTCGGGCGGCATGGGCTTTCTCGAATCTGTGCCGCGTCGCGCACTTGTCGTGTACCTGCCGTTGGCGGTGTTCGTGGTCGTGCTGCTGTTCCCGTTCTACTGGATGGCCATCACATCGGTGAAGCCGGACGCGGAATTGCTTTCGCGTGAAGGCAATCCTTTCTGGGTGATCGCGCCGACGCTGGTCCACTTCCATACGTTGCTGTTCAAGACGGCATTCCCGGAATGGATGTGGAACACGGTGCTGGTGTCGGTCGTCTCGACCGCCTTCTCGCTCGCGGCGTCGGTGCTCGCGGCTTATTCGATCGAACGCCTGCGCTTCAAGGGCTCCAAGCATGTCGGACTGTCGATCTTCCTCGCCTACCTGGTGCCACCGACCATCCTTTTCATCCCGCTGGCCAACGTGGTGTTCAAGCTCGGCCTCTTCGACACGCGTTGGGCGCTCATCCTGACCTATCCGACCTTCCTGATCCCGTTTTGCACCTGGCTCTTGATGGGCTACTTCCGTTCGATCCCGTTCGAGCTCGAAGAGTGTGCGCTGATCGACGGCGCGAGCCGCTGGCAGATCCTGGTGAAGATCGTGTTGCCGCTGGCCGTGCCGGGGCTGATCTCCGCAGGCATCTTCGCGTTCACGCTGTCATGGAACGAGTTCGTCTACGCGCTGACGTTCATCTCGTCTTCGGAGATCAAGACGATGCCGGTCGGCGTCGTGACCGAGCTGGTGCAAGGCGACGTCTATCAGTGGGGGCCGCTGATGGCGGGCGCATTGTTCGGCTCGCTGCCGGTCGCGTTCGTCTATTCATTCTTCGTCGAATACTACGTTTCCGGACTGACAGGATCCGTGAAGGAATGACGCAGGGAATGAATCATGAGTGATGCATCAAGGAAGAAGAAGCCCGAGGATCTCCGCAGCCGCCAATGGTTCGGCCGCCAGGACCGCGACGGCTTCGCCTATCGCAGTTGGGTCAAGGGCAAGGGCATCCCCGACGACCAGTTCGATGGGCGTCCGGTGATCGGCATCTGCAACACGTACAGCGAACTGACGCCCTGCAACTCGCATTTCCGCACGCTCGCCGAACAGGTCAAGATCGGCGTTCACGAAGCCGGCGGGTTCCCGCTCGAATTCCCGGTGATGTCGCTCGGCGAGACCCTGCTGCGCCCGACCGCGATGCTCTATCGCAACCTGGCGAGCATGGATGTCGAGGAGAGCATCCGTGGCAACCCGATCGACGGGGTGGTGTTGCTGATGGGCTGCGACAAGACCACCCCGTCGCTGGTGATGGGCGCGGCGAGCTGCGACCTGCCGACCATCGGCGTATCGGGCGGACCGATGCTCAACGGCAAGTGGCGCGGCCAGGAGCTCGGTTCGGGCACGGGCGTGTGGAGCATGAGCGAGCAGGTGCGCGCCGGCACGCTGCGGCTTTCGGATTTTCTCGAGGCCGAGAGCTGCATGCATCGCAGCCACGGCCACTGCATGACGATGGGAACCGCGAGCACCATGGCCAGCATGGTGGAGGCGCTCGGACTTGGTCTACCCGGCAACGCGGCGTATCCGGCGGTCGACGGCCGGCGCAACGTGATTGCGCGCATGGCCGGGCGGCGCATCGTCGAGCTCGTTCACCAGGACGTGAAGCTCTCGCACATCCTCACGCGCGAGGCGTTCGAGAACGCGATCAAGACGCTGGCCGCGATCGGCGGCTCGACCAACGCCGTGATCCACCTGATCGCAATCGCGGGGCGCATCGGTGTTCCGCTCGCGATCGAAGACTTCGATCGTCTGGCGAGCGAACTGCCGTGCCTCTTGAACCTGCAGCCGTCGGGCCGGCACCTGATGGAAGACTTCTGCTACGCCGGCGGCCTGCCGGCATTGATGAAGGAGATTTCCGATCATCTGCATCTGGGCGCGATGACCGCCAACGGCCACACCATCGGAGAGAACATCGCCGACGCGCAGAACTTCAATGCCGATGTCATCAAGTCGATGGCCGCGCCGTTCAAGGACAAGGCCGGCATCGCGGTCCTGCGCGGCAATCTCGCGCCGCGCGGCGCCGTCATCAAGCCGAGCGCAGCGACTCCCGCGCTGATGACGCACACCGGCCGCGCGGTGGTGTTCGAGAGCATCGATGACTTCCACGCGCGCATCGACGACGAGACGCTCGACATCGACGAGCATTGCGTGATGGTGCTCAAGAACTGCGGGCCGCGCGGCTACCCCGGCATGGCCGAAGTGGGCAACATGCCGCTGCCGCCCAAGGTGTTGAGAAAGGGCATCACCGACATGGTTCGCATCAGCGACGCGCGCATGAGCGGTACGGCCTACGGCACGGTGGTGCTGCACACCGCACCCGAGGCCGCCGCGGGCGGACCGCTCGCCATCGTTCGCAACGGCGACCTGATCGAACTCGACGTGCCGGCGCGCAGGATCCATCTGCATATCAGCGACGACGAGATGGCGAGGCGCCTCGCCGAATGGACCGCCCCCGAAGCGAAACTCGCGAGCGGCTACTGGAAGCTGTACACGGACCATGTTCTGCAGGCCGATCAAGGCGCAGACCTCGACTTCCTGGTCGGGTGTCGCGGCGCCTTCGTGCCGCGCGACAATCATTGATGGTTGCCGTCGCGTCCGCGCATGCGGGAATCCAGCGGCTTGCGGCGAACGCCACTGGGTCCCCGCTTTCGCGGGGACGACGAGGTTTTTTCGCGACCGCATCGACGAAGGCGTAGCTCATGGGCCGGCGCTTGCAAGGCAAGACAGCATTGATCACCGCGACCGGGCAGGGCATGGGGCATGCCGCGGTGATGGCGTTCGTTCGTGAGGGCGCCACGGTGGTCGCAACCGACGTGCGCGCAGATCTGCTTGAAGGGTTCAGCGAGGTCGCTGGCGTCACCACGCGGACGTTGGACGTTCTCGACGACACTGCGGTGGCAACAGCGGCACACGAAATCGGCGCGGTCGATATCCTCTTCAACTGTGCCGGCTATGTGCATCAAGGCAGCATTCTCGATTGCACGATCGAAGACTGGGATCTCAGCTTCAACCTCAATATCCGCAGCATGTACATCATGACCGGCGCGATGCTGCCGAAGATGATCGCCGAGGGCGGCGGCGTGATTCTCAACATGGCATCGGTGCTCGGCGCGCACAAGGCCGCGCCGAACCGCCTCGCGTACGCGGCCAGCAAGGCCGCGGTCGTGGGCTTCACGCGCGCCATCGCGATCGATCACGTCAAGCAGAACATCCGCTGCAATTGCATTTGTCCGGGCACGGTGGACACGCCGTCGCTCGCCGATCGCATCAATGCGTTCGTCGATCCGGTCAAGGCCCGCAAGGATTTCATCAATCGTCAGCCGATGGGTCGGCTCGCGACGGCCGAAGAGATCGCCGAAACCTTCGTCTATCTCGCGTCCGACGAGTCTTCGTTCATGACGGGGCAGGCGATCTTCGTCGATGGCGGGATGTCGCTTTGAGGACACCATGAAACTTCTGCGCTATGGCCCATCGGGCTTCGAGAAGCCCGGCCTGCTCGACCGGCAAGGGAAAATCCGCGACCTGTCGTCGGTCGTCGATCGACTCGAGTTCGATGCGTTGTCACCCAAGGGATTGGCACGGCTTCGCAACATCGACCCGGACGCGCTGCCTCTCGTCAAAGGCCGGCCGCGCTTGGGTGTGCCGTTCACGGGCATCGGCAAGTTCATCGCGGTCGGACTCAATTATTCCGACCACGCGGCCGAATCGAATATGCCGATACCGAAGGAGCCGATCCTCTTCACGAAGGCCACGAGTTGCCTTTGCGGACCGAACGACGACACGGTGCAGCCCCGGGACTCGACCAAGCTCGATTGGGAAGTGGAACTCGGCATCGTGATCGGCACCAAGGCGCAATACGCGTCGGAGGACCGCGCGCTCGATCATGTCGCGGGCTATTGCACGATCAACGACGTTTCCGAGCGCGAGTTCCAGCTCGAGCGCGGCAGCCAGTGGGACAAGGGCAAGGGCTGCGACAGCTTCGGTCCGGTGGGTCCCTGGCTGGTCACGACCGACGAGATCGCAGACCCGCAGTCGCTGAACATGTGGCTCGATGTGAACGGCGAGTCGCGCCAGCGCGGCAGCACCAGCACGATGATCTTCGGATGCGCGACGCTGGTGAGCTATATCAGCCGCTTCATGACCTTGCTGCCGGGCGATATCATCACCACCGGTACGCCGCCGGGCGTGGGTATGGGGATGAAGCCTCAACAATTTCTCGAGCCCGGCGACATCGTGACTCTCGGCATCGACGGTCTGGGCGAGCAACGCCAGCGCGTGGTTGCGTGGCCGGGAACCTGAGCGCGATTCCTCATCGACCTTTTCAAACGGAAACATCCATGTCAAAAGTTCAGCGCAGCAACAAGGAAGCCAAGAAGCCGAAGAAGGACAAGTCCCCGGCGAAACCCATCTCGGCAGACGCTGTGAAGCCGACGGTCAATACCGTAGTGCCGGATCGGCAGAAAAAGAAGTAGCCGACAGCCTCGGCCTCGGTTCGTATCGAAGGGAACCGCAACGGCAGGTGCGGATCAGTCTGACGCCGCGTATGGATCGGCAATGTGAAAGCGTGCAAGCACAGACCGTTCGATCGCTTCCATCGCGTCGGCATCGCTGGATTGCTCGTGGCCGTAGCCGCAGGCGTGCAGCGTGCCGTGGATCACCAGATGCGCGCAATGCGCCGAGACGTTCTTGCGCTGCGCACGCGCCTCGGTTGCAACCACCGGCATGCAGATCACGAGATCGGCTTCGATGCTGCGTTGTATCGCTTCGTAGGGAAACGTCAACACGTTGGTCGCGTAGTCCTTGCCGCGAAACGTGCGATTGAGCGTGCGTGCCTCATCGGTATCGACAAAGCGGACCGTCAGCGTCGTGACTTCGAACGCGCGCCGATCAACGAGTCGCGCGGCCGCTAGCGCAACGCGCACCCAGCGACGCACCTGCGCACGCGTGGGCGCATCGAGATCAGTCGCGTATTGAACGGCAAGATGGAGCGTCGTCGCGGGCATCGCGTTTGCCGACGACCTTACGACGCGTGCGTTGCCGGTGTGTAGTGCGCCTCGTAGGCTTCGACGATGCGCGCAACCAGCGGATGCCTCACCACGTCGGCGCTCGTGAAGTGCGTGAAGCCGATGCCGCGCACCTGCGCGAGCACCAGGCTCGCTTCCACGAGGCCGCTCTTCTGTCCGCGCGGCAGATCGATCTGCGTCACGTCGCCGGTGATCACGGCGCGGCTGCCGAAGCCGATACGCGTGAGGAACATCTTCATCTGCTCGAGCGTCGTGTTCTGCGCTTCGTCGAGAATGATGAAGGCATTGTTGATCGTACGGCCCCGCATGTAGGCGAGCGGCGCGATCTCGATGGTCTGCTTCTCGAAGAGCTTCTGCGTCTTGTCGAAACCCACCAGATCGTAGAGCGCGTCGTAGAGCGGCCGTAGATAGGGATCGATTTTCTGCGCGAGGTCGCCCGGCAGGAACCCCAGGCGTTCACCGGCTTCGACCGCCGGACGCGTGAGCACGATGCGGGCGACCGCGTCGCGCTCGAGCGCATCGATCGCGCATGCGACCGCGAGATAAGTCTTGCCGGTGCCGGCCGGCCCGATGCCGAAGCTGATGTCGTGGCCGGCGATCGCCTTCAGGTAGGCGCGCTGGTTCGGTGTGCGGCCGTGCAGGTCGGTACGTCGCGTGCGCAACGCGGGACCGCCATCGCTCGGCGTGTCGGCGACGGGAGCGCCGCTGGTCTTCTTCAACTCGACCAATCCGAGTTGCACATCCTGCTTCGATAGCGGCCGGCCGCTTTGCGTCGCGAAATATTCGAGCGCCGCGTTGCCTTTCTCGCGCGCCTTGCCGGAGATCGAGAAGCGTGCGCCGCGTCGCTTGATGGCGATGTCGAACGCGGCCTCGATCTGGCGCAGGTTCTCGTCGAGCACGCCGCACAGGTTCGACAGCCGCCCGTTGTCGAGGTCGGCAAGCCAGGTGATCGCCTGGTCCTTCAATGCGTGTTCATGCGGCGGCGGACCATGCGGCCGCGCCGATGTCCGCGTCGATGACCGCGTCGATGACCCCACGCAACGAATGCGAATTGGCGAGCGTGATCGTGGCGTCGCGCAGCGATCCGACCGGCATGCGAGCGGCGAAGTTCACGACGCGATTGTTGTCGGTGCGGCCCATCATCTCGTTCGGGTTCTTGCGCGAAGGACCCTCGACCAGGATGCGCTGCCGCGTGCCGACCATCGCCTCGCTGATGCGCCGCGCGTTCGCGTCGATGGCCGCCTGTACGCGCTGCAAGCGCGCCAACTTTGCGGCCGCATCGACGCCATCGGGCAGGCTCGCAGCGGGCGTGCCAGGGCGCGGGCTGTAGATGAACGAGTACGACGCGTCGAAGCCGATGTCGCCTATCAACTTCATGGTTGCGTCGAAGTCGGCATCGGTCTCGCCGGGAAAGCCGACGATGATGTCGGTCGAGATGCAGAGGTCGGGCCGCACCGCGCGCAGGCGCCGGATGATCGACTTGTATTCGAGCACCGTGTAGCCGCGCTTCATCGCCATCAATATGCGGTCCGAACCCGACTGCACCGGCAGGTGCAGATGCGAGACGAGTTTCGGAATGCGTGCATAAGCATCGATCAGGCGCTGCGTGAATTCCTTCGGATGCGAGGTGGTGTAGCGGATGCGTTCGATGCCGGGAAGCTCGGCGACGTATTCGAGCAGCATCGCGAAATCGGCAACGTCAGCGGCAACGTCAGCGGCGCGCGCATCCGCACCGGCAGCGGCATCGTCCCACAACGGCATCGTCGCGCTATAGGCATTGACGTTCTGCCCAAGCAGCGTGACTTCCTTCACGCCTTGCGCCGCGAGTCCCGCGATCTCGGTCAACACATCGTCGAAGCCGCGCGAGACTTCTTCGCCGCGCGTGTACGGCACCACGCAGAAGCTGCAGTACTTCGAGCAGCCTTCCATGATCGACACGAATGCGGTTGGTCCGTCGACGGCGCAGTCGACAGTCGCGGGCGGCAGATGATCGAACTTCTCGATCTCGGGAAAACTGATGTCGACCTGCGGCTTGCCGCTTACGCGCCGCGCTTCGATCAACGCGGGCAGGCGATGCAGCGTCTGCGGTCCGAACACGACGTCGACATACGGCGCGCGCCTGGTGATCGCAGCACCCTCCTGACTCGCGACGCAACCGCCGACGCCGATCACGAGGCCGGGTCTGGCCAGTTTCAATTCGCGCACGCGACCCAGATCCGAGAACACTTTCTCCTGCGCCTTCTCGCGCACCGAGCAGGTGTTGAAGAGAATCACGTCGGCGTCTTCGGGCGTGTCGGTCTTGATCATCGAGTCGCCCGCGGCCAGTGACGCCTCGCGCAGCACGTCGGCCATCTTGTCCGAGTCGTACTCGTTCATCTGGCAGCCGAAGGTCTTGATGTAGAGCTTCTTCATCGCCGCCTCATTGCTGTCTTTCGCTCTTCCAGAACTGCCACCACGACGGCTTGTCGATGATCTCGTCGTCGGCCAGCAACCAGATGCGCCGCACGTCGCCATTGAGATCGAGCTGGACGCGCGCGATGACACCGGGCGGCAGTGCGCCGCGCACCAGCGTCGCATTCGAGGGCGTGAAGATCAGCACGCCCGGCGCCAGGCGCAGCGCCTTGCCATCGGCCACGATCGCGTCATCCGCGACCTTGGTGATCTTCACCTGCACGCTGTTTTGCGGAAAGGTGCGGGCGGCCTGTGCGGCGAGCGAGGTCAACACAAGAAACGCGAATCCGAAGACGTGCAGCGAACGCAGGTTCATGAACACATCTTCATCGAGAGAGATTTCCGCAGGTCAAACAACCGATCCGCACGCGAGCCGCAGATTATCGTGGCGAAGGAAAAACGCGTCAAACCGCGCAGCGTACTATGCGCCGACCGCGAGCCGCCCGCCGCTGGTTCACAATCGCCCCCGTCGCAGACAGGAGAGTGCATGAAGATCGGCATTGGTCGCTTGTTTCCTGCCGCTCTATGGTCCGTTGCGGCAATGGCTGGCGCGTGGTTCTTGGCTGCGAACGAGGCCCAGGCGCAGACGGTGCCGATGCGCACCGATCCGGTCGTGCCGATCCGCACCGATCCGGTGGTGGTGACGGGCACCCGCATCGAGCGATCGGCGTTCGATGTGCCGGGGTCGATCGATCGCGTCGACGGCGGCGATGTTCGTGACGGTCGCATGCAGGTCAACTTATCCGAGAGCGTCGGCCCGGTGCCCGGCCTGGTGGCGCGCGATCGCCAGAATTATGCGCAGGACGTGCAGCTTTCGGTGCGGGGTTTCGGCGCGCGCTCGAGCTTCGGCGTGCGTGGCGTGCGGCTCTATGTGGACGACATTCCGGCGACGCTGCCTGACGGTCAGGGGCAGATCACCCATGTCGATCTGGGCTCGGTGGATCGCATCGAGATCCTGCGCGGCCCCTTCTCGGCGCTCTATGGCAATTCGTCGGGCGGGGTCGTGGCGGTCTATACCGAAGATGGAACAGCGCCGCCGACGGTCACTCCCAACTTCGCTCTCGGCAGCAATCGCACGGCGCGCAGCGGGCTCAAGTTTTCCGGTGCGGCGGGGGCCGTCGATGCCGTCATGGACATCAACCGTTTCACGACGCAGGGCTATCGCGACCACAGCGCCGCGCAACGCAATCTGGCCAACGCCAAGTTCGGCATCGCGCTCGACGAGGCCAGCACGTTGAAGCTGGTCGTCAACAGCATTTCGCTGGGCAAGGCGGACGATCCGCTCGGGCTCACGCACGCGGCCTTCGATGCCAATCCGCGCGGCGTCGATGCGAGCGCGCTGCAGTTCAATACGCGCAAGGCGTCGGACCAGACCCAGGCGGGGCTGGTCTATTCGCGACGCATCGACGACGTCAACAGCATCCGCGTGGTTGCCTACGACGGCCATCGCAACACCATCCAGTTCCAGGCGATTCCGGTCGCGGCGCAGACGAGCCCGCTGTCCGCAGGCGGGGTGATCGCGCTCGGCCGCGATTATCGGGGCGTCGATTTGCGCTGGACCGGAAATTTTCGCGAGGCGCCGTTCGGTCCGCTGACGGTGGTGGCGGGTCTCGCGTACGACCAGCTCAACGAGAAACGACGCGGCTATCGCAACTTCATCGGCACGACGCTCGGTGTGCAGGGCGACTTGCGGCGCGACGAGACCAACGACGTCAACGATGCCGACGTGTACCTGCAGGCTTCGTGGAAGCTTGCGCCACGGTGGAGCATCGATCTGGGCGCGCGGCGCAGCGACGTGCGCTTCGAGTCGTCCGATCAATTCGTGACCGCCACCAATCCCAACGACAGCGGCAAGGTGCGCTACAGCGCGGTGTTGCCGGTGGCCGGCGTGGTCTATGCGCCGGTGGACGACCTGCGCCTTTACGTCTCCGCAGGTCGCGGCTTCGAGACGCCGACGCTCAACGAATTGTCTTACCGGCCCAACGGGGCCAGCGGACTGAACTTCGCGCTGCAATCGGTACACAGCACCAGCGTGGAAACCGGGATCAAGGCGCGCAGCGCAGTGCTGGGTACCGTCACCGCTGCGGTCTTCCAGGTGAACACGAAAGACGAGCTGGTCACCCAAACCAATCTGGGCGGGCGCGCGACTTTCCAGAATGCCGGAGACACGCGACGCAACGGTCTGGAGTTATCGCTTCGCCGCGATCTATGGAATGCCACGCAGTTGCAGCTCGCCTACACCTTGCTCGACGCGCGCTATCGCAGCGGTTTCCTGACCTGCACCGCGACACCCTGTCCTCAGCCGAATCGCGTGGTGGCGAGCGGCAACAAGATCCCCGGAATCGCACGCTCGACGTTCTACGGCGAACTGGCGTGGGCGCCCCCCGCGGGCTGGCGCGCGGCGATCGAAGCGCGCGCCTCGAGTCGCGTGTTGGTCGACGACGTCAACAGCGACGCGGCGCCGAGCTATGCGATCGCCAGCCTTCGTGCTGGCTACCTGCTGCGGTGGGCGCGCTGGACGGTGACCGGCTTCGCGCGCGTCGACAACCTGTTCGCTCGCCGCTACGCAGGGTCGGTGATCGTCAACGAATCCAACGGCCGTTTCTTCGAACCGGCGCCGGGTCGGACCTTCACCGTTGGTCTGAGCGCAGCCGTTCCGCTCTGACCGTTCTGTCATCCCTGCGAAAGCAGGGACCCGGTGGCGTAGATCGAAAGACGCTGGATTCCCGCGCGCGAGAATGACGCGTTCACGGCCAGCGGTAACGCAGCCCGGCCCACGCGCCGCGTGGAACTCCGGGCGACCGGAACTGTTCGGTCGCCGGATCGACTCCAGCCGCAGGTCCGAAGGTCCGGTTCGGGCCCGTGAAGAAGTTTTCGCCGATCACGCCGAAGTTCGCATAGCGCCGGTCGAACAGGTTGTTGACTCGCGCGAACAGTTCCAGGTCGCGGCCGAGCTGATAACGCGCATCGACGTTCACGACCGTGAAGCCGGAAATTTTTCCATGCACATCGCGGTTGTTCTCGTCGCCGCGTGCGTAGATGGAGCTCGTGGTGTTGACGCTTGCGCCGATAGCCCACGCGTCGTTCCATTCGTAGTCGAAGCGCAGCTTGACGACGTGCTGCGGCAAGCCGGGAATGCGATTGCCGCGCGCGACCCGGATCGCTCCGGTCGCGTCGGCGCTCGAGTTGCTCGCGCTGTTCTCGATGAAGCCCGATTGAAAAGTCGCTTGCAGGTAGCTGTACCGCGCGGTCACTGAAAGCCTTCCGAATTTTTCTTTTGCGGACAGCTCGACGCCTTGCCGCCGGGTATTGCCGACGTTCTGGAAATAGCCGGCGTTGGAAAAGCCCGCCCCGCTGCTGACGAACTGGATGTCGTTGGACAATTCGGTTCGATAGATCGCCGCGCTCCATGACGATGTCTCGTTCCATCGGCCGCGCGCGCCGGCCTCGACGGTGCGCGACCGGACTTCTCTCAGATCGGGGTCGGCGAGAAAATTGTTGGGCAGCTTGCAAGGCGCCTCGGGGTCCGCGCAGGTCAACTCGATCGGCGTGGGTGCGCGCATGCCTTCGTTGTACGAGACATAGGTCGTCAGTCGCGCGTCGGGATTGAAATTGATGCCGATCGCCTTGACGAAGCGTGTGTAGCGATGTGTACCGTCGAGTAGCGGCGCACTGCCGCTACGGTCTTCGATGCGGACCAGCGCACGGTTGTAGCGGCCCGACAACGTCAGGGTCCAACGCGGATCGAGCGCAAACGTGTCGGCCGCGAACAGACCGTCGTAGCGGTTGCGCGTACCCGCGTCGGTAGCGTGCTTGAAGCCGCCGAGCCCGATGGTGTCGCGCGCCGCGGTGAACTGCGCGGGCTGCGAGTCCTGCGTGAAGCGAGCCCTGCCGAAGTCGCTACCTCCGCCGATCGTGAACTGGTTCTTGTGGGTGCCGATCGCGGCCGACCAGGTGAGCTGCAAGCCGAATCCGTCGCTGTCCTGATCGATCTGCGATTGGTCGTTGGTCGCCTCGATGTCGTCGGTGAGTCCGGTTACCGGATCGACGCTTCCGAAGTCACGATTGACGTTGCTGCTGACGCTTCGGTTCCGGTACTTGCGGTGATAGAGATTGCCGGCCAGCAGCAGCTCGTCGGTGAGAAAGTGACTGCCCTTGAACGTGACGAACGTGAGCGTGTTGCGGTTGCGATCGGGAAAGGTATAGGCCTGCCGGATGTTGTCGAGGAACGACGACGGCAAGGTCTGCGTTGCTTCGAGGACGTTGTGGACCGACGTGAGACTGACATCGAGATCGGTCTTCTCGGTCTGGTAGCCGACCTTGCCGAAGAACTGTCGCACGCGGCTGGCATTGTGTTCCGCCCAGCCGCGATCGCGCGCATCGTTGCCGGTGACGAAGTAGTCCCAGTTGCCGACCTTGCCTCCCTGTTCGAGCTGAAGCGTTCTGCGTCCGAACGAGCCGCCCGACAACTCGAGAGCGCCGCCCGGATACTCGCTTCCACTCTTGGTGTAGACGGCGAGCGCACCACCCAGCGTGTTGAGACCGAACGCGGGGATCGATCCGGGAATCAACTGGATGCTCGAGATCGCCGACTGCGGCAACAGGTCCCAGTTCACCACGTCGCCGAAGGGTTCGTTGATGCGCACACCGTCCTGGAAAACCGACAGGCCTTGCGGCGTACCCAGCAAAGGCGACGCCGTGAACCCGCGGTAGTTCACATCCGGCTGGAACGGATTGCCCTGGCTCGAGTTGATCGACACGCTCGTGGGGTTCTGCTCGAGGAACTCGCCCAGATTGCCCTGCCGCTGCCGGCCGAGCTCCTTGCTGGTGTAGATCTGTACGTTGGCGGGCACGTCCCGAATGGGTGTGCCCAGACCCGGCAACGGTGTAGTGCCGATCACCTCGATTCGCGGCAGCTCGAGCACTTCGGCCGGATTGTCGGCGGCGTGCGCAATGCCGAAGACAACCGTCGTTGCGCACGCGGCGAGCGCGTGGCGTCGCGTCCGCATCTGTGTATATGTCCGCACACACGTTTGTCTCCCACGTCGCATCATGGTCTCTCTCTGAAATCGGGTTGTCGGCGTGCGCGGTCGACGGCGAGCCTCGACGCTGCTCTTGTACACCACCGCGATTTCCGGATTTGCGGCGTCGTGCCACGCGTGAATGTAGGAGATCGACATGAACGGACAAGCAAGAATAGTCACATCGAAAAAGTCTTTCTTGGCTTGACCGATGGAACCCGTTATGCTCGCCGCGCAGTTCACACAGGCTGGTCTCGCGATCACCGAATACTGCAACTCAACGAAGGAGAGAGAAATACGACGAGAGTTGCCTGCATGCATCGCGAAAGGGTATGGACCCGGGCGCAACGTCCGGGCGCGCAACACAAGACCCTCAACCATTTCGGCAACAGCAATTTCACTGGAACGATTCGCACCAGGAGACAGCCATGCATGTGAAATCGAAGTTGAAGTATCTGTTGATGGGACTCGCGCTCACTGCGCCCGTGGCGGCCATTGCCGACGCGGACCTCGACAAGGCGATGGCCAACTCGAGCAACTGGGCGCAACAGGCGGGGGACGACTACAACCACCGCTACAGCGCGCTCAATCAGATCAACGCCGGCAACGTCAAGAAGCTCCAGGTCGCGTGGATGTTCTCGACCGGCGTGCTGCGCGGGCACGAAGGATCGCCGTTGGTGATCGGCGACATGATGTACATCCATTCGCCATTTCCCAACAAGGTCTTCGCGGTCGATCTGAACACGCAGAAGATCGTGTGGAAGTACGAGCCCAAGCAGGATCCGGCCGTGATTCCGCAGATGTGTTGCGATACCGTCAATCGCGGGCTCGCATACGGCGACGGCAAGATCTTCCTGCAACAGGCCGACTCGAACCTGGTCGCGATGGATGCCAAGACGGGCAAGGTCGCATGGACCGTGAAGAATGGAGATCCCAAGGTCGGCGCAGTCAATACGAATTCCCCCCATGTCTTCAAGGACAAGGTGATCACCGGCATCAGCGGCGGCGAGTGGGGCGTGCGCGGCTACATCAGCGCCTACAACATCAAGGATGGCAAGATGGTGTGGCGCGGCTACAGCGTCGGACCCGATGCCGAGATGCTGATCGATCCGAACACCACCACGACCTGGGTCGATGGCAAGATCGCACCGGTCGGCGCCGACTCGTCGATCAAGACCTGGAAGGGTGATCAGTGGAAGATCGGTGGCGGCACCACGTGGGGCTGGTACAGCTACGACAAGGCGCTCAACCTGTTGTACTACGGCTCGGGCAATCCCAGCACCTGGAACCCCGCGCAGAGGCCGGGTGACAACAAGTGGTCGATGAGCGTGTGGGCGCGCGATCTGGACACCGGCAAGACCAAGTGGGTGTATCAGATGACCCCGTACGACGAGTGGGACTTCGACGGCGTCAACGAGATGATCCTTGCGGACATCAACGTCAAGGGCAAGCCCACCAAGGCTCTGGTGCACTTCGACCGCAACGGCTTCGGCTACACCCTCGACCGCACCAACGGCGCACTGCTGGTCGCCGAGAAATTCGATCCTGCAGTCAACTGGGCAACCAGCGTCGACATGAAGACGGGTCGCCCGGTCACCGTCGCGAAATACAGTACCGCGAGGAACGGCGCCGATGTCAATACCAAGGGCGTCTGCCCGGCGGCATTGGGCAGCAAGGACCAGCAGCCCGCGGCGTTCAACCCCAAGACCAACCTGTTCTACGTTCCGACCAACCACGTCTGCATGGACTACGAGCCGTTCAAGATCGATTACACGGCGGGCCAGCCGTATGTCGGTGCGACGCTGGCGATGTATCCCGCCCCGAACAGTCACGGCGGCATGGGCAACTTCATCGCGTGGGATGCGGGCACGGGCAAAATCGTATGGTCGCTGCCTGAGAAATTCTCGGTCTGGAGCGGGCCGCTGACGACGGCGGGTGACGTGATCTTCTACGGCACCCTCGAGGGTTACCTCAAGGCCGTCAGTCTCAAGGACGGCAAGGAACTGTGGAAGTTCAAGACCCCCTCCGGCATCATCGGCAATGTGTTCTCCTACATGCACAAGGGCAAGCAGTACGTCGGCGTGTATTCGGGGATCGGCGGCTGGGCCGGCATCGGCATGGCGGCAGGTCTCGAGAAGGATGCGGACGGCCTTGGCGCCGTGGGCGGCTACAAGGAGTTGTCGCAATACACCAACCTTGGCGGTTCGCTGACCATCTTCGCGCTTGGCGACAACTGATCGCTGAGTCGTAGTGAAGTGGCGCTCCGTCGATGACGGCGGGACGCCATTTTCATATCTCGGTGAACTATCGCAGCGCAACGGCGATCGCATTGCATGTGCATCGCGCGTTGTTGCGTCTCGTTGTTGCGTCCGATTTGCGTCCGATTCGCGCCCGATTTGCAACCGATCGTGTCGCACGGTTCAAGCGCTGGGATCGGATCGCGTGTCGCTACTTACTCGAAGGACATCCGAACGATGAAAAGATGGATCGTGTTGGCGGCACTGACCGCCGCGGTATCGGGAGCCGGTGCGCAGCAGACGGCGCCAGTGCAGAAGACATCAGCCTCCTCCGCCAAGCCCTACGGCACCGTGATCGACGGGACCAAGGTCGATGCCAATGTGATGGAGGGCTTCCGGACGTGGCGTGCGGCGGCGTGCGACCGGTGTCATGGCCCCAACCAGGAGGGCCTGGTCGGCCCCTCGCTACTCGAATCCTTCAAGGTGTTGTCGAAGGACGATTTCAGGAAGGTCATCTCCGAGGGCCGCGTCGAGAAGGGCATGCCCAGTTGGAAGGAAAGCAAGAACGTGATGGATCACATGGACTCGCTCTACGCCTATCTGAAGGGTCGCTCCGACGGTGCGATCACCAAGGCGAAGGTCGAACCGCAGAAATGAATTGCAGGAAATAACCGATAGCGTCGAGAAGAGAAAGGTGGCAACGATGTTTGAACGCGCGCCGCGCCGTTGGGTCTGGGCTGCACTGTTCGCGGCGGCCGCGTTGCTGTTGTCCTCATCGCCTGCCAGCCACGCGCAGGACGTCGGCGGCGAGAAACGTACGGCGCTTCGCGTCTGCCAGGATCCCAACAACCTGCCGTACTCGAATTCGAAAGGCGAAGGCTACGAGGACAAGATCGCCGAGCTGTTCGCCAAGGAGCTCGGGCTGCCGCTCAAATATTATTTCTTCCCGCAGCGCATGGCGTTCATCCGGAACACCTTGCGCTTCAAGGTCCCGGGCGCCGACTACCCCTGCGATCTGGTGATGAGCGTTCCCAAGGGCTTCGATCAGGTCTCGGCCACGATGCCTTACTACCGCTCGACCTACGTGTTGGTCTTTCCGAAAAAGGGAAAGCTCGCATCGGTGACGACGGTCGAGCAATTCCTCGCGTTGCCCAAGGACGTCCTCAAGTCGTTGCGGATCGGGGTCTACGATCGTTCGCCCGCCAGCGAGTGGCTGGTCAGGCACGACCTGGTTGATCAAGGCGTGCCGTATCGCATCCTGAACGCGGATCCCGAGCAATACGCTGGAGAGATCATCGACAAGGAACTCGCCGCAGGGAACATCGACGCGGCCATCGTGTGGGGTCCGATCGCCGGCTACTACGTCAAGAAGCAGCAGCAGTCGCAACCGCTCGCGATGCTGCTGCTCAATTCGGAGAAGGCCGTCAAGTTCGACTACGAGATCGCGATGGGTGTGCGCTACGGCGAAAAGGAGTGGAAAGACGAGATCGAGAAGCTCATCGAAAAGAACAAGACCCAGATCGGCGCCATCCTTTCGGCCTATGGTGTTCCGCAACTCGATGCGCGCGGTGTTCCGCTGCCTTGATGCCGTCGCATGCCTCGTTGTGAACCGACCTCCGTGCTCGCGTTCGCGTTCGCGCTTGCTGCCTGCAGCCTGCCTGCGACCGCAGCCGAGTTCGATCGCATCCGCATCATGGCGCTTGCCGGCAGCGTCCTCAAGGTCGAAGCGATCAAGGCAAGCGGCGGGTATTCACTCGGCACCGCGGTCAGCGTCGCACCGGGCAAGTTCGTCACCAACTGCCATGTCACGCGCGACGCCGAAACCGTCATGCTGGTCCGTGGCGGGGCGCGCTGGCGGGTCGCGTCCGAGCGTGCCGACCTCTATCTCGATCTGTGTCTGCTTCAGGCGCCGGGCTTGGCCGATGTCCCGCCGGTTCCGCTGGCGCGCGCGCGCGAACTGCGGCTCGAGCAGGAAGTCGCCGCGGCCGGATATACCGGCGGCGGCGGTTTGCAGATGCACGCGGGAACCGTCAATGCGCTGCACGACTTGAACGGTAGCAAGGTGATCCAGACCACGACCGCGTTCACTTCGGGAGCCAGCGGCGGCGCTCTGTTCAATGCCGACGGGAAGCTCGCCGGCATCCTGACTTTCCGGCTGCGCGGGGCCGATGGCTACTACTTCGCGGCACCGGTCGAGTGGATCGCCGATCGCATTGACGATCCCGAGGGGTATGTCGCGGTGGCGCCGCTGGCCGGCCCACCTGCGTTCTGGGCGCAACCGCCCGCGTCGCTTCCCTTCTTCATGCAGGCCGCGTCGCTCGAAGTCGATGGGCGTTGGATCGATCTGCTGACGCTCACCGAACGATGGACGAAGGATGAACAGCGCAATCCGGAACCGTGGTTCATGCGCGGCAACTGCTACCTGATGCTCGATCGCACCGAGCGCGCGATCGACGCCTATCGCAACGCGGTCGCGCTCGATCCACAGTACACGCGGGCCTGGCTCAACCTCGGCAAGGCCTACGTGAAGCTGGGGACGCTGGACGATGCGCGCAATGTCACGCGTGTCCTTCGAGACCTCGACGTCGACCTCGCGGACCAGTTGGCGGCGAGCATCAGGCCGCCGCCTCGATGATGATTTTTTTCGACGAAACCGATGGAGTCTCAATGTCAAGATCAGGACGTTCGCTCGTGCATCTCGCGTTCCTGGCCGGCATCGTGTGCGCGCCCGCGTTGCACGCGGCCGAGAAAGCGATATCGGAAGCCGAGCAGAAGGTATTTCTCGACGACCATCTACGCGGCGTCGCCGCGCCCACGGTCGTGCGCTATCAGTTCAAGAAAGCCGGCACACTCGATAAGAACTTCGACGACGCCGTGATGTTGACGATCAAGCCGAACGGGCACGCGACCAGAACGGTCGAGGTCTCGTATCTGACCGGAGAGCACAAGGTCACGCTGCCGGTGGTCGAGGATGCGAAGGCCAATCCCGTGATCCTCTACTTCCTCGAACAGGACGTGCGCGAAATGCATCGGCGGCTGGGCGGCTCGGAGAGCTACTTCCGAAAACGCATTCGCCTCGCGATGGCCGAAAGCGCCGACGTCCATCCGGTGCCGGTGGTCGTCAACGGCAAGCATATCGCCGCCAGCGAGGTGGTGATCCGGCCCTTCGTCAATGATCCGATGAAGGCCAAGCTCGGACTGTTCGAGAACAAGTCCTATGCGTTCACCTTTTCCGATCAGGTGCCCGGAGGCGTGGTGCAGTTGCGTTCCCGCGTGACGGCAGACGCCGCCGCCGGCGCCGAAACGGCTGCCAAGGATAGGGCGCCCCTGCTCGAAGAAATTCTGTCGTTCGAAAAGGTGGGGAAGTGATTGTTGAGTCCATCGAGGTCCAAAATGAAGAGAACCCTGTCGCGCCTTTTGATCGTGTCGCTTGCCGCGATGTCCGCCGCGATTCCTGACATCGCCGCGGCGTTCGACTATCCTACCGCCGAGCGCGTCGAATACGTGCACACCTGCATGCGCGACAACCCCAGTCAGTCGCAGGAGATGGTCTACAAGTGCTCGTGCGTGATCGACGCGATCGCCAAGCAGATGCCGTACGAGGAGTTCGTCGAATCGTCCACTGCGGCCTATGCGTCCACCATCGGCGGCGAACGCGGTGAGACGGTGCGCGCCTATACGCCGGCCAAGAAAATGGCCGACCGCTTCAAGGAAGTCCAGTCGCGCGCGAGGAAAAGTTGCTTCATCCAGTAGTCGGCTCGATGAGCGTGTCATGAGGCGCGCGAATTGGGCGGCGCTGGTCTGTGTCGCATGGGGCGTGGGTTGCGCATCTGCATGCGCAGCCGACGAAGCGCCGCTCGCGGTCGAGAGGATCGCCGAAGGAGTCTATGTGCATCGAGGACTGCAGGAAGATCCATCGGCGGGCAATCGCGGCGACATCGCGAACATCGGTTTCATCGTCGGCACGAAGTGCGTCGCGGTGATCGACACCGGCGAGACCGCCTCGATCGGCCGCGCACTGCGCGCGGCGGTGCGGCGCGTGACCACGTTGCCGGTGTGCTACGTGATCAACACGCATGTGCATCCCGACCATGTGTTCGGCAATGTGGCCTTCGCGGCCGACGCGCCGCAATTCGTGGGCCATGCCCGACTGCCGGCGGCGATGGCCGCGCGCGGCGGCAATTATCTGCATGCGCTCGAACGCGATCTCGGTCACGCGGCCGACGGCTCGACGATCGTCGTCCCGACGGCGCTGGTCGCCAACGAGAGTACCCTCGACCTGGGAGACAGGACGATCCGATTGCGCGCGTGGCGGCCGGCTCATACGGACAACGATCTGACGGTGCATGACGACAAGACCGATACGTGGTGGCTTGCCGATCTGCTGTTCGTCGAGCGCATTCCGGTGGTCGATGGCAGCTTGCGCGGATGGCTCGCCGCGATCGCCGAACTGCGTGCCCTCCCGAAGCCCGCGCATGTCGTGCCCGGACACGGAACGGTCGACGCGCCCTGGCCCCAGGCACTCGATGCCGAACGACGCTATCTCGACGTGCTCGTGCGTGAAGTCCGTGCGGCGATCAAGAGCGGGCGGACGATGCAGCAGGCAGTCGATTCGGTCGGTGCTTCGGAGCGCGAACGGTGGGGATTGTTCGACAGCTACCATCGACGCAACGTCACGGCCGCCTATGCTGAACTCGAATGGGAGGATTGATGTTCCATACTGAAAGCGGTGAACGCCGATCCGCGATCCGCAGCTTCATCATCACGATCGCGTTGACATGCGGGGCGTTGCAACAGCCCGCCCGTGCCGCCGACCCCGAATCGCAGGACAGCGCGATCTGGCAGCGCGTGCGGCAAAGCCTGTTCCAGTCGCGCCCCATCGAAGCCGATGCCAGCGGAGTGATCGCGCTCGACGCGCCGGTCCGCGCCGAAGACGCGGCGACGGTGCCGATCGCGATCCACACCGCCATGCTCCAGTCGCCCGCGCGCTACATCGAGAAGGTCTATCTGATCATCGACAACAACCCATCGCCGATCGCCGCGGTGTTCCACTTCTCGACCCATAGCGGGCGCGCCGAGATCGAGACCCGCGTGCGCATCGAGGAGTACACGCATATGCGTGCGATTGCCCAGATGAACGACGGCAAGCTCTACATGGTCACGCGCTGGATCAAGGCGTCGGGCGGCTGTTCGGCGCCGGCCGGCAAGGACGCCGTCGCCGCACTCGCCTCGGTGGGACGCATGAAGATGCGTGTGGAAGAGCCGATCGCGATCGGCAAACCCGCGCAGGCGCAATTGATGATCAGCCATCCCAACAGTTCGGGGCTGGCGATGGATCAGGTCACGCACCTCTATCAGCCACCGTATTTCGTGCGCAAGGTCACCGTGTCGTACGCGGGCAAGACAGTGCTGGAAGCCGACGTGGACTTCTCGATCAGCGAGAACCCCAACTTCCGCTTCTTCTTCGTGCCGGAGCGTGAAGGCGAACTGAAAGCCGAAGTGATCGACTCGAAGGATCTCTCGTACGAGAACCGTCTGATCATCAAGCCCGGCCGGCTTGGAGCTAGCTAGCTAGCTCGTTGGCCGCGGTTCGCGAACACCTCGACCGGACGTCGATCGCTAACGAGACCCCTGATGCTTCTCGACCATGTCCCGCACCATGTAGGCGATGCCGCGGCGCCACGAATCGTCGGTGTTGCCGCGCAGATCGACCGACTTCTTCAGGACCACCTGACCGGTCGCAGTGTCCTCGATCTGGACGTTGATGTTGAGGATCAGGTTGCTCACCTTCTGGACCCATCCGACCATCACGCGGTCGGCGTGCAGGGCACGGCCGATCTCGAGCTCGCAGCCGTTGCAGGCGTGCAGATCCTGCGTGCTCATGAGCCGTTGCATCAACTCGTTCGCCGGTGCGTTATCGACGACCGTATAGAGGCCTTCGCGCGTAAGCGCATCGGCCAGTTGCTGACGGATGCCCGCCAGACGCGGCCCGAGCGTCGTGTCGGGCACCGTGTCGCGCTGGTCGTCGAGCAGATCGAAGTCGAGCACCGCGATCGTCGGTGGCGTTCGCTTGGCCGTCTGCACCTGCGCCGGCGAATCGATGACGAAGGCCAGCAGCAGCAACGCCGCGACCGAAGCCGCGAAAGAAACCATCGGGCGCCTCATCGGACGCACCCATCGCGCGGCATCACTGCGTTCTACAGCCGGAGTGATTGTGCGTCGAGTCCGGCCAGGAAAGTCGATCATGATGGTCGGGCTCCGTTGTAAGCATGGTGGGCATGCAGATGCGTGACGAACCACTGCCGCGCAGCTTACGCACATCGAGGGCATCGTGGCGCTCGATCGGGTTCCTGCGTGCGTGGCTCTCGACGCTCCTGATTTGCATTCTTCCCGCCGCGTCTGCGACGCAGAGTCCGGTCCTCGTCGCCCCGGGAGTCTATGCGCTGATCGGCGACATCGGCGACATCACGCCTCAAAATCGCGGGGTGATCGGCAATGCGGAATTCGTGGTCGGCGACAGCGGCGTGCTGGTGATCGACACCGGCGTTTCATTTCGTTATGGGCAGCAGGTGCGGGCTGCGATAGCGCGCGTGACGCCGCTGCCGGTGCAACTGGTCGTGCTCACGACGCCGATCCAGGAATTCCATTTCGGCGCGGCGGCCTTCCAGGACCGCGGCATTCCCGTCCTCGCCCATCGGAAGGCGGCGGCGTTGATCGCCGAGCGTTGCGCGACCTGCCTCATGCGATTGCGCGCGACGCTCGGTGAAGAAGAGATGGCGGGCAGCCGCGTGATCGTCCCCGACCGCCTGATCGACGACAGCGCATCGATGACGATCGCAGGCCGTGTCATCGACCTGCTGTATTTCGGCTGGGCCAGCGCGCCCGGCGACCTGGCGGTTTTCGATCGCGCGAGCGGGGTGCTGTTCGCAGGCGGATTGATTTCGGTCGATCGCATCCCGCGGCTGCGCGACGGCAACCTCAAGGGCTGGATCGCGGCGCTCGAACAGCTCGAGCGGATACCGGCGCGCATCATCGTGCCCGGACACGGACCGATTGCGACCCGTGAACAGGCGGCCCGGACGATGGCTTATCTGCGCGCATTGAAGGCCCGGGTCGACGCGCTCTACCGACAGGGCGTAGGTCTCTCGAAGGTCGTGGCCGCGGCCGATCTTCCCGAGTTCCGTTCGTGGAGCCTGTACGACACGATGCATGCCGAGAACGTGCAGCACTGGTATCTGCAACTCGAAAAAGACGATCTGCGAAGCGAGGGAAAGAAGCCATGACACGTGCAGGTCGGACGGTTCTTTTATGGGCGTCACTTGCGTTGCTGGCAAGCGTCGCATGCGCACCGCCGGCGAATGCAGCCGACTTGACGGTCGATCAGGTCCGCGCGTTGCTCGCTGCCGCGAGTCCGTCTCGACCCGCCGACCTGTCGGGCAAGGATCTCTCCGACCTCGACTTCACGCGCGTCGATTTCAAGCGCGCGAAGTTGGTGGGCACGAATCTGTTCGCATCGCGCCTGGTCGAGGCCAATCTCGCGGGCGCGGATCTGAGCGGCGCGAACCTCAACGGGGCGTGGCTGATGGGAACCAACTTCACGGGCGCGCGCATGGTCGGCGCGCAATTGCTGGGCGTCGTCGTTCTGGGTGGCGAGGTCAAGACGCGGCCGGTGTTCGCGGGCGCCGACCTGTCGGGCGCACGCATCATCGCCGACCTGCCGGCCACCAATCTGCGCGGAGCCCGCATGCGCGGCGCGCATCTGGGTGTCGAAATCAAGAATCAGGGCATGGGCCAGCAGCGCACCGACCTCACCGGCGCCGATCTTTCCGGGGCCGATCTGTCGGGCGCCAATCTGAATCGCGCGCTGCTGTCGTTCGCCGATCTGAAGCGCGCCAACCTGTCGGGCGCGAATCTCTATCGCACCAATCTTACGGGCGCCGACCTCTCCGACGCAAATGTTGCGACGGCCGACTTCACCGAAGCCGAACTCGGCCAGGCCATGCTCACCAATACGTCCGGACTCGATTCGGCCAAGGGGATCGACAAGGCATTCCTTCGCCCCGCAACGCCGATCCGCAAGTGACGCCGGTCGAGCCGCGCCCACCCACCAATCGCGATCATCAGGAGAACTCCTTGCGTTCGGCCTTCTTCACACGGTTCACAGGGCTTGCCCTCTTGCTCACACCGCTGCTCGCGACCGCGGCGCCGTTCGCCTACGTTCCCAATGAGGGGTCGGGCACGGTCAGCATCATCGACACGGCGACCGACAAGGTCGTGGCCGAAGTCGTCACCGGCGGCAAGCCGCGCGGCATCGTGGTGGGCCGCGATGGGCGTCAGGTCTACGTCAGCGACCAGCCCAACAATCAACTGATCGTCATCGACCTCGCATCGCGCAAGGTCGCAGGCAAGATCCCGCTGGGCGAATCGCCCGAAGGCGTCGGCCTCTCGCCCGATGGACGCTGGATCAGCGTGGCCATCGAGGAGAGCAACGACGTCGCCTTCGTCGATGCGACCACCAATCAGAAAGCATTCGTGGTGCGGGTGCGCGGCAAGAACCCCGAGCACGCGGTCTTCTCGCCGGACGGCCGATATGTTTTCGTGAGCGCTGAAGAAGGCGGGGCGGTGGACATCATCGACTTCGCCAAGCGCTCCGAAATCGCGCAGGTCCCGGTCGGCGCGCGACCGCGCGGCATCGGCTTTTCTCCCGACAGCAAGACCGCTTACGTGGTCGCCGAGAACGCCAACGAAGTCTATGTGATCGACATCGCCAGCGCGACGAAAGTCGGGCAGATCAAGGCCGGGTTGCGCAGCAACGGCATCGTGGTCGCGCCGGACGGTCGCAACATCTACGTGTCCAACGGAGGCGATGCGACGGTCTCCGTCATCGATGCGGCGAGCTTGCGTGTGACCGCAAGCATCCCGGTCGGGCAGCGGCCGTGGAACATGGCGCTGACGCCCGACGGCGGTAAGCTCTACGTCGCGTGCGGGCGCTCGGGCGGCGTCTCGGTCATCGACACCGCCACTGGAACCCGCATCGCCGATATCCCCACCGGCAAGTTGCCGTGGGGCGTGGCTTTGCAATGAGCGGTAGTTTTTCGGAAGGAGCGCCTCTACACTCCTTCCTGGCAGCACCATCGGCAGGTCTATCCATCGCTTCATTTAAGGAGACAACGCATGAGCGCACTCTCGATTCATCCTTCGGTCGACAACGGCATCAAGGCAGGCGCATCGAATTTCGCCGGCGGTACGCTGGTGTGCAAATGCAAGGACAAGCCGGTCAAGGTGACCATTGCGGCGCAGTCCGCCCACAACCACGCATGCGGATGCTCCAAATGCTGGAAGCCCGACGGCGCCCTGTTTTCGGTGGTCGCCGTGGTTTCGCGCGATGCGGTGAAAGTGACCGAGAACGCCGACAAGCTCGAGATCGTCGACCCCAGCGCAACCATCCAGCGTCACGCGTGCAAGGTGTGCGGCACGCACATGTTCGGTCGCATCGAAAACAAGAACCATCCGTTCTACGGGCTCGACTTCATCCACACCGAACTGTCGTCCGAGTCGGGATGGTCCGCGCCGACCTTCGCGGCCTTCGTGTCGTCGATCATCGAGCAGGGCTTCGATCCGGCGCGTATGGGCGATGTGCGCAGTCGCCTGAAGGAACTCAAGCTCGAGCCGTACGACTGCCTGTCGCCGGCGCTGATGGACGCGATCGCGACGCATGTCGGGAAGGCTTCGGGCAAATTGGCGGCTTGACGAAGCGGCGCCGCGAATCGCTTGCGGCGTGTTGCTGAGGCACGTGCGGGTCGAACTGCGGGTAGCGTCGTGAGTGGCGCTACCCGCACCCGCGCGAACTACGACAGAAGGGGCGTGCGTGCAGCGTAGCGTTTCAATGGGCTCATCTGAACGCGCGCGCTCGCAGCGGCCCATACCTTATGGTCCGATCGGGTAGCTCGGTTTGCTCATACCAGGTGACCGCGAGCGGCCCGGAGGCGGTGACGAACAACGTCAACCCGGTGGCGCCCACATGCCTCGATCCCCGACCGACCGTGGCGATCAGCGGCGCGAGCGACACATGCTCTACGACCGCGAATGGCGCGGACCAGTTGCCGGTCGCATCGCGCTGACTGAACCAGATCGTGTTGTCGCCCAACACGTTTCGTGTGCTCTCGACCAGAGTGTCCCAGACCATCGTCGGTTTGCCGAATGAATCGTAGGCCAGTGCGAAGGCTTCGGTACACAGTGCCGCCTGCGGTGGGTCGATCTTGATGGGCGCCGACCAGACGCCGTTGGTGCGCGTGGCCACCTGCACATCGTTGCCCACATGAAAACCGAGCAGGGCCTCGCCATCGGTCCGTATCGCGGTATGCGCCTCTCTGGCACCGACAGGAAAGTTCTGACCGCTGCAATACGTGAATGGGTCCACGGAGGTCATGCCGACAATTTCGCGCAAGGGGCTCGTGACGACAGTTGCGCTGGCGCCGCTGACGTAAGCGCCGCCACTTTTCAAGTTGCCGATACCAAGGATGAAGGGGCTTGGCCAGCCAACTATGAAGTTGCCTTGCTGATCCGCCGCAAGCGAGAGCGGCGTGAAAAGCAAATAATTTCGTGATTCAGTCTTGCCGCGGCCCAACGACAAGGTCGGGCCCCAGGCCTGCCCATCGAAGGAACGCGCAAAGACCGCCGCGCTATCAAGAACGCTTGCGTCATCGCGGCTGAACCAGACGATCTGCGCACGTCCGCCCGTTTGCGTATTCGCGGTTGCAAGGCAGACACCGGCGTCGTCCGTCTGCAGATCGACCGCTTCGGACAAACCGTTCTTCGCGCTCAGTCGACGCGTCCGAATCTGGGTCACAAACGTTGCATTGAACGGAACGATCTCGCAATCGACCAGCCAGCCTTCGCCTGAGGCTGTATTGGGAGATGCGACGATTTGATGCTCGGTGCTTTCGAATCTTCGATCCCCGATCGGGACGCCTTTCGCGAAGCGCCGCTCGATGAGCACGCGTCGATTGTTGTCTGTCCAGACGAAGCTCGCGTTGCCCTCTGCATCGATCGCCGCAATGGGCGTGGACAATGACCCGCTGGCCAATTCGAATTCGCCCGAGTCGAACCCTGGCCCGGCGATCCGTGTATGAAGCCGGGCAATCGAATCGAAACGGGAAAGTATTCCGGAGATCCAGTCGCCCGCGTGCACGGGCATGGTTCCGAAATCGCCTGGATACACGACCGACGGCCATTGACTTGCGCCGTTGAAGGTGGCGCGATGGGTCCGCGGGGGCGTCTCATTGCCGGTCCAATCCAATGCGAACGGGCCGAAGCTGACCATCGACGATATCTGTGTGTTGCCCGCCGGGTACGGCAGCAGCGCCGCCGCACTCAACAGCGTCGTGTCGCTCCAGGTCCTCGTATCGCGGATAGGCGCCGTTTCAATTTGCGACGATGATTTGCCATCGTCGTTGCAGGCCGAGAGCAGCAGCGTCAGCGCGCCGAGGAGCAATGTGATGCAAGTCTTCATGGTGTTGACGCGTGGGTCGGCAGAGTCGGGCCGCGCATTGTAGATGAGGGCTCTCGCCAGACGCCGAATCGAGGCGGCCGTTTGATGCTGTCGTCGCGATCGCCGCGCCAATCCGATTCGGGATCGGTAAAATGCCGCCACTGAGGAGCCCCCATGCCTGTCGAACGCCTGGACCACTATTCGATCCGCACCACCGATCTCGAAGCATCGCGACAGTTCTACACGTCCGTGCTCGGCTTCCAGGTCGGGCCGCGTCCGCCATTCAATTTTCCGGGTCTGTGGATTTATGCGGGTGAGCCGGCCGCGGGTTCGAACGGCGTCGTGCACATCATCGGCATCGACCCGAACGATCCCGAAGGGCTCAAGGCTTACCTCGGCGACAAGGGTGTGGCGGCGCAGTCGGGGACCGGCACGGTCGATCACATCGCGTTCGCGGCGACCGGTCTCGCGGACATGCGCAGGCGCTGCCAACAACTCGCCGTCGCAACGCGCGAGCGCACCGTTCCCGCGCTCGGTCTGCACCAGATGTTTCTCGAAGACCCGAGCGGCGTGACGATCGAATTGAACTATCCGGCCTCGGAAGCATGAGCGTCGCGCGTCGGCCGTTGAGATGCCGCGCGCGCTGATCGTCGGCGGTTCCCTCGGCGGCCTGTTTGCTGCGAACCTGCTCTATCGCGCGGGATGGAAGGTGAGCGTTTTCGAACGCGCCGGCGAGGGCTTGAGTGGCCGCGGCGCGGGCATCGTCACGCATCCGGAACTCGTATCCGCGCTGGCGCGCGCCGGTGTGGATCCTCATGCTGCGCTCGGCGTCGAGGTCGGCGGCCGTGTCGTCCTCGATGTGCATGGCGCGACGTTGTGTGAAGTCCCGTGTCGTCAGATCCTCACCTCGTGGGGACGGTTGCATCGCCTGTTGATGGACGCGATGCCGGCTTCGTCGTATCACTACGGCATCACGATAACGGGCATCGAAGAGCGCGGGCGATCGATCGTGATTCGCGGCACGGGAAGTCGCGGCGCGATCGAGGAAGAGGGCGATCTCGTCGTCGCCGCGGATGGCATTCGTTCGACGCTGCGCGAGCAACTGTTTCCCCGCGCGCAGCCTCGGTACGCGGGCTATGTCGCGTGGCGAGGACTGGTCGATGAAGGACTGCTTTCGAACGACACGCGCTCGCTGCTGTTCGAGCGCTTCGGCTTTTGCCTGCCCGAAGGCGAACAGATGCTCGGCTATCCGGTCGCGGGCGCAGGCGATTCGATAAAGCCTGGTGAACGGCGCTACAACTTCGTCTGGTATCGCCCGGCCGATGCGCGCGATGCCTTGCCCGATCTGCTCACCGATGCGTCGGGCCGACTGCACGAGGCCAACATCCCGCCGCAAGCGATTCGACCCGAGGTGGTGGCCGCGATGCGTCGTGATGCCGAAAAGGTTCTCGCGCCGCAGTTCGCCGAGATCGTGCGTCGCACGACCCAGCCGTTCCTGCAGCCGATCCACGACCTGATGTCGCCGCGGCTCGCCTTCGGTCGGGTCGCATTGATGGGTGACGCCGCTTTCGTCGCACGACCGCACGTGGGCATGGGCGTCACCAAGGCGGCCGAAGACGCGGTGGCGCTGGCCGACGCATTGCCAGCGACGCGGACCGACGTCGCCGCGGGAGTGCCCGCGGCGCTGCTCGCGTATGACGCGGCTCGCCGGACACTCGGTGCGGCGATCGTCGAGCGGGCGCGACATCTGGGCGCCTACATGCAGGCGCAAGTGCAATTCGCAGAAGAGCGCGCGATGGCGACGCGTTATCGCACGCCGCGCGCGGTGATGGTCCAGACCGCGCTGAGTGTTCGTGCGGCCCAAGAGCTCGAGGCCGCCGATCTTGCTCATCGTGAAGGCGCGAATATCGACGGGAGTGCGGGCGTGAAATGCGCAACGTGAAAAAGATCCCTGCTGCCGCAGTGTCCAGGGGAGCGCCTGCACACACCCCGTTGCGCGCCCTGTCGCGCCCTTCAGCCCGATCCCCCGCGTCCAGGCCGGCACCGCGAAGGCGCATGACGCGCGACGAACGCGCCGCGCAGATCATGACCGGAGCGATCAGTTTTTTTGCGGAGCACGGCATTGGCGGGCAGACTCGCGACCTCGCAGCCAGACTCGGCGTCACGCATGCCTTGCTGTATCGCTATTTCCCTACCAAGCAGGCCTTGGTCGAGCGCGTTTATCACGAGGTCTTTCTAGGCCGCTGGAAAGACGAGTGGGAAGTGCTGCTCGCGGATTCCCGATATTCATTGGCCGAGCGCGTCGAACTGTTCTATCTCGACTACGCACGCACGATCCTGAACAAGGATGCGGTGCGCATCTTCGTTTTTTCAGGTTTGAATCGCAGCACGATCCCGAAGCGATTTCTGACTCGCATCTCGGACCGCATCTTCGTGCCGCTGATGCGCGAGATGCGCGCGATGCTGAAGCTGCCCGGTCTCGACGAGGTCGCCGCAACCGCGGCCGAAGAAGAACTCCTGTGGCATCTGCATGGCGGCATTTTCTATATCGGCATTCGGCACTGGATCTACGGCTTGCCGTTTCCCTCCGACCTCGACGAAGCGGTGCGTGTGCGCACCGATGCCTATGTCAGCGCCGCGCCCGAGATCGTGCGCAAGGCGGTGATGCGCGCGTCGCCATACTGGGGCAAAGCGCCTACGCCGCTGCCGTCTTCCCGGAGCAGGCCGGGACCCAAGTAGGCGCCGAACCTGGACCCCGGCCTGCGCCGGGGCGACGGCTTAACATGGGGCAGGCATTGATTGACACTCGCAGCGAGTGCCGTGTAGCGTTGGTAACCAGCAGGTAACTAGCGAGCGTCGTCGCCAACGTCGCGGCATTCATGGTGAGGAGACAAGATGAAAGATGAGAGCTCGGTCGATGTCGAAATCGCGCGGCGTCGCGTCCTTCTTGCCGCGGGCGGCCTGGTTGCGGCCGGTGTCGCGAGCCCGCTGTGGATGCGCGCGGCGCGCGCGCAGCAAGCTCCGATCAAGATCGGCTTTCCGGTGCCGGTGACCGGCGCCTATTCGGCCGAAGCGCAGGACCAAGTGCGCGCCGCGCAACTCGCCGTGAAAGAGTTCAACGATGCGGGCGGTCTGAATGGACGCATGGCCGAACTCTTGGTGCGCGACGACAAGCTGAACGCCGGCGAAGCCGCGACGCGCACGCTCGAATTGATCGAGAAGGACAAGGTCGACTTCGTGGTCGGCTCGCTTTCGGCCGCGGTGCAACTGGCGATCAACAACGTCACCAAAGAACGCAAGGTGATCTTCAATTCGATCAGCCAGTCGGACGCGATCAACGAGATCAAGGACGCGAGCCCGTACACCTTTCACGAAGCGCTCAACCCGCACATGACGGCCGGCGCGGTCGGCCGCTACGTGTTCCCCAGGTACGGCAAGAAGGTCGTGTTCCTCACGGCCGATTATGCGTATGGGACCGAGATGGTTCGCGGCTTTCAGGTCGCGGGAAAAGAGTTCGGCATCGAGACGCTGGCCGACATTCGCCACCCGATCGGCGCGGCCGACTACTCTGCGTTCCTGCCGCGCATCCAATCGTTGAAGCCCGACATCCTGTGCCTGTGCAATTTCGGCCGCGACCTCGTCAACTCGGTCAAGCAGGCGACCGATTTCGGCCTCAAATCCACCACGCGGCTGGTCGCTCCGGTATTGCTCTACACGTCGCGCCAAGCCGGCGGCGCCGAAGCCTTCGACGGCGTGGTCGGCGGCACTTCGTATTACTGGCGGCTCGAAGACACGGTGCCGAGCGCCAAGGCCTTCAACGACAAATTCCGCAAGGCCTACGACGGCGCCGTGCCGTCGGACTATGGCGCGCTGGGCTATTCGGGCGTGCGCTCGATACTCACGGCGGTCAGGAACGCGGGCACGACCGACACCGAGAAAGTCGCGGCCGCGCTTGCCGCGCTCAAATACGATTTCTACAAAGGCCCGCAGTTCTATCGCGGCTGCGATCACCAGTCGGTGCAGTCGGTGCTGATCGTCGAGTCGAAGTCGAAAGACCAGAAGGACAAGAACGATGTGTTCAACATCGTTTCGGTCGAAGCGCCTACCGAGAAGAATTTGAGGACGTGTTCGGAGTTGGGGTTCAAGGCTTAGCGATGGCGCCCTCGTCGTCTTCCCGGCGAAGGCCGGAACCCAAGCGACGGCGTGCAACCGTCGTCCGGGGCGACGTGGTTATTACGTGCCCGACCTGAACCTCTTCCTCCTTCAAATCGTCACCGGCGTCGCGCTCGGCTCGGTGTTCGTGCTGCTCGCGACCGGCCTGTCGCTGATCTTCGGCATGCTCACGGTGGTGAACTTCGCGCACGGCGCGTTCTTCATGGTGGGTGCGTACGTCGGCGTTTTCTTCCTCGGACTGACCGGCAATTTCTGGTTCAGCCTGGTGCTGGTTCCGCTGGTGGCGGGATGCGTCGGCCTCGTGGTCGAGCGCTTTCTCGTACGGCCGCTGTACGGACGCGGCATCGACTATCCGCTGCTGCTGACCTTCGGCCTGTCGTATGTGCTGGTCGATGCGATCCGCTTCATCTTCGGCATCGAAGGCATGCCGGCCGGGACGCCGCCGGGACTGCGCGGCGCGGTCAACATCGGCATCGGTTTCTTTCCGCTCTACCGCTTGTTTCTCATCGTCGCCACGGCCGTCGTCGTGGGTGCGCTGTGGCTGTTCATCGAGAAGACGCGCTACGGTTTGATCATCCGCGCCGGCGCTCGCAATCCCGACATCGTGCGCATCCTCGGTATCGACATCTCGCGCGTGTGGCTGATCGTCTTCGCTCTGGGTACGGCCATCGCGGGACTGTCGGGCGTCCTCGCTGCGCCGATACGCGCGGTCACGCCCGAGATGGGTATCCCGGTGCTCGCCGAGTCGTTCGTCGTGACCGTGGTGGGCGGCATGGGTTCCTTGCCCGGCGCGGTCGTCGCGGGACTTCTGGTCGGCATCGTCTACAGTCTGACTTCGCTCTATGCGCCGCCGTTCGCCGACATGTCGATCTTCGTGCTGATGGCGGCGGTGCTGCTGGTGCGGCCGCAGGGGCTGTTCGGGCGTGCGGGATTGATGGGCTGATGCAGAATTCGATGCACGGCCTCGTCGCGCTGATCGCCCGCCACCGCGTGCTCGCGGTAGGCCTCGTGCTGCTCGTCATGCCGTTCGTCGTGCCTTACGAAGCGCTGTCGGTCAACATTCTGATCTTCGGATTGTTCGCGATCGGCTTCAACGTGCTGTTCGGCTACACGGGTTTGCTTTCGTTCGGCCATGCCGCGTTCTTCGGTCTCGGCGGCTACGGGACAGGGATCGTGATGGTCCAGTGGGGCTGGCCGTGGTACTTCGCGATTCTTCTCGGCGTGGTGGTCGCGACGCTCGCGGGCGCTGCGATGGGCGCACTCGCGATCCGCAGCAAGGGCATCTACTTTTCGATGGTCACGCTCGCGCTCGGACAATGTGTGTATTACATCATTTACAAGAGTGAAGGACTGACCGGCGGCGAGAACGGTCTGCGCAACATCAACGTCAAGCCCCTGCATTTCGGCGGCGTCAACATCGACCTGATCAATCCGCTGACCAAGTATTACGTGGTCCTGGTGTTCGTGATGCTCGCGCTGTGGCTGGTGTCGCGCGTGCTGGCGTCGCCGTTCGGCGCGGTGCTCGAGGCGGTGCGCGAGAACGAGCGGCGCGCGGCCGCTTGCGGCTACAACGTCGCGTTGACCAAGCTTCTCGCGTTCGTGATCTCGGCTGCGATCTGCGGGCTCGCAGGCGCACTGCGCGCGCTGCATCTGGCGATCGTCCCGATCGATTCGCTGCACTACCTGACGTCGGGGCAGGTGGTGATGACGACGCTGCTCGGCGGAATGGGGACGTTCTTCGGGCCGATCGTCGGGGCTGCCGTGTTTCTGCTCGCCGAAGATCTGGTCACCAACATCACGCGCTATTGGCAGGGCGTGGTCGGCGTGATCTTCATCGGCTTCGTGCTGTTCTTTCCGCGCGGCATCTGGGGATCGATCCTGCATTGGGTTCGAAAGAGGCCGGCATGAACGCCGCAGTTTCGTCGGAGCCTTTGTCGACGTCCTCGGCGACGTCCGTTCCGATCCTCGAAAGCCGATCGGTATCGATGTGCTTCGGACGCTTCACCGCGTTGAAGGATGTGAGCGTCGCGTTCCATGCGGGTCGATTGACCGCCATCATCGGGCCGAACGGCGCGGGCAAGAGTACCTGGTTCAACGTGCTCTCCGGCGCGCTCGTGCCAAGCGGCGGCCGCGTGTTGTTCGAGGGCCGCGACATTACCGGTTCACCGCAGCATGCGTTCGCGCGGCAGGGCATTGCGAAATCGTTTCAGATCACCAACGTCTTTCCGCACCTGTCGGCGCACGAGAACGTGCGCATCGCCGCGCAAATGCGGCACCGTCGCTTCGAGCTGTTGAAGTCGCGCGCGCACATGACCGAGTTCATCGAAGCAGCCGACGCCTTGCTCGCGCGCGTCGGCCTCACCCGCGCGCGCAACCAGCCCGCACGCGATCTCGCGCACGGCCAGCAGCGCTGCCTCGAAGTCGCGATCGCTCTTGCGAGCGAGCCGCGTCTGTTGCTGATGGACGAACCCACCGCCGGCATGTCGCCCGAGGAAACGCGCGTGATGATGGACTTGATCGCAACGCTCGCCGCCGAGCGCACCGTGATCCTCGTCGAGCACAAGATGAAGCTCGTGATGGGTCTTTGCGATCGCCTGATCGTGCTTCATCACGGTGAGTTGCTCGCCGAAGGCAAGCCCGATGAAATCCGCGCGAACTCAGAAGTCAAGCGCGTCTATCTCGGTCAGGGTGCCACATGAACCGCGTAGCCGAAAGCCCCATGCTGCAGGTCGAAGACCTGCACGCGTGGTATGACCGCAGCCACATCATCCAGGGCATCTCGCTCACGGTTTCGCGCGGCGAAATCGTGACCTTGATGGGCCGCAACGGGGCCGGCAAGACCACCACATTGAAGACCATCATGGGTCTGTTGAGTCGCCGCCGAGGTCAAGTGCGCTTCGACGGCGCCGAGATTCTCGGGGCGCCCGCGCATCGCCGCTATCACCTCGGCCTCGCGTATGTGCCCGAAGAACGCCGCATTGTCCCGGGTCTCACGGTGCGCGAGAACCTGCGTCTCGGGCTGATCGCGTCGCCGCTGTTGAAACGCGAAAAGGAAATGATCGATCGCATCGCGACGACTTTTCCGCGACTCGCAGAGCGGCTCGATCAGGAAGCCTCGTCGATGTCGGGCGGCGAGCAGCAGATGCTGGCGATCGCGCGCGCGCTGATGAGCGAGCCTGCGATGATCCTGCTCGACGAGCCGTGCGAAGGGATCATGCCGGTGCTGGTCGACGAGATGTTCGAGCTGTTCGCGAACTTGCGAGATGCGGGCACGACCATCCTCCTGGTCGAGCAGAACGTCGAGCGCGCGTTGCAGTTGTCCGACCGCGCGTACATCCTCGATCAGGGCGTGATCGTGCATCACGATACGTCGGCGACACTGCTTGCCGATCGCGAGATTCAGGAGAGGTACTGCGCGGTTTGATGTCTCGCTCGCGCCGTCTCCCCGGCGAAGTGCGATTCGCGCGGCGCTGTTAAACCTTCCCCAACGCCCGCAATATCCGCTCCGGCGTAAACGGCTGCGCCGTCACGCGCGCACGCCACGGCAACAACGCATCGTTGATCGCATTCATGATCGCAGCGGGCGCACCTGCGGTACCCGCTTCGCCTGCGCCCTTCGCGCCCAGCTCCGACGTCGCGGTCGGCGTGCACACGTGCCCGATGATCATGTCGGGCATCTCTCCCGACATCGGCACGAGATAGTCGGCCATCGAGCCGTTTAGCAACTGGCCCTCGTCCGAGTAGATGCACTCTTCGAACAACGCCGCGCCGATGCCTTGCACGATGCCGCCGCGCAATTGCTCGTCGACCAGCATCGGATTGATGACCGTGCCGCAGTCCTCGACGCACCAGTGCTTGAGCAACTTGACGAAGCCGGTCTCGACATCGACTTCGAGCAGCGACGCCTGGATGCCGTTGGTGAACGCGAAGCCGTAGCCGCGCGGCGTGTAGTGGCGCGTGACGGTGAGCTCCGATTGAAAATTCAACGGCAAGGTATCGGGACGAAAGTACGCGACGCGGCCCACTTCGGACAACGGCATGCGCGCGGCGCCCGTGAGCCGATCGACGACCTGGCCATCGACGATGTCTAGCAGCGCGCGGTCCACCGTGAGTATCGCCGCGGCCACGTCGAGGATGTTCGAACGCAAGGCCTTGCCCGCCTGGAAGATCGCTTCGCCGCCGATGCCCGCGCCGCGCGAAGCCCACGTCCCTCCGCCGTACGGCGTGACCGCGGTGTCGCCGGTCGTCACACGCACGCTCTTCATGGTCACGCCCACGGCCGTCGCTGCGACTTGCGCGGCGATGCCTTCGCTGCCCTGACCCTGCTCGGTGATGCTGACGAGCACGTTGACCATGCCGGTCGGATCGAGCCGCAGGGTCGCGCCGTCCTGGGCGGAGATGCGCGCGCCGCCGACGCCATAGAACGCAGGCGACGGGTTGGTGACTTCGATCATTGCGGCCAGACCGATGCCGCGATGGATGCCGCGCTTGCGCAACTCGACTTGTTCGGCACGCAAACCGTCGTAATCCATCAGCGCGAGCAGCTTGTCGAGGCACTGATGGTGCGACAGCTTTTCGAACTTGATGCCGGACGGGAAGGTGTACGGATACGCGTCGTCGGCGATCAGGTTGCGTCGCCTGAATTCGGCCGGATCGATGCCTAGCTTCTGCGCAGCGAGATCGACGATGCCTTCGGTCAACGCGACCGCGATCGGGTGGCCCACCGCGCGGTACTGGCAGCACACGTTCTTGTTGGTGAAGACCACGTCGAGCTTGGCGCGATAGTGCTGGTGCTTGTACGGACCGCCGGTGAGATTGACGACCTGGTTGCCTTCGATGCCGCTGGTGCGCGGATAGACCGAATACGGGCCGATCGCGGTGAGGTCGTAGAGGTCGAACGCGAGAATCTCGCCGTCGTTCATGCACGCGATGCGCACCTTGATCGAATGTTCGCGCGCATGGATGTCGGTGAGAAACGATTCAAGCCGATCGGCGATGAACTTGATCGGTCGCTTCAACATCACCGAGATCGCAGCGGTCGCCATCTCGTCGGGATAGACGTGCACCTTGATGCCGAACGAGCCGCCGACGTCCTTGCAGATCACGCGCACGTTGCTCTCGGGAATGCCGAGGTGACGCGACAGGATGTCCTGCATCATGTGCGGCGCCTGCGTCGCCTGATGAACCGTCAACGCGTGCTCGGACGGGTTGTAGTCGGCCAGCATCGCGCGGCCCTCGAGCGTGACGCCGGTGTGGCGCGCCATCTCGAAGCAGTCTTCGACGATCAGGTCGGCGCGCGCGAATGCGGCATCGACGTCGCCGGTGTCGTGCTCGCGATGAAAGCAGACGTTGTCGCCGAGCTCGGGGTGAATCACGACCCCGCCCGCGAGCGACTTGTGCATGTCGGTGACCGCGGGCAACTCTTCGAATTCGGCATGCACGAATGCGAGCGCGTCTTCGGCCTGTGCGCGCGTCTCGGCCACGATCGCGGCAACGGCTTCGCCTTGCGAGCAGACTCGATCGATCGCGACGGCGTGTTGCTGCGCCGACTTGATGCCCTTTAGATGCGCAAGCACCGCGACCCACGGCGTGCAGTATTCGGCGATGGCGCGGCCGTCGAGGCAGGTGATCACACCAGGCTGCTTGCGCGCTTCTTCGAGAGCTAGCGACACGATGCGCGCGTGCGCATGCGGGCTGCGGAAATAGACGACATGCGCGAGACGCGGAAAGCGCAGATCGTCGATGTACGCCCCGCGGCCTTCGAGCAGGCGCAAGGCATTGGGACGCGGCTCGCTCGCGCCGATGTAACCGGTAGTGGTTTGCGTGGGCGCGAGAGGTTGTTTCGGCGCTTCCGCAACCGGACTCGACGCCAACCAGTCGAGATCGCGCGGCGCGTTCATGACGCGGCCTTGCGCCGCTCGACCAGCACCGACTCCACCGCATCGACGATCGCTTGATAGCCCGTGCAGCGGCAATAGTTGCCTGACAGGTGTTCGCGGATCTGTTCACGATTCGCGTCGGGGCTATGCTCGAGAAGATCGAGTCCGGCCATCAACATGCCCGGCGTGCAGAAGCCGCATTGCAGAGCGTTGAGCCGATGGAACGCCGCTTGCAAAGGCGCCGCTTCGCCCGACTCGGAAATGCCTTCGATGGTGTCCACGGTCGCGCCATCGCACTGAACGGCGAGCATCAGGCAACCACGCACGATCAGCCCATCGACGCGCACCGTGCACGCGCCGCACACCCCGTGCTCGCAACCGACGTGCGAGCCGGTCAGGTCGAGTTCGTCGCGCAGGAAATCGACGAGATGCATGCGCGCCGGGATGTGACGCGTGATGCGTACGCCGTTGACGGTGAGCGTGGTGGATTTCAGATGCGTCATCGCGCGGCTTCGTCGGTGGGTTCCGCAGTGAGCCCTTCGGTGAGTTCGGCAAGCACGCGGCCAGTCAGCACGCGCGCCAGATGCAGCCTGGCGGCGCGCGACGTGGTGAGATCGGCAGGCGCGTCGAGGTCGTGTTCGAGTTCCGCTTGCGCTGCGGCCAGCGATGCGGACGACAGCTCTTGCCCCTCGAGCTTCGCGGCGGCGCGGTGCGCGAGTACCGGGGTACTGGCCGCGCCGAGATACGCGAGCCGTACATCGCGCAGAATCTGCGATTCGATGCGGGCGTGTGCGGCGAGTCCCACGATCGCATAGTCGCCATGGCGTCGCGCGAGTTCGCCGAATGCGAATCGCGAAGACGGCGCCGACAAGGGAATCTCGGCGCCCAGGAGTATCTCTGCCGGCCGCATCGCCGTTTGATAGAGATCGAGAAAAAAATCTGCGGCGCGGATGCGCCTCTGTCCGGCGCGCGACGCCAACACGAAGCTCGCGTTCATGCACAGCGCGCAAGCCGGATATTCCGCCGCCGGATCGGCAAGCGCGATGCTGCCGCCAAAGGTGCCGACGTTGCGAATCGCCGCGTGCGCAACGTGTCTCACGGCCTTCGCCAGGAGCGGCGCGTGTTCACGAATCAAAGGCGACGTCTCGATCTCGCGATGGGTGGTCAACGCACCGATCCACAGTGCATCACCCTCGACGCGCACGCCAGACAGCGCTTCGATGCCGTGAAGGTCGATCAGCATCGCCGGCGACGACAGGCGCATGTTCAGCGTCGGCATCAGGCTCTGCCCACCCGCGAGCAGTTGCGCCTGGTCACCGAGCCGTTCCATCACGTCGAAAACGCTGTCGAGCGAGCGCGGCTTGCAGTAGTCGAAATCGGGAGCCTTCATGAGAAACCTTCACGATGGCAGTTGCGGTGCCGTCGATGTGTTCCGGTCCGCTGGTAACCGGCTGGTAACTTAAGTTAGCGCCCGAACCTGCCGCTGTCAATCCGCGCGTGTGAGCAGTCGACCGAGTCGGTTTCACGAGGGTGATTCGTGGCTTGCGCGTCGCAGCTGCGGAACGGTACGCAGCCTTTGCGACGGAAGGGGTGCCGCGACACCGAAGTGAAATCAGCGCCCTAACTAGGGTGCTTCGCTCGTGCGTTGCGGATTGCATGCCGGAGTTGGGCTTCCACCTCTTCGAATCGGAACGGCTTGCCGACCACCCCATGCCCGGCAAATTCCTTTGGCAAGACGCTGCTTGCGTCATATCCGGTCGTGAAGACGAAAGGGATTGCTCGGTCCTTCAACACCGCCGCAGCGGGCCATGACATCTTGCCGTTGAGATTGACGTCGACGAGCGCGACGTCAATCGCTTCGCTGTAAGCCATGCTTACCGCCTCGTCCAGCCGCGTTGCCGGGCCAACGAGTTGCCAACCCAGGTCCTCGAAAAGACCTTCGAGAACGGTCACGACTAAGAACGAGTCTTCGATGACGAGAACGCGGTAGGGTGTCTCGGCCCCATCCGCGACCTCAGCTACCTTCGCGTCGAAAGGCAGCGGCGTCACGTCGCCTTCGACCATACGCGATGCAATGGCGGTCGCAGGCAAGGACATCTCGCAGACGACACCTTCGGACACATACTGGACGCTCGCTTTCCCACCCGTTTCCATCGCCAGCGCGCGCTCGATCAGTGTCGAGCCGAAGCCACGATGCTTCGGCTGCAGAACCGGCGGCCCGCCCGACTCAGTCCACGACAGGTCGATACCATCCTTTAACGTCGTCACCCACCGGACCTCGACGCGGCCGCCCGGCCGACGGAGGGAGCCGTACTTGGCCGCGTTGGTAGCCAGTTCATGGATCGCCAGCGACAGCGACAGGGCCGACTTCGGCGTCAGCATGAGATCGGGTCCACGCACCGTGATCTGGTACTTCTCGCGACTGTAAGGGTCGAGTTCTTCGCGGACTAGCTTTTCGATCGAGACGCCTTCCCAACGGCTCTGCGAAAGCAGGCTGTGCGCCCTCGCCATCGACTGGATGCGACCGTCCAGACCTTCGACAAAGCCGGTCAGCGACTCGGCGCTCCGGCTGGTCTGAAGCACCAGGGCCTGGATGTTCGCCAGCGTGTTCTTCACGCGGTGATCCAGTTCCACCATCAGCAGCTGGTCGCGCTCGGCCACCTTCTTGCGTTCGTGAGCCGCTTCGCTGATACGGCGAAGAACCACGTGCAGCAGCGAAATGCGCAGATCGAAGGCCGCATCTCGGTCGGCCGCTGTCCAATGCACGCTGCGACCGGCGACCGTTTCCTTCCAGACCTCGAACGATTGGCGCGGCGCCAGTCGGTCGCCGTCCGGCGTTGACTCGACATGTTTGTCCAGCGCGCCGGCCCAGCTTACATCGACCACCATCTCGGGCCGGAACCAGATGATGTAGTTCGAGGGTTCCGGCGCCACCGAGATGGCGAGGATGCCCGCAGCGACCGCGCTTAGCCCGGCCCCCGGTGACCAGACTTCGCCGAGCCGGTCGGTCGCATAGATCCCCCCGGCCTGACCGACATGCCCGTTCAACCACGCGACCAGACTCTCGATCTGCGCCTTGTTCGGCGTAATGCCGAGATGTGTGAGCTCGCCCGACACGCAGACGGCGACGCCGCCCTTCGGCGTTGCTCCGCTGATGCCTAAGCCGCCATGGATGTAGTCGAGCAGATTCGGCGACTGCTGCGTGAGACCGATCGCGTAGTCGTCGGCGCTCGCGAGGTTCAGCATCAGGTTCTGCAGCACCATCCGGCTTGCCAGTCGCTCCTCGAACTGTTCACCTTGCTCGCGCGCTTCGAGTTGCAGCGAGAACATCGACCCGAACAATTCGCAGATGGCCCGCAGATGGCGCGGGAGGCGACGCGGGCTGTAGTGGTGGCAGGCGATCAGGCCCCACAATTTGCCGCCGCGGATGATCGAGATCGACATCGACGCATCGATGCCCATATTGCGCAGGTATTGCCGATGGATCGGCGAGACGTCGCGCAGGATAGAGTAGCTCATGTCGAGCGGTTGCCCGCTCTGCGGGTTGAGCGTGGGCGTCAGCGGCGCCGGGTCGTAGTTGACCTGCGTGATGAGCCGCAGCCAGCTCTTCAGATAGAGCGCCCGCGCCTGCTTCGGGATGTCCGCGGCCGGATAGTGCAGATCCAGAAAGGGCTCCAGATGCGACTCGCGGCTTTCGGCGATCACCCACCCGGAATCGTCCAGCATGAAGCGATAGATCAGCACACGGTCGTATGCAGCGACTTCGCGTACGCTTGCGGCGGCGAGATGGCAAAGGGCCTGCAGCGATTCCGCCTGATCGAACCCTTCGATCATCTGCTGTACTCCGGCCAGCGGGTCCGCAGCGAAACGGTTCTTCGGATCGGCCTCTTCGAATTCGATCACGAGCGCACCGCCGCTGCGGTGGATGCTTGCGTCGAGCGGACGATCGGGGACGACGCGAAGAAGCGGGTCGAGCAGATGCCGGGGCTTGACGAGAGTGGACGCAACGATCAACGCTCGCAGATGGGCGACCTGCGCTGGCGTGAACAGCATCGCTGCCGATCCGCCTAGCAACTCGTCGATCGTCTTGCTGAGTAGGCCGGTCACGTCGCCGGCCACCTGCAGGATTTCGAGCGACTCTGCATCGAGCACCAGCATCGCGCCGTGAGGCAGGATCGAACCCGGTATGTGTATGGGCTCTTGATCGCAATTCGTGATGTCCAGACCGTTCGTCATCATTTCCATGTCAGTCATCGCTTGAAGTATTCCAACCCTTCAGCCATTCCTCGAACACCGAGAAGGTTTCGACCGCTGCACCGACGACGGCCGCGATCGACACATCGTCGCACGCGACGACCTCGAGTTGCGCAAGCACCTTGCCCCATGCATCGCCAGTCTCGCTTCCGCGTCCGAGGAAGAAACGCCGTCCTTCGATCGCCTCGGGACCGAGCATGCGGTCAAGGCCACGTGCGAGCGTACGGCCCCCAATCGCAGCTCCTTCGACGACGTACATACCACCGAGCCGGCGCTCGGCGGTTTGCAGCACAGGGACGACCGCGCATCGCGGGATCGTCGCCAGCAGCCCGCGGTCCACGCCCAGACTCTCGAGGTCCAGGATTAACCAGCTACTGCGCTCGCGCCCGTTCGACGCAGCGTCCTCGAACGGAGCATGGAAACCGAAAAGGCGGGTGAGCAGCGCGCGGTAACACCGACGGCTGATTGTGCCGCGCTGCACGCCGCTTAACCCGGCATGGCGGTGGAGTCGGTGGTGCGGCTCGTCGGTTGCCGTCCGTAGCGTCTGCCGCAAGGTCGACTGCTGGACCGCCGACATGAAGACCTTTGGTGAATGACCACTAAAGACGGGTGAAGAGGCTGCATTTGAGGTCCAGCCCGCAGCGTTGCAGCCTGAGATAGTAAACGCCGTGGCGGGACTTGGACAGGTTCGGGAGCGAAGTCGGCCTAGGATCACCGATAGGAACACCCGATAAACAAAGCCCCCGATTCCGCGAAGGAGATCAGGAGCTTGGAAGATTGGTGGCGGATCAGGGACTCGAAACCCCGGACCTGCGGATTATGATTCCGTGAGTCGGCAGTTTCACTGAGTTTCACCGATTTACTTGTAGGCATATAGAACAAGTATTTACGATACTCCTTGCGCCTTCTGAGTTGTACTGAGACACTCCGCCTTGTACCTTTTCTGTGACCCCGGCGTGACCCTGGAGTGACTTACGGACATGGCGGCAAGCAAGTTGTTCAGATTCACGAAGGCCACCATCGAGGCGCTCAAGGCACCTGACGAGGGCGAGCGCTTGGTCGCTCGTGACACGAAAGTGCAAGGCTTAGAACTGCGTGTCACTCCGAATGGCGTGAAGACTTTCTCAGTTCGGCGACGTGTGAAGGGCGGTGCCGTTGAGCGCGTGACCCTCGGCCGCTTTCCCGATCTCACGGTCGATAACGCTCAACGCGATGCCTTGAAGGTGATTGCTGCCCTTGGCGCTGGCAAGAGCGTTGCCGAGCAGGTGCGAGACAAGAAAGGCGAGCAGTCGTTTGGCGAACTCTTCTCCGATTACATCGCCCGCCACGCGAAGCCCAACAAACGGACGTGGAAAGAAGACGAGACGAAGTTCAAGATGCATCTGGAGCGCACGCTCGGCGCCAGGAAGCTCTCTACAGTGACGCGCAAAGAGATTGCCAGTGTCCACAGCAAGCTAACGCTGAAAGGCCAGCCAACGACCGCTAATCGCGTCCTGGCGCTGGTGTCGAGCGTGTATGGATGGGCGAAGTCAGCGGGTCTATGGGAGGACAACCCCGCACAAGGCATCAAGCGCAACCCCGAGCAAAGCCGGGATCGTTTCTTGCAGTCTGACGAGCTACCGCGCTTCTTCGCAGCGCTTGCGACTGAGTCCAACGAAGCGATCCGTGATTATCTTTTGATGTCGCTTCTAACCGGCGCTCGCCGGGCCAATGTCCTGTCGATGCGCTGGAAGGATATTTCGCTTGAGCGCGCCGAATGGCGCATCGAGAGGACGAAAAACGACGACCCGCAGACTGTGAACCTGTCGACCGAAGCGATAGAACTGCTGAAGGGTCGGAGAGCCGTCAGCGAATCGCAATTCGTATTTCCGGGCGATGGGAAGTCCGGGCACTTGATAGAGCCGATCAAGGGGTGGCATCGCATCTTGGCGCGAGCGGCGACACTCGGTTTCATTCACGCGGTCGGCATTGCCGGCAAATGGTCGGGTGAGAAGAAAGAAGCCGCTGAGGCGTTGGCACTAGCGGACCCCGACACAGCCGTGGCGAAACACAAGTCTCAGGCTGCGAAGCTTGGCATTCGGCCCGATCAGTTCGTTCTCGAGGATCTCCGCATTCACGACTTGCGTCGCACTCTAGGTAGCTGGCAAGCCAAGATGGGCGCATCGCTCGCGATCATCGGCAAGAGCCTGAATCATCGGAACGTCGCGACGACGGCGATCTACGCGCGTCTCGATCAGGATCCAGTCAGGCAATCAGTTCAGGGTGCGACGTCGGCAATTTTGCAGGCGGGCGGCTGGAAGAAGGAAGGCGTTGTTGTCCCAATCAAGAAGACTGCCTAACGTCGCCGGGGCGCTGCCGAGCCTGACGCGCGCGCTCCGCATCGGCAAGTTGGAGGGCGAGATTGACCGTCTGTGCTCATCGCGGGCCGCAAAAGAAGCGAGGACGAAGCGGCTACCGCGGGGGCGATAGCTATCGGCTTGAAGCTGGCTCATTCATCATCGAATAGCTGCGCCTAGCCCGAGGGGGCGAAAACCAGGTTCCCTTGCCTGGCTGGCGCGGCTTCTCTTCAAGGGGCGTAAAAGGAAACGCATGATCACGATGCACGACACCTTTGTTTTGATCATGCTGTGAGCGTCGAGCTTCCCAAGGACGGTGGTTCGTTGCTCGAAGACTACAAGCAATGGTGCGCAGTGCTAGGGACGGTGAACCCCTTCCAAACTAGCACTGGGACAATGTTTGTTGAACATCTGCTGGGACGCGCGATTTGCGCTTCCGATAAGCAGGACCTTGTCGATCTAGTGAGCGCAATGTCTGCCTACTTTCCCTTGTTGCTGAAGCTGGAAAATCAGCTGTCGGTGGAGCAGAACGACACCGCGGCTTTGGCTATCATGATCGAAGCGCTTAAGAGCCCAGGCTCCGTGGGTCGGCCGAAGAAGGTCTCCAAGTACACGAGTTTTGTGCCAAAGAAGAGAGGTCGACGGACGGCGCATTCAAATCTTCCAGAGGCCCGCGCGGTGAGGAAGATCGTCGATCAGGCTGTCGCGAGCGGCAGATTTAAGACGCGCATCGAAGTGCTAAAGGAGATGGCGACCCTACTTCTCAAGTCTTGGGGTAAGCACACCGTCGGGACACAACTCGACCAGCTCGCCCACCGCCTTCAAAAACTGGACAGCACCGCCAAGAAGACTTCCGGAATGGGCGACTAAATTCGGCAATTGTTGTGCTGTTTTCGGCATTTGTTGCGGCTAAGAATGCGGCCATGGTCCTCGACGTTATCGGGGACACCTCGGAGAAGGTAAACATGGCTCAGCAAGGACAAGCCGCAGTGCTTCCACTGCCGGCGAAGCAGATTGAACCGCTCATCACCACGGAGCAAGCCGCGGGGGTACTGGGCGTCTCACTGCAGTTCGTCGAACAGGACCGAACTACGCGTCGGCACGGAATTCCCTTTGTGCGCGTCGGGCGGGCCGTTCGCTACCGCCCCGCAGACCTACTAGCGTGGATTGAGAATCACGTCGAGCGAGAAGCGGCGTGAGCGCAGCGATCTCAGACGCGGTCGCCGCCCACCTCGAAGGGACGCGCCTCGCATCTCGATTTCTCGATTCAGTCTCTTGTGCAACGGCGCATCCCGAAGCATTGAGTCAAGCGATCGTCGATCTGGAAGGTAGCTCCGGCGTCCAGCGCGGCTTCTGTCGATCGATTCAAAAGCGGCTGGAGCGCTCGCTCGCATGAGCGCTGACGAGATCCGCGCGGCCGCGATCAAACACGGTGACTGTGCTATTGCCCGCAGTCGGCACGCCCTCGGCGAATCGGCATGGCGTGAGCATGGCACCTGGGTCGAGGCCTACGTGATTGAGTCGGCCAAAGCATGGGCTATCGCTGAATCGCGGGGCGGCTGGCCATGAGCGTGGTCGCAGCGGCTCTGGCTGAGGTGCCGCTCCACGGCGCGATCACGCGCAAGAGTCCGCGCAGAACGCGTGATCCGACATCCGAGCCCTACATACCGCCACCGGTGCCACCGCCAGCATCAGCAAGAGAATGGACCGCTACCCCTTATCGTTGGGTAGACCCCTCGACCCTACCGCCCCGCCAGTATGTATTCGGAAGTCATTTCCACCGCGGCTACGTGAGCGTTACTGCGGGCTCGGGCGGAGCCGGCAAATCGATGCGCGATCTGGTTGACGCGGTCTCGATGGTGCTCGGCAAAGACCTGCTCGGGCGCGACCGGGTCTTCGGCGGCAAGCAGCGCGTCTGGGTGATGAATCTCGAGGACGACCGCACGGAGCTTGACCGACGCATCGGTGCAATCTGCCTTCGCTATGACATCGCCCAAGCGGACCTCGACGGCCTATTCGTTGACAGTGGCCGCGACCGCGAGTTGATCATCGCGCGAGAGACTCGCGACGGGGTCTACATCAACATCGCCGACGTCGAGGCTTTGAAGACAGAGCTTCGTCGGCGACAGATCGACGTGCTCATCGTTGACCCGTTCGTCGAGAGTCATGCGGTCTCGGAAAGCCTGAACGACCAAGTGAAGCAGGTGATGGCGCAGTGGCGCCAGATCGCGCACGACTGCGGGGTCTCCGTGGAGCTGGTCCATCACATTCGAAAGAACGGTGGCAACGAGGCAAGCATCGACGACGTGCGTGGCGCGGTAGCGATGATCGGGTCGGCGCGTTCGGTGCGTCTCATGTCCGCCATGAGCGAGAAGGAGGCTCAGGCGTTCGGCATCGAATCGAAAGAGCGACGGCACTATGTTTCCGTCAATCCATATGGAAAGGCGAACTTTGCTGCGCCGGTCGACGCGCGCGATTGGTTCAAGCTCGAAACGATCGCACTCGGGAATGCGCGAGAGCCATACAACGACGGTGACCGCGTTGGCGTTCCGACCCCATGGTCACTACCTGGCCCCCTCGCCTCCCTGCAGTTCACCGACTGTGCCGCGATCAAGGCACTCGCGGCCGCGCAAGACGATCCTGCGGTGACCGCGCGTGTCAATAAGACCGCCGGTGGATGGTTCGGAAGGCTGGTCGCGTCGCATCTGGACATCGCCATCACAGACCCGCAAGGGAGCAAAGAGGTCGAGCGAATTCTCAATGCGTTGGTGAAAGCCAAGTGGCTCCGCGAGGGCATGGCGAACGATTCGAAACGCATGCCGAAGACCGTTTTTCTGCCCGGAATCGATGAGGTCTCGCAATGAGCGCTCTTACCGCACCTTCCGCCGCACTTCCTTCGGAGGCGTGCCGCACCTTTGCCGCACCTTTGCCGCACCTATTACATGACCAAGCTGCCGCACTGCCGCACCTGCCGCACCCCCCTTTAGGGGGGGCGGTGTGGGGTGCGGCAAAGCATGGGCGTCCGCAATGAGCGCGGTTCGAGGCAAGGTCGTTCGTTTCGCGATCGGTGAATTCGAAGCCGAAGTGACGATCCCTCCGATCAAGAAAGGGCACGCTTCAATTGCGACCTGCGAATGGTTTCCTCGCGTTCCTCGATTCGACGTCGAGTTGACCTCGGCTCAGCGTCGCGAGTACCAGCGGCAGTTGATGTCGGCTATTCGTGCGGCGGAACCATGAATCGCCCCATTGCGTTCCTGCGCGCGCGCGCCTTTTCTATATCCCTATGTAAGGGCCAGCGATGACCGTCTACGCCATCCGGAAGTCCGAAACCGCTCAGATTCAAGTCGAGAGGAAGCAATACCAGGGTCGGGACCGTCTCTCAATTCCCTCGCGTCACGCGCTTTTTTCTTATATAGGGCGATGAATGATCGCAATCGAGAAGTCGGAAAGAGCCGAGATCCGCGTCGAGCGGAGCCATTACAAGGGCCGGACCGTGGTCGACATCCGCGTGTGGTGGCTGCCGAATGGCGCGACGGAGATGGTCCGCAGCCGGAAGGGTGTGACCTTCGACGAGGGCCATGCGCGCGAGCTGATCGAGGCCTTGCAGACGGAGTGCAAGCGATGACCGCCACTACCGAGCCGCGGATGTTCCGTCGCCGCTTCGAGCAGCAGATCCGAGCGATTGGCAAGCGCCGTGCTCAGGAGATTGTCTACCCCGCATTCGAGAGGCACAAGCAGGCCATTGCGGCGTCGCTGTCCGAACACATCGACGCCGACTACGAGCCCGAAGCGTTCCTCACGGAGCTCGCATCGTGATTGCTCCGTTCGCCCCGGGCATCGACGACAAGCGCCAAGCGGCTGTTCGTATGGCGCGATCGCGGTTGTGCCCCCAGATATACCCCCAGACAGCGCCGAACCGAAGGATGGCGGCGACGCCGAGGGGATCTTTCGCCACTACGGCAACGATCCTCGCATTGCGCGCGCCTTTGCACGCATCGGCGCCCAGATGGGCGAGCGCCGCGCACCTTCCACCGCCTTAACTACCGCAGCGCCATGATCGACGACCTCCGCGCAAGCTCGGACTATCGCGACTCGTGAATCGCTGAAGGCGGCGGCGTATGATCAAGAGCATGTCGAAGGCCGAATCTCCGATGCCGTCCACCGAGGCCTCCAGCCGACCGATGTCGGACTACAGCCCGGAGGAGCTGCGCACGATGCCGCTCGATCAGTTCCACCGGTTGAGCGGGGAAGCGATCGCGGCGGGCCTGCGCCGGATCTCGCTCGAAGCGGATATGCGCGGCGCGCGGGAATGCTCGACGCCGAGCTCAACATTCGGGATGAACATGGATCAATCTCCGACTACGCCAGATGCTTCCGCACCGGCGGAATCACCGAAGCGGCAGCCAACGCCTGAGGACTTCTGGGGCGCGCTAAGGGCCGCACCGGATTTTCAATCGCAGCAAATGCAGGCGATGAGGTCTTTGCCGCGCATCGTGCCGGTCGCATTACTGACGAAGCCGCGAAACTTGAACTCATCGGCACTTAGCGATTTTCAACAGGCTGCGCGACTCTGCTCCCAAGAGATGCGCGCCAACGCGTCATACATCGAAGAAAATATTCGGACCATGGAAGTGTCCGCCGAACATCGCGCGGCGATCTTGACACTCTGCTCCGCCCTTGACTGGACCGAACACGATGTAAGGAGTGAACTCGATGAATTGTTGGAGCTCGGCAGCGCGGCACCTCCGGAAATCATACAAGGGCGGATAAAGCGCATCGTTCGGTGGCTGTCAGAAGATTTGCCTGCGATCCACGAGATTGTGCAAGCACTTCATGTTGCGAATTCCCAAGACCCTAAAAACGGTTTGGCGTATCTCTTGGTTGCTGAATCGGCCACAAATATTCTTCACGCTTTCAACGGCGCTCGGGACAGTGCACAAGCATATTTGACGCCAGAATGGACATTGGACGCTGAAAGATCACATTGACGCAGTTTCGTCGGTCCGAATCGAGAGCGGAATGACCCGAGCGGTGTTGCGTGCCCGGCGGCGCTGTTCTCTTCGATCCGACAGACAAGATCGCCTCCGCGTGAATTAGCGAAGGCCGAAACGCCAGCCAAACAGTTTCGCTGCGTCGTCGGACCATGGAGCAGGATGCTGTCTCTTGAAGTCGAGGTATTCCGAGTGAACGTCGGAGGACGTCTGCTTGCCGCGCGGAACCGGTCACTCATCGGATCAGCGCCTCGGGCTGCAGCCGACCCATCAGCGACAGTCGCCTAAGCTGTTTGCTTGCCGCAAAGCCGACCTCGGCGTGCGCGAGGGGCGGCTCAAAGATTAATCATGAGGCCCGACTCTGCTGACGTGGGTTGCCGGTACCCGCGATAGAAGAGCACGACGCCAGATCAGATTGCGACCCTTGAAGGTAACCCCTTGGCCGCAGGACCAGTTGGCGCCAACGATGGGGCCACAGGCGCGTTTCTAAACGGCTCATGGCGATGGAGGGCGACGACGCGCCGCTTACGCGGAACGTGCAACAATGAGTCGGCACGCCAAGCGAGGCATTGCCATCATCAAGATTGCGAGTCCGCTGCCGTGCTTCAGAGCGTGCCGATGTCTGTATGGTCCAGCTGCCGGTGCAACTGAGTCGAGCCGACGCCAGTGGCTGACGCTTCCATCAAGCACAAACTCGCCGCCATTCTCGCGGCCGACGCGGCTGGTTTCTCGCGCCTGATGGCCGCGGACGAGCGCGCGACGTTGAGGGCGCTGGATGCCGCGCGCGCGGTCTTCCGTGCGCAGATCGAATCGCATCAGGGCCGGGTCATCGACATGGCGGGCGATTCGGTACTCGCGGTGTTCGAAACCGCCACCGGCGCGGTGGACGCTGCGCTGGAAATCCAGCAGGCCCTGACCCTGACTGGCGCCGCCGAGGCAGCCCACTTGCGCATGCACTTTCGGATCGGCGTGCACCTTGGCGACGTCATCGAAAAGCACGATGGCACGGTCTATGGCGACGGCGTGAACGTCGCAGCTCGGCTCGAAGGCCTGGCCGAGCCGGGCGGCATCGTGGTCTCCGACGCCGTGCGTGGTGTGGTCAACGGCCGCGTCAGCGCAAGCTTTACCGACAAGGGCCCACACGAGCTGAAGAACATCGCCCGGCCGATTCGCGCCTTTGCCGTCGTCCGGGGTGGGGACCCCGCCGTCGAGATGCCGCTCGCCGATGCCGCAACAATGCCCGAAGCGGCCGCCACCCAGCCACCACCACCGGTTGTGCCGGGTGCGAAGGGTGAAGGCGGTACGCGATCTCCCCGCGCGAGCCCACCACCGGCTGGCCTTTTCGTCGGGCGCAAGCCGGAGTTGGCGCAGTTGACGAAGGCGCTTCAAGGCGCGCGCAAGGGTTTCGGGCGAGTCGTGCTGCTGACCGGCTCTGGAGGCATGGGCAAGACACGGTTGACCCAGCAACTGGCGCTGCAGGCGGAGCAAGGCGGCACGCAAGTGCTGTGGGGCCGCTGCCTCGAAGAAGCGGGCGCTCCGGCTTACTGGCCGTGGCGGCAGTTGATCCGCACCTACTTGCGCAGCGGTGCTGACGCCGATCCGGCGCAGACCTTCGGCTCAGGGCTGGCCGACATCGCCGGCATCGTTCCGGAAGTGGCCGAGCATTTCAAGCTGCGTCCCACAGCAGCGGCACCCGCCGGCGATTCGGCGGAATCGCGCTTTCACCTGTTCGACGCGATTGCCGCGTTCTGGCGCCGCGCCGCACAGCGCGCACCGCTGCTGTTGATCTTCGAAGACCTGCACTGGGCCGACGCCACCTCGTTGCGGCTGTTCAGCTTCCTGGCCGCGGAGTTGGAAGACAGCGCGCTGCTGGTCGTGGGTACCTACCGCGACACCGAACTGTCGCGCCAGCATCCGCTGTTCGAGACCTTGTCCGATCTGGCCCGGTCCTCGGTCTGCCAGCGAATCGAACTGGTCGGCCTGAGCATCCGCGAAACCGAGGAGCTGATGGTCGCGGCCAGCGGCAGCGTCGGCACCGCCAACTTCGTCAGCGCGCTGCACGCCCGGACCGAAGGCCACCCTCTGTTTCTCGAAGAAACCCTTCGCTACATTATCGATGTGCGCGCGCCGCAGGCCTTCGATGCCGGAAGCGACAGGGCGCAGTTGCTGACGAAGATCCCGACCGGCGTGCGCGAGGTCATCGGCAAACGCCTTAATCGGCTGTCGCTGCCAGCCGCGAGGTACCTGTCGATCGCGTCGTGCATCGGCCGCAATTTCGATCTGCACCTGTTGGTGCGGCTTGAGGCCGACAAGACTGAGGACGAATTGCTGGAGGCGCTGGAAGAGGCGCTGAACGAACATCTGGTTGAGGTGGTGCCCGAGACGCAACAGTTCCGCTTTAGCCACGCGCTGATCCGCGAGACTCTGTACGACGAGATGCTCGGT